>PDOZ01000031.1 GCA_002747325.1 Rhodobacterales bacterium
CATAGTCGTCTTGGTTGCCCGGCCCCATCCAGGTGACTTCGATCTCGGAACCTGCGACCGCCGTTTCCGGCGCTTCCAGCGAAGCGGCAGGCGCTGTGCCGGTGATCGGGCGGCTGGCAAGAATTTTCTTCACATTACCATTGGCGATATAACGCAGCTCATAGGCGCCCGGTTCAACCGGCATACGCAATGTCACCGGAGTGCCGGCATTGGTATACTCATAATAAAACTCCTCGTTCACATCCGATCCAACGGCTGCAAGCGCGATATAATCGTCACTATTGTTTGGCCCAGACCATGCCACCTCGATCTCGGACCCGGCTACCGCCGCTGCCGGCGCTTCCAAAGTGGCTGCCGGGGTGAGTTCGGGTAAGACCAGCGTGATCGTTGCGGCGGTGTCGCCAACGGTAAAGCGCGCGTCAGCGGTAGCCTCATCGGCAAGGCGCAGAACCGAAACGGAATAGTCGCCCGGCAACAGGGCAAGCTGCGTGCTGCCGGTGGGGGCGGTTTGCTGGCCCGTGCCTTCGGGCGCGAAGTTCCAGATCAGCCCGCTGCCGATCTCGGCCCCGTTCTGCCCCTCCGTGGCGCGGAAAGAAACCGTCACCGGCTCCGGCGCGACGACAATCTCCAACGCCTCGCCCAACTCCGCCGCATCATCGGCCAGTCGGAAAGTGCCGCCGGTCTCCGCCGCAAGGCACTGCATCTGCGCCACGGCGCTCGGGTCATTGACGTTAAAGCCGATCACATGGGCGGTGAAATCCACCCCCGCCTCTTCCAACGCCCGCGCCGCGGCGCAGGGGTCGGGGTTACAGGTCTCGATCCCGTCCGAAACCAGAATCACCGTCGCCTTTTCCTCGGTATAGCGCAGCGATTGCGCCGCCGCGATCACCGCATCGGTCATCGGCGTCTTGCCCTTGGGCTTGATCGCATTCACCGCCGCCGCGATGGCATCGCGCGTGCCCATACCGGGCGCGACCAGCGTTTCAATGTCGGAGCAATCGCCCTTGCGGCGGTGCCCGTAAACCGTCAGGCCAAGCGCCTGTTCCTCCGGGATGACCTGCAACAAATCCCCAACCACGTCCTGCGCAATGGTGATTTTGGCAACCCCGTCGATCTGCCCCCACATCGAGCCGGAACCATCGAGAACAAGCACGGCCGAGGCGCGATCCTGCGCCATGAGCGGGGTAGAAAAACAGGCCAACAGGCCCAAGGCGGCAAGAAAACGCATGGGTATCCTCCGAAATTATGCTGCCCGCAACATAGCGGATTTTCTGACAATTTCCAACCAGAAGGAGCTTACCTTGCGTCAGCCTGAAATCGGCACCAACCTGCCATTTTGCAGGTCCAGCCGCTCCGGGGCGAGCGCCTCGCGGAAGGCGGGCGAATGGCTGACCAGCAGGATGGCCTGCGGCAAGGCATTGAGAATTTCCAGCAACCGCGCCTCGTTTTTCGTATCCAGCGCGTTGGTCGGCTCATCGAGAAGCAGCGCCTCCGGTTCCATCGCCAGCACGGTGGCCAGCGTCACCAGCCGTTTCTCGCCGCCGGACAGCTTGTGCGTGATGCGGTCGCGCAGGTGCATCAGGTCGAGATCGGTCAAAACCCGGTCGACAATCTCCAGCGCCTCGTCGCGGGTTTTGCCGAGGTTAAGCGGCCCGAATGCGATGTCCTCGGCCACGGTCGGGCAAAAGAGCTGGTCGTCGGCGTCCTGAAACACCAGTCCTACCCGGCGGCGCACCTCATGAAAATCCGCCTCCTCGCGCCGCGCCTTGCCAAAGATCATTACGGTGCCGGAAGTCGGCTTTTGCAGACCCAGCGTGATGCGCAGCAGGGTTGATTTGCCCGACCCGTTCGGCCCGGTGAGCGCGAGGCGCTGGCCTGCATGTAGTTCAAGATCGGCGCCCGCGAGGATCGGCGGGTGGCCGGGATAGGAGAAGTGAATATCTTGCAGCGAAATCAGGGTCATGTGAAATCCAGAATGATCAGGCCAAGGCAGAGCGCGCTCAGCCCGGCAGCGAAAACAATATCCCGGCGCGAGAGGGTGAATTCCTGCAACAGCAGCATCCGCCAGGAAAACCCCCGGCATTTCATCGCGCCGAGAATGCGCTCGGAACGCTCAATCGCGCGCACCAGCATCATGCCGACGAGGTAGCCGAAGCTGCGGTAGGTGTGCCAGTTCGAGCCGGGCCGAAAGCCGCGCACCTTCATCGCGCCGCGCAGCCGCAGGTATTCTTCGCGTAGCACTTCAATATAGCGGATGGTGAACATCAGCAGATGCACCAGTGTTTCCGGGCAGCGCAGACGGTGTAGCGCATGGCCCAGCGTGACCGGCTCCATCGTGCCAACCAGCACCATCAGCGACAGGATCACCGCATTGGCTGTCAGCGCAATCTCGACCGCTTTCCATAGCCCCTGCCAGCTTGCGGTGAAGCCCCAGAGGGTAAAGATCGGGTCACCGGGCAGGGAAAAAGGCAGCAAAATCAGCATGAAGAGGATGAACCCGTCCATCATCGCCATGCGTTTGAGGGTCTGGCGCCACGGCATGCGCGAGACCAGAAGCAGCGCCAGCGTGATGGCCAGCGCCGCCAGGAGGGCCGGGATCGACGACAGCGCCACCGTAACCACGCCAAAAAGGCAGGCCATGACGATGCGCATCCGGGGGTCCAGCGAGGCAATTACCCCGCGGGCCCGTCCCGCTTCCGCCAGCGTCTTTTCCTGATGCCCGAGCGCCTGCGCCATCAGGCTTTCAGCTTACGCCGCGCCGCAAGGTAAAAGACCAGCCCGAACAGCCCGATAATATAGCCGACGCCGCCGAGGATGGTCTGGAAGTCGTTATGCTCGCGGTAAGCAGCGATTTCGCGCCGCAGCGGGCGCATCTCATCGCGCACCGCTTTCGCAATGGTCTGCCGCTCTTCCTCAGTGAGCGACGCAACCGTAACCCCGCCGGATACCGGCGCCGCGACTTCCGGCGCGGCTTCCACCGCTTCCGCCTTAGCCGCCGCAACCCCCATGATCTCTGCTACTTCCTCAGCGGACATGGTCACTTTCGCCACATGCCCCGCCCCGAGATCGGCAAAGAAAGTATGCTCTACCGGAGCCGTCGGAACATAGACGAAAAACCCGTCCGCATCCGTTACCGCACGGCCTAGTTCCGCCCCATCCGGGCCGGTGACAATGACCTCGGTCTGCGCGGCCATATCGCCGTTGGAGAAGCCGATTTCGCCCTCAATGGCGTCGCCGGAAGCAAAGACCCCGGCAATAACCTTATGCGCCAGCGCGGGCAAAGGCGTGAGGCACAGGGCGAGAAGAAGAACAAGACGTTTCATGCGGAAACTCCCTTGGCGAATAATTCGGGTTTGACCTTGCGCGCCAGCAAGACGGCAAAGCCGGTCAGAACGGCCTCAATGGCCATGACGGGGATATGGGCAACGAAAACCAGCTTCGCGGCGGGCAGGAATTCATCGCCGGACAAATACAGCGAAATAGCCACCATCGCTGTGGTTGCCGCAATGGCAAACGCGCCGCCAATGCCGCCCCAGATCGCGCCATCAACCGGCGAACCGCGCCCGATCATGGGCCGGAACAAAAGCCCCGCCAGCACCGCCGGAAAGGCGATGTTGAGCGTGTTGACGCCCAGAACGGTCAGCCCGCCGAAACCGAAGAACACGGCCTGCAACAGCAGCCCGACAAACAGCGCCGGGAAGGCGGCCCAGCCGAGCAAAAGCCCGGCTAAACCGTTCAGGATCAAATGCACCGAAGACGGGCCAATGGGGACATGGATCAGCGATGCCACGAAGAAACTGGCGGACAACACCCCGGCTGTCGGGATGCGGTCCAGATCCAGCGATTTAAGCCCCATCGCAATCCCACCAACAGCAGCAACGGCTCCGCCGATCACCACCGGGTTGGACAGGGCACCATCAACGATGTGCATAGGCGTTACTCCATATCCCAGGCGCGGATCCAGATCACCGCATCCTGGCTCAGTTCCTTGCCCTCATGCTCGGTCGCCGGGCCGGAACCCAGTGCCGCAAAGCCCCAGTAGCCCGCTTTCGGCACGCCGAAGGTGAAATAGCCGTTGGCATCGGAAACCGCGACCAGAGACCCGCCGGGCAGCGGCGACGCTACCGGCTCGGACGAAGCGGCGGTTTCCATGTCCGGCTCTGCCGCCATGTATTCGATCTCGATCTCAACGCCCGCTGCCGGCTTGCCTTCGCTGACAACCTGCCCGGTGAAGGTGCCGCCTGCGATGATGTTATACGGCTTGTTGAGCGGAATGATTTCCGTCGGCAGACCCACCGGGTTCATCCAGTCGGTCGGCAGCTCGTTGCGGTTGAGGAAAGCCTTGGTGATCTGCTGGATGTAGATGTCCTCGGACCCTTCATAGTAAGGCGCGGGCACCGTCACCAGAACGTAATCGCCCGAACGCTTGACCGGCACCGCGCCCTTGAACGCCGCGCCCTCATTCTCGCCACCCGTGAAACGCACCGGCTCCAGCGACCCCTTGAGGTCGGTCTTTTCGCCCTGATGCACCATGAAGAACTCTTCCGGCATCTCCAGGTCCATCACATGACCGTTCTCGAACGGGTGCCAGAAGATCAGTTTCACCGGCACATCGCCCGGCTTCTCGATCAGCGTGTCGGTGGTGTATTCCAGCAGGAAGTGGGCCGGTGCCATGGTCGGAATGGCAATCGCAGCCACCGCGCTCAAGAGCAGTTTTTTCATAGGTTTCGTCCTTGTCCCGTCGCGCCAATCCCGACGCGCGTGTTCTGTTTGTGGCGAAGAGCTGGCAGGACCGATTCTCCCGCACGGGAGCAAAAGTCCAAACGCACACCCCGGCGCCGGTGACGCACCCCCTCCCGAGGGCACAGGTCCGGCAGGTCTCCTGACTTGCGGGTCACAGCATTGGGCTGGCCTTCCCGGGAAATCCCAGTGGCATTTCAACCCTGCTCGCCGCTCACAGTTGCGGGGGCAGTTGCGGCATTGGGCGAACCCGCACCGCATTCCCTATTGCCTCCGGGCGAACCCGGAACCGGACATGCGCCTGCAATGCCAGACTCCTCCCCGCTCCGTCAAGCGCCGCGCGCATGTGACGCGGCGGAGATGCAGACCTGGCGATTGTTTCCATTTCATCACACCTCGCCGCATGATGGACCAGAATGTAAAAACCGCCACACCGTATGTTGACAACCCATCCGCTCAATACCCAATATGTGGGTGCTTCGGTTCTGGCGGCGTGAGTCGTCGGCTAAGAGGGAATTCGGTGAAAATCCGGGACTGCCCCCGCAACTGTAAGCGGCGCGTGTGGCTGATCGTGCCACTGGGAAACCCCGGGAAGGCCAGCCGGACGGGGAGCCGCGAAGTCAGGAGACCTGCCGCGAGCGTAACAAAACCACGAACGGAGGGTTCGGGGCATGGGGTTTCCGAGGGGCCGGAACCGTGTCCTCGGACTTTGGCAGAACAGAGGACAAGACCATGAGCATCACCGTATATTCCAAGCCCGCCTGCGTGCAATGCACCGCCACCACCCGTGCGCTGGACGCCAAGGGGGTTTCGTATGACGTGGTCGATCTGACGGAAGACGATGCGGCGATGAACCGCGTGACCGGGCTGGGCTATCGGCAGGCGCCGGTTGTGATTGCAGGCGAAGATCACTGGTCCGGCTTCCGCCCCGACCGGATCGCCGGTCTGGCCTGATGGCGGGCGCCGTTGCGCCCGGGCTGGTGTATTACTCGTCGGCCTCGGGCAACACGGCGCGCTTCGTTGCGCAACTCGGCCTGCCCGCCGCGCGCATCCCGATCTCTGAAAAAGAACCGCTGCCACAGGTCACGCAGCCCTATGTGCTGATCTGTCCGACCTATGCCGATGGCGAGGGGCATGGCGCGGTGCCAAAACAGGTGATCCGCTTTCTCAACGACCCGGACCGGCGCGCCCTTCTGCGGGGCGTGATCGGCACAGGAAACCGCAATTTCGGCGCGACCTATGCCCTGTCCGGGCGCATTATTGCAGACAAGTGCAAGGTGCCGCTGCTATACAGCTTCGAACTCGCGGGCACGCAAACTGACATTATCCGCGTGCGCGCGGGACTTGAAAAGCTGGGGAAAACATATGCTTGACAGTGACTTGCAGGAACTGGACTACCACGCGCTGAACGCGATGCTGAACCTGTATGACGATACGGGAAAGATTCGCTTCGACGCCGACCGCATGGCCGCGCGGCAGTATTTCCTGCAACACGTCAATCAGAACACGGTTTTCTTTCACTCGCTGGACGAAAAACTGGGCTATCTCGTCGAGGAGGGCTATTATGAAGAAGCCGTTCTGGACCATTATTCCAAGAACTTCATGCGCAAGATCTGGGACGCGGCCTATGCGCGCAAATTCCGCTTCCCGACCTTCCTCGGCGCCTTCAAATATTACACCTCTTACACGCTGAAAACCCGCGACGGGCAGCGCTATCTGGAGCGCTATGAGGACCGGGTGGTGATGACCGCGCTGACGCTGGCGCGCGGGGATGAAGCGCTGGCCATGTCCTTTATGGATGAAATCCTTGCGGGCCGCTTCCAGCCCGCGACCCCGACCTTCCTCAATGCTGGCAAGGCTTCGCGCGGGGAGCTGATTTCCTGCTTCCTGCTGCGCATCGAGGACAATATGGAGAGCATTGGGCGGGGCATCAACTCGGCGCTGCAATTGTCCAAACGCGGCGGGGGCGTGGCGCTTTTGCTGACCAACCTGCGCGAACACGGCGCGCCGATCAAAGGCATCGAAAACCAGTCTTCCGGCGTCATCCCGGTGATGAAACTGCTTGAAGACAGCTTTTCTTACGCCAACCAACTCGGCGCGCGGCAAGGCGCGGGGGCGGTTTATCTCAACGCCCATCACCCCGACATCATGCGCTTCCTCGACACCAAGCGCGAAAACGCAGACGAGAAAATCCGCATCAAAACCCTGTCGCTCGGCGTGGTGATCCCGGACATAACCTTCGAGCTGGCGAAGAAAAACGCCGATATGTATCTCTTCTCGCCGCATGACGTGGAAAAGGTCTATGGCGTGCCGTTTTCCGAGATTTCCGTCACCGAGAAATACGACGAGATGGTCGACGACAAGCGCATTCACAAATCCAAAGTCAACGCGCGCGAGTTCTTCCAGACGCTGGCCGAAATTCAGTTTGAAAGCGGCTATCCTTACATCATGTTCGAGGACACGGTGAACCGGATGAACCCGATTGCGGGCCGGATCAATATGTCGAACCTGTGTTCGGAGATTTTGCAGGTCAACGAGGCGTCGGAGTTCAACGACGATCTGAGCTATGCCCATCTCGGCACGGATATTTCCTGCAACCTCGGCTCGCTCAACATCGCCAAGGCTATGGACGGGGGCGACCTTGGGCAGACGGTCGGCTCGGCCATCCGGGCGCTGACGGCGGTCTCGGAAATGTCGGCCATTGATAGCGTGCCGTCGATCCGGCGCGGCAATGATGAGAGCCACGCGGTCGGGCTGGGGCAGATGAACCTGCACGGCTACCTTGCGCGCGAGCATATTCATTACGGCAGCCCCGAGGGGATCGAGTTCACCTCCGTTTACTTCGCCGCCGTCGCCTTCCACGCCATCCGCGCCTCGAACGAGTTAGCACGCGAGAAGGGAGAGGCGTTCAAGGGCTTTGAGGCGTCGACCTACGCGGATGGCACCTTCTTCGACAAATACACCACCCGCGACTGGCTGCCGCAATTGGAGAGAGTGCAGGCGCTGTTCGACGGTATGGAGCTGCCGACCCGCGCCGATTGGGAAAAGCTGAAGAAATCCGTGATGAAACACGGGATTTATAATCGCAATCTGCAAGCCGTGCCCCCGACCGGCTCGATCAGCTACATCAACAACTCCACCTCCTCGATTCACCCGATCGTTTCCAAGATCGAAATCCGCAAAGAGGGCAAGATCGGCCGGGTCTATTACCCCGCCGCCTTCATGGATAATGATAATCTGGAATATTACCGCGACGCCTATGAAATCGGCCCCGAAGCGCTGATCGACACCTATGCCGCCGCGACGGAGCATGTGGATCAGGGCCTGTCGCTGACGCTCTTCTTCCCCGCCGAGGCGACAACGCGCGACATCAACCGCGCGCAGATCTACGCCTGGAAAAAAGGCATCAAAACAATCTATTACGTCCGTCTGCGTCAGGCTGCCCTTGAGGGCACCGAGGTCGAAGGCTGTGTCTCCTGCTCGCTCTGAAGGTCTAACATGAACGAACACATCCGCATCCCGCGCGCCATTAACTGGAACCGCCTTGAGGACGAGAAGGATCTTGAGGTCTGGAACCGCCTGACGGTGAATTTCTGGCTACCGGAAAAGGTGCCGCTGTCCAACGATATTCAAAGCTGGGCCATGCTGAAGGAGCATGAGAAAACCCTCACCATCCGCGTTTTCACCGGCCTGACCCTGCTGGATACGATCCAGAACACCGTCGGCGCGCCCTCGCTGATGCCCGACGCGGTGACCCCGCATGAGGAAGCGGTGTTAACCAATATCGCCTTCATGGAAGCGGTGCATGCGCGCAGCTATTCTTCCATCTTTTCAACCCTTTGCTCGACAAAAGAGGTGGACGAAGCCTTCCGCTGGTCGGAGGAAAACCCGCATCTGCAAGCCAAGGCGCGGGCGATCATGACCACTTACGCACCGGGCAACGATCCGCTGAAACGCAAGATCGCCAGCGTCTTCCTCGAAAGCTTCCTGTTCTATTCCGGCTTCTATCTGCCGATGTATTGGTCCAGCCGCGGCAAACTGACCAACACCGCCGATCTGATCCGCCTGATCATCCGCGACGAGGCGGTGCATGGCTATTATATCGGCTACAAATTCCAGCGCGGCTATGAGCAACTGGACGAAGCCCGCCAACAGGAGTTGAAGGATTACGCCTTCGGCTTGATGTTCGAGCTTTACGAGATCGAGGGCCACTATACCGAAGAGCTGTACGACGAGATCGGCCTGAGCGAAGAGGTGAAGGTGTTCCTGCACTACAACGCCAACAAAGCCCTGCAAAACCTGGGCTTTGAAGCGCTGTTCCCGCCGGAAGTCTCCGAAGTCAACCCGGCGATTTTGGCCGCGCTCAGCCCCGACAGCGAAAACCACGACTTCTTCTCCGGCTCTGGCTCCAGCTACGTCATCGGCAAAGCGGTCGCAACTGAGGATGAGGATTGGGATTTCTGAGGGGCCATTTCAGTTTACCTTGAAAGGCCACGAACAGGCGCTTCAAGGTAAACGGTTGGCTCTCTGTTTTTACGCAACTTTCAGCAAATGGCGATCCCTGAAGGACTCGAACCCTCAACCTGCTGATTAGAAGTCAGCTGCTCTATCCAGTTGAGCTAAGGGACCGCTGGGCGGACAGTGCCTCAGCGGTCCGGATCATGCAAGATGCAAGCGTTACTCGCGCAGCTTTTTCGCTACGAACCAAGTAACCGGCAGACCGAGAATGAACCCGGTGGCGCAAGCATAGATGATCGGCATGGCCGTGGTGTAGCCCATCACCAGAGCGGCGACCATGAAGGAGCCAGCAAGCGTGGTGCCGGCGACAAAGTAGAGTGCGAGTAAAAGAAACATAGCTTCCCTTCCCATTTGGGTGGCTCATTTTCCGTCAAATAAACGGAAGGAGCGCCGGGCCGCTTTGATCCAAATCAGTTACGTGCGCATTACTGCATCCGTTTGGCGATAATATACGCCACCGGCCACCCCACCAGCCAACCCGCAAAAGCCCCGCCCAGCAGCGGCCAAAGCCCGGTAACGCCAGAAACCAGCAGCACCACGACCCCCACCGAGGCCAGCGTCGCGCCGATGATGCTGTGCAGGATGAGAATCAATCGGGTCATATGCCTGTCCAACAGAAATATTTCGTATACTGCGCCGGGCAACACGCGCCCGCACTGTGTAAAGGCATACGAAACGGCAGAGGCTTATGCAATCCTCCCCTGCCCCGCCTTTACTCAACAGAACCGCCGGTAATCGACGATCAAATCCTTGATATGATCATAATAATACAGCTTCGCATTGTAGAGCAGCACCCCAGCTTCGCAGTAGTCGTGGATGGTTTTTTCCGAATGCGAAATCATCAGAACCCGTGCATTGCGAATCTTCTCCGCCAATGCCGCCGCGCTTTTCTTCTTGAACCGGCGATCCCCGACTGCGGTGATCTCGTCGATAAGATAACAATCAAAATCAATAGCCAGCGACAGCCCAAAGGCAAGGCGAGCTTTCATGCCGCTGGAATAGGTCGAAATCGGCATGTTGATGGACGGCCCCAGTTCGGAAAATTCCTTCACCTCCTCCAATACCCGGTCCGAATCCTCGCCATAGATACGCGCAACGAACCGCACATTTTCCGTGCCGGTCATCAACCCGTTAAACCCCCCCGCAAAGCCAAGCGGCCAGCTGACATTCTCCGTTCGGGTAATCAATCCGGCCGTTGGCAACTCAATACCAGAGATCAACCGAAGCAGGGTGGATTTCCCCGCCCCGTTATGCCCCATCACGGCGATGTTTTTCGAATCGGCAAAATTGAAACTCACATCATCCAGAATGAGCTTCTGATAATTATTGATACGATACGACTTGGTAACACCGTCCAGCGAGATCATGTTCAGCCCCCCGTTTTGCGGCTGATCCGTTCCCAGAACAACCCAATCATGACCAGAACCGCCGCGATCGACAGGGGGTAGGTCTTGTCCAGAATCTGGCTGTCATAGTTGACGTAAAACCCTTCCCGCACCCATTCCACAATATGAAGAATGGGGTTCCATTTGATAATTGCAACCGCCTCCGGGGGCAAAGAGGACGGGATATAGAACACACCGGACAGGAAGAACAACGGACGGGCGAAGATTTTCTCTACATGCTGCCACGCCTGATACTTCTCATACAGAATCGCGTTCAACGACCCAACGCCAAAGCCAAACAGCAACGACGTGCCGAATGCCTGCACCACAAGTTCCGGATGTTGCGGCGGGTTGGACAGGCCGAGCATCACCAATCCGCTGTAGAACACACAGTTGATGATGACGAAGGTACAGCAAATCAGAAATGCACGGGCAAACAGCGTGTCGGTCCGACGGATCATCGGATATGTGAGCAGCGCCTTGTTCGAGGTAAAGGCGCGCATCAGGGAGACCGACAGCTTGTTATGCAGTTCCAGCGACAGGATGGCGGTCGAGAAGAACAACGCCAGCGAGGTGCCGTAGGGCGCCTGTCGGCCGATCAGGGCAAACAGAAACACCAAAAACGAGATCGAGATCAGCGGTTGCAGGATTGCCCAGAGATAGCCGGTATGGGACGTGCCAAACGTCATGCGGGTCTCGCGGATTGTCAGAGCGACAATAACGCGGATTTGCACCCACAAGACGTTGTTTTCGTTCCAGGTCATGCGCGCCGCCCTGTTAGCGAAGATGGTCGCGCACCGCGTATGTCACCAGAGTGCCGATGGCCCAGAGGGTAAAACACGCAAGAAGCACGAGAAGGGAATTGCGCAGCCGTTCAGGATAGATCGCATCTTGCGGCATGAGCGGGCGCGAGAAAACCGCCAGATAGCGCTGCTGACGATCTGCATCCAGCCGGGCCTGCTCCAAAGACGTCAACGCCGAAGCATAGCGTTGTTGTGAAAAGGTCTGCTCGATCTGAAGACTTTCAAACTCCGCAATCCGTTCCGCATTGGTGGTGTTGGTATCCGCCGCCCCAATGGCCTGACGCTGAAGGTCGATTTGCGCCTGCAAGGCAGCCTCACGGCGCTGAAGATCGCGCAGGATTGGCGCCTCGGCATCAACCCGGCCCTGCAGCGTCTGTATCTGCGCCTGCACGTCAGATAATTGTTTAAGAAGGCTGCCCACAAGTTCGGCATCCAACTGCGCGTTGGCCGAAGGGTCGATCGTGCCGGAAGAGGTGCGAAACTCCAGAAGCGCAAGTTGTGCGTCACGCAGCCGCTTCTCGGCGCGCGCCACCTCCGCCTGCGCAAAGCGCACGGACTCGGTGCGCGCATTGGCCGACAGGTTGTTCACCAAAGTATCCGCCGCCGCCAGCACCGCTTCCGCAAGTTCCAGCGCCGTATCCGCATCAAAGGCCTGAACCTCATACGTCACGATCCCGGTCGTGCTGTCATAGGTCGTGGTAATCCGGCTTCCCCAATACGTCACGAAATCCTCGAACGGCAATGTCTTGTCAAACCGGGAAAGCCTGTCAATTTCCGGGGCGGAAAAATGCTCGATGATGTGCAATTCATCTTCCAGCAACAACAGCAAATCCGCACTCAGAAGATACCGTCGGATGATATAACTATCCGATGTGGTCGACCCGGACGCGGTCAATCCGGTGAAGGAACTCACGAGATCCCCCGCCCCCCCGGCATCAAACCCGCGGATAACAAAACTTGCCCCCGCCGAATAACGATCCGAAGCAATTTTCGCATAATAAATTGCACCGGCAATGGAGGGGATGATCACGCAGAGTATGAAGGAAAGGATCAGCCGCACCCGGCGACGCTTGCTTTCGCCAATCCGCTTGGGCTGAAGTTGCACACCGCTGGGCCCCTCCGGCGCTTTCGCAGCGGGTTTTGGCGCTGGCTTGGGCGCAGGCTTCGCTGCAGGCTTCGGTGCCGGCTTTGCCTCGGGCTTGGCGGCGGGTTTCGGAGTTGGTTTCGGCGCAGGCTTTTTCTCTTCCGCCGCTTTTTTCTCTGTTTCGCTCATATTCAAGCACCCGATAATTCTGTTCTGCCTGCGATAGCATCCAGACACGCCCGTTTGAATGCCTCGCCCGGCGGAAGATTCCCATCCCCGAAAGCATAGGCACGCACCTTTTGGCGCGTCGCCGCCATCGGATCCTCCCCAAGAGCCGCATTCAACTGTTCTTCAAGATTGGAAAGATCAGCCCGCACTTCATAACACGCCGTCAGAGAGGGGAAATTGACCCGCTCGCTTTCCTTGAACCGTTCCGGCAACACCACCAGGATGGGTTTCCCTGTATAAAGAAAGTCGATCATCACCGACGAAATATCGCAGATGATGATATCCGACTGCTTATACAGATCAAATGGCGAAATATCGTTTGGGCAAATCTCCGCCCCGGCACCACGCGCGGCGTGGCGCTTCAGGACGGCTTGCGCCTTGCTCAGGAACCCCAGCCAGTCCGGGTCTTTGTAAGACATCGGATGCGGCTTGAAGCTGAAACGAACCGGGGGCTTACACGACAAAACCGTGTCGGCGATCTGATCCACCCGGTCCAGCGAGGAATACTGTGTGTCCTCGTAGAACCCGCGCCAGGTCGGCAGATAGGACACCAACGCTATCTCCTGCGGACGGACTTCTGTGGTATCCAGAAGCTCACGGACCTGCGGTCGGCCAACGATGCGGAAACGGTTTTCGGGAATATCGACACCGTGCGTTTTGTAACGGTCAATGCCCATTTGTCCGGCAACAAAAACCAGATCGTAGTTCTTGGTTAACGGCGAATAGGACGGCGGCTTGTCGCTGTCGCCATGCAGCATCTGCACATGCGTCAGGTCTTCGCGCAACGCGATCAGTTTGCGGTTCTTCTGACCGTTATTGGCATATAACACCACGCGCACATCCGGCGGCAAAAGTGCGGGCCCCACGGCCATGTCATGAAAAAACACCACCGGAACCGACGCATCCTGCCGAAATGCGCGCAAATGATGCGCTTCGGCAACGATGGCAAACCAGGGCGCGCCAACCGCCTGGATTTCGTTCTCCCAGGCATACACATGGCTGGGGGTTTTCAGGTCTGGCGCCGAGAAGAAAAACACCATCTGAGCCGAATTAAATTCCGGCGTTTTCAAAACCTGTTGCAAGCGAAACAAACAGCTTGCCTGCGCCGCCGTCCGATCCAGCTTCGCAACAAGAATGCGCAGGGACAGAAACAGCAGCGCCAGTATCGCAACGATCAGAGCCGAGGCTTCAAGGAATGCAGAAAGCGCGCCCAGCCCCGCGAACAGGATCAGAATCGCGAGGCGAATATAGGCCTCTACGCGGGTCAGAGCATGATCGGAGGCGCGGGCAGTGGACACCGCGGTCAAGGTTACCGTTTTGCGCTCATACACCCGCGCCAGCATTTCGACACCTGCAAGGATGAGCATGAAAACCAGAAATGTCATCATGATTGCGCGGCCCCTTGTTTGTGCGCGAACGCGTGGTCAATCAAAGCCCGATAGCTGGTAAAGCAGAGAGGATCTGGCTCGGGCACCGGATCTGAAACATTTGCGCCAGAGAAAAGAAAATAATCTGCGTCAGGAACCTTAAACCGAAAGGAATCAATGACTACAATCATTTCTGCCTGCCGTGGGTCCGCGTGACTGCGCCAGCGTTGAGCTGTATCCTGATCAGGCGCAATCACAAAATCATACATGGTCAGTGCCTTGGGAGGGGTGTCCGCCCGCGATAGACTTCCTGTCGTTGCGTCCAGAATATGAACATACTGATTATACCGCACAAAATGCCCGTTCTTGATGCCATCATGCGTATAAAAAACCACTTTCAACCCCGGACGGGCCAGTGCATCCAGCGCCCCCATATACGGGGCGAACCACACATAATCCGCCGAAAACTTGTTTAACAGGGGCAGGGCGTGTGATTCTCGCGCGATAATGGCCGTCCGAACTCTTTCAGCGGCCAGCGAAGAAGCGATCCGTTTGATTGCAAGGTGCTTTGCCTTTGCAGAATCCGAGCAATACAACGCAACTTCGGCGGGTCCTCGTGCCAGCTCCTCTGATGCAATCACCCCAGCGGCGGTCTGTTTGCCTCGCCGCGATTGATGATAGAGCGCAAGCCCCAGCGCAGCGGCAAGAACGGCCGCAGACAAACCCGCAACCGATGCACAAACGGCGAACCAGAGCGCCTCTGCGCCGCCTCCCTTCAAAACAGTAAAGCTCGCAACAAGAGACAGCAATGCCGCAGCAACGCGCAACAAATAACATTGCCTCAAACCAGGATCCATTATTGGCTTCAATCCGGGCTTCGCATTTGGTTTTGCCGAAAGTATGGCCCGGCGACCTGCCTCCGAAACCGCACGTACCGCGACATATCCAAGCGCCACTCCCGTCACCGAAAGCAACCCTGCCCCGATACTGTCGAGCCACCTCCCGGAAACAGCCCCGACCACAACCCAGCCATAAGCCAGCAAGCCAATCCCCAGCACTTCAGGGTATTGGGGCAGAAAAGGAAGCTCCCCAATATAGCGTCGTTGCTGAGCCAACGTGATAAATGCCGGACCGTATGCAAGCAATACGCTCAGCTCAAGCGCAGTAAGACCCCAATCGACACTCCGCCAGTCAAAAGGAAAGATCGCCCCCACCGTCCCAAGCAGGACAATCAAGACCAAATATATCGCGCCGTTTCTGTTCAGCATATTCAATGTCCATCCCTCCTCGCAGCACCCTGCCAAAACGGATCAGAATGCGCATATTCGGTAAGCCAGCGGAACCGCTCCGGGCCGCTCATCTGCTGAAGCGAAGGATCTTGGTAACCAAACATGCAGGACCTGTGACGCGTATCCAATGCAACCGCGGCATCCCGGTAACTCCGCACACGCTCTTCAATATCATCGTCCGCAACAAGCGTTTTCTTATCATAAATGTCGCGCAAATACTCTGGCAGGTTCTGAGGCGTCAACGCAATCGTCATGGTCGGAATATGCGCCACCAGCAAAGCCGCCTCCATGCCGGAAATATCCGTCAGCCCAAGGCGCACGGGAATAGGATTATTCACGTCTTTGTCGCGCCGTCTGGTTCGGGGCAATGCCACCCGCAGCATGTATTGCAACGGCGTCGGCGTATCGTTCAGAACCAGCGATACGTCAAACCCTTCGGTCTCAAGACGGCGAATGCCCGAAATGAAGTAACGCCACATCAAGGGACGCAGCATGCCCATATAAGGATGCGGCTTGACCACAATACGTTCCGTGCCAATAGCGCGCGCCGCACGTGCGGCAACATCAAACCCGATCCCTTTTGAAACCGAACTGTAATTGTTACGCTTGCCGTCATACCCCTCCCAGGTCGGGCACCAGAACAGAACCCCGTCCTCCGCATCCGGGCCGGTTTCCGGTTTCAGCCAGGGATAGCGTTGCACAAAACTGTCACCAACCTGAATCAACCGCCCCTGATCGGCCTCCTGCGCCGTAAAAATCTTATGATCCAGATACCGATCAATCGCCGCCGGCCCCGCTACACAAACATAATCGTACATCCGCGCGGCGGGCCGGGCAGATGCCATCTTGTGACTTTCACCGTGCAGGGTCAGAACATGCCGGTACTGTCGATGCGTCACGGCATTCATGTTCGATTGCGAGTTGAACGGGTAATAAACCACCCCCCCAGCCTTGAGTGGCACCCGAGAACTGCTCAGGCTGCGGATATTTATCTCTTTGGGCAGAGACGTAAACACCCGCTGTGCAGTAACCACCGGGCGCTTCTTGATGAACACAGGCATGTTTCGTGCATCGAAAATACCGTATTCAAAATAGGGCGCAATCTGGCGAAGGGCGGTATAAATCGGAGTATCGACATATAACGCAGTCTCCACCAGGGGCTGTGGAGTAGTGGTGTTCATGTTCGGACGACGAGATTCTGTGAATGCAGCAGAAGGCCGGTCGGTGACATGAGAAGTTCGATAACATCCGCGACTTGCGACGGCTGCATGATGGTCGACGGATCCTCATCAGGGGCAAGCTGTTTGCGCAGATCGGTTGCGCAGCGGCCCGGAGAAATGCACATCACATCAATACCATACATCTTGAGTTCTTCACGCATCACTTCCGACATATTGATCATCGCCGCCTTGGAAGCCGAATAGCTCAACCAACCCGCCCGACCATTCATCCCGGCCGTTGAAGCAACATTAAGGATTTTTGCCAAAGGATGATTGCGACGCAAAGCCGTCTGCACAATACGGAAGGGCGAATACACATTCACCCGCATGGTCAGCTCAAAATCTTCCAGGCGTGTCTCGTTGATCGACGCTGGCTTGGTAAAACCCGCATTGTTGATGATCGCCGTCAGAGATACCCCCTCTTCGGCCAGTTTATCAAAAATGTCTTCCGCCACTTCGGGGTTTTCCAGATCCGCCACGATACCAACGACAGACTTGCCACGTGCGACGCTTTCAGCTTTACGGCGCGTTTCTTCAATACGTGCCGCATCCCGCCCGACCATGACAATACAATCAAACTCAAGATCCGCTTTTGCCAAAGCCAGAACCGTCTCGCGACCAATCCCTTTGGTCGCCCCCGAAATTAAAACTGCATTTTTCATTTCGCGCCCCCTG
Source organism: Rhodobacterales bacterium (assembly GCA_002747325.1). Classification (GTDB taxonomy): domain Bacteria; phylum Pseudomonadota; class Alphaproteobacteria; order Rhodobacterales; family Rhodobacteraceae. Next base: position 17,310 of record PDOZ01000031.1, read on the forward strand.
ACATCAATTGTTTCACAATGACAAAATCCTCGCGGTTCGTCACCTTGATGTTCTGGTGCGACCCCTCAAGAGAATAAACATCCGCATCCGTCATCTTGAAAACCAACACCGCATCTTCCGTGTAGGTTTTCCCGGCTTTCAGAGCAGCATCATGCGCGGCAAGCAACGTATCGCGCTCAAACTTCTGCGGAAGCTGAATGTTGAAAACCCGGTCCCGCCGGACATTGCGCTTGATTTTCCCGGTTTCAGGGTCAAGACGGCACATGGAAAACGGAATATCCGAGAAGAACCCGACATTCTCTTCCGGGTATTCCAATAGTTGACGATACATCGGCCCCGTTACCATGGGGCGGGCGCTTTCATGCAGAACAACACGATCATAGGAGGCGGCTTTGGCCAGAATATACGAGCTTTCCTGCCGCGTGGCGCCACAAGGAACAACTTTGAACGGAACCGTGCTTGCGTAATTGCGCAGAGCCCTTTCCGTGCGCTCAACATACCCCTCCGGGGCGTTAACAACAATCTCCTGGATTTCCGGCACCTTCAACGCCGCAACGATCGAATAAGCCAGCATGGGGTGGCCATGCAGCTCATAAAACTGCTTGGGTTCTTCGTGTCCGGATCGCTTTCCGACCCCTCCGTTGAGCAATAAAAGCGATGCAGGCCGCTTAACCTCGGTTTCTGACATATTCTACCCTCCTGTCTAAAGTAGTTACAGTTTTCTTACTGCGGAAAGAGGTTTAAATACCAATTCAAACATCTTGTTGAGTGACACGCCGTCTGCCGTGCCTACATATAGCACATCATTCGGACGCACCTTGAAGCGGTGCCCCAGGAACATGCTGTCCGGTTTGCGCAGATCGAGCTGATAGACCGTGGGGCGCCGATGCGCCGAGCGGGAATCGCGATAGATGAACACAGCACTCGGCTCCGCCTGGGAATCCTTGAGGCCACCCGCTGCTGACAGCAGATCAAAAATCGACACTTCCCGCGTGGGCACGGAAATACCTCCCGGTTTGGCAACCGCGCCAAATACCGAAAACACCCGCGGTTCATGCGTTACATATACAACATCCTGCGGCTCGACCCGAATATTGTTACGCGAACCGCGCAATATGTCGGACAAGCGCACCGTTTCATTGCGCCCGCCGCGCCGCAACTGCACCTTCACCTCCCAGTCCGGCGCGTTCACACCCCCAGCCGCCGCCAACAGGTCCAGCAGGCGAATCCCCCGCGTCGGCAACGGGATACGGCCGTCAGAGCGCACATCCCCAAGCACAGACGCCGTTCGGGCGTCAGACTTTCTCAGCGAAAGCGTCACTTCGGGGTTGATCGACTGCCCCTCATACGCCTGCATCAAATTCTGACGCAACGCTTCCTGCGTCAATCCGCTGGCCTGAATACGCCCGACAAAAGGCGCAACGATATACCCGTCCGCATCCACCACCAGATCAATCTGAGTGGCACGCTGCCCCGCATCGGCCAGCAACCGGATATCGCCGGTTTCCCAGAATGTCATTTGCAGCGTGTCTCCAACCGCAACAAGCGGCGCGCCATAATATCCGCGCGCGCGCACGATCTGGTTGGAAAATCCGGTTCTCGGAATATTCGTCACCCCGGAACTCAGCTTTTGCGTAATCGGCACGAGGTCATAAGATAAGGTCGGCACCTTTTCTCCCGGCTTCGGCGCGTTTTCCGCCTCATGAATAACCGCATGATAACTTGGACCAGTTGCCGGCAGGATGGAACAGCCCGCCGTCATTGCGGCAACCAGCATCACCATCGTCGCATGCCGAAACAGCCTTACTCTTTGCGAAGCAACCCTACGCACAATCCCGCACCCAGATTTCCGACGATTCCTTTTCCACGGCAGCAGACAACCCGTGACACAGCCCTGAAAGATCGGATCATCCCCATTTATTCCGATTTATATTTGTATGCAATTTTCTGCCAGCTTTCTCACAATGCGTCAACTTGATGACCCGAACGCGTCGCATTTACGGAGAAAACCCGCCTTCCGGCCCGATCAAGGCACCTGCACACCAATAACACGACCGACTCGAAACGACGACACCTCACCCAGACGGGCGAAACGCCTCAACTATCCATCTTCAGCGCCGAGATGAAGGCTTCCTGCGGGATGTCGACCTTGCCAAACTGGCGCATCTTCTTCTTACCCGCCTTCTGCTTCTCGAGCAGCTTTTTCTTGCGCGTTGCGTCGCCGCCATAGCATTTCGCGGTCACGTCCTTGCGCAGCGCCGACAGGGTTTCGCGGGCAATCACCTTGCCGCCAATCGCCGCCTGAATCGGAATTTTGAACATATGGCGCGGGATCAGATCTTTCAGCTTCTCGCACATGGCCCGCCCGCGCAGCTCGGCGCGGTCGCGATGCACCATCATCGACAGCGCGTCCACCGGCTCGTCATTGACCAGAATCTGCATCTTCACCAGATTGTCCTCGCGGTAACCGGTCATCTGGTAATCGAAACTGGCATAGCCCTTGGTGACGGATTTCAAACGGTCGTAAAAGTCGAACACCACCTCGTTGAGCGGCAGGTCATAGACCGCCATGGCGCGCGTGCCGGCATAGGTCAGGTCAAGCTGAATGCCGCGGCGGTCCTGACACAGTTTCAGCACATCACCGAGATATTCGTCCGGCACAAGGATCGTCGCCTTAATGCGTGGCTCCTCAAGATGGTCGACATGGGTCAGGTCCGGCATGTCCGCCGGGTTGTGCAACTCGCGCATCTCGCCGTCTTTCATGTAGATATGATAGACGACGGAGGGGGCGGTGGTTATCAGGTCAATGTCGTATTCCCGCTCCAGCCGGTCGCGGATCACCTCAAGGTGCAACAGCCCGAGGAAGCCGCAGCGAAAGCCGAAGCCCAGCGCGGCGGAGGTTTCCATTTCAAAGCTGAAAGAAGCGTCGTTCAGGGCCAGTTTCTCGATGGCGTCGCGCAGGTCTTCAAACTCGGCGCTGTCCACCGGGAACAGACCACAAAACACCACCGGCTGCGACGGTTTGAAGCCCGGTAGCGGCTCATCGGTGCCCTTTTTCTCATGCGTGATCGTGTCGCCGACGCGGGTATCGCGCACCTGTTTGATCGAAGCGGTCAGAAAGCCGATCTCGCCGGGGCCAAGCTCCTCAACCGGCTCCATCTGTGGCCGGAACACACCGACCCGGTCCACCGGATACACCGCGTTAGTCGACATCATGCGGATGCGCTCGCCCTTGCGCAGCTTGCCGTCGATGACCCGGATCAGCACGATCACCCCGAGATAAGCATCATACCAGCTATCGACCAGCATCGCCTTCAGCGGCGCCTCCGCATCGCCCACCGGCGCGGGCAGTTCATTGACGATGGCTTCCAGCGTATCCGCAATGCCCTGCCCGGTCTTGGCGGAAACCTGAATGGCGCCGGTCGCATCAATACCAATCACATCCTCGATCTGCTCCGCCACCCGGTCACAATCGGACGCCGGCAGGTCAATCTTGTTCAGCACCGGCACAATCTCGTGATCCGCATCAATCGCCTGATACACATTGGCCAGCGTCTGCGCCTCAACCCCCTGCGTGCTGTCCACCACCAGAAGCGAGCCTTCCACCGCCCGCATCGAGCGGCTGACCTCATAGGCAAAGTCGACATGGCCGGGGGTGTCGATCAGGTTCAATACATAATCTTCCCCGTTACGCGCCTTGTATTCAATGCGCACCGTGTTGGCCTTGATGGTAATCCCCCGCTCGCGCTCAATGTCCATCGAGTCGAGGATCTGCTCCTTCATGTCACGATCGGCAACCGTGGCGGTTTCCTGAATCAGCCGGTCGGCAAGGGTCGACTTGCCGTGGTCAATATGGGCGACGATGGAGAAATTGCGGATATGGCTAAGATCGGTCATGGCCCGGATATGCGCCGGGTTTGGCGGCGGGTCAATGGGAATGCGCAGATCAAAGGGGATTTGCGGCGATCAAAGGCCGAAAAGACCGGAGGGAATGGCTGGGGATCTGGCGACCGGGCTGGCGCGCTGGCGGTGGCTGGCGGGCTTGGGGGCTGGATGCCTGGCGGTATCTCAAGCGGGGTGCCGGGCGGGTTTTCCCCGCCCGGCGATCCTGGCTGGCGCTTAGGCGCATGTGGCTCGTTATGAGCCGGTAGCTGGCTTGGCTGGCGGGCTGCCTCTGGCGTGCTGGCTGGCGGAAGGCTGGCGAGCGGGCTGGAGTTGGCTGGCTGGCAGGCTTGCGGGGGTTAGCCGTCCTCCCCGGCTTTCCGCCCGCCCAACTCCTGATCGAGCTGCAACAGGTGGAAGCGGTTTTCGGCGGCTTCGACACGATCGAGAACGCTGTTGAACAGATCCTCTTCTTCCACTTGCTCGGCAAGGAACCAGTGCAACATCGGCTGCGTGGTGAACTCCTGAGCTTCGTGGGCAACGCGGAACATGGTTTTGATCTGTTCCGTCACCACCTCCTCATGCGCCAGCGCGGCTTTCACCGCTTCGGCGGGGGAGGCGTATTCGGTTTTCGGAGCGGCAAGCGCCTTCAGCTCGACCTTGATGCCCAGCGACACCAGAAAGTCATAGAGCCGCATCGCATGTTCGTTCTCTTCCTGCGAATGCGCGCGGAACCACGCAGCAAAGCCCGGCAGGCTCACACTGTCAAAATAAGCGGCCATCCCGAGATACTTATAGGAGGCGTCCAGTTCGTGATTGACCTGGTCGTTGATGATATTGGCAACTGTCTTGTCGAGACGCATGTTCTTAGTCTTTCCGAATGAGTGTTTAGCTGGCTGTTTGGCTGGCTTTCAGCGGTGACTGGCTGGCTGGGTATCCCGATTGGGCTTCCCTGACTGGCTCGTCCGCCTGCCGGGTCTCCCCGGCTTCCGGAATACATCTAGTGCGCGGTGTGGCGCTTGAAAAGATGGGGGAGATGCGACGATAGCGCTCGAGTATTTCGCTCGGGTATTTCATGGCTATGTCATTGGAACGCCTGAGTAATTTACACAGGTTCGCGCGGAAGGCAACCCAGTATTTTCGTCAGGCTTTTATCGGGCCGGGTGATTGCCATTTCTGCCGGGTTACGCTATCTGATTGCGCTAACGAAACCCGCGAGACCCCATGGCCGATATTCTGACCGTCACCCTCAATCCCGCCCTCGACATTTCCTCGACCGTACCGAAAGTCGTGCCGGAAGATAAACTGCGCTGCTCGGAGCCGGTGCTGGATGCGGGCGGCGGCGGGATCAACGTGGCGCGCGCCATCGGGGCGCTCGGCGGCGAGGCAAAAGCGCTGGTGGCGCTGGCCGGACACCGGGGCAAACATTTCCTCGACCTGCTGGCCGACGAACCCCTAACCCCCCTGCCCTTCTGGACCGACGGCGAAACCCGGCAAAGCTTCGCCGTGACCAGCCAGCAAACCCACGAACAGTTCCGCTTCATCACCCCCGGCCCGCGCTGGAACCCGGAACAGGCGGAGGCCATGCTGGACGCCATCGAAAACGCCACAACCAAAGGCGCCTATGTCGTCCTCTCCGGCAGCCAGCCGCCCGGCGTGCCGCGCCATTTCCCGACCCAGCTCGCCGCCCGCATCGAGGATTGCGCCGCCAAACTGATCCTCGACACCTCCGGCGCCCCCCTGCGCGCCCTGCTCGGCACCGGCGTGGCAACGCAACACGTCCTGCGCCTCGATGGAGCGGAAAGCGAAGCGCTCGCGGGACGAAAACTCACCTCCCATGAAGCGGTGGCGGATTTCGCGCAAGGACTGATCGCGCGCGGCATCGCGGAGGTGGTGGTGCTTGCCAGAGGGGCAGACGGCTCGATCCTGACCACGGCAGATGGGCGCTGGCATGCCCATACCGAAACCGTGCCCGTGCGCTCCAAAGTCGGCGCTGGCGACAGCTTCGTCGGCAGCTTCACCCACGCGCGCAATAGCGGCGCCGACTGGCCGGAAGCGCTGGTGCAAGGGGTCGCCGCCGCCTCCGCCGCCGTGATGACCGACGCCACCGAGCTTTGCGCCAAAGCCGACGTTGAGCGCCTCGCCGCCAGCGCCACACTGCACAACGTCTAAACCCTTCCGCGAATCACGGCCCACACCTATACTCCAAGGCGTTCCAGACACAGCTTAGGGGTCTTCATGTCACGTCTTCTGCTACCCGCCACCCTCCTGCTCCTCGCCGCCACCCCTGCCAGCGCCGGCCGCATCGAACGCGCCTGCCTCGCATCTGATCTCAACGGCACCCGCCCGCTCTGCGCCTGCCTGCAAATCGTCGCCGACCAAACCCTGCCCAGCGCCTACCAACGCCGCGGCGCCGCCTTCTTCCGCAACCCCGACCTGAGCCAGAAAACCAAAATGTCCGCAATCGACAACGCTTCCGACGCCCGGTTCTGGCAACACTGGCAATTATTCGGCCAACGCGCCGAAGCAACCTGCGGATAAAACAGAAATCGCCAGACCTGAGTCCAAATCTACGGCCCCGCAATCCGCAACCTGCCGATTTCGGGTGTAAATACTAACGCCTGACGTGACCATTTTAATCCAATACGCCCCCCTTCTTCTTAGCACAAATACTCAAACCCGGCGCTTGCAAAGACCCCCGCGCCCCCAATAGAGGCCAACCATGCGCAATATCGTCATCCTCACGGGCGCCGGAATTTCCGCCGAGAGCGGTTTGGGCACTTTTCGCGATGAAGACGGGCTCTGGACGCAATACGACCTCAATGAAGTCGCGACCCCGCAAGGCTTCGCCCGCAATCCCCAACTGGTGCATGACTTTTACAACGCCCGACGCGCCAATGCCCGCGCCGCCAACCCGAACGCGGCGCATCTGGCGCTGGCGGCGCTGATGGAGCGCGGGCATAAGGTGACGCTGGTGACGCAGAATGTGGACAACTTACACGAACGGGCCGGGGCGCGCGGCGTGGTGCATATGCATGGCGAACTGGAAGGGGCACTTTGTGCGGCCTGCGGCGCGCGCTGGCAAGCGCCCGCCGAAATGCACCCGGACGATCCCTGCCCCGCCTGCGGCGCAAAGGCCACGCGGCCGGACATCGTCTGGTTCGGCGAATTTCCCTACCATATGGACAAGATCGACGCCGCTCTGAGACAAGCGGACCTGTTCGTCGCCATCGGCACTTCGGGCAATGTCTACCCCGCAGCCGGCTTTGTGATGGAAGCGCGCCGCGCGGGGGCGAAAACGCTGGAGCTGAACCTCGAACCGTCCGAAACCATTTCCGCCTTCGACGAGGCCCGTTTCGGCCCGGCGACCGAGGTGGTGCCGCGCTGGGTCATGGAAATGTAAAAGGCACCGGGTCCCCACCCGGCGCCGAAAATCCGTCCGGCGCGCACAACCCAAAAGGCGCGCCGAAACAGTAATTAGAGCGTCCGACCTTTAACCTGAAGCATCAAGCGACACGAATGTCCCGAGAATGCCGAAGGCATGGCAGGGTATTCGTGTCTCATGTTTAAGGTCGGGCGCTTTAGTGGTTCATATGTGCGCCAGCTTTGCGCTCCAGATCGACCGGAATATCGACTTCCACACGACCGGCCTTCTCAAACACCAACGTCACATGCACGATCTCGCCCTGCTCCATCGGCTGCAAAAGCCCCATGAACATCACATGGTCGCCGCCGCGCTTCAGCGCGTGCATCCCGCCCGCAGGCACCGGGAAGCCCTCTTCGACCTCCACCATCCGCATCACATCGCCCTCGGCGATATGCGTATGCAGCTCAACACGCTTGGAAATATCGCTTTCCGCCGCGATCAGACGGTCGTCTTCCGCACCCATATTATGGATCATGAAAAACGCCGCACCGGCCTGCGCCATCTTGCCCGCAGCACGCGCATAGGCGTCTTTGATCACAATATCACCCGCAAAAGCAGGAACGGCGAGAAGGATGGCGGCGCTGGCCGCGGCGAGGGTGGTTTTGAAGGACATGGTTTTCTCCTGTAGTCCGAGTTTCTGGTCTTGATTGGGGGTCAGATCAGAGCGGGCGGGCCACGAGCAGAGGGCGAAACAACCTCGCGACCAATCCGGGCCGATCCGACCGGGACAGGAAGAGAGGTCAGCAGGGTGACGCTTGGTTCGGGCAGATCCGGCAGGCTGAACGCCGCCGCGAAAATGGACACCCCTTCCGGGCAAAGCTCCACCTTCTCCACCGGCTGGCCATCCGGCCCAATGGTCAGCACCTTCATGCCAACCCCGGTGCAAATCACCATATCCATACCAATGTCATGGTTCGCCCCGCGCGCCTCGGCCAGCGTAAAGCCGGTCAGCGCCAGAACAAGCGACAAGACATATGCGAATACAAAACGGGTCACGCCAGAAACCTATGCCTTACCCCCGCGCGTTGCAAGACCGCGCAGCAAACAAACGCAAAAGACCCCGCCAAACGGCAGGGTCCATAACGCGATGCGGCAAAGATCAGGCGGCAGCCTGAGCCTTGGCGATCTCTTTCTTGATCTTCAGCGCGCCGGAAGACAGCTCCGCATCCTTCGCCTTGGCAAGGAACGCATCCAGACCGCCGCGATGATCCACCGAGCGCAGCGCCGCTGCAGAGATGCGCAGCTTGAAGGAGCGGCCCAGCGTTTCCGACTGCAGGGTCACAACGTTCAGGTTCGGCAGGAAACGACGCTTGGTCTTGTTCTGGGCGTGGCTGACATTGTTGCCAGACATCGGACCCTTGCCAGTCAATTCGCAAACACGCGACATGATTCTATCCTCATTTTCCGGGCGGGTTCCGGGGCGTTTCCCGGCCTTGCCTGTCAACCAAAGGGGCGCTGACGTGCAGCGCCCGGAATTCCGTCCGCGCGGGATAGGCGGATTCCCGGTCCCCGTCAAGGCGATTCAGGGCGTTTTGCGGAGTTTCCCCCGCAAAACTGCTTAATCCTCGGCAATAAAGCCGCCCGATTGCCGCGCCCAGAGGTCGGCATAAATCCCGCCCCGCGCCAGAAGCACTTCATGCGGCCCATCTTCGACCACCCGCCCCTGATCCAGCACAATGATGCGATCCATGCGCTGAATGGTGGACAAGCGGTGCGCAATGGCAATCACCGTTTTGCCCTCCATCATGCCGTAAAGCGTGTCCTGAATGGCGGCTTCCACCTCGCTGTCGAGCGCCGAAGTTGCCTCATCCAGCACCAGAATCGGCGCGTCTTTGAGCATGACACGGGCAATGGCGATGCGCTGGCGCTGTCCGCCCGAAAGCTTGACGCCGCGCTCACCGACATGAGCGGAATAGCCGGTGCGCCCCTGCGGGTCTTCCAACTTCTGGATCATCTCATGCGCTTCCGCCCGCCTGGCGGCAGCAATCATCTCCGCCTCGCTCGCACCGGGCCGACCATAGAGAATATTGGCGCGCACGGAACGATGCAGCAGGGAATTGTCCTGCGTCACCATGCCGATCTGACGGCGCAGACTGTCCTGCGTCACCATGCGAATATCCTGACCGTCGATCAGAATGCGCCCCTCCTCCGGGTCGCGGAACCGCAATAGCAGGTTGACCAGCGACGTCTTGCCCGCGCCGGACCGACCAACCAGCCCAACCCGCTGCCCGGCCCCGATCTCCAGCGACACATGATCCAGCCCGCCCGAGCCTTTGCCATAATGATGCGACAGATCGTCGATGCGGATCGCGCCCTTCTGGAAGGCCAGCGCCGGCGCATTCGGGGCGTCGATCACCTCATGCGGCACGGAAATCGAACGCAGCCCCTCGCGGATCACGCCAGCATGTTCGAAAAGCTGTGTCGTCACCCACATGATCCAAGCGGACATATTGTTGAGCCGAATGGTCAGTGTCGCGGCGGCAGCGACTTCGCCAACAGAGACCACCCCCTGAAGCCAATAATACACCGCCATCCCCAGAACGCTCCCCATCAAAATGCCATTCAGCACATTGAGACTGAAGGTCATTTCCGTTATCAGGCGCAGAAAGCGGAAAAAGCGCAGCCGGTGGCGCTTGAGAGCAGAAAGAACATATTTCTCCTCCCCCTCGCCCTGCGCAAACAACTTCACGCTTTCTATATTGGCATAAGCGTCAACGATGCGCCCGCTGAGCAGGGAACGCGCGTCCGACCATTTTTCCGACGCCTGCCCGACCCGGATAGCCAGCCAGCGGGTATAGACAATATACACCCCGACCCAGATCACCAACGGCACCGCCAGTACCGGGTGCATCTGCCCAAGGATGATCGAAGCGGTGACAGCGTAGGTTGCCGCAAACCAGATCGCTTCAAAGGCAAGATAGGTGCCGCCTTCAACTGCGCCGCCAAGCTGCATCACCCGGTTAGACAGCCGCCCGGCGAAATCATTCTGAAAGAAGCTGACCGACTGACCCAGCAAATGTTTATGCGCCCGCCAGCGGGTCTGGTCGTGTAAACTGCTCACCATCCCCTGCTCCATCAACAAGCTGTTGAGGCCGATAATGGCGGGGCGCAGGAACAGGATGAACAGCAAGGCAAGCAGAAGCTCCCAGCCATGCGTGGACAGAAATTCCGCAGGTGGGGTCGCGTTCATCAGGTCAATGAGGCGGCCGGCGTAAAAGATCAGCCCGGCTTCGATCAGCGCGATCAGACCACTGGTCAAAGCCATCAGCGCCATGAGCGGGCCGAAGCCCTTATATTGCGTTTTCAGGTAAGGCCAGAGCTTACCCGGCGGGGTGTCCCGGCGCCACGGGCGAAACGGGTCGATAAGGTTTTCGAAAAATCGAAACATAACGGTCTCCATAAGGGAGGAAAGATGTATGAGGGGATACCTCGAGGCAAATGCGGGGCCGGTAAACACGGCCCATCAGGACCGGCACTATGGCTTAAATAAAATCCTGATGTTCAACATTGACGCCTCCGTTATGCGTTTCGCCCTTGATAGCGCGAGGCAAACATCTTGTCACCCCTCTTTGTCGGAGAGGCCGTGTTGTGAGTATTTGGACTAAGAAGAAGCCCAGACCGAAGGGGATAAAACACCCGCGCCCCTTCTTAGAGCAGAAATCGCTAAATTTGAATCAAAATTCTCTGCCTCTCCATCAGCATCCTGCTGATTTCGAACGCGAATTTTGATGCACCACGTTGCAGATTAAATCGATTTCTTCTTAGCAAAAATACTCAAACCCGAGCGCGCGAACCCAGCCAGAGCTGAAAGTCAATCAGCCAACTGTTGCAACAAGCGTTCCGCGGCGGCGGTTGGAGAGGTAATGCCGGTGGCAACTTCGCGGCCAAGCGCATCGAGGCGGGCGCGGTTTTCCGGTTCGTTGAGGGTGGCGAGCAGGCGCTGGCGCACCTCTTCTTCGAACCAGTGGCGGGCCTGCGTGGCGCGGCGGTGTTGCCAATGGTGGTGTTCGCGGCGCCAGTTGGTCAGGGTCAGCATATCTTGCCAGGCTTCCGGCAAGCCATCGCCCGTTACGGCGGAGACCATGCTGGCTTTGGGGAAGCCTTCCGGGTCTTGCGGGCGTTTGCGCAAGAGGCGCAGGGCGCCCGCGTAATCGGCGCAGGTGCGCATCGCGGTTTCCTTCAGCGCGCCGTCGGCCTTGTTGATCAGGATCATGTCGGCCATTTCCATGATACCGCGTTTGACACCCTGCAATTCGTCCCCCCCCGCGGGGGCGATGAGCAGCACGAACAGGTCGGCCATTTCGGACACCATGGTCTCGGATTGCCCCACGCCGACAGTTTCGATCAGCACCGCATCAAATCCCGCCGCCTCGCAGAGCGCCACCGCCTCGCGGGTGCGGCGCGCCACGCCGCCGAGCTGGCTTTGCGCGGGCGAGGGGCGGATGAAAGCATTCGGTTCGCGCGACAGCTCTTCCATGCGGGTCTTGTCGCCCAGAATAGAACCGCCGGAACGGGCGGAAGAAGGATCGACCGCCAGCACCGCCACCCGGTTCCCCTCGCTCAGAAGGAACATGCCGAAGGCTTCGATGAAGGTGGATTTACCAACGCCGGGCGTGCCGGACAGGCCGATGCGGATCGCTTCGCGGCCCGTATGTTTCACCGCTTCGATCAGCTCCGCCGCCTGTTTCCGGTGATCCTCACGCGCGCTTTCCACCAGCGTGATGCCACGGGCCAGCGCACGGCGTTCCCCGGCGATGATCCGGCTGGCAAGATCCTGAATATCCATGCGGCGCTCTCCGTGCATTTTGGCTCTTTGCTGTTTTGGCGTTCCGGGCGGGCAAAGTCCAGCCGATAGCGCCAACACTGGACAAAACGGGTTTTCGCGCGCAAGCTGACCCAGAGGAGACCCGAATGCGCGCTGTATTATTGAGTCTGGCCCTACTGGCCGCCAAACCCGTTTTTTCTGAAACCCTGCTGGACGCGGAGCTGACAGTGCGGGTTGTTGGCATTTCCGTCGGGCGGATCACTCTGGTGCAAAACGGCACCGAACGCGCCTATATTGCACGCGGGCGGTTGGAACCGACTGCGATTGTCGCCACGCTCAAAGACGTGTTTACCGTCATGCGTGCGGAGGGGCGGTTCCGGCAGGGGCAGATGTATCCGACCTCTTACACCGAGGACATCAACACCGGCGAACGCGTGGGGCACTCAGAGGCGCGGTTTGGTGCGGGGGACAAGCGGATTGATCCGTTGAGCGCGATGATTGATCTGGTTCGCAGCCGCCCGGCAAGTGCGGGCTGTGGTATGACGCGGAAAATGTGGGACGGCACGCGGGGGCATGTGCTGATCCTCAAGCGCAGTGCCAGCGGAAAGGGCATTGCGCGGTGTTTCTGGCGCCTTGAGCGCACTTCGGGCTATACCGCCGAGCAACTGGCGAAAATGTCGGGCTATGACATCAACATGACCTACCGCGTCGAGGCCGGCCATTGGGTCTTTTCCTATGGCGAAGTTGACACGATTTACGGCAGCGCCACCCTTGTGCCGACCCGGCTCCGGCAGGCGCAATAGACCGCTGGTCAAAAGGGGCGCGCCGGGGGATAAGAGGGCATGAACGCCTTGCCGATTGATCCCATTTTGCCCGAACTCTGCCGCGTGCTCGTGCGCGACGGGCGGGCGGTTCTGGTGGCGCCGCCGGGGGCGGGCAAGACGACGCGGGTGCCGCTGGCGCTGTTGGACCGGATCGACGGTCGGATCGTCATGCTGGAGCCGCGCCGCATCGCCGCGCGCGCCGCCGCCGAGCGCATGGCGGAAACGCTGGGCGAGGCGGTTGGGCAGCGCGTGGGCTACCGCATTCGCGGCGAGGCCAAGGTCTCGAAAGCCACCCGAATCGAGGTTGTCACCGAGGGGATTCTGACCCGAATGCTGCAATCGGACCCGGCGCTGGAAGGGATCGGCGCGGTGATTTTCGACGAATTTCACGAGCGTTCCCTTGCCGCCGATCTGGGGCTGGCGCTGGCATGGGAAAGCCGGGGCGTGCTGCGCGAAGACCTGAAAATTCTGGTCATGTCGGCGACGCTGGACGCCGAGCCGGTGGCCGCGCTTCTGGACGACGCGCCGATCGTGACCAGCGAGGGGCGCAGCTTCCCGGTCGAGACCCGCTGGCGCGAGCGGCCTTTAGGCAAGCGCGAACGATTGGAAGCGGCGGTCGCGGAAACGGTGTTGCAGGCCCTGCGCGAAAGCAGCGGCGGCGTACTGGTCTTTCTGCCCGGCGAGGGGGAAATCCGGCGCACGGCGGCAGCGCTGAAGGGCAAATTACCGGGCGATGTCGCCTTGCACACGCTGTTCGGCGCGATGGACCCGAAAGCCCAGCGCGCAGCGATCCGACCAGCGAAACAGGGGCGCAAGATCGTGCTGGCCACGTCGATTGCGGAAACCTCGCTGACCATTGAGGACGTGCGGGTGGTGATTGACGCGGGCAAGGCACGGCGGGCGCGCACCGATCCCGGCTCCGGCATGTCGCGGCTGGTTACGGAGCGGGTCTCCAAGGCGGAGGCCGAGCAGCGGCGCGGGCGGGCCGGGCGCGTGGCGGAAGGCGTGTGTTACCGACTGTGGACCAAGGGCGAAGAGGGCGGCATGGCACCGTTTCCGCCCGCCGAAATTGAAGTTGCCGACCTGGCGCCGCTGGCGTTGGAACTGGCGGTTTGGGGAGCGGGGGACGGCGCGGATCTGGCCTTTCTGACGCCGCCCAATCCGGGCGTTCTGGCCGAAGCGCGGCGCTTGTTGCAAGGCTTGGGGGCGCTCGAGGAGGCCGGGCGGATCACGGCGCATGGCCGGGCGATGGCACGCCTGCCGGTGCATCCGCGCATCGCCCATATGCTGTTGATCGCGGAACGGGAGGCGGCGGAGGTGGCTGCGCTGTTGGAAGCACGCGACCCGCTGCCGCGCGGCATGGGAACGCGGTTTGACTTGCGCCTTGCCGCCCTGCGAGACCCGAAGAAATTTGAACGTGAACAAGGGGTTAGCTTGTCGCGTGCGGCGCTGGAACCGATCCGGCAGGAGGCGAAGCGCCTGCGCCGCCTTGCACCCGATGGCACCACGCCCGATTACAGCGCCGCGCAGATGGCCGCGCTGGCCTACCCGGATCGCGTCGGGCTGCGCCGTCCCGGCGACGCGCCGCGCTATGTGCTGTCCGGCGGGCGCGGGGCGGAACTGGACGCGGAAGACGCACTGGCCGGGCAGCGCCTGATCGTGTTGCTGGACAGCGATGGCGGCAAGCGAGAGGCGCGGGCGCGGCTGGTGGTGCCGATCAGCGAGGCCGAGTTGCGCGCGGTGCATGGGGCGGCGATTTCGTGGGTCGCGCGCTGCGAATGGTCCCGGCGCGAACGCCGCGTTCTGGCGCGCCGGCAGGAGCGGTTCGGGGCGGTCGTGCTGGCGGATCAGACGTGGAAAGACGCGCCGGAAGAGGCGGTGGCGCGCGCCATGCTGGATGGGGTGCGCGAACTGGGCCTGCGCCCCTCCCCCGCCGCTGCCCGCTTCCTCGCCCGCGCCCGGCTCGCACAGGCGGAGGGGATGCCGGATATGTCCGAGGCGGCGCTGATGGCGGAACTGGAGGACTGGCTCCTGCCGCATCTTGGCGGGGTGCGCAGCGCGGCAGATTGGAAGAAATTCGACCTGACCGACGCCTTGCGGGCGCGGCTCGACTGGGGCCAGATGCAGCGGCTGGACAAAATCGCGCCGCCGCATTTCACCACCCCGATGGGCCGCAAAGTGCCAGTTGATTACGCGGGCGAGGCGCCGGAAATCGCGGTGCGTTTGCAGGAAATGTTCGGCGTCACGCAGCACCCAATGATCGGCAACACCCCCCTGCGCATCACCCTGCTCAGCCCTGCCGGGCGCCCGGTGCAGACCACCGCCGACCTGCCCGCTTTCTGGCAAAATTCCTATGCCGATGTGCGCAAGGACATGCGCGGGCAATACCCGAAACACCCCTGGCCCGAAGACCCCGCTCAGGCCGACCCAACCCTGCGCGCAAAGCCGCGCAAGCGTTAACCTTCCCCCACATTTCTTGCACTTTTCGCTAAAAGCCCCTAAATATAGGCAAAACAAGAAACTACAGGCGGTTTTATGTCTCCTCTGATTGCCAAAGCCTGGGACGAAGTTGTGCGCCCCATGATCCAACGTCCGCGCCAGTTGCAGGTCGCGGCGCTGTGCTATCGCAAAGAAGGCGGGCGCAAGGAAGTGCTGCTGATTACCAGCCGGGGCACCGGGCGCTGGATCCTGCCGAAGGGCTACCTGATGGCGGGCAAATCGGCGGCGGAGGCGGCGCGGATCGAGGCATGGGAAGAGGCTGGGGTGCGTCCGGCCAAGGTCTCTGAGGAGCCGGTGGGAGAATATACCTACCTCAAGCGCGACGACGACGGGGTCGGCGCGCCCTATTCGGCGCAGGTGTATCCGATCAAGGTCAAGCAGTTGGAAGACGACTTCCCGGAACGCGGCCAGCGCAAGCGCCAGTGGATCGCGCCGGAGAAGGCGGCGGAGCTGGTCGCCGAAAAAGACTTGCAGGCGCTGCTGCGCGATTTCTGATCCTGCGTAATCTCATTGCAAAATCGCCCGTGATTGGGTAGCCCGCCCGGTGAATATCGGTTGAATGCGGATTTGCGCGGGGGAAGTGATGAGCGATAAAGACAATCAGTGGAAAACGCTGGATAAAGACCTGAACAAGATCGGGCAGGTCGAACTGGCCACCAATTATGTTTCCCGCCCGATGGTGGGTATCGGCATCTCGCTGGTGTTCATCCTGATTGCGGCGATTGGCGCGGCTGTTTTCTTTGGCCAGCAACCGACCAATTTCGTCATCGTCGCCGCTGCGGCCTTTGGCGCTTACATGGCGCTCAATATCGGCGCCAATGACGTTGCCAACAATATGGGTCCGGCGGTGGGCGCCAATGCGCTGACCATGGGCGGGGCTATCGTCATTGCCGCGCTGTTTGAGAGCGCAGGGGCGTTGCTGGCCGGGGGCGATGTTGTTTCGACCATCTCCAAGGGCATTATCGACCCGACCTCGGTCGCCGATTCCAAGGTCTTCATCTGGGCCATGATGGCGGCGCTGATTTCCTCCGCCCTCTGGGTCAACCTCGCGACCTGGATCGGCGCGCCGGTTTCCACCACCCATTCCGTCGTTGGCGGCGTCATGGGCGCAGGGATCGCGGCGGCGGGGCTGTCGGCGGTCAACTGGGTCTCGATGTCGAAAATCGCCGCGTCCTGGGTCATTTCGCCGGTGCTGGGCGGGGCGATTGCCGCGTTGTTCCTCGCCTTCATCAAGGCCCGGATCGTCTATCAGGACGACAAGATTGCCGCCGCGCGCCGCTGGGTTCCGGTGCTGATCGGCATCATGGCCGGGGCATTTGGCGCCTATCTCGCGGTGAAGGGGCTCAAGCGCGTGGTGAAAATCGATATCCCGACGGCGCTTCTCATTGGCGCGGCGGTTGGCGCGCTGGCCTATGTCATTTCCGCGCCGCTGATCCGCAAACAATCCGAAGGGCTGGAAAACCGCAACAAGTCACTCAAAACCCTGTTCGGCCTGCCGCTGGTGATCTCCGCCGCGCTGCTGTCCTTTGCGCATGGGGCCAATGACGTGGCCAACGCGGTCGGACCGCTCGCCGCCATCGTGCATGCCGAAAGCATCGGGGAATTTGCTGGCAAGGTCGCCATCCCGCTCTGGGTCATGGTGATCGGGGCGTTCGGCATTTCCTTCGGTCTCATGCTCTTCGGCCCGAAACTGATCCGCATGGTTGGCAGTCAGATCACCAAGCTCAACCCGATGCGCGCCTATTGCGTTTCCCTGTCCGCCGCCATCACGGTGATCGTTGCCTCCTGGCTCGGCCTGCCGGTTTCCTCGACCCATATCGCGGTTGGCGGCGTGTTCGGCGTTGGCTTTTACCGCGAATGGCACATGATCCGGCGTCGGCGCGAGGTAAACGCCGCGCAGCCGGATCACAAGCGCCTGCCGGGCGAGGAAATGCGCCGCCGCAAGCTGGTGCGCCGCTCACATTTCATGACCATCGTTGCCGCCTGGGTCATTACCGTGCCCGCAGCGGCGTTGATGTCTGGCGTGATCTTCCTGATGCTCAACGCCTTCGTATCATAGGGCGTAGACCCATAATCCCTGCGCCACTGGCGCCAAATCCGCGAAAGATCAGTGGGTTGGCGCGCGCAGGACATAGTGGGTCTATTTCCAAGCGCGTCGGGCTGCTGATATGTAGCGGATTTGACGTCGTTTTTCCGAAGGAAAACCGTTTACAGAAGGCCCGCCTGCGGCGGGACGATTTGCCAGATTTTTGCCCTGAGCGTCTTCGCGACCCCTTGAAATAGCCCCACTATTCCTGCGGCGCCGCTCATAGTCAGAGCAAAAATCTGACAAACCAGTGATGCAGGGAGTATGGGTCTACGCCCTACCAAACGGGCCGCCAGAAACCCGGCGGCCCGTTGCAAATCGCGGTTTACGCCCCGATCACGCTCGCATCGGCGCAGCACCCCTCGCGGGTTTCCGCATCCAGCGTCACATGGGTGATGCCAAACTCCCCGCGCAGCATCTCACGCAGCGCCGTCTTGATCTCCTGCACCCGGCTCAGTTCCGTCGCATCCGTCACCAGATGCGCCTCCAGAGAGGTCACGCGCTCGGAAATCTGCCAGATATGCAAGTGATGCACGTTTTCGACCCCGGCAACCGCCTGCATCTTCGCCACAACCTCTTCCGGCACGATCCCGTCCGGCGCGCCCAGCATCAGGATACGGATCACATGGCGGATCTCGCTGAACGCCATCCAGAGGATATAGCCCGCGATGCCCAGCGTCACGATCGGGTCGGCGATGTCCCAGCCAAACAGCATGACCAGAACGCCCACGATGATCACCGCAACCGAACCCAGCGCATCTGCCAAATTATGCAGGAACGCCGCGCGGATGTTGACGCTTTCCTTTGACAGCCGGTAGGTCAGCAGTGCCGTCACCGCATCCACCAGAAGCGCCAGCCCGGACACCGCAATCATCAGCCAGCCGGTGACGGGTTCGGGGTTGATAAACCGCTCCACCGCCTCCCAGACGAGGTAAAGCCCGATGATGATCAGCGTGGTGTAATTGATCAGCGCCGCGACCAGTTCGATGCGCATATAGCCAAAAGTCATCACCCCATCGCGCGGACGGCGGGCGATCTTGCGCGCGCCCCAGGCGATGAGCAGCGACATGGCGTCCGACAGGTTATGCACCGCATCCGCAATGAGCGCGACGGAGCCGGAGAGGATGCCGCCAACAATCTCCGCGATGGTCAGCAGCATGTTGACCCCGACCGCCGTCGCCACCGCCCGGTCGCCCGCATCGGGGTCGACATGGTGGTGATGGTGGTGTCCGTGACCATGACCATGCCCGTGGCTGTGTCCATGGGCGTGGCTATGTCCGTGATCGTGATCGTGATCGTGATCGTGATCGTGATCGTGATCGTGATCGTGATCGTGAGAATGTGCCATTTCAGATTGCCTTTCTGTAGCTAAATGAGGGCCGCTCCCCCCGAATTTCTGCCGGAATATGCGGGATCGCCCCGCGCCGAATCCGCCGCACCCGTGCGTTCATCCAATGTCGGATCAGGTGGCGGTAAAGAAACCCGCGCAGCCCGCCCAGCGCCTGCGCATGTTCCTTAAAGAAATCGTCGGGCGTGTCGAACACGCCGAAATCGTGGTTAATGCCAGTCGATTGCACAAAGGTGTCGCGCCCGTCCCACGCCACCGGCGGCGCTTCGAGACACTCCACCCCAACCGCGTACCCGCATAGCGGCCCGGTGCCAAAGCGGGCCTGCAAGGCCTCAAGCACGGGCTTGTCCACGACGACCCCCTCAAGAATGATCCATTCCCCATCGAGCAACACCTCGACCCAGGAATGCACGATATTCTCTGGCGCACGGCCATAAACCGCCTCCGGCACCAACCCCCGCTGCAAGCTCTTGGCAACGGTAAAGCCATGCAACCGGCAGGGAATATGCACCGCGCGCAACAGCGCCATCAGCAAAATCCCCTTGGTGTTGCACTGCCCGTAACCATCCGCCAGCACCTTGCTGGCCCGGATCGCATCGTCGGCATTATAGCCTAAACGGATTTCATCGCGCACAAACGCATACACCGCGCCAATACGCGCGCGCGGCGGCAAATCCTGCCAACCGCGCTCCCGCACCAGCGCCCGGATCGACGGATTGCCGAAATTCAATAGCGGGGTTTGTTCCAGTAAATCGACCATTTGCAAAACCCTGATTCTTTTGCTTATGATCAAGATAATTGCTCTAGCCCCTAGAGCTTCAAGAGGAAAATGCACAATGTTTTCAATCGGCCAACTCTCAAAACGCACCGGCGTCAAGGTGCCGACGATTCGTTACTATGAGGAGATGGGCCTGATCGAAAATGCCGGGCGCACGGCGGGTAATCAGCGGCGATATTCACAGGCCGGGCTGGACCGACTGCATTTCATCCGCCATTGCCGCGACCTCGGCCTGCATCTCGATGACATCCGCACCCTGATCCGGCTGGAAGGCAAGGGCGGCGATGTCTGCCCGGAGAGCCACGCCATCGCCGAACGCCACCTCGCCGATATTCGCCACCGCATCGCCCGCCTGCAAGCGCTGGAAGCAGAGCTGGACCGCATCCGCCACGCCTGCTCAGGCCACCCCTCCGGCTCCTGCGAAATCCTCACCGCCTTCGGCGATCATTCCCATTGCGACGGCGAACACGGCGAGCGGATTTAGGGCCCGTCAGGCATTGAACAGGAAGTGCAGCACGTCGCCGTCCTTGACCATATAAGCCTTGCCCTCCGCGCGCATCTTGCCCGCTTCCTTGGCGCCCTGTTCGCCGTTATGGGCGATGTAATCGTCATAGGCGATGGTTTCAGCGCGGATGAAGCCGCGCTCAAAGTCGCCATGGATGACGCCTGCGGCCTGCGGCGCAAGGGTGCCTTCGCGGATGGTCCAGGCACGCGCCTCTTTTGGGCCGACGGTGAAATAGGTCTCAAGATGCAACAGGCCATAGCCCGCCTTGATCAGCCGGTCGAGCCCCGCCTCGTGCAGACCCAATTCTTCAAGAAATACTTCCTGTTCTTCCGCATCAAGCTGGCTGATTTCCTCTTCGATCTTGGCAGAAATCACCACCGCTGCCGCGCCCTGCTCGGCGGCCATTTTCTCCACTGCGGCGGAATGCTCATTGCCCGTCGCCGCCCTGTCCTCGTCCACGTTGCAAACATAGAGGATCTTCTTGGTGGTCAACAGTTGCAGGTTCTTCCACGCCGCCCTGTCCTCGTCCGCAACCTCCACCGCGCGGGCCGGTTTACCATCTTCCAGCGCCGCCAGCGCCGCCTTCAACAGCCGCTCCTGCTGCACCGCTTCCTTGTCGCCGCCGCGCACCTTGCGCACTAGCCCCTGCAGGCGTTTCTCAATGCTCTCCATGTCGGCGATCATCAATTCGGTCTCGATGGTCTCCGCATCCGCCACCGGATCGACCCGCCCCTCAACATGGGTCACATCCCCATCTTCAAAACAGCGCAGCACATGGGCGATGGCATCCACCTCGCGGATATTGGCCAGAAACTGGTTGCCCAGCCCCTCCCCCTTCGACGCGCCCTTCACCAGACCGGCGATATCCACAAAGGTCATGCGGGTCGGGATGATCTCTTTCGAGCCCGCAATCGCCGCCAGCTTGTCAAGCCGCGCATCGGGCACCGCGACCTCGCCAACATTCGGCTCGATGGTGCAGAAAGGGAAGTTCTCCGCCTGCGCCGCCGCCGTTTTGGTCAACGCGTTGAACAAGGTCGATTTGCCCACATTCGGCAGTCCGACAATTCCCATCTTGAAGCCCATAGCGCGTTCCTTTCGTAATTTCCCCGCTTCTAGTGCGAAATGCTTTTGCCCTGCAATAGCCGATCACAATTCCCGTCTTGCCCTCGCGCGCGCTCTCTGGCAGGAAAATCTCACGCAACAGGGAGCGCCAGATGACACGTATCGACGCCAAATTCGCCGAGTTGAAAGCCGCCAACCGCAAGGCATTCGTGGCCTATATCATGGCGGGCGACCCGGATGAGGCCTATGCGCAGGAAGTGCTGAACGGGCTGCCGGGCGCGGGAGTCGATGTGGTCGAACTGGGCCTGCCCTTCACCGACCCGATGGCGGATGGGCCGACCATCCAGCTTGCCGGGCAACGGGCGCTGGAAGCGGGGATGACGCTGAAAAAGACCCTCGCAATGGCGCGCGCCTTTCGCGAGACCGACAACACGACGCCGCTGGTGCTGATGGGCTATTACAACCCGATCTACAACCACGGGGTCGATGCCTTTCTGGTGGATGCGAAAGAAGCGGGGATCGACGGGCTGATCGTGGTGGACCTGCCGCCGGAAGAGGACGAAGAGCTGTGCATTCCGGCGCAGGCGGCGGGGATGAATTTCATCCGCCTTGCAACGCCCACCACCGACGACACCCGTCTGCCCAAAGTGCTGCAAAACACCTCGGGCTTTGTCTATTATGTCTCCGTCACCGGCGTGACCGGCGCGGCGGAAGCGCAAGCGGGCGCGGTCGGGCCGGAAGTGGCGCGCATCAAAGCCAAAACCGACCTGCCGGTGATCGTGGGCTTTGGGGTCAACACGCCGGAGAAGGCGGAGGCGATTGCGTCCGTGGCGGATGGCACCGTGGTCGGCTCCGCCATCGTCAGCCAGATCGCCGCCAAACGCCCGGTGCCCGAAGTGCTGGCCTTCGTCAAATCGCTGGCCGATGGGGCGCATCGCGGCTGATCATACGGCGGATCACACGATGAACACGGGGGGCGTCTTGCCAAACTGCGGCGCCATTGGCTACAAAAGTTTACCAGTGGGGAGAAAATCATGCCCGTCATTACTGAAATCGCCGACCTCAAGCGCCTGCACAAACGCCGCACCCCGCGCATGTTTTACGACTATGCCGAGAGCGGATCGTGGACGGAGCAGACCTTCCGCGAAAACACCTCGGATTTTCAGAAGCTTTACCTGCGCCAGCGCGTCGCCGTTGATATGGACGGGCGCTCGACCGCAACGCAGATGATCGGACAGGACGTGTCGATGCCGGTGGCGCTGGCCCCGGTTGGGCTGACGGGGATGCAACACGCCGATGGCGAGATCAAGGCAGCGCGGGCAGCGGAGAAATTCGGCGTGCCCTTCACCCTGTCCACCATGTCGATCTGTTCCATTGAAGACGTGGCGGAACACACGCAAAAGCCCTTCTGGTTTCAGGTCTATACCCTGAAAGACGACGATTTCATGCAGCGTTTGTTCGACCGCGCCAAGGCGGCGAATTGCTCTGCCGTGGTGATCACCGTCGATTTGCAGGTGCTGGGCCAGCGGCACAAAGACCTGAAAAACGGCCTGTCCGCCCCGCCGAAACTGACCATCCCGACCATGCTCAATCTCGCGACCAAATGGCGCTGGGGCATCGGCATGTTGGGCACCAAGCGACGCTTCTTCGGCAATATCGTTGGCCACGCGAAGGGGGTTTCCGATCCCTCCTCGCTGTCGGAATGGACCGCGCAGGCCTTCGATCCCTCGCTCAACTGGGACCGCATCCGGCAGTTCCGCAAAATGTGGGACGGCAAGCTGATCATCAAGGGCATCATGGAGCCGGAAGACGCGCTGGAGGCCTGCAATGTCGGCGCCGATGCGATCATTGTCTCCAACCACGGCGGGCGGCAACTCGACGGCGCGCTGTCCTCGATCCGCGCCCTGCCCCCCATCATGGATGCGGTCGGCGACAAGATCGAAGTGCATCTCGATAGCGGTATTCGCTCCGGGCAGGACGTGCTGAAAGCCGTCGCCATGGGCGCCAAGGGCACCTATATCGGCCGCGCTTTCGTCAACGGTCTGGGCGCAATGGGCGAAGCGGGCGTGACCCGTGCGCTGGAGGTGATTCACAAAGAGCTGGAAATATCGATGGCCTTCTGTGGCCATACCGATATCACCACCGTCAACCGCTCGATCCTGCATATTCCGAAGGGATTTGAGGGCGATTGGCAGGAATAAACCTTTCCAAGCGGGCAAATTGCGTCTATAGGGGCGGCTTCTGGCGGGGATACAGCCTTGGAGGATCCCCGCGCTCATAATATTGGAGAGACCAAATGGCTCGTGAGATTCCTGATTTTCACGCCGAGGTACGGACGGGGACAGGCAAGGGCGCCGCTCGTCAGGCACGCCGCAATGGCATGGTACCCGGCATTGTATACGGCGGCGAAGCGGACCCGCTTCCCATCAATATCCCGTTCAACGTCCTGCTGAAAACGCTGAAGGAAGGCCGCTTCCTGTCGAAGCTGTTCAACCTGAAGGTTGAAGGCCACGACGACGTGCGCGTGATCTGCCGCAACGTGCAGCGCGACGTGGTGAAAGACCTGCCGACCCATGTCGACTTCATGCGTCTGCACCGCAACACCCGCATCAGCCTCTATGTCCATGTCGACTTCATCAACGAAGAAGAAGCGCCGGGCATCAAGCGTGGCGGCGTTTTGGTCACGGTGCGTCCGGAAGTGGAACTGTCGGTCATCGCCGGCAACATCCCGGAGAAGATCGTGGTGGACCTGACCGGCAAGGACGTGGGCGACGTGATCCACATTTCCGACGTAGAGATGCCGGAAGGCGCGCGTCCGACCGTCGACCGCGACTTCGTGATCGCCAACATCTCCGCTCCGTCCGGCCTGCGCTCGGAAGGCAGCGATGAGGACGAGGGCGAAGCGACCGAAGCAGAGGCCGAAGCCGAAGAATAAGTCTGGCCCACAGGGCAAGACCGGAACGGGGCCCGCGTGGCCCCGTTTTCGTGTCCGGGTATCCCTCCCCGGCTATCCCCTTGGCATCCGGGCATATCTCCCCTAAATTTCCCATCCAAAGCGGACAGGAGACAAGATGCAACTCTTCGTTGGGCTGGGCAATCCGGGCGCGAAATACGCGGCCAACCGACATAATATCGGTTTCATGGCGCTCGACAGCATCGCCGACGCGCATGGTTTCGCCCCGTGGCGCGGCAAGTTTCAGGGCGCGCTCAGCGAGGGGCGGCTCGGGTCGCAGAAGGTGCTGCTCCTGAAACCCGAAACCTTCATGAACCTTTCCGGGCAATCAGTCGGCGCCGCCATGCGGTTTTACAAGCTGACCCCGGCAGATGTGACCGTGTTTCACGATGAACTGGACCTCGCGCCCGGCAAACTGCGCCTCAAACGCGGCGGCGGACATGCGGGCCATAACGGCTTGCGCTCCATTCACCAGCATATCGGCCCGGATTACGCCCGCGTGCGCTTGGGCATCGGCCATCCGGGGCATAAGGACCGGGTCGCGGGCTATGTGCTGTCCGATTTCTCCCGCGCCGATCAGGACTGGCTCGACGACCTGCTGCGCGGCATCGCCGACGGCGCCCCGTATCTGGCGCAGGGCGACGGGGCGAAATTCAGCAACGCGGTCGGCCTGCGCATGGCCCCGCCGAAAGCGGAGCGCGCGGCGCCGAAGCCCGCAAAACAACCGCCAGAACCGAAGCCAGAAGAGCCGGAAGACACCCGCAGCCCGTTGCAAAAACTGGCGGACAAATTCCGGTGATCCTCAAAGAAGCTTTTGAAATTCAAGCAAAAAGCAATAAGGGCCTCGGCTCTCCCTTCACGGCGAATGTGCTGCGTATCTTGGGGCGGCTCACGAGCGAAGACAACGCCGTCACCCGGAAGATGCGCGCTTTTGAGGGCGATATCACCCCGTTCGGCGCCTCGGTGCCGCTGCGGCTTTTGGGCGGGATGAACGCGCTGGTTCTGCGCGGCGATAGTCCGGAACTTGCTGCACTCTGGCCGCCAAATTCCGGACCGGAAGATGCGCTTGAAACCGCGCTGGCAGAAGCGATGACCCGGCATGAAACGGTGCTGCTACACTGGCTCGACAGCCCGCCACAGACCAACGAGGTGCGTCGCGCCGCCGTTCTGATCGCCGCCGGGCACTGGTTGGCGCAGCGCGTGGACCTGCCTTTCGTGCTGTCCGAACTGGGCGCGGCCGGGGGGTTGAACATGATGTGGGACCGCTTTCGGCTCGACCTGCCGGACGGCACGTTGGGACCGGCGGACAGCCCGGTCCGGCTCGCCCCGGATTGGCGCGGCCCCTGCCCGCCCGCGGCGCTTGTCCGGATCGCAGACCGACGCGGCGTCGATCTCAACCCGCTGAACACGCAAGACCCGGAAGACGCCCTGCGCCTGCTGTCTTATATCTGGGCCGATCAGCACGACCGCATTGCGCGAACTCGGGCGGCGATTGCGCTGGCACAGGCAACGGTGGACCGTGGGGATGCGGCGGCATGGTTGGAAGCGCGGCTGGCAACGCCCCGGCCCGGCGCGCTGCACCTCGTCTATCACACCATCGCATGGCAGTATTTCCCGGAAGACACCAAAGCCCGATGCCGCGCGGCGCTGACGCAGGCAGGCACACGGGCCACGACGGAGGCTCCGCTGGCGCATCTGTCGATGGAGGCGGATGAACAGCACGGAAAAGGCGCGGTAATTGAGTTGACCCTTTGGCCCGGCGGCGCGCGTATGACGCTGGGTCGGGTCGATTTTCATGGCCGGTGGGTGGACTGGCGCGCGCCGGGGCGACATAGTGAACATGGTTAACGGCTGAATTGGGGGAAGGCGGCATGTTCAAACGGATTTTCTTTGCTCTGGTGGTGATCATCACCGCGCTTGGCGTATTCAATTACGACAACATCCGGCGGCTTCTCGCGGTTAATTCGCTCTTTGCCGAGGATCGGATCGCCGACAATTTCATCTCCATGGACAGCATGTTTTTCTCCACCCCGATGGAGCTTGGCCCGGTGCGCCAGCCGCCCCTGCCCGAAGCAGAAACCCCGCTCACCATGCCGCCCGGTTTTGCGGAATGGGCGGCAGAGCGCAAGGTTTCGGCCCTCGTGGCGCTGCGGCACGGCGAGGTGGTCTATGAGGAGTATTTCCACGGCGACGCGCAGGATTTGCGCATCTCCTGGTCCGTCGCCAAATCCTTCATCGCCACCCTGTTCGGCATCTCGCTGGCCAATGGCGAGATCGCCAGCCTCGACGATCCGGTAGAAAAATACGCCCCGAAACTGATCGGTTCGGCCTATGAAGGCGCGACGATCCGCAACGTGCTGAACATGGCGTCGGGGGTGGAGTTCGACGAGGATTACCACGATTTCTGGAGCGATATCAATAAGATGGGCCGAGTTCTGGCCTTTGGCGGTTCGCTGGATGACTTCGCCGCCGCCATCGAAACCCGCATCGCCCCGCCGGGGCGTCAGTGGCAATATGTCTCGATTGATACGCATGTCATCGGCATGGTGCTGCGCGGGGCGACCGGGCGCACGGTGCCCGATCTGCTGGCCGACCGCCTCCTCGCGCCCATCGGCATTCAGAAAGACCCCTATTACCTGACCGACGGCGATGGCGTGGCCTTCGTGCTGGGCGGGCTGAACCTGCGCACCCGCGATTATGCGCGCCTTGGGCAGTTGGTTCTGCAAAACGGCATGTGGAACGGCGTGCAGGTTGTGCCCGCCGACTGGATCGCCGCCATGACCACCGCTTCCGCGCCAACCGCCGAAGGCGCGAGTCAATATGGCTACCAATGGTGGCTCCCCGCCGATGCCCGCCCCGGCGAGGTGTTCGGCATCGGGGTATATGGGCAATATATCTGGATCGACCGCGCCCACGACCTCGTGATCGCGGTTAATTCCGCCAACCGCAGCTTCAGCGAAGACGGGGTTTGGGAAGACAATATCGAGATGTTCCGCAAGATCGGGGCAGCGCTTACCCCTTAATCCACCAGCCCGCCCATATCGGTGCCCAGATGGCGCGCGACGGTGAAAATGTCTTTGTCGCCGCGCCCGCAGAGGTTCATCACCAGCAGATGATCGCGCGGCAGGGTCGGCGCGATTTTGGCCACATGGGCCAGCGCATGTGACGGTTCCAACGCCGGGATGATGCCCTCGGTGCGGCACAGCAATTGGAACGCCTCCAGCGCCTCATCGTCGGTGATCGCGACATATTCCGCCCGCCCGGTTTCATGCAACCAAGCGTGTTCCGGCCCGATACCGGGATAGTCCAGCCCGGCGGAAATCGAGTGCCCCTCAAGGATCTGCCCGTCATCGTCCTGCAACAGATAGGTCCGGTTGCCATGCAACACGCCGGGCCGCCCGCCGGTCAGCGAGGCACAATGTTCGAGTTTCTCGTTCACCCCCTTGCCCCCGGCTTCCACGCCGATGATGCGCACGGATTTGTCGTCAAGGAAGGGGTAAAACAGACCCATCGCGTTGGAGCCGCCGCCAATCGCCGCGACCAGACTGTCCGGCAGCCGCCCTTCCGCCGCCATAATCTGTGCGCGGGTTTCCTTGCCGATAATGGCCTGAAAATCGCGCACCATGGCGGGATAGGGATGCGGGCCGGCGACGGTGCCGATGCAGTAAAACGTGTCGCGCACATTGGTCACCCAGTCGCGCAGCGCGTCGTTCATCGCGTCTTTCAGCGTGCCGCGCCCAGACGTGACCGGCACCACCTCCGCGCCCAGAAGCTTCATGCGAAACACATTGGGCGCCTGCCGCTCCACATCATGCGCGCCCATATAAACCACGCATTTCAGGCCGAACTTGGCGCAGACGGTCGCCGTCGCAACCCCGTGCTGGCCCGCGCCGGTTTCCGCGATGATGCGCCCTTTGCCCATACGACGGGCGAGAATGATCTGACCCAACACGTTGTTGATCTTGTGCGCGCCGGTGTGGTTCAGCTCGTCGCGCTTGAGATAAATCTTCGCGCCGCCCAGCTCTTCGCTCAGGCGTTCGGCGTAGTAAAGCGGCGAGGGGCGGCCGACGTAATGCGTCCAGAGATCGTCCATCTCAGCCCAGAAACTCGCATCATCCTTGGCCCGCTCGTATTGCGCTTCCAACTCGAGGATCAGCGGCATCAGGGTTTCGGATACGAACCGCCCGCCGAAATCGCCAAACCGGCCTTTCTCATTCGGCCCGTTCATGAACGAATTAAACAGATCTTCCGACATGGCGTCCCCCCAATGCTGCGCGTCACAGGTTGCGTTTAGCGTTGATCGGCGGGGCGGTAAAGCCGGTGCGTGCGGCGGCGCAAAAGGCGCGGATCGCCTCCGCATCCTTGATCCCCGGCGCGCGCTCCACGCCGGAAGACACGTCAACACAGGGCGCGCCAGTGCGCCGGATCGCTTCCACCACGTTGCCCGGCGCCAGTCCCCCCGCCAGCATCCAGCCCTCGGGCATCTTGCGCCCGACCAGCAAACGCCAATCAAAGCTCAACCCATTGCCGCCGGGCAGCGCCGCGCCCTTCGGCGCTTTGGCGTCGATCAACAGGCGGTCGGCCACCGGGGCGTAGGCGTCAATCGCGGCAAGGTCCGAGGCCTGCGCCACGCCAATGGCCTTCATCACGGGCACGCCAAAGCGCGCCCGAATTTCCGCCACCCGCTCCGGGCTTTCCCCGCCATGTAACTGCAACAAATCGAGCGGCACCTCGCCGGTGATGCGGTCCAGTTCCGCGTCGCTGGCATTCACCACCAACGCGACCCGACCCAAACCGGAGGGCGCCGCGCGCGCCAGCTTCGCCGCCTCTGCAACCGTCACATGGCGCGGACTTTTGGGAAAGAACACGAAACCGATCCAGCGCGCCCCCGCCGCATGGGCGACCTCGATCATCGCCGCATCGCGCAAACCGCAGATCTTTACCTCAGCGGCCATGACCTAGCGCGCATCCTCCAACAGCGCCAACACGTCATCGCCCGGCTTCGCGGAAGTCTTCAAATCCTGCACTTCCCGCGCCAGATTAACCGCCGCCTTGCGCGCGCGCTTACCCTCCGCGCGCAGCTTATGCTCGCGGAAATACTCCCAGATGAAGCCGATCAGAATGCCCGCAATAATGCCCGCGAAAATCACCAGAAACAGCGGCACGGTGATCTGCCAACTCAGCCCCGCAAACCCGGCCAGCGCCTCCGGCAGCAAGTGCAACGTCACCGGCCCACGATTGGCCAGCGCAACCGTCACCAGCCCCACCGCCACAACGGCCAGAAAAACAATCCGAAGATACCGCATGATTTACCCGCCGTTCAGCCGATCGCGCAACAATTTACCCGTCTTGAAAAACGGCACGAATTTCTTGTCGACCTGAACCGCCTCGCCGGTGCGCGGGTTGCGCCCGATCCGGGCCTCGCGCTCCTTGACCGAAAACGCGCCAAAACCGCGCAGCTCAACCCGGTCCCCCCGCGCCATCGCCTCGATCACTTCGTCAAAAATCGTGCTCACGATCCGCTCCACATCCTGTTGATAGAGATGCGGATTTTCGTCGATTACTTTCTGGATCAGTTCAGACCTGATCATCACTTTCCCCCAGTTATTTCAAACGCGCGCAACGCGCACAGCCATTCTGCTCTCCATAGGAACAGAGGCGAGGCGACGTGACAAGCAAAACAGACATTTCAGCGCCGGAAGAGGCATATTTATGCGGGTTGCGGGGCCATTTACGCCGCTTTTATCGCCCCGAGCGCGGCAAAGCCGGGAAAAATCAGACGCTTACGCGAACGGCAAGCAAGCGATTCTCCGAACAGAAAACGGCCCCGCACGGGGGCCGTTTCAAAAGATTTTGAGACGAAGGGATTATTCTTCGCCCTTGAGCGCTGCACCGAGAATATCGCCCAACGACGCACCGGAATCGGAGGAGCCATACTGCTGCACCGCTTCCTTCTCTTCGGCAATTTCGCGCGCCTTGATCGACAGACCCAGACGACGGGACTTGCTGTCCACGTTAGTGACACGCACGTCAACCTTGTCGCCAATGCTGAAACGCTCGGGGCGCTGCTCGGCACGGTCGCGGCTGAGATCGGAACGACGGATGAAGGATTTCATACCCTCGTATTCCACCTCGATACCGCCATCTTCGATGGCCGAAACGGTCACGGTGATGATCTGACCGCGCTTCACGCCGCCAATCGCCTCGGCAAATGGATCGCCGTCGAGGTTCTTGATGGAAAGCGAAATGCGCTCCTTCTGCACGTCGACCTCAGACACCACGGCAGCAACCATGTCGCCCTTGCGGTAGTTCTGAATGGCATCCTCGCCACGCTCGTCCCAAGACAGATCGGAGAGGTGAACCATGCCGTCGATGTCGCCCGGCAGACCGATGAACAGACCGAATTCGGTGATGTTCTTGACCTCGCCCTCGACCTGCGTGCCTTCCGGATGGGTCTCTTCGAACACTTCCCACGGGTTGCGCTGAGTCTGCTTCAGGCCCAGAGACACGCGGCGCTTGGCACCGTCGATTTCCAGCACCATGACGTCGACTTCCTGGCTCGTCGAAACGATCTTGCCCGGATGCACGTTCTTCTTGGTCCAGGACATCTCGGAAACGTGTACCAGACCCTCAACACCCGGCTCCAGCTCAACAAACGCACCGTAATCGGTGATGTTGGTCACGCGGCCCTTATGCACGCTCTCCAGCGGATACTTGGCAGCCACCAGATCCCACGGATCTTCCTGCAACTGCTTCATGCCAAGGGAGATGCGGTGGGTCTCTTTGTTGATCTTGATAACCTGAACCTTGATGGTCTCGCCGATCGACAGGATCTCCGACGGATGGTTCACACGGCGCCACGCCATGTCGGTGACGTGCAACAGCCCGTCCACCCCGCCAAGATCGACAAACGCACCGTATTCGGTGATGTTCTTGACCACACCGTCGACGCTGTCGCCTTCCGCCAGCTTGCCGATAACCTCGGCGCGCTGCTCGGCACGGCTCTCTTCCAAAATCGCCCGACGCGACACAACAATGTTGCCCCGGCGACGGTCCATCTTCAAAATCTGGAACGGCTGCTTCAGACCCATCAGCGGGCCCGCATCGCGCACCGGACGCACGTCAACCTGCGAACCGGGCAGGAACGCAACCGCACCGCCCAAATCGACGGTAAAGCCGCCCTTGACCCGACCGAAGATCGCACCTTCAACGCGCGCATCATCGGCATATGCCTTCTCCAGACGATCCCAGGCTTCCTCGCGGCGCGCCATCTCGCGGGAGATAACCGCTTCCCCGCGGGCATTTTCCGCCGCGCGCAGGTAAACCTCAACCTCATCGCCAACAGCGATTTCAGGCGCTTCACCGGGATTTGCGAATTCTTTCAGATCAACGCGGCCTTCCATCTTGTAACCGACGTCGATGATGGCTTGACCCGCCTCGATGGCGATGACCTTGCCCTTGACAACAGAACCCTCTTTGGGAGTGTCGATCTCGAAGCTTTCATTCAGGAGGGCTTCGAATTCCTCCATAGAGACATTAGCGCTCATAAGCGTTTGTTTTCCTTCATAGTTTATTCGGGCCACACGGTTGTCTCCGCGGGTCTTTGACACAATTTGGCCGACAGAAACGCAGAAAAAACAAAGAGGGCCGGAACTTCCCGACCCTGCTCATTTCCCCTGCATCGCGGCATTTACACCTTGTCGACACGGCCCATATACCCACCACCCCCCATAAAAACAAGCCCAAACCCGCCTTCTTCAGCAGAAGAAAACGATAAACCGGAATCACACCGCGCCGCCTCTCAATCTGCGCATCGCAGATTTCGAACGCGAATTTTGACACCTCAACCAACCTGAAATCATTTTCTTCTTAGCGAAAATACTCCGGGGTGAATGAGCGCGCAGCGCTCAGAGGGGCAGCGCCCCTACCCTCCGCAAGCCGCAATCGCCGCCGCCACCGCCGCCTCGATCGACAGCTCCGACGTATCAATCACCACCGCGTCCGCCGCCGGCTTCAAAGGCGCCTCGGCGCGGTTCATGTCCCGCGCATCCCGCGCGCGCACATCCGCCAAAACCGTTTCCCGATCTACCTCATGCCCCTTGCCCTGAAGCTCCAGAAACCGCCGCTCCGCCCGAACCTCCGGGCTGGCCGTAACAAAGAGCTTCACCGGCGCCTCAGGGCAAATCACCGTGCCAATGTCGCGCCCATCCAGAACCGCGCCGCCCTCCCGCGCCGCAAAAGCGCGCTGAAAATCCACCAGCGCCGCCCGCACCTCCGGGATCACCGCCACCCGGCTCGCCGCCTGCGCCACCTCCGGCGTGCGCAATTCCCCGTGCAAATCCGATGGCACCAGATCACGAGCCGCCTGCGCCGGGTCCGCCCCCGCCAAAACCTTCGCGCCAACCGCGCGATATAACAGCCCCGTATCGAGATGAGCAAAGCCGAAATGCGCCGCGACTGCCTTGGAAATCGTGCCCTTGCCCGCCGCTGCCGGACCATCAATCGCAATGGTAAACGCCCGTTTCGTCATGCCTTGTTCCTCCGCACAATCTGCGCCCCAAGCGCCGCCATCAACGGCTCAAAAATCGGGAACGAGGTGGCAATCGGCGCCCCGTCATCGACCGAGACCGGCTTCGCACTTGCCATCCCCAAGATCAAAAACGACATGGCAATCCGGTGATCAAGCCGCGCCGCCACCGTGCCGCCGCCGGGCACCCCTTCCGGCCCCAGCCCGTCCACGGCCCACCAATCCTCTGCCTCATCCACCGCAACCCCGTTGGCGCGCAAGCCCTGCGCCATAGCATCAATCCGGTCGCTCTCCTTGACCCGCAATTCATGCACCCCCGGCATCTCCGTGCGCCCGGTCGCATTGGCCGCGACCACCGACAGAATGGGATATTCATCAATCATCGACGCCGCCCGCTCCGGCGGCACCGTAATGCCGCGCATATTCGGCGAGAAGCGTGCCCGCAGATCCGCCACCGGCTCGCCCCCCTCCTCGCGCGCATTCTCATAAGTCAGATCCGCGCCCATCTCGCGCAAGGTGGTAAACAGCCCGGCACGGGTCGGGTTCAGCCCGATATTGGGCACCAACACATCCGACCCCGGCACAATCAGCGCCGCACAAACCGGAAACGCCGCCGAACTGGGATCGCGCGGCACCACAATGTCCTGCGCCACCAATTCCGGCCGCCCCTGGAGCGTAATCACTCGCCCCTCATCAGTCTCTTCGGTGCGAATCTGCGCGCCAAACCCGACCAGCATCCGCTCGGTGTGATCGCGCGTCGCTTCGCGCTCAATGACAACCGTTTCCCCCGGCACATTCAGCCCCGCCAGCAACACCGCCGACTTGACCTGCGCCGACGCCATCGGCGTCTGATAGCGCACCGGCACCGGCTCCACCGCGCCAACAACCGTCATCGGCAAACGCCCGCCCGCGCGGCCAAAACTCTGCGCGCCAAACAACGCCAACGGTTCTATGACCCGCCCCATCGGACGCGAACGCAGCGAAGCATCGCCGGTGAAGGTCGCGGTAAGCCCCGTGGTCGCCATGCAGCCCATGATCAGCCGAACGCCGGTCCCCGCATTGCCGCAATCAATCACATCTTCCGGCTCACAAAACCCACCGACACCAACCCCGTTGATGCGCCATTCCCCCTCGCCAAGCCGCTCCACCCCGGCACCAAAAGCCCGCATCGCCTCCGCCGTGGCCAACACGTCCTCGCCCTCCAGCAGCCCGGTCACATAGGTCTCGCCAACCGCCAGCGCCCCCAAAATCAAGGCCCGGTGCGAGATCGACTTGTCCCCCGGAACCAGCGCCTCCCCCGTCAACGGACCGGATTTGCGCGAAGTCATCGGGATAGGTGTGGCGTGGCTGGACATGGAACCCCTCATGGTTAAGCCCCCAATCCCTACAAAATGCAGCCCACCGGGTCCAGCACCCTCGACGCGCCATTTTCTTGAGGCTATGGTTTAGCCCAATCGACCTTCGGCACAGAGTAAAGGAGAAGCGCGATGTTTATTGCCATGAACCGTTTCAAAGTGGTCAAAGGCTATGAAGACGAGTTTGTCGAAATCTGGAAAAACCGCGACCGTCGGTTGAAAGAACTGGACGGCTTCGTCAGCTTCGCCATGCTGCGCGGCGCCGAACACGACGAATACACCCTGTTCGCCAGCCACACGACCTGGGAGAGCGAAGCGCATTTCACCGCATGGACCGAGTCGGAACAATTCCGCACCGCCCATAAGAAAGCCGAACAGCATTCAGTGAAATACATGGGCCCGCCTAAATTCGAAGGCTTCACCGTCATCCTCGAGGAAAACTGATTGACCCTGACCTTCCCGCGCCCCCGTGACGAAGAACCTTTCGCATGGGGGCTTGGCGGGCCAGAGCCGGTGGAAATCTGGGAACGCTTTTCCCCGGCTTATGAGGCGCAGCTTCAGCGAATAGCGCAAACCCTGCAAGCCTTGGGTTTCGCGCCAGAAGTCGGCGGGGCGGGATCGGAAGACGGCGAATATCTGCGCGCCGAATACCAACCGGACCCGCGCATCGTCTTCTTCCAACACCTCGAAGACCCCGCCGAAGCGCGCTTCTTACAGTCGCTCGCCGGAGATGCGCTGCGCGACTGGATCATTTCCGACTGGATCAGGAGCTATCAGACACAGCCTCCACCGCCTTGATCCGCTTTTGCACCGCGCTGCGGAAGCGGATATTTTCTCTGGTCTGGCGCTTTTCGCGATGTTCGATGAAGATCACCGTCGCCACACTGCCGATCAGCGCCGCGCCCATTTCAAAGACCAGATCGACCGACACATCAACGAACAACTGCTCGTATTCGTCGAGCATCTTAACCGCAATGATCTTGGACAACAGCATCAGCACCGCCGCGATGCCAAGGATGCTCCACAGGCTGCGGCTGCTCAGGCTTTCGCGTTCGTTAATCAGATCCAGCAGATCGGGTTCGCACTGCAGGCGGCGAATGTGATCGTCGGTCAGGTCTTCGGCACTGCCGTAGAGGATGATGTCGGTCAGGGAGGTGGTCATGGTTCAGACTTCCAGAAGATTTGCCGCGATAAAGGTTAACAGAAAGCCGCTGGCGGCGATGGGGCCGGACAGGGCGTGGATGTCCTCGAAGGCTTCCGGGATCATGGTGTCGATGATCATGACGAAAATCGCCCCCGCCGCGCTGGCCACCGCCACCGCAACCCAGACCGGCCCCAGCCCGCCGATCACCGCATAGCCGAGCCAGGCGGAGAAGATGCAGGCCACGGTGATGCCACCCCAGAGGGTGAAGATGAACCGCCCGGACAGCCCCGCGGTTTTCATGCCGACGGTACTGGACAACCCTTCGGGCAGGTTCGAGATGAACACCGCCAGCACCGTGACCAAAGCCACGCCATGCCCGTCGAGCAGGCTGGTGCCAATCGCCGCCGCTTCGGGCATCCCGTCGAGCAGCGCGCCCAGGGCAATGGCCAGCGAGGCCGCCGCCGCTGCGCCCGCGCGTTTGCCCGGCGCCCCGTTGCCCGGCCCGTTACCGGCTCCGTCAGCCGGCGCATCGTTACCCAATTCGGCACCCGTCCTACTACCCGCGCCGACACCCGGCGCAAGATGATTAAGCGCGCGATGATCCGCCCCGCGATGATCCAACGCGCGCGCATCCAGCCCGCTGCCGCCCGGCACCCGAGACCGCTTGCGATGCTTCGCGCCTTTGCGCGCCAGCGCCGCATTCGCCCCGGCAAACAAGCCACCGCCCAGCATAAAGCCGCCAACCGCAGGCCAGACCCCGCCCAGAGCCAGCGCCTCCGGCATCAGCGTGAAGCCCAGACAGGCCACCAGCACGCCCACGCCAAAGGCCATGACCCCGGCGCTAACCCGCCGCGGCACCTGCAAAAAATACCCGCCCGCAGCGCCAATCAACAAAGCCGCCCCGGCCAATCCGCCCCAAAGCGCCGCCTGTAACGCAAGTGCCATCTCCGTCCCCTATAACATGCGATTCGTTTATAATGTCTTAACAGGATTGGAAATTTTTTCGCGCACAACCCGGAAAACGCTCCCCCTCACCGCGCCGCCAAACAATCGGCCAGCACATCGCGCCCGTAAAGCAGATTAAACACCGGCGCAGCGCCTTCGGTCCAGAACGTATGCAGCCGATAGGACCAACCCCAGATTTCCGCCCGCGCATCCGCCCCTTCTCCGCGCACCAACACAAGGCCGAAATGAAACGGTTTGGCCTGTTCGCTGTTCAGCACCGCATCGCGGAAATCTTGACCGGGCGCGAACCATGTGTCGCCCTCCCCTACCAGCCGAACCACCGGGTAATCGCCCTGAATGAACGCGCCCACAAACAGGCAGTTCTGCGCATCGCCCACGACCCGCGCCCGCTCCGCAAACACATGGTTCCGATAGGCCCGTTTGCCCAGCGGAACGGCGATCAGGACTGCAAGCGCAAGCAATATGAGAAGGATACTTGTTTTACGCATTATCTTTCCCTCTTAGCCACAAGATGCCCGAGGCAGCAAACGCTGGCTAGACATCCATCGCACCGCCCCAGTCATAGACGACAATGCCGCGGGTCTCCCGCGCCTTCAGTCCCCGATACAATGCGCGGGCGGCGCTGTTGTCTTCTTCCGTAGCCAGCCAGACCCCCTGACAACCATGCCCCCGCGCAAAATCGATCAGGCGGCGGCACAGCTCGGTTCCGATGCCTTGCTGGCGAAACGCCGCTTCCACGCCGACCTCATTGAGGAAAAAGGCCGGAGCTTGGTCGGGGTGCAGGATCACCGTGCCGGAGGCAAAGCCAACCACATCGCCGCCCGACCGCGCAAAGATCAACTCATGCCCGTCGCTGGCCTGAAAGCGCGCCAGTTGCTGCAGGTCGACCGGGTTGTCGAACACGCTGGCATTTGCCAGAAGCGGGGCGATATCGGCGTCGAGCCGGTGATAGGCGATCATGGCTGTTATGGTAGCCCCTCGCCTGCCCCGCCAGCAAGTTTATTTCTTTTTCGCCGGCAAACTGTCATGCACCACGCGGGCGAAGGCAGCCAAACGCTCCGCATCTTCAAGCATCTCCGCCGGGATCTGAAAACTCGGCTTCGCGCCCTCATATGCCGGAGCCAGCGCAATCTGCGGCGCCGCCTCCCGCGCCGGTTTCGTCACCTTCAGAAACAGGGTGTTGTTGCAAATCACCCCGATGAATTTCCCGTCGCAATAAACCCCGTATTCACCAAACATCTTCCGGCTGACAATACTGCCCGCCCCGGCGAGTTGTTCGCAGATATAGTCAACGGTTTCCTGTTGAGATGCCATCGCTGCCTCCCGTGCTGAAAAGAGCCATTGCCCCGATTAGAGGTCGCTGATCTGCTTACGAAGCCAGGCCAGCATGATCAGCGAAATCCCGTTGGAAATCAGCTCAACCGCCAGGAAAACACCAAGAACGACCGTCGCCGATTGTGGCCAGTTGGCAAAGATCATCACGCCAAGCGCCAGAGAAATCACCGCCGATAAAATCAAGACCCACCGCGCGGATGCAATCCCAAGCTGAAAGGCCAGCACAAGGCGCAAAATGCCGATCACGACCATGACCATGGCGGCGAAATAGGTCAGCGACAGCATCCCGGCGAGTGGGTTTGCCACCAAGCCAACGCCGAGCAACAGCATGACCACCCCGAACAGGATCGCCAAGAGGCGCCCGCCCCATCCCCGGTCGGCAAAGGCTGAAACCAAGGTCAACATGCCAACGAACAAAAACATCCAGCCAATCAACTGCTCTGCGGCCAGGGTCGCGGCAAAGGGATTGGCCAAAGCCAGCACCCCGCCTACGAGCGACAAAACCCCCGCCAACATCCAAAGAATCCAGCTTTGCATCTTCTTACCTCCTGCATACGCGCTGACGCGATGCTACCGCGAACCCCCTGATTTGTTAAGCCTTTTCACGCGGCGCGCCGAGCGCAAACGCGGCACCCAGCACCTCTTCCCTGCCCGCCCCCTGATCAAAGGCACCAAGGCAAAACACCTGATCGAACGCCACGCGAAAAACCACCGTCCGGTCTGCGTGCTGAGAGCAGCATAAGCGTGTTTTGAACAATATCCGCACACCCTGTCGCCTTTTTTCAAGACAGCCGCGCCGTGCCGCTGTAACATCGGAGGACCAGACCAAAGGAACCCAAATAATCTATCGTTACACGATTCTATATGTCGACAACGTAGCCGAAACACTGGTCTTTTTCGAACGCGCCTTCGGATTTGAGCGCGGCTTTCTGCATGAAGCAGGCGATTACGGCGAGTTAATCACCGGCACAACCAAACTCGCCTTTTCCTCCGCCGAACTGATGCGGCAACTCGGCAAAACCCCAACCGCCCCAAAGCCAGACGCCCCGAGCTTCGAGCTTGCCTTCGAAGTCCCGGACGTGCCAGCAGCGCTGAAACAGGCGGTCGCGGCGGGAGCCACACTGATACAGGACGCGCAGCAGCAACCCTGGGGACAGGTCACCTCCTATGTCAGCGACCCGAACGGCTTCCTGATCGAAATTTGCTCGCCGGTCGACGCGTAACGCCCTATTCCGACCACGTGCCCAAGCCCGGCTGCGCCATTCCCCATAAGACGTCCGGGCTTTGGCGCAGCTGGCGCGGCGTTTTGCCGAACCAGCGCAGGGATTCACGCGTCATATGCGCCTGATCACTGTAGCCATGCTGACAAGCAATCTCCACCAGCGGCGCATCGGAGGCTAAAACCTGCGCCGCCCGGCGCGCCCGCCCCAGCAAGCGCCAAAATGCAGGCGACGGCAAAGACAGGCGCCTGAAATGGCGCTGCAACGTGCGGGGAGAAACCCCCTGCTGCCGCGCGATCCGTGCCACCGTCCCCGCAGCCGTTCCGAGCGCCTCGATAAGCTCAATGCTCTCCCATTCGGGCAAAATGCCCTCGGCAACCCACGCATCGGCCTGCACCAAATTATCTAAACCGCCCCGAAAAACATCCACGTCGACCCGCACACCCGGCCGCAACCGATACCCGGTCATATACGTCCCGGCCGCAATCCGCACCACCCTCGGCCCACTATCCCACCCCGTGAGCCGAAGCGCGGGACAGCCGCCTTGCGATACCAGCAGAACATCGCAACACCCGTCCGGCAACACGGTCACGGTTTCATCGGCGGTTGTAGTGTATTCCCAACGGCAAAAATGGGAGATTGATGGCACCATCGTTTTAGCGGCCCCTAAACCCGATGCGGACGACGCCCCTTCACTTCCCGTCGAGCCGCTCCTGCGCCTGCCCGGACAGCTTTTTGAAACGGGCGAGTTTGATCATGAAGCCAACCGCAATCGCGGCTCCACCAACAACCATCCACAGCGGTTCGATCCCATCAAATTCACGCCCCATGTCGATGGCCCCCATCATCCGCGCAACCCCCATCGCCGCCAGCGCGAGCCCTGCGAGAACACCGATAAAAGCAGCCAGTTTCATCAAAGGTTGCAGCTTGACCGTCAGCTTATCCATACCCGTCACCCCGTTCTAGAAGTCCCCACCGCGCAACGACAAATTGCCCGGCTCCTTGCCCACGCTTTAGCCGAGACCGACCCCCAAGTCAAAACGGTCACCATAAAGAAACCTGGCCTGCTTCTTCTTAGTCTAAATACTCACAACACGGCGCTCGTCATGAATGCGGCGTTTGAGTATTTTTGCTAAGAAGAAGACGTAATTTGTGTTCTAAATACCGCCGTCCCGGCGCGTTGGGGGCCGTTTGGATGGCGGTTTCATAGCAGCGGGCAGCGTCTTGGTGGCGGTCGAGCTTGTCGAGGATGTGGGCTTTGGCGGCGTGGTAGGGTTGAAAACCGGCGAGGTCGGACGCGAGGTGGTCGAGTTTGTCGAGGGCGGTTTTCGTGTGGCCCAGTTCCGCCAGCACTACGGCCCAGTTGAGCGCCACGACTGGAGTTGGTTCAAAGTGCCAGAGCGATTGGTAGAGGAAGGACATTTGCCGCCAGTCGGGCGCAGGGTCGGCCATATGGCAATCGGCGATAGCGGCTTTGATCTGAAACGGGCCGGGAGTTTTGCGATTGACGGCGCGTTCGAGAAGGTCGCGGCCTTCGTGCAATAAATCCGGGGTCCAGAGCGCGCGGTTTTGCTGCTCGACCGGCACCATTTCGCCTGCTGCATTGATGCGCGTCGGGCGGCGGGCTTCGGTCAGAAGCATCAGCGCCAGCGCTCCTTCGATCTCGGCATCCTCCGGACGCAGGTCGCACAGCAATCGGGCGAGGAAAATCGCTTCACGGCACAGATCACGCGAGCCCGTTTCTTCCGAGACATAGCCGGTGGTGAAGATCAGGTAGAGGGTGG
The DNA here is from genome assembly GCA_002747325.1 of Rhodobacterales bacterium. Lineage (GTDB taxonomy): Bacteria > Pseudomonadota > Alphaproteobacteria > Rhodobacterales > Rhodobacteraceae. The sequence goes on from PDOZ01000031.1 coordinate 57,770, forward strand.
AGAGGACGGTGGAAAGCCGCGCGTCCCAAAGTTCGGGGCCGGGCACCGCAAAGCCGATCCCCTTGGCGCGGATTTTACTCTTGGCGCGGGAGATGCGCTGGCCCATCGCGGTGTCGGTATCGAGGAAAGCGCGGGCGATTTCGCCGGTGGTCAGAGAGCAGACGGTGCGCAGGGTCAGCGCCACGCGGGATTTTTCCTCCAGCGCCGGGTGGCAGCAGGCGAAGATCAGGCGCAGGCGTTCGTCGGGGATGTCTTCCGGGTCCTCGGGCGGTTCGGGCGCGAAGATGGCGGCGCTTTGCAGCTTGCGGTCCTCACGAGCGCTGGCACGGTGGCGATCAATGCCTTTATTCAGTGCGACTTTCATCAGCCAGCCGGTCGGCAAACGCGGAATGCCCGCCCGGCCCCAATGTCCCAGCGCGGAGATCAGCGCCTCCTGCAACGCGTCCTCCGCCAGTTGAAAATCGCCCAGCCGCGCGATCAGCCCGGCCAGCATCCGCCCCCGGTCGCGGCGCACCACCTCGTCAATGGCTTTTTGCACAGCGATGGCTCTGGGGGCGGCGTGGGTCATGGGTCAGCCTGCCGGGTTATAGTCCATCAGGGGGCGGACTTCGATCGTGCCCCATGCGGCTACCGGAATGATTTCGGCATATTTCAGCGCCGTATCCAGATCGGGCACATCAATCACATAATACCCCCCCAGATGTTCGCGGGTTTCCGCAAAGGGACCATCCATGGTTTCAACCTTGCCCTGCCTGATCCGGAGCGATGTTGCGGTTTCGATCCCCTGCAAACCTTCACCATCCATCAGAACCCCGTCGGATTGCATCTTCTCGCTCGCGGCGGCGAAGCCCGCCATCATGGCATCGAAGTCAGGGGTTCCGAATGCGGGTTCCTTTTCGGGGGCACCATAGATCAAAAGCATATATTTCATTGGTTTTTCCTTTCTGTTTAACAGAGCCTTACAGGCCGAGAATGTTGACGCCGAGACAGATCATGGCGTTCAGGCTCGCGAGGATATTGGCCCCGTTGCCCACATAGCGCAGCACATGGCCAGCATTGTCTTTCTTCAGGCCAAAAGGGTGCGCGATGCGGCCGATCACCAGCAGCGCGCCGGAGATATTCAGGTAAAGCGCGGGCGCGCCCATGCCTTCTGCGAGGATCATCAGGATCAGGATGAAGCTCGACCATTCCGCACAATTGCCATGCTGGCGCACGCGCAGCAGCAGGTCGGCATTGTCTCCGTCACCGATGGACTGACCCAACGCCGAGCGCATTGCGGTGACGCGAAACCAGAGGATGAGATAGATCACCGCGACAGCGAGCGCGTAGATGGGAGTGATTGTAAAAACCATGTGTTTTCCTTCCGTTTTATCTGTTGATACCCCAAGGACGTCTGCGATTTGCATTTTTCGACAGGTTTCGAAAAATAATTCGCGTCCGGTGGCGGGGTGGGGTAAAATCGGGCGAAAAACACACCGGAGACACCCTATGAAACCGCATCACACTTTGCCCCTCGCCACCCTTCTCCTGCTCGCTGCCTGTCTGCCGGGGGAAGAGGAAAGCAAAGTTACCAGATTCAGCATCGCGGGCGCGACCGAGAGCTGTCAGGGCGTTGGGCCGATGCGGTGTCTGGTGGTGAATGGGGAGCTGTTTTACGGCGAGATCGAAGGTTACAGCCATGTCGAAGGCACGGCGGCGGAAATCTGCGTCGAGGAAGTAAAACGCGAAGAGCCGGTGCCAGCGGACGCGGCGAGTATTACCTACCGCCGCGTGCCCTGTTCATAATCGTCAGCGATCAAGCCTTCCCGGCCAGTTTCGCCGGACCCGTTTCCTTGTCCCCGGCATCGCCGAAATAAATGGTCTGATGCGGGAACGGGATCTCGATCTCGCGCTCATCAAAGATCCGCTTCAGGATGCCGTTATAGGCCCGTCCAACAGCCCACTGATCACCGGGAGTGGTCTTGATGCGGATACGGAACATGACCGCGCTGTCGCCAAAGGTCTGCAAGCCGTGCCATTCCAGATCATCCAGAACACGTTCGGCGACCTCTTCATCTTGCATCATCTCCGCGAAGGCGTCGATCATGGCCGCTTTGACCGTATCCGCATCTTCAGAATAACCCACGCCCATATCGCACAGATAATAGCCAAAATCTCGGGCATAACTGGTAACCATATCCACCGACGAGAAGGGGATGATATGGAAGGCGCCGGTTTTGTCGCGGATACTGACCGAACGAATGGTCAGCTTTTCAACCTTGCCCTGAATGGCACCAAGCGCCACCGTATCACCGACATTCATGGCGTTCTCGATCTGAATGAAAACCCCGGTGATAATATCCTGCACCAGTTTCTGCGCGCCGAAACCAACGGCAAGACCCAGCACCCCGGCAGAAGCCAGCAGCGGCGCGATGTCGACGCCAATTTCGGACAGTATAACCATCAGCGTGATTACCAGAAGCGCAATGGTGGCGGCATTCAGGAACAAGACCAGAAGGGTCGCCTCCCGTGCCGTAGCTACCTTCCCCACGGCGGGATTCAGCCGGTAATAGACCCAGGAGGTCATGGCGAGCCAGATCATGAAAGCAACCGCGATAATGACGAAAACCGTCAACACAACCGACACGAGTTGCAGGCCCGCCGGGCTGGACAATAGCGCCGGAAGGTCGATAACCGTCACCATGTCCAGCACGAGAAGCAGCGCGCAGAACAGGATCATATAGCGGATGGCGCCGAGGAAAAACGGCACGAAGCGGTCCAGCCGCTCCTGAATCATCGGCACCTGCTCCGACAGGGCGCGCGGGATCGGCAAGCCGTTTTCCGTCACCCGGTTAAGGAACTGCGACAGGGTTGTGCCGAACATCACCAGAAGCAGCATCTGCCCGGAAGACACGAAGGATTTGAACACCACACGCGGCGGTTGCACCAATACCGTGACCAGCATCACCGCGAGGTAAATCACCACAGGGATATACCAATACCGCGCCAGACGGGCGAGGAAACCGGGACCGCGGGGCGCTTTCGGAGGCGGGGAAGCGAGCAGGACAGATTGCAGCGGGTCGGTCGGATTCGGCGCAGCCGCGAGGGATATCTCTTCAGAATATTCCTGTTCCGCCTCAGCCTGCGCGGTTGCTGTATCCTCCAGACGCACCAGCTCCTCAGGCTCTGCCGGAGCGGGCACTTCCTGTTCCCCGATCTCCACGGCATTCACATTATCCGCAAAATCCGCGCCCTGTTCAGCCGCTTCCACCTCCCCCGGTGCCTTCTGCCCGGCCAGCCACCGGGCCACGCCCTCCCGGTTTTTCACGCTGGTCCAGATCAGATACAGCACCACCGAAACCGCGATAGCGGTCGAAAGCAGTTGCGCCGAGTTATAGGACACATTGGCATTGATCACCGGCACGACCAGCAACTGCCCATAGCCCAGAATCCCCGCGAGCCAGGCAATGCGCTGTGACAGGTAGCGCGCCTGCGTGTCGCTGACCGGAAGGGTGCGCAGATTCGGCGCGCTTGGCGTAATGAACAGGCGCACGGCAACCTTGAACAGCCCAACCAGCAGAAAGGCGTTGAGAAACATCGACTGGCGCACGCTGATATTGCCGCTTTCACCAATGAACCAAAGCGCCACCCCGTAGCCCACGGCCCAGGCGACGATCAACGTCAGCAGGTCCACCGCGCTGGTCCCCAGCCAAAGGCTCATACGTTTGCCAAACCGTGCGCCGTCGGCTTTCTGGTTCAAACGGCGGTAAATGCTGCGCGAATACCGGCGCAACACGAAGTAAAGCCCAAAGACAATCGCCATCAACACCGCAAGGTTTTTCAGCGTATCCCACAAAACGGAAAACTCGTTACCGTCAAGATTTTTGATGCGCACCGGCAGCAAGGCAAGCTGCGCCTGCACGCGTTCAAGCCTGTCCAACGCCCCTTCAATGAAGTTTTGTGTTGCCTGAGCAACGGCGCGGCTGAAGGTAACATGCTCTTCCTGTGCCTCCGCTTCCGGCTTCACCGGCTCTTTCGGCACTGCCTCTCCCGCGCTTTGCCGCAACTGCTCCACCAGCGCCTTACGCGCCGTTTCATCCTCCAGAATGGTGATCAGCGCGTTGATTTCCGCGTCGGTTTTAGCCTCTGTCGGCGCCGCCTCGCCCTCAATCGGCGCCGCCTCGCTCGGGGCGGGCGTCGCCTCCTGCGCCCAAGCGGGGGCGGCGGAGAGCGCCAGAAGAAGGGTGAGGCAGCGGATCAGAGAGCGCATATGAGACCTGTCAAACAGAGCGGGACAAAAAACATCGGGCCAGCGCAAACCGGCCCGACGCATCGAATTGAAAAGTGGTTTACTTGACCGTGACGGAAAGCGCAAACGGTGCGGGCGCGGTGGCCCGGCGGGCATATGCGCGCGGCAGGCCGATGCGAAGGTGCATCTCCCCATCCGCTTCGGCGATCAGCGGGAAGGTGTTGAAAGTCGCCTGCATATCCGCGTCTAAAATGTGCAGCATATGCGCGGAATCCAGTGTCCATTCGGCGCTGACCTCCTGCCCCGCCTTGACCGGAAAACGCATGTCGCACAGCTCATAGCCCTCGGTCACATCGGCGATCTTGTAGGTCATCGCGCCATCCTCGCTGACAGTAAACGCACAATCGCGCGGGGTCACAACCGCCTGACAGGACCGCGCCCCCTCCGACTGATCGACCCCGCCTTTAACCCGCGCCAAGATCCCCTCCGCATTTTTCACATGCCAGGAATACCCCTCGCCCTCAGCGCTGACATAGCGCGCCCCGGAGGCACTGACCGCAACCGGCGCCACATGCATCTTGCCGTCGATGAGCAACACCGCAAAGGCCTCGCCCGCCTCGGTATTGATATAGGCCACGCCCAGTTCCGACCCGTCATTGCAGGCATAATTCTGCGTCGATGTCATGTCTGCGGCGCTGGCAGCACCGGCGAAAAGCACCGCAGCAGCGCTGGCGGCAAAAAACCGTTTAATCATGGGATACTCCTTGTTTTCGGCGACGTGTAAACCACCGCCCCCGGAAGATAAAGCCCCGCCCCGCCCGCATTGCGTTGTCGGCGAAAACAATCCTATACACCCAAAAACCCAGTCACCGCCGGAGCAACCACATGATTTCCTTTTTCGTCACATTAGGCCGAATGGTCAAAGCCATCACCCGATCATGGCAAGACGCAGCTTTTCGCACGACCCTGTTTCTAACCCTCGCAATCCTGATTTCCAGCACCGTGTTCTATCACAACGTGGAAGGCTGGAGCTGGATCGACTCCGCCTATTTCAGCGTCATGGTAGCAACGACGGTCGGGCTTGGCGACTTCTCCCCGACCACCCCCGGCTCAAAGGTCTTTACCATGATCTACGCTCTGGTCAGCATCGGCATATTTGTTGCCCTGATGACCCAAATCGCGCAGGCGCTGCTTACACCGATAGCAAAGCGGGGCAAAAAAAGCACCGCGAAGAAGCGGAATAAAAAAAGCGCCGCGGAGGAATAGTCCGGCGCGGCGTTCAATGCGCCTGCGCCCAGTTATCCCCCTGCCCCGCATCGACCACCAGCGGCACGTCGAGCCGAAGCAGGGGTTCGGCCGCGCCCTCCATCACCGGGCGGATTGCGGCAATCGCGTCCTCAACCGCCTCTTCTGCCACCTCAAAGATCAGTTCGTCATGCACCTGTAACAACATCGTCGCAGGCAGGTCCGCGATGGCCTCGGGCATACGGATCATGGCGCGGCGGATGATGTCGGCGGCAGTGCCCTGAATGGGCGCGTTGATGGCGGCACGTTTGGCAAACCCCGCCTGCGGACCGCGCGCATTGATCTCCGTCGTGTGGATTTTGCGGCCAAACAGGGTTTCAACGAAAGAATGCTCCTTGGCGAAGGCGATGGTCGCGTCCATGTAGCTGCGGATGCCGGGGTAGCGCTCGAAATAGCGGTCGATGAAGGCCTGCGCCTCGGCGCGCGGAATGCGCAGGTTGCGGGCGAGGCCGAAGCCGGAAATGCCGTAAATCACCCCGAAATTGATCGCCTTGGCGCGGCGGCGCACCTCGCTGGTCATCTCGTCCAACGGCACGCCGAACATCTCGGAAGCGGTGGCGGCGTGAATATCCTGCCCCTCGCGGAAGGCGGTTTTCATCGCGTCGATCCCGGCCATATGGGCAAGAATGCGCAGTTCGATCTGACTATAATCGAGCGAAATCAGCTTCTTGCCGGGCGGCGCGATGAAGGCTTCGCGGATACGGCGCCCTTCTTCCGTACGGATCGGTATGTTTTGCAGGTTGGGGTCCGACGAGGCGAGACGGCCGGTAGCGGCGCCGGTCTGTAAATAGGACGTATGTACCCGCCCGGTCTCGGGGTTGATATGGGTTTGCAGCGCGTCGGTATAGGTCGATTTCAGCTTGGCCAACTGACGGTAATCCAACACGCGGGCAGCAAATTCATGTTCGGTTGCAAGGTCTTCCAGCACATTGGCCGGGGTGGACCACGCGCCGGTTTTGGTCTTTTTGCCCCCCTCCAACGCCATTTCCCCAAACAGAATTTCACCCACCTGCGCCGGGCTTTGCACGTTGAACGGATGGCCCGCAATCTCGTGCAACTCCGCTTCCAGCCCAGCCATTTTCTGCGCAAACGCATTGGACATGCGCGACAGCACATCACGATTCACCGCAATGCCCTGCACCTCCATACGCTTAAGTACGGAAATCAGGGGCCGCTCCAAAGTCTCATATACCCGCGTCACCCTCTCCGCATGCAACCGCGGCTTCAGGAGCATCCACAGACGCAGGGTGATGTCCGCATCCTCCGCCGCATATTTCACCGCGTCCGCCACGGGCACCTTGTCAAAGGTAATGGCAGATTTCCCCGTGCCGATCAGGTCTTTGATCGGGATCGGCGTGTGATTAAGATAGCGTTTCGACAGCTCATCCATGCCGTGCCCGTGCAGGCCCGCATTGAGCGCGTAGGACAAGAGCATGGTGTCGTCGACCGAAACCAGCGGCGCCTTGTAACGCTCCAGAATTTTCGCGTCATATTTGATGTTCTGCCCGATTTTCAGCAGGGACGGATCGGCCAGAACCGGGCGCAGAATGGTCAGGGCAAGCTGCATGTCCATCTGCCCTTCCGCCAGTTCCGCAGCACCGAACAAATCCTCGCTGCCCGCTTTGTGGCCCAGCGGGATGTAACAGGCCTCCCCCGGCGCGACCGCAAGCGATATGCCAACCAGTTCGGCCTGCATCTCGTCCAGCGAGGTGGTTTCGGTGTCAATGGCGACATAGCCACGATCCCGGACCTTTTGCAGCCAAAGAGCCAACTCGCCGGCGTCGCGGACGCGCTGATATTTCTCCGGGTCAATCGGCGGCATCGTGGGCGCGCTGGCCACCGCCGCTTCCGGCACAACAATCTCCGGGCTTTCAACCCCCATCTGATCGGCAATGCGCTTGCTCAGGGTGCGAAATTCCATCTCGGCCAGGAAGGGCAGCAAGGTGTCCGCCTCCGGGTCGCGCAGTTCGAAAGCGTCCAACGTCAGGTCACCAAGATCGACCCGCTCGTCCAGCCGCACCAGCTCGCGGCTCATGCGAATCTGATCCGCCTTTTCGATCAGGGTCTGGCGGCGTTTCGGCTGTTTGATCTCCTCCGCGCGCGCCAGCAGCGTGTCCAGATCGCCGTATTCATTGATCAATAGCGCCGCCGTCTTGATGCCGATGCCGGGCGCGCCGGGCACGTTATCAACGCTGTCGCCCGCCAGCGCCTGCACATCCACCACCCGCTCCGGCCCGACCCCAAACTTCTCTGCCACCCCCTCGCGGTCGATGCGTTTGTTCTTCATCGGATCGAGCATCTCTACGCCGTCACCCACAAGCTGCATCATATCCTTGTCCGAGGTCAGGATGGTCACGCGCCCACCCGCCTCGCGGCCCTCACGCGCAAGGGTGGCAATGATGTCATCCGCCTCGAACCCCTCCTTCTCAATGCAGGCGATGTTGAAGGCGCGGGTCGCATCACGGGTCAGGGGGAATTGCGGCACAAGGTCTTCCGGCGCGGGCGGGCGATGGGCCTTGTAGCCCTCAAAAATCTCGTTGCGAAACGACTTGCCGGAATGGTCGAACACCACGACGACATGGGTCGGCGCGTCTTGCGCCGAAGCGCTTTCGACCTGCCGAAACAGCATATTACAAAACCCGGCCACAGCGCCGATGGGCAACCCGTCCGATTTGCGCGTCAGCGGCGGCAGCGCGTGATAGGCGCGGAAAATGAACGCCGATCCGTCGATCAGTTGCAGGTGACAGCCCTTGCCGAAATTGCCCTTCATGCGCCTCTCCCTCGTTGTCCGGGGAGTTTGGCAGAAACCGGCGGCGGGCGCATCCCTTAAAGCGCCCTATCCGCGCGCAACCATCCGCCCGATGGGACGTCCGCCCAGAAGATGGGTATGCAAATGCAGCACTTCCTGCCCGCCATGCGGCCCGGCATTGGCGATGGTGCGATACCCCGCCCCGCCTTCGCTCTGCGCCACGCCCAGCTTGACCGCCACCGCGCGAATGGTGCGGGCATAATCGACGATCTCCGCTTCCGAAGCCTCCGCCGCGAAGTGGTCAAAATTGACATACGCCCCCTTCGGGATCACCAGCACATGCACCGGCGCGCTGGGGGTAATGTCGTTAAAGGCCAACGTGTGTTCGGTTTCCAGCACCGTATCGTTGGGAATTTCCCCGCGCAGGATTTTAGCGAAGATGTTCTGGTCGTCGTAGGTATATGACATGGGCGGCTCCTAGTCGCTGAAGAGGTGATCCAACTCGATGATTTCGCGGGCGCGGTCCTCGGGAACGGAGAGGAAACGGGACACGGCGCGGGCGTTTTCCTCTTTCGTGCCGTTTTCGCGCATCAGGTAAAGGTGATCGAAGCCCGAATCGCGGATTTGGTCGCTTTCGAAATAGAAATCCGAACGAATGGCCGGGATCAGCTTCGAGAGCGTATCCTCCGGGGTGCGCTCACCCGCAAGACCGACCCGCATCGCATGGCCCTTGATCCACTCGTCGGTGAACTCGCATTCCATCTCCAGCACGCGGGTCGTGGAGCGGTCGGCATAGAAATCGCGCAAGAGGTCCATGTTGTTGGGGTCGAGCGCGATGACCATGCGGTCGGTGTCATAGTAATCGAACAGCATCCGCATCAGGGCACGGCGGTGGCGGGTGCGTTTGCTCAGGCTCGATTGAATGCCGCCAAGATCCGGCAAAGGGGTGCTGGCCTCGTCGAACAGGTAATCAATGGCGGGAATATCGGTGAACTTGCGCACCTGATCCAGAAAGCGTTTACCGACATGCCACTTCTTCGCCACCACGACCAGCAATTCCCGATCACGCCCCAGCGACGCCTCCGCCTCCCAGAACCGGGGCGCGAATCGCTGGCCGATCCGCCCGCGCCCGACCACGAATTTGAACAGGCTTCGCCCTTCGTTGGATATGTTGAAATCCACCCCATCGGCAGTGTAAAGCGCACCCAACCGGCGGCGCAGCTCCTCGGCGCCGGGGCTGATCTTGCGCGCAAACAGGTAATCCTGCGACAACAGCAGGTCATAATGGTCGTTATAAAACGTCACCGGCATGCCGTAATCGGTGAACATCAGGAAGGTCAGGGTCCGGGTGCGAATCTCATCGGCGGGGACCAGATGGCGCACCAGGGTCTGAAAGAAGGTCTCGTCCGGAATCCAGGTCGTCGCAAAAAAGCGCATCACATCGCGGCGCCGCTTGATGAAAGCGAGGATCCATTCAATGGTGCGCCGCCGCAGGCACCACCATTGCGAGCCGATCATCACCTGAATATCGTCGGGGATTTTGCGCGTCAGCCCAAGGCGTTTTTGCCATTCATAAGACTGATAAAACCGCCATTTCTGCGTGCGTTCATTGAACCAATGCCGATAAATCAGCCGCTCTTCCTTGAAGCCGGTCTTGATCCAGTCGCTCTCGAAAAAATCGAAACTCTCGATGTAATCAACATCGTTTTCATCGAGGTATCTGTGGGCAAATTCGGCGGATTTGATCGACATGCAATCGCCGGAAATCATGTAAAAATGCGTTGCGCGCGGGAAAGCCTCCACCGCCGCCTTCACCGCCTCCAGCGTCCCCTCGACCAGCGACCATTCCCCCCAGCCACATTTCACCCGCCGCTTGGCAAACGTCACCGCCGGATTGTCATCCAGCGCCGCGCGCAGCATCTCGTAATCGGAGCGCTTCGAGCGGGCATCAAAGTGAATCGAAATGTAATCCCCCGCCGCGGTCAACCGCTGCGCCTGATCAATGATCGCCTGTGGATCTTTATGCGACAGTAGAATGAAGGCGATTTTTGCCATTTACGAACCATGAAGCCATTTGGGGGCAGTGTTGACATAATTTACTTAACGGATCATTGAAAAGGGAAAGTTTAGCTGCTTTTAACCTTTAGGGTCTATGCCGGGCCTGTCCGAACCGGCAAAAGGAGGCGTAACGGTATGGGTTTTCCCGGAACCTGGATGACGGAAAGCGAGAGCATGGTGTACCGCGTGGTGCCGAAATGCGCCTGCTCGTCCATTGGTCAGATCATGTTTTACTCGGATCACGGCGAGTTTTTCGACGGCGACATTCACGACAGCACCGACCGGATGCACAAATGGGCGCAGGAGGAGAGCCAGCCCCTGATCGAAGCCAATGTCCGCGCGCATAAATCTTATGCCTTCACCGCCGTGCGCAATCCTTACACCCGCATTCTCAGCTCCTTTTTCGATAAAATTTGCGGCATTCAGCGCAATGGTCGGCGCTATCGCGGCAATCTGGTGCCGCTGTTGATCCAGAAATACGGCATCGAGGTCGGCAGTCCTGAGGACAATTTTGACTTCGATCAGATCGAAAGCTTCCGCCGCTTTCTGCTTTTTGCCCGCGACACGATTCGCTGGCGTCGGCCGATGGAACCGGACATCCACTGGTCCGCCATGTCAGGCCATGTCTCGACCTTCATCCATAATGGCGGGCGCTATGATCACATCCTGCACATTGAGAAATTCAATGAGGGGATGCAGGTGGTGTTGGATCATATCGAAACCCCGGTGCCGGTCGACCTGAACGCCATCCCGCGTTTCAATGAGAGTGAAGGGCACGGGCCGAAGCGGGCGCATCCGGTGGAAGATTATTTCGACGACCTGTCGATGCATCTGGTGAAAGAAATTTTTCACCGCGACTTTGAGGTGTTCAAATACGATTTCGACAATCCGGGCAACAAGATGCCCATCGGCGAGATTGATCTGGATGAGGTGCATAAGAAGCTGGGACCGAAGAACGGATAAGCTCCGGTCCCAAGCGGCTTAGGGCGTAGAGCCTAAACCCCGAGACACCAGCGCATCACCGCCTTCTGTGCGTGCAGCCGGTTTTCCGCCTCGTCGAAAATCACCGAGGACGGCCCGTCCATCACCGCATCCGTGACCTCTTCGCCCCGATGCGCGGGCAGGCAATGCATGAACAACGCATCGTCATGGGCCGCTTCCATCAGCGCCTCATTGACCTGATAGGGACGCAACTGATTGTGCCGCCGCTCGCGGGCGGAGAGCGGATCGTGCATCGACACCCAGGTATCCGTCACCACAAGATCGGCCCCGTCCGCCGCCCGCGCCGGGTCGCGCTCGATCTCGATCTTCACGCCCTTCGCGCGCGCCTCGTCGATGAAACCCTGCTCCGGGTCCAGCGGGGGCGGGCCGGAAAAGGTCAGGTCAAACCCGAACGCCCCGGCGGCATGGATCATCGAAGCGCAAACATTGTTGCCATCGCCGAACCACGCGACTTTCTTGCCCTTGATCGACCCGCGATGCTCCTCAAAAGTCAGCAGATCGGCCATGATCTGACAGGGATGCGAACGATCGGTCAGCCCGTTGATCACCGGCACCGTCGCATATTCCGCCAGTTCCAGCAGCGACGCCTCCTCGAAGGTGCGAATCATAATCAGATCGACATAGCGCGACAGCACCCGCGCCGTATCCGCGATGGTCTCGCCATGCCCGATCTGCATTTCCTTGCCGGACAGAACCATGGTCTGCCCGCCCATCTGACGCACGCCAACATCGAAGGAAACGCGGGTCCGGGTCGAGGGTTTTTCAAAAATCAGCGCCACCATATGCCCGGCCAGCGGCTGCGCATCATCCGGCGTCCCCTTGAGCTTGCCCGCCCGCGCGTCTTTCATCGCCCGCGCCTGATCCAGCATGGCGCGAAGGTCGCTAACGTCTGTCTTGTTAATGTCCAGAAAGTGCTTCATTTCAGTGATCCTTTGCCGCTTTAGACACGGCGCTTGCGGCCGCGTCGAGCTTGTCCACCGCGGTGGAAATATCTTCGTCCGGGATGTTGAGCGCGGGCAAGAGGCGCAACACATTGTCCCCCGCCGGCACCGTCAACAGCCCCTGTTCATAGCCCGCCGCCACCAGATCGGTGTTGGCCGCCTTGCAGCGAATGCCGAGCATCAAGCCCTGCCCGCGCACCGCTTCAAACACTTCCGGGTGCGCCGCAATCAGCCCCTCCAGCTTCTGACGCAACAGCCCCGCCTTGCGGTTCACCTCGTCCAGAAACCCCGGCGCCATAATCACGTCAAACACCCGCGCCCCAACCGCACAGCCCAACGGATTACCGCCATAGGTCGAGCCATGCGTGCCCGCAACCATCTGCGCCGCCGCCCGTTCCGTCGCCAGCACCGCACCCAGCGGGAACCCCCCGCCGATGCCCTTGGCCACCATCATGATGTCGGGCGTCACGCCGGAATATTCATGTGCAAACAGCCGCCCCGTGCGCCCCATGCCGCATTGCACCTCGTCAAAGACCAGCAGCAGATCCTGCGCATCCGCCAGCGCGCGCAGGCCACGCAGGAAAGCGTCCTCGGCGGGCAAAATGCCGCCTTCGCCCTGCACCGGCTCGATCAGAATGGCGGCAGTCTTGTCGGTCATCGCCGCTTTGACCGCCTCCAGATCGCCAAACGGCACCTGCGAAAACCCCGGCATCAGCGGCCCGAACCCGGCAACCATCTTCTCCGCCCCGGACGCGGCGATGGCGGCGGTGGAGCGACCATGAAAGGCGCCCTCAAAAGCGATGATGTCGGTCTTGTGCGGCGCGTCGGCGGCGAAATGCTTGCGCACCATTTTCACCGCCAGCTCCAGCGCCTCGGTGCCGGAATTGGTAAAAAACACCGAATCGGCAAAAGTGGCACCGACCAGCCGATCCGCCAGCGCTTTTTGCTCCGGGATTTCATACAGGTTGGAGACATGCCAGAGCTTGCCCGCCTGCTCCGTCAGCGCCTCAACCAGTTCCGGCGCCGCATGGCCCAGCGCATTGACCGCAATCCCCGCGCCCATATCCAGAAATCGCCGCCCGTCCTCCGCCTCAAGCCAAGACCCCGCGCCGCGCACAAAAGCGAGGGGCGCGCGGTTATACGTCGGCAAAACGGTAGAGATCATGGCGTTTATCCTCTAAAAAGAAGCCTTTGCCTGCCGTAAGGCGCGCGCCAAGTCAATGAGCATGAGGCATTTTACGCCGCAATTACCCATTGACCCCCGGCAATCAACGCGGCAATCGAGGCGGATGGAAGCAAAACAGAACCCCGCCGCCGCCATCGGCTTCATGCTCACCGCCTCCGCGCTGGTCGCGGGAACGACGCTGATCGCCAAGCTGATCGGACGCGGCTATCTCGGCGAGCCGCTCCATCCGCTGCAAATCTCGCATGGGCGCTTCCTTTTCGCCTTCCTCGCCTTTTCCGGCTACAGTCTCGCCGCCCGCCTGCGCATCACCCAACCCAACCTGAAGCTGCACGCCGCGCGCTCCTTCGCGGGCTGGTCCGGCATTTCCCTGACCTTCGCCGCCGTGGCCTTCATCCCGCTGGCCGATGCGACCGCGATTTCCTTCCTCAACCCGTTCTTCGCCATGCTGCTCGCCATCCCGTTTCTGGGCGAAAAGGTCGGGCCGTGGCGCTGGATCGCGCTGGCCATCGCGCTCAGCGGCGCGCTCGTGCTGGCGCGTCCCGGCGCGGGCAGCTTTGAACTGGGCGCGCTGATCGCGCTGGCCGCCGCCTTTGCCCTGGGCGTTGAGGTCATCTTCATCAAACTGCTGACCAACCGCGAAGCACCGCTGCAAATCCTCTGGATTAACAACGCCATCGGCCTGACCATCGCCAGCCTCGCCGTGCTTTTCGTCTTTCAATGGCCCAGCCCGGCGCAATGGCTGGCGCTGGCGGTGCTGGGCTTCACCATGGCGCTGGCGCAAACCTGTTTCATCCAGTCGATGCGCCGGGCGGAAGCCAGCCTCGTCGCCCCCTTCATCTACACCACCCTGCTCTTCGCCGCCGCCTATGACTTCCTCTGGTTCGCCACGACCCCAACCCGCGCCTCCCTCACCGGATCGGCCCTGATCCTGAGTGCGGCGGGGCTTCTGGCGTGGCGCGAGAGCCGCAAAGCGGGTTAGGGTTGCACCCGGCGTTTGCATGGCTAGTATGTTGCCCTTATATGGGCGGGCAGATGGCCCCAAAATTTAGGAATTTCGATGTCCTGGACCGATGAACGGGTGGAAACCCTGAAGAAAATGTGGACCGAAGGTCAGTCGGCGAGCCAGATCGCCAAGGAGCTTGGCGGTGTGACGCGCAACGCGGTGATCGGCAAGGTGCATCGCCTTGGCCTGTCCAACCGCGCCACCGGCGGCGCCAAACCGGCGGCGAAAGAGCGCCCGGCAGCGGCCAAGCCCAAGGCAAAAGCGCCCGCCGCCAAGAAAGCGGCAAAGCCCGCGGCGGAAGCGCCCGCGCCAAAACCGGAAGCGGCGGAAGCCAAGCCCATCGTTCCGGTGCGCAAACCAATCATCCCGGCGGGCCAGCCCCTGCCGCCGCAGCCCTCCGCCAACGAGATCAGCCCGGAAGCGCTGGAAAAGGTGCATGAGGTCGAGAAAACCGCCAAAAAGCTGACCCTGATGGAGCTGACCGAGCGCACCTGCAAATGGCCGATTGGCGACCCGGCGACCGAGGATTTCTGGTTCTGCGGCCTGCCGTCGGAGCCGGGCAAGCCCTATTGCGAAGCCCATATCGGCGTCGCCTTCCAGCCAATGAGCGCGCGACGCGACCGGAAGCGGTAGGGTCTCCCCCACCTCTCAACAAAAAATCGCCCGGCAAAATACTGCCGGGCATTTTTTATCCAGAGCAGAAATCGCCCAATCTGAATCAAAATTCTCTGTCTCGGGGTCAGCATTCTGCTGATTTCGAACGCGAATTTTGATACTCAGTTTTGCAAATTAAGTCGATTTCGCTTTTGCATGACCCTCAATTTCGGTCAATTTGTTCAGAATCCGATTGCGCACCGGGGGCAGGATATTGCCCAGCCGCAGCGCCGCGTCGCGCAGGAAACGCGCGGGCGGGCGGGTATCGGTGAAGAGCCGCACGATGGCGTTGGTGCCGTGATAAAGCGGCAGGACAACGCGCCGATGCGCCGCCTCATATTCCTTCAGCACCGTCAGATCGCCCAGATCCATGCCGCGCTTCTTGGCCCGCACCAGCGCCTCCGCCAGAAGCGTGCCGCCGGACAGGCCAAGGTTGTAGCCATGCGCCGTGACCGGGTGCATTCCCACCGCCGCATCGCCCACCAGCGCAATGCGCGGCGCAACAAACTTACGCGCCAGCACAGCGACCAGCGGGTAAGGATGGCGTGGGCTGACCAGCGTCATCTTGCCCAACCGTCCCTCGAAACGCTGTTCGATTTCGGCGGCAAAATCCTCGTCCGACAGGTTCATCACCTCTTCCGCGCGGGTCGTCGGCAAGGTCACAACCACGGAGGACACATTGCCGACCATCGGCAGAATGGCGAGGGTCTGATCATAATGGAAACATTCGAACGCGGTGTCGTCATGCGGCTCGGTGTGGCTCATCTCGCAAACAATCACCGTGCGCCCGAAATCGAGACTATCCGCCGCGAGACCGAGCTTGCGGCGGATGGTGGAAAACCGGCTATCGGCCGCAATCAGCAACTTCGCTTCGATGCACCGCCCGTCTGAGAGATCAAACTCGCCGTGCCCCGGCAAAATGCGGGCGTTTTCAACCTGTTGCCCGGCGATCAGCATGACATTCTCCTGCCCATCCACAGCCTCGAAAGAGGCGCGGCGGATGGCGTCGTTGGGCAGGATGCGGCCGAGATACTCGGCCCCGGCGGCCTTGGCCTCGAATTGTAGCGCATAGGGCGAGGCGCCGTTCATCACCTTTGCGTCGCGGATCGTGCCAATGCGGCTCTCGTCGATTTTTTCCCAGATGCCAAGATCGCGCATCAGCTTCTCGGAAGTATGCGTCAGCGCAATGTCACGGCCATCTTCCGGCGGCGCGGCCAACACCGCTTCGCTCAGACCCTCGATAATGCACACTGAAATGCCGCTGCCCTCCAGCGCCCGCGCAAAGCCCAGCCCCGCCGGACCCGCACCAACCACGGCAATATCGAACTTCTCACGCTTCGCCATACCCGCCTCCATCGCGTTGCAGATACCCGAGTTTCGCGCTCTTTGCCCCGGATGTCCAGCGATGCCCCCGAGGCGTTACCGTTATCGTGACGCTTTATTCGTCCTGCAGCGCGCGCACCTCAATCTCGCCCTCTTCCTGCGCCCGAATCGCATGTGCGGCGGCGATGGAACCGGCGGCGGTGGTGAAATACGGGATCTTGGCGTGCAACGCGACGGCGCGGATTTCGCGGCTGTCCTCAACCGCCTGCGCCCCCTCGGTGGTGTTGAAAACCAGCGCGATATGGCCGTCTTTCAGCCGGTCAACGATGGTCAGACCACCCTCGTAAATCTTGTTCACGGTCTCGGTCCTGACCCCGTTTTCCCGCAGCCAATCCGCCGTTCCGCGCGTCGCCAGAATGGAAAATCCAAGCTCTTTCAAGGTGTTGGTCGCTTCCAGCATTGCCACGCCCTTATCCTCATCACGGATCGAAACAAAGACCCGGCCTATATGCGGCAGCTGCGCCCCCGCGCCCATCTGCGCCTTGAGGAAAGCGCGGGCAAAGGAGCGGTCCCAGCCCATGACCTCGCCGGTCGAGCGCATTTCCGGGCCGAGAATCGTATCGACGCCGGGGAAGCGCGCAAAGGGCAGCACCGCTTCTTTCACCGAGAACCACGGCATATTCGGATCGACCAGCATCATCGGATTGGTGTTTTTGGCATCCGAGGCGCGCGGCGGGAAATTGCTCAACGGCTCGCCCGCCATCAGCCGCGCGGCGATGGACGCAATGGCGCTGTCGGTGGCCTTGGCGACGAAAGGCACGGTGCGCGAGGCGCGCGGGTTGACCTCGATAAGATAAACCTCGCCCTCCTTGACCGCGAATTGCACATTCATCAGCCCCTTGACCTCAAGCGCGAGGGCCAGCGCCACCGTCTGACGCTTGATTTCCGCGACAATATCCGCGGGCAAGGTATGCGGCGGCAGGCAGCAGGCGCTATCGCCGGAATGCACGCCCGCTTCCTCGATATGCTCCATGATGCCCGCGACATGCACGTTTTTGCCATCACACAGCGCGTCGACATCGACCTCGACTGCGCCGGACAGGTAGCTGTCGAGCAGCACCGGACTATCACCCGACACCACCACCGCCTCGTTGATATAGCGCTCCAACTGCCCCATATCGCGCACGATTTCCATCGCCCGACCGCCCAGCACATAAGAGGGGCGAATGACGAGCGGGAAACCGATTTCCTTCGCGATTTCAAAGGCTTCCGCGTCGGTAGAAGCGATGCCGTTACGCGGTTGTTTCAGCTCCAGACGATGCACCAGATCCTGGAAGCGCTCGCGGTCCTCCGCCAGATCAATCGCGTCCGGCGAGGTGCCAAGGATCGGGATGCCCGCCTCTTCCAGCGGATGCGCCAGCTTCAGCGGCGTCTGCCCGCCGAACTGTACAATCACGCCATGCAGGGTGCCGTTTTCCTGCTCCACCCGCAGAATTTCCATCACATGCTCGAAGGTCAGCGGCTCGAAATACAGACGATCCGAAGTGTCGTAATCGGTCGAAACGGTCTCCGGGTTGCAGTTGACCATGATGGTCTCATAGCCCGCATCGGTCAGCGAGAAACAGGCGTGGCAACAGCAGTAATCGAACTCGATCCCCTGCCCGATCCGGTTCGGCCCACCGCCGAGAATGACCACCTTCTTGCGATCCGACGGCCGCGCCTCGCATTCGGCGGTGCCCATGGCGGGCGCCTCGTAGGTCGAATACATATAGGGCGTCTGGGCCTCGAATTCGGCAGCGCAGGTATCGATGCGTTTGAACGTAGCCTTGACGCCGAGGTCAAGACGAGCGCGGCGCACCTGAGCTTCGGTCTGGCCGGTAAGCGCAGCGAGGCGGGCATCGGAAAAGCCCATCATCTTCAGGCCGCGCATCGCCGTTTCGTCCGCGGGCAGCCCGGCGGCTTTCACCCCGTTTTCCGCCTCCACAATCTCGCGAATACGGGCAAGGAACCACGGGTCAAAAGCCGTCACCGCCTGAATTTCCTTATCCGTCAGCCCCTCGCGCATGGCCTGCGCAATGACGCGAATGCGGTCCGGGGTTTTCTCCGCCAGCGCGCGGGTGATCGCCGCCTTGTCCGGCGCGCCTTCGATCTCGATCTCGTCAAAGCCGGTCAACCCGGTCTCCATCGAGGCCAGCGCCTTTTGCAGCGATTCGTGGATCGTGCGACCGATGGCCATGACCTCGCCAACGGATTTCATCGCCGTGGTCAGGGTCGGCTCAGAGCCTGCGAATTTCTCAAACGCGAAGCGCGGGATTTTGGTGACCACATAGTCGATGGTCGGCTCAAAGCTCGCCGGCGTGACCTTGGTGATGTCGTTGTCCAATTCGTCCAGCGTATAGCCCACCGCCAGTTTCGCCGCGATCTTGGCAATCGGGAAGCCGGTCGCTTTCGAGGCCAGCGCGGAGGAGCGGCTGACACGCGGGTTCATCTCGATCACCACCATGCGCCCGTCTTCCGGGTTCACCGCCCATTGCACGTTGGAACCGCCGGTCTCAACGCCAATTTCGCGCAGCACATTGATCGAATGCGTGCGCATCAACTGATATTCCTTGTCGGTCAGGGTCAGCGCGGGGGCGACGGTAATCGAATCACCCGTATGCACCCCCATCGGGTCGACGTTCTCGATGGAACAGACGATGATGGCATTGTCGGCGGTGTCGCGCACCACCTCCATCTCGTATTCCTTCCAGCCCAGCAGGCTCTCATCGACAAGGATTTGCCCGACCGGAGAAGCGTCCATCCCCGTGCGGCAATAATGGATATATTCCTCGCGGTTATAGGCCACGCCGCCGCCGGTGCCGCCAAGGGTGAAGGCCGGGCGGATAATGGCGGGAAGGCCGATTTCCGGCAGCGCATCCAGCGCCATCTGCACGCCCGCCTCAAGGTCGGACTTGCCGTCAACCTCCGGCGCGGTGACGATGGTCGCGCGCGGATTTTCAATGCCCAGCCGGTCCATCGCCTCGCGGAACAGCTTGCGATCTTCTGCCATTTCAATGGCTTCGCGCTTGGCGCCGATCAGTTCCACGCCATGTTCGTCCAGCACACCCATATCCGCCAACGCCAGCGAGGTGTTCAACCCCGTCTGCCCGCCCATGGTCGGCAACAGCGCATCCGGCTTTTCCTTGGCGATGATCTTGGCCACCGCTTCCGGCGTGATCGGCTCGATATAGGTCGCATCCGCCATCTCCGGGTCGGTCATGATGGTCGCCGGGTTGGAGTTCACCAGCACCACCCGGTAGCCTTCCTCACGCAGCGCCTTACACGCCTGCGCCCCGGAATAATCAAACTCACAGGCCTGCCCGATGATAATGGGACCGGCCCCAATGATCATGATGGTTTCGATATCGGTTCTTTTAGGCATGGCGGATCCCCCGGACAGCTGCGGCAACGCAAATTGTCGTGGTTTATAGACAAGCCGCGACGCGACGCAAGCCCGTTTACGCCTCGCTGGGAATTGGTGCCGCGACGTGCCGACGCAGCCTCCATCCGCCAAAGGCCGGGATCGAAAGACTGCGGCAAACCAGCACCCAGATCACGACCGCCACCGCCGCACCCCCGATCAGGTCAACGAAATAATGCCCGCCCCAAACCGGCGTCGCGGGAATCATCACCACCGCAAAAGCCAGAGCTGGAACCCACAGCCGGGTGCCAAGGCTCGCCAGAACAACCAACACACCAATGGCCGTATGCAATGAAGGGAACGTCGTCATGCCCGCCAAATGCCCGTCCCCGATCAGAATGGCCCCAAACGGCGCGCGCAATTCTTCCAGCGCCTTCAGGTGATACACCCCGGGCACATGATCAAAATTCGTGTAGGCCGACACATCACCAATCAAATAATCCACCGCCGCCCGGGCCGGGAAAAAGGCACCGATAGCAATGGAGACAAGGGAACAGATCACAAAGGCTTCGATAAACGCCTTCATGCGCGTTTGCTGTCTGACAAGAGCAAGTCCTAGGATGATACCCAATACTGCAAGATCGCTCCAATAATAAGCCCATTGCATCGCCGGGTGCAGCGTCGGATGATCATGCACCCATTCAAAATACGCCAACCACGGCAGACCCAGCATTACATCCGCCCGCGCGAGTGGTTCATCCGCCAAGGGCACAGCAAAGGTCTTGGTTGCGTGGTCCAAAAGGCGCAAAACAGTAGCTATCGACGCAAACATCATCAGCCCTTCAACAACACCCTGCGCGATCTTGTGCCCACGCAAAATCACTACCGACGCGCCCACCAGCTTCTTGCCCAAACGCACCCACAACACCAGCAACAGCGCCAACTGAAAAGCAAACATCAGATCCGATTGCCAATAACTGCCGTCAATTTCTACACGGGTAAAATAATGCAACCCGACAAGGACCAGAGCCCCCGCCGCGGACAGTAAATAAATGTAAGGACGACAAAGCTGCATGTCTTCTCCACCACCGACCCGGCCCTTTCAACCGGCCAATCATGGCAAAAATACAGATCATCTCGGGCTTTTCGGTGGAATTAAAATTGCCGCCAACAAAAAAACCGGAACCAAAAGGTGCAGCCCCGCCTGTGGGAACGCGGCCCAGGGCTGGCCGGAAAAGGTGAGAAGCAGGGGCAGAGACAGGGCGATAGTGACGAACAACAGCAACGCCCAGCCGCGTTTGCCGGGCAGGATATAGGGCAGGCCGGGGAGCATGAGCAACGGCAGGATCAGCGTGTGGGTCCAGCCCAGCGGTGAGGTGATCGTGCCGATCAGCGAAAGCGCCATCAGGCGGATGTAACGGCGGGCGGGCGCGGGGGTGGTGCGCGTGGTGGCCCATGTGAGCGCAACCAGCGCGATCAGGACAACACGCACGACCGGCGCAATCCATTCCGGCTCCGGCACCATCCAGGGTACGCGGATCTGCCAAACGGCATCGCCCGCCAGCACGGTCCCGATCTGAAACAGCCATAATTCCAGCGAAGCCACGATGCGCGACACAAGCACCTGCCCATCAATCGCGGCGATCAGGTCCAGCATCTCTCGGTGTAGCCCCCAGCCGGTCAAACCGACCGATAGCGCCACCAATCCGCCCAACGCCACCACAAACGCCCCCAAGGCGCGCCAGGCTTTTTCATAGACGAAAAGCAGCACAAAAATCGCCGGCGACAGCTTCACCGCCACCGCAAGCGCTAATAAAACTCCCGCCGGAACTTCCCGCCCCCGCGCCAGCATCGCCCCGGCGGCAAGGATCAACGCCGAGACCAAAAACTGCGGCTGACCCAACCAAAGCCCCAACGCGCCCGGCGCCGAGATCACAGCGATCAACACCCCCAAAACCGCGAAACGGGTAAACGCCCCCTCCTGCTCCAGCATCGCATAGGCCGCCCAGATCATGACCACCACCGACGCAACATTAACCACGGTCATGGCATTGAAAAACCCGATCGCGCTGCTGCCCTCAACGAAGGGGGCCAACACAGCGAGCCACAGGGGCGGATACAAATACGGCGTCAGCCCCGCCGGATTACCGCCCGTTTCCGCCACAACCCACAGCCAGCTTTCCGGTGGATCGGTCAGAAACACCGTTCCCCCGCCGACATAAATCTCGCTGAAATTGCCCTCCGCATAAAGCCGCGCGGCAACAAACAGCGCCGACAAATCCAGCACCCAGCGCCCCCAGAGCAGCCAAAGCGCCCCCAAAGCGGCAAGGATCAAAACCGCCCAACCTGTCCGAAAATCCCGCTGCACCGATCTGCCCCGCCCGCTTGCTTGCCGCCGCATTTTGTATGCGATCCGGGGGAAAATAGCCTTGGAGCAGACAAATGCAAAGAGTTTACCCGCTTTTACCCGCCAACAGACGCGCGAAGGCTTGACTTCAACCGCCCGCCAAGGTGTATCGGCCCGGTCGGTTGGAAAACCAGTTGAAATACGAGGATGCCATGCACGCCTATCGCAGCCATACCTGCGCCGATCTGCGCAAGGAAAATGTCGGGGACATTATTCGCCTGTCCGGTTGGGTTCACCGGATTCGGGACCACGGGGGGGTGTTGTTCATCGACCTGCGCGACCATTACGGCATGACGCAGGTTCTGGCCGACCCGGACAGCCCGGTCTTTGCCGAGGTGGAAAAGGTGCGTTCCGAATGGTGCATCCGTATCGACGGCAAGGTGCTGGCGCGCGATGCAAGTCTGGTGAACGACAAGCTGCCGACTGGCGAGATTGAAGTTTTCGTGCAGGACTTGGAGGTTCTGGGCAAGGCGGACGAGCTGCCGTTGATGGTGTTCGGCGATCAGGAATACCCGGAAGAGACCCGGCTGAAATACCGCTATCTCGACCTGCGCCGCGAGAAAATGCAGCACAACATGAAGCTGCGTTCCGATGTCGTCGCCAGCATGCGCAAGCGGATGTGGGATCAGGGCTTCCGCGAGCATCAGACGCCGATCATCACCGCCTCCTCGCCGGAAGGGGCGCGCGATTTCCTCGTGCCCTCGCGGCTGCATCCGGGCAAGTTCTACGCCCTGCCGCAAGCGCCGCAGCAATTCAAACAACTGCTGATGATTTCCGGCTTTGACAAGTATTTCCAGATCGCGCCGTGTTTCCGCGACGAAGACCCGCGCGCGGATCGTTCGCCGACGGATTTCTATCAGCTCGACATGGAAATGAGCTTCGTCGAGCAACAGGAAGTGTTCGACACGATCGAGCCGGTGCTGCGCGGGGTGTTCGAGGAGTTTGGCAACGGCGCTAAGGTGGATACCGATTGGCCGCAAATTTCTTACCGCGACGCCGCACTGTGGTATGGCACCGACAAGCCGGACCTGCGCAACCCGATCAAGATGCAGGTTGTGTCCGAGCATTTCGCCGGTTCCGGTTTCGCCATTTTCGCCAAGCTGCTGGAGCAGGAAGGCACCGAAATTCGCGCCATCCCGGCGCCGAAGGGCGGGTCGCGCAAATTCTGCGACCGGATGAACAAGTTCGCGCAGGGCGAAGGGCTGCCGGGCATGGGATATATTTTCTGGCGCGAAGGCGCGGACGGCATGGAAGCCGCCGGGCCGCTGGCCAAGAATATCGGGCCGGAACGCACGGAAGCCATTCGCCAGCAGTTGGGCCTTGGTGTTGGCGACGCGGCCTTCTTCCTCGGCGGCAAACCCAAAGCGTTTGAAAGCGTTGCGGGCAAGGCGCGCGACGTGATCGGCGCGGAGTTGGGGCTGACCGAACAGAACCGTTTCGCCTTCGCCTGGATCGTTGATTTCCCGATCTTCCAGCGCGACGAAGAAAGCGGCAAGATCGACTTCGACCACAACCCGTTCTCCATGCCAAAAGGCGGGATGGACGCGCTTCTGGGCGATCCGATGGAAGTGACCGGCTATCAATATGACCTCGCCTGCAACGGGTCTGAACTGGTTTCTGGCGCCATTCGGAATCACAAACAGGACGTGATGCTGAAAGCCTTCGAGATCGCAGGCTACGGCGAAGAAGAGGTTAAAAAACGCTTCGGCGGGCTGTATACCGCGTTCCAATACGGCGCCCCGCCGCACGGTGGCTGCGCGGCCGGGATCGACCGGATCGTCATGCTGCTGGCCGGAGAAGAGACCATCCGCGAAGTGATGCTGTTCCCGATGAACCAGCGGGCAGAAGACCTGATGATGGATGCTCCGACCGAACCGCTGAACGAACAGCTGCGCGAATTGTCCTTGCGGGTGATCGAAGCGGAATAACCGCAGCGAAACACATTTTTCAGATCAGGGCGCGGGTAAGCCGCGCCCTTTTCTTTGCCGCGGTGCGCGCATTGCAGAAGTCGCGTTAGAGCAGAAATCGATAAATCTTAATCAAAATTCGCTGCCTCGCCATCAGCATGCTGCTGATTTCGAACGCGAATTTTGATACTTGATGTTGCTGATTAAATCGATTTCGCTCTAGGCTGAATCGACATTCATCGCATCCATAGCATCGCTGATGCGAGATGGATGAAGCTGAGAAAGTAGACGGCGCGCCTGTCGAAGCGGGTCGCG
>PDOZ01000005.1 GCA_002747325.1 Rhodobacterales bacterium
CTGCGGCAGGTCGTGCCAATGTGCGCCGGAGCGCAGGACCCATAAAACACCGTTTACAAACAACCGGTTATCCGCGCCGCTCCGCCCAGGGTCACCAGGCTTGCCCGGCAAAAGCGGTTCGATCTTGCGCCATTGCGGCGCGGTGAGTTCATATCGTTTGGCCATGTGACTGCCCCCAGATTGCTCAATATAGGGCTCTATGAATCACACAAACACACCCTCTGGGAATCCTGAATGTCGATTGGTCCTAGCCCATATTCTCGCCGATGGCTTCCATCCGGTCTATTGTTTGATCGTTGAGACCCTCAACGCCCGTCGCCATCGTGGCCATCACCGACAGGACCATCAACGTCACCCCGGCCACCAGCACAATCCAGTCCACGGTCGTGCTGCCTTCCTCTTCTTTAATAAACATCTCGAAAAGAGACTGCATCGACTGCTCCTGATCCGCGTTTGGGCACGAAGCCGAAGGGATAGCCCCACCGGCCCACGGTGCATTTCCAGTCAGACTGCCGACCGATTGGGGCAATATTGGGGAGCCTTTGCGCCAGAAAGAGGCCACTTTCGCGGGAATGTTACGGCAGCCTCGCATCATACCGCCCTCGCCAACGCAATGCGGTCCTCAAGCAAGGCATTCAGGGCCGCCAGCGCCCGTCCGTGCCCCTCGCCCGCCGCCCGGCGCTGCCGAACCTTATCCACCGCCTTTTCCAGCGTCCTGTCATGCGCGCTCTTCGCCACCGCACCAAGGAACTGCGTCACATAATCCATGCGCCGTTCATCCGCCATGATCTCGGACATCTGGTTCAGATCATCGGCAAGAGCCAGCGGATCCGGCGCGACGCTACCCTGCGGCACGGGCCGAACCCCGCGCGCCACTTCCTCCGGCGGGAGATGCATCAGGATGCTTTGCTGAAACAGCGCAAGGCTCTCGACCGGCTTGGCCAGAAACCCGTCCGCTCCGGCAAGCCCCGCCTCTTCGCGCGCGCCGGTATCACCAGACGTGCCCAGAATCACCGGCACCCGCGGCGTTGCCCGCGCCAATTCCTCGATCAGCTCCGCGCCGCTCCCATCCGGCAGGCCCATATCCACAATCACCACCGAGGGCCGATACACCGCCAGATGCCTGCGCGCCGCTGTCAGACAATCCGCCCGCCTGATCCGCGCACCAGAACGCAAACACAAAAGCCGGATCGCTTCAGAAGCGAATCGACTGTCCTCAACCAGCAGCACGGTTCGCCCCGCCAGCGGGCGATCCGGGCTTGGATGGTTGGATAAAAGCTGGCTCAGATCATCGGTCATTTTACTCTCCCCAGAGCGTTGTTGCCCCGCCAGTTAAACACCGATTACTTAATGTCCGGTTAAAGCCGCACAGTTTTTTCTTCCGGCAGCGCTCTGCGGTTGCACGCACCCGCGCGCACGGGCCATAAGGGGCCAAAGAGGAGGAAAACCATGATCGGACGATTGAACCACGTTGCCATCGCAGTGCCGGACCTTGAAGCGGCATCGGCGCAATACAAGAACACGCTGGGCGCCGAGGTGGGCGCGCCGCAGGATGAGCCGGACCATGGGGTGACGGTAGTGTTCATCACCCTGCCGAACACCAAGATTGAGCTGCTCTATCCGCTGGGCGACAACTCCCCCATCGCGGGCTTTCTGGAGAAAAACCCCGCCGGCGGCATCCACCATATCTGCTACGAGGTCGACGACATCCTTGCCGCACGCGACAAGCTGAAGGCCGAAGGCGCGCGGGTTCTGGGCAGTGGCGAACCAAAGATCGGCGCACACGGCAAGCCGGTTCTGTTCCTGCACCCGAAGGATTTCAACGGCTGCCTCGTGGAACTGGAGCAGGTTTAACGCCCGCTCAAGCGGTGATACATATGGGTAAAGGTCGCGGCGCCCAGAATGGGAATCAAGAGGTTTACCACGGGCACGGATAGCGGTATCGCCATCAGGGTTCCCGCGACCCATATTTCCAGATTGTGCTTTGATCTCAAGCGGTTGGCACCGATGCGGCCCTCGCGGCGGATGGCGGCCATCTGGAAAAATTCCCGTCCCAGCAGGTAACCGTTCACCGC
The DNA here is from genome assembly GCA_002747325.1 of Rhodobacterales bacterium. Lineage (GTDB taxonomy): Bacteria > Pseudomonadota > Alphaproteobacteria > Rhodobacterales > Rhodobacteraceae. The sequence goes on from PDOZ01000005.1 coordinate 2,076, forward strand.
CCAGAACAGGACCGGCGCAAAGGGGCCGACGAAGAGCATGGCGATCAGCGCCACAAGGTTAACCACGACCGTGACGCCGATGGTTGCCGCGCTGTCGCGCAACGTGTCGGACAGGGGCAAACGGCCCACTGGCGCGAGGCCGGGATAGTGCTTTTCCTCCACCGCTTCGGCCACATCATCGAGGAAAATGCCAATAAATGCGGCGGCAACCGGCGCCATCAGCACAAAGCTCAGAACCAGCATGATCGGCAGCATGGCCCAGCTCGCCACGGTGGAAATCCCGCCGACTTCTCCGATCAGCGGCAGGTTCAGCGCGTCGGGCACAAAGACCCCGACCAGCCAGACCACAAGGGCGGTCGCCCCGGCCAGCAGCGCAAAGGTCAGGCCAAGGCCCAAGAGCAAAACCCAGCGAAAGCGCGGGTCCGGGAGTTGCGCCACGGCACGGGCAAAATCGCTAAACATCAGTCCGTTACCCACTCCGTGATTTCCGCCAGATCGGGGCGCGGACGCTCCGACGGCACCTTGCTTTCCGTGCCGATATGAATGAAACCCGCAACCCGCTCATGCTCGGCAAGCCCCAAGCCGCGACGGGTAAATTCCGCGTCGTGGCTGGCCCAACCGGAAAGCCATTGCGCCCCCCATCCCGCCGCCAGCGCGGCATTCACCAAGCCAAGGCACGCCGCCCCGACCGCATAGCTCTGCTCAATGTGCGGCACCCCGGCGCTCTCCTTCGGCACCTCGATCACCGCCACGATCCGCCCCGCATCGGCAAAAGCCGACCGCAGCTTTTCCACCTTGGCCGGATCGACCTCCAGTTCCGCGCCGCGCATCTCCACCAGATCCGCCAGCCGTTCCAGCGCCGCGCCCTCCAGCACGATAAACCGCCACGGCACCAGCTTGCCATGATCCGGCGTGCGCGCGGCGGCGGTTAGCAGAACCTCCATCTGCGCGCGATCCGGATAGGGCGCGACCAGCGTGCGCGACATGCGCGACCGGCGGGAAAGCAGAAAGTCGAGGGCGGCTTGGTTTTTCTCGGGCATAATCTCTCCTGTCGCTTCATATCTTGATCTTCTCAGGCGAATTTCAAGCGGTTGCGATAGCCATAACCGCTTTACCCCGGCAGCGCCAGAAAATCAGACCGCTTGCCCTCGCCCGCAATCCGGGCCATGTTCCGCGTCACGTTCGACACGAGGGGAACATGCAGGTTTTCGAGGCGATTTTTACCGACCGGGGGTCGAAATACGCGGTGTCCGGCGCACCGGTTGTCAGCCGTGACGACATTCGCGACGCGCTCAAACACCTGACCCGCAACAAGAAATTCGCCCGCGCGACGCATAATAGCTGGGGCGCGATCCTCTCCGGGGTGCCGGTCAAAGGCGATGACGGCGAGGCGGGCGCGGGATCGGTAATCTTGCAGAAACTCAAAGGCGCTGGGCTGGAAGGCGAGGTGGTGATCGTCAGCCGCTGGTTCGGTGGCACCAAGCTCGGAGGCGATCGGTTCCGGCGGGTGGCCGATGCGGTGGATTATTACCTCGAACATCGGGAGGCGACATGATTGCACGCGAATGGCGACGCTTTGTGAACCGCTGTGTCTGGTCCTGGGCCGGATGGGTGGATACCTGGCAGAACGAACCGAGCCTGAAATTCTGGACCACGATCAACGTGCTGTCCGCCCTCGCGGCCCTTGCCTTTCCGCTGACCTTCGCGGAGCGGGCAGTGATCCTGCCGCTGGGGGTGTTGATTCTGGCGATGGAACTGATCAACACGGCGGTGGAGCGGACGGTGGACTATATCTCCACCAAAGACCACGACCTTGCCCGCCGCGCCAAAGACGCCGCCAGCGCCGCGGTGGCCCTTGCTGCCATTGCAGCCGGGGTGGCGTGGGTCGTGATCACATGGCGGATCTGGGCGGGTTAACCGCTTTCCGCCTCAAGGTTCAGCTTCATATCAACCAGAACCTGTTGCAAGGCGAGGGTCTCGTGCAACAGCCGCTTGGCCTCATTCGCCGTGATCACCCCGTCCTCGATGGATTGCTGATACTCGCTCATCAACATGGCGAAGCGCTGCGACAGCGCGATCACATCGGCATTGACCCCGCCACCACGCGGGTCCGAATTGCGCCGGTCCGCCTCCTGATTCACCGTATGACCCGAAATTTCCGCCAGCGCCGAAGTCACATGCGGATAACTCGCCGCCGCCTCAATCGCGGCCACCGTATCAATCGGCATGAAACGATCCGAATGCTCCTCCGCATCGGAATAATACCGGCCCAGCGTCGCCTTTGATTTGCCCGCCAGTTCACACGCCGCCTCGATGCCGACATCCTTGACCAAAACTTCCGTGTGCTTCTTCAGATACTTGCCAATTCCGGTCATTTACGCCCTCACTCTACACCAGATCCCGCCACGCGGGGAAATCCATCTTCCTTTTCCCATTAAAATTTCCCTTTGTGAATGGCCTAATGAACTTGTCCGTTAAAAAGCGGTCGCGTCAAAAGTGTCCGGCGCTTCAGCGTCGGAAAGGGGGTCGCCGAAAGCGGCGCTTGCTTCGGGAAACCGCACAAGCGACAGATCGGTGTAACAAGTATCGAGACTGGTTCCATCCCATACGACCCGGGTCTCGTTTAAACGGTTCGATCTGTCCCCCAGTTTGTCGCCCCGGTTGGTTCTCCCGGCCCGGCGCGCTTGCATCCATCGACCCATGCGGATACCTCCGGGACATGGCCAAACTGTATTTTCATTACTCCACCATGAACGCAGGCAAATCGACCCTGCTGCTGCAAGCGTCCTACAATTACCGCGAACGCGGCATGGAGACCTACCTGATCACCGCCGCGCTGGACAATCGCGCCGGCACCGGCACCATCGGCAGCCGCATCGGCATCGACGCCGAGGCCGACACCTTTCAGGCGGGCGAAGACCTGTTCGACAAGATCGCCATGCGGTTAAGTCGGGGGCCGGTCGCCTGTATCTTCATCGACGAAGCGCAATTCCTGTCGCATGAGCAGGTCTGGCAACTCGCCCGTGCGGTAGACGACCTTGGCGTGCCAATCATGGCCTATGGGCTGCGCGTCGATTTTCAGGGCAACCTGTTCCCCGGCTCCGCCGCCCTGCTCGCTTTGGCCGACGAAATGCGCGAGGTACGCACCATCTGCCATTGCGGCAAGAAAGCCACCATGGTGATCCGACAAGACGCTTCCGGCAAAGCCCTCACCGATGGCGACCAGGTGCAGATCGGCGGCAACGAAACCTATGTTTCCCTGTGTCGGCGTCACTGGCGCGAAGCCACCGGGGACAGGGCACAGCCTGATCTTTGAGGCACATCAAGGTGCGCAAACAGGCGGCATGATAGGCAGCGGGCAGGAGGAAGTGTCGTGCCCGCTGCAACCAATGTTACCGATCTCACCGCTATTACCGAAAAAGAATGGGGCAAGCTGGTCAAGCTGCTCGACAGCGTGCCGCCAGAGCTGGCGGGGGTGAAGGACGCCGATGGGTGGTCGATCACGGATTTACTCAACCACCGCGCCCACTGGATCGACCTGTTCTTTGGCTGGTATGAAGACGGGCTGGCGGGCAAGGAGGTGTTCTTTCCCGCCAAGGGCTATAAGTGGAACGATCTGAAGAAGTATAATGCCGAGATGCTGGGGCGTTACGCCGGGCGCAGTTTCGACGAGGCGCGCGCGGCGCTGGAAGCGGGGCATAAGCGGTTGATGGACTTTTACGCCGCCTCCGATGACGCCGCGCTCTATTCCGGCCCAATGCAGGGGGCGAACAACAAATGGACGCCGGGGCGGTGGTCGGAGGCCAATGGCGCGGCGCATTACCGCTCGGCGGCAAAATATATCCGCAAGCGGCTGCGTGAGGGTTAATCCAGTTCCCGCTCAAGGAACCGCTCGAACGCATCGAAATCGACCGCCTCGAACTGACCAAACCCCTGCATCCAGACCGACGCCTCACGCAGCGCGTCCGGTTCCAGTTTGCACCACTTCACCCGCCCGCGCTTTTCCTGCGAGATCAACCCGGCGCGGCTGAGGATGGTCAGGTGTTTCGACACCGCCGCCAGCGACATCTCGAACGGCTCCGCCACATCCGTCACCGCCATGTCATCCTCCAGCAACATGGCGAGGATGTGCCGCCGGGTCGGGTCGGCGAGGGCGGAGAATACGGTGTCGAGCGTCGGTTGCATGTCCTTCCGTTAGGCACTCCCCCGCCAATCGTCAACCAGATGGTTGAATAAGCCCAAAGCGCCCCATCGGAGCAAATTGCGCCTGCACGAATCGGGCCTTTCTAAAAAATCATTCCTTTTCAAAGCGTTGCGCCGCGCATTGTTGGCGCTATCCGGCATTGACTCACGGCCCCCAAGCGCTTAGCAAAACCTTGAGTAATGCAGGGACCCTTCTGGTGACGGATGCCGAACGCAAAAGCCCGGAAGACCGCCTGAAAGCGCTGGAAAATCGCATTGGCGAAATCCGCGCCGCGAAGGTGGAACCCGAGCATATGAAGAAGGATTACGCGCAGGCCAATCTGGCATGGCGCATGGTCATCGAACTGGTTGCCGGTCTCGGGATCGGCTTTGGCATTGGTTACGGGCTGGATTACGCCCTCGGAACCATCCCCCTGTTTCTGGTGATCTTCATCTTTCTTGGCCTGGCGGCGGGGGTGAAAACCATGCTGGCCTCGGCGAAGGAAGTAGAGTTGCAACAGGCTGCGAAGGCGGCCTTGGAAGAGGAAGAGAAACGTGGCGACTGAAGCACATGGCGAAGAGAGCGGCCTTGTATTCCACCCGCTGGACCAGTTCATCGTTAAGCCGTTGTTCGGCGACGGTCCGGTTCACTGGTATACCATCACCAACGTGACCCTCTGGATGTTCCTCGCCGCGCTGGCGATCATCGCTTTGTTCGTCTTCGGCACCCGTGGTCGCGCCGTGCAGCCCTCGCGTTCGCAGTCGGTGGCCGAAATCCTCTATGGCTTCACCTACAAGATGGTAGAAGATGTTGCCGGTCGTGACGCGATCAAGTTCTTCCCCTACATCTTCACCCTCTTCATGTTCATCCTGTTCTCGAACTATCTCGGCATGTTGCCCATGTCCTTCGCCACCACCTCGCACATCGCGGTGACGGCGGTTCTGGCCATGGCCGTGTTCCTCACAGTGACCATCATTGGTTTCGTGAAGAACGGTCTCGGGTTCCTCGGCCTGTTCTGGGTCTCGTCGGCGCCGCTCGCCCTGCGCCCGATCCTGGCCATCATCGAGCTGATCAGCTACTTCGTGCGCCCGGTCAGCCATTCCATTCGTCTTGGCGGTAACATCATGGCCGGTCACGCCGTGATGAAAGTGTTCGCAGGCTTCGCCGCGATCGCCGCCATCAGCCCTCTCGCCGTGCTTTCGATCACCGCCATCTATGGCCTCGAAATGCTGGTCGCCGGGGTGCAGGCATACGTATTCACCATCCTGACCTGCGTCTATCTGAAAGACGCGCTGCACCCGTCGCACTAAGGCGGGCCGGTCAGGCAGAAATCAACGCAATTCCATCGTAAGGAGAAAAATCATGGAAGGCGATATCGCACAACTGGGTCAATTCATCGGTGCAGGTCTTGCAGGCATCGGTTCCGGCGCCGCCGCTATCGGTGTGGGCCACGTGGCAGGGAACTTCCTCGCCGGCGCTCTGCGCAACCCGTCTGCCGCCGCTGGCCAGACCGCGACCCTATTCATCGGCATCGCATTTGCGGAAGCGCTGGGGATCTTCTCGTTCCTCGTCGCCCTTCTGCTGATGTTCGCCGTCTAAGACCTGGACTATCCTTACGCACGGTGAGGCCGGCCCCGGCTGGTCTCACCCCGTAAGCCCCGGAAGACCGGGACTTACCGCAAGTAACCCAGGTTCCAGGAGGACAAGATGGCAGGTGGACACACAACACCCGCAGCAGACGCCGCTCACGGTGCTGCCGAAAGTGGCGCAGGCATGCCGCAGCTGGATTTCTCGACCTTCGGGAACCAGATTTTCTGGCTTGTGGTGACGATTGTCGTCATCTATTTCGTTCTCTCCCGCGTGGCCCTGCCGCGTATCAAGGGGGTTCTGGACGAACGGTCCAACACGATCACCAAGGACCTCGCCAAGGCCGAAGAGCTGAAGCAGCAGGCCGTTGAGGCGGAAGAAGCCTACAACAAGGCGCTGGCCGATGCCCGGGCCGAGGCCGCCAAGATCGTCGCGGAAGCCAAAGCAGAAATTCAGGCCGATCTGGACGTCGCGCAAGCAAAAGCGGATGCCGAGATCGCCGCAAGGGCCGCCGAATCGGAGAAGGCGATTGCCGCCATCCGCGAAGGCGCACTCGACAGCGTGAAAGTCGTGGCGAAAGACACCGCGAAGGAGATCCTCACCAGCTTCGGTTTCAAAGCCGATGCCAAGAGCGTCACCGCCGCCGTTACCGCCCGGATGAAAGGATAAGTCATGCAAAAGCTCCTCGCTCTCCCCCTTATCCTCGCCGCATCCCCGGCGCTGGCCGCGTCTGGCCCGTTCTTCTCGCTGAAGAACACCAACTTCATCGTGGCGATTGCCTTCCTCGTCTTCATCGGGGTGCTGATCTACTTCAAAGTGCCCGGTATGCTGGGCGGTTTGCTGGACAAGCGCGCCGAAGGCATCAAAGGCGAGCTGGACGAAGCGCGCGCCCTGCGCGAAGAGGCCCAGACCATCCTCGCTTCCTATGAGCGCAAGCAAAAGGAAGTGGCCGAACAGGCGGAAGAGATCATCGCCCACGCCAAGAAAGAGGCCGCAGCCGCAGCCGAACTGGCGAAGGAAGACCTCAAGGCAACCATCGAGCGCCGCATTGCCGCCGCTCAGGATCAGATCGCATCGGCAGAAAATGCCGCAGTGAAAGAGGTGCGCGACACCGCCATCACCGTTGCGGTTGACGTGGCCCAGCGCCTGATCGCCGACAAGATGACCGCCGCCGAGGGCAACAAGCTGATCGACGCCGCCATCAAGGACGTCGAAACCAAGCTGCACTAAGCGCACGACAAAGACCAATAGAGAGACCCGGCTCCCGAGCCGGGTCTTTTGCTTTTGGGACGCAATGCTTGACATCGTGCCCTCCCCCGCATAGGTGCAGGGACAATACCCGGAAGATTGTCTCTTCCGGTCCCATGGCCTCAGGCCGGGATCGCCCCCCGTCAGCGCGTTGCGCCCACGGGGGCCGAACCGCGTGAGGATACGAAAGCGAGGGGCGAAAGGAGCCGCGATGTTTGAAAGCCTGTCAGACCGCCTTGGCGGAGTGTTTGATCGCCTGACCAAACAGGGCGCGCTGTCCGAAGACGACGTGAAAACCGCCCTGCGCGAAGTGCGCGTGGCGCTGCTGGAAGCGGATGTGTCGCTCGACGTGGCCCGCAGCTTCGTGCGCAAAGTCACCAAAAAGGCCACCGGGCAGGCCGTCACCAAATCCGTGACCCCCGGCCAGCAGGTCGTCAAGATCGTGCATGACGAGTTGGTCGCGGTTCTGACCGGCGAGGAAGACCCCGGCACGCTGAAGATCGACAACCCGCCCGCCCCGATCCTGATGGTCGGTCTGCAAGGCTCCGGTAAAACCACGACGACCGGCAAGCTGGCCAAACGCCTCAAGGAGCGCGAGGGCAAGCGGGTGCTGATGGCCTCGCTCGACGTTTACCGCCCCGCCGCCATGGAACAGCTCAAGGTGCTGGGCGCACAGGTCGGCGTTGACACCCTGCCCATCGTGCCCGGCGAAAAGCCGGTGCAGATCGCCAAACGCGCCCAGCAACAGGCCACCCTTGGCGGCTATGACGTCTATATCCTCGACACGGCCGGGCGTCTGCATATCGACGAAGTGCTGATGGACGAGGTGGAAGCGGTGCGCAATGCCGTTTCCCCGCGCGAAACCCTGCTCGTGGTCGATGGTCTGACGGGGCAGGTCGCGGTCGAAGTGGCGCAGGAATTTGACGCCAAGGTCGGTATTTCCGGCGTGGTGCTGACCCGGATGGACGGCGACGGGCGCGGCGGTGCGGCGCTGTCCATGCGCGCCGTGACCGGCAAGCCGATCCGCTTTGTCGGCCTTGGCGAAAAGATGGAAGCGCTGGAAACCTTCGAGCCGGACCGTATCGCTGGCCGCATCCTCGGCATGGGCGACATCGTGGCCCTCGTCGAAAAGGCGCAGGAAACCATCGAGGCCGAACAGGCCCAGCGCATGATGAAGCGTTTCCAGAAGGGTATGTTCAACATGAACGACCTGAAGGCGCAGCTTGAGCAGATGCAGAAAATGGGCGGCATGGAAAGCGTCATGGGCATGATGCCCGGCATGGGCAAAATGGCGAAACAGGCTGCGGCGGCGGGGGTTGATGACAAGATGCTGAAGCGTCAGATCGCCCTGATCCAGTCGATGACCAAACGCGAGCGCGCCAATCCCGGTCTTTTGCAGGCCAGCCGCAAAAAACGCATCGCCGCGGGCGCCGGGCTGGAAGTGTCCGATCTTAACCGCCTGCTGAAAATGCAGCGCCAGATGGCCGACATGATGAAGAAAATGGGCAAAGGCGGGATGCTGAAACAGGCCATGCGCGGCATGTTCGGCAAAGGCGGCGGCATGCCCGGCGGTCTCCCCGGCGGCATGCCCGACATGAGCGACCCGAAAGCGCTGGAACAGGCGGCAAAGCAACTCGGCGGCACCGGCGGTTTGCCCGGTCTCGGCGGCGGCGCCCTGCCCGGCAATCTCACCGGCTTCGGGAAGAAAAAGTAATGCGCCTCGACGTTGCCCCCATCGAAACCCAGCGCCTCGTGCTGCGCGCGCCGGATCTGCGCGACTGGGAGGCGTACCGCGCCTTCTTCGTGGAAGACCCGCGAGCGGAGAGCATTGGCGCCGGACCGGGCAACGAGATGAACGACCGACTGGCGTGGCGCCAGTTTGGCCATTGGGTCGGGCATTGGGTTCTGCGCGATTTCGGCCCCTTTGCGGTGACGCTGAAAGGGCAGGATACCGCGATCGGCCTGATCGGCCCCTGGCATCCCGTCGGCTGGCCGGAGCCGGAACTGGCCTGGACCCTCTGGAGCAGTGAAACCGAGGGCAAGGGCATCGCCCATGAGGCGGCGCTCGCGGCGCGGCAATGGGCTTGGGACAACACCGGCATTGCCCGCTTTGTCTCCTACATCCCCCGCGACAATACCCGCTCCGCCGCCCTCGCCCGCCGCCTTGGCTGCACCCTCGATCCCGACGCGCCGCGCTTTCCGGGCTATGAAGGCGAACTCGGCGTTTACCGCCACCCAACCGCCGCAGAAGGAGCCACCCCATGAGCGACGACACCGCCCGCGCCGCCGCGCTTCTGAAAGAACACCGCGAGTCCATCGACCGGCTCGACGCAATCCTCGTCTACACTCTGGGCGAGCGTTTCAAACACACCCAGGCCGTCGGCGCGCTGAAGGCGAAACACGCCCTGCCCCCCTCGGACCCGGCTCGCGAAGCCGCGCAGATCGAGCGGCTGGAGGATTTGGCAAAACGGGCCGATCTGGACCCGGAATTCGCCAAGAAATTCCTGAACTTCATCATTGATGAGGTCATCAGGCATCACAAACGGCAACAGGAATGAAGCCGTCGACACACACCGAAATCGGGGCTAACCCCCTGAAATAGCTTGCAAACAGGAGATACACCAATGGCTATGAAAATTCGTCTCGCCCGTGGCGGCACCAAGAAACGCCCGTTCTACCGCGTTGTCGCCGCCGATTCGCGTATGCCGCGCGATGGCCGCTTCATCGAGAAACTGGGCACCTATAACCCGCTGCTGCCGAAGGATTCGGAAGACCGCGTGAAGCTCAACATGGAGCGCGTGCAATACTGGCTCGATCAAGGCGCCAAGCCGTCCGACCGCGTATCCCGCTTCCTCGAAGCCGCAGGCACCCTGCCGAAGAAAGAGCGCAACAACCCGAAGAAAGCCGAGCCGGGTGAGAAGGCCAAGGAGCGCGCGGAAGAGAAAGCTGCGAAGGCGGCTGAGCCTGCCGAAGCTTCTGAAGAATAATCCGCGTCTTTTTGCGGTTGAGGGGGCGTTGCGCGGCAATGCCCCCTTTTCATGTTTGCCCCTTTGCGGGCATGATAGCCGCGAAGTAAGCGGGAGGGTGAGATGAGCGAAGAGCGGATTTGCGTTGGTAGCATTGGCGGCGCTTACGGTGTGCAGGGCGAGGTGCGGCTGAAGAGTTACTGCGCCCAGCCGGAGGACATCGCCGAATATGGTCCGCTCTTTGACGAGACCGGCGCGACCTATCGCGTCACCCTGCTGCGCCCGCTCAAGGGCGGGTTTGCCGCGCGGCTCAGTGGCGTTGCCAGCAAGGAAGACGCGGATGCGCTGAAAGGCGTTCGGCTTTACGCCCCGCGCGCGGCCCTGCCGTCGCTGCCCGATGACGAATATTACCACGCCGACCTGATCGGCCTTGAGGTCCGCGACACAGGCGGCGCGCTGCTCGGCACGGTGTCCGCCGTGTTGAACCACGGCGCGTCTGACCTGCTGGAAATCACCGCGCCCGGCCTGAAAACCCCGGCCCTATTGCCCTTCACCCTCGACGCCGTGCCGACCGTCGACCTCGCGCAAGGCCGCATCGTCGCCGACCCGCCGGAAGGAGTGTTCTCCGAGTAATTTCCGCGCCTCGCGCAACACCCCCTTGAGCCGACGTGCATCGCTTTCGCGCCGGGCCGCTTTGTCTTTCGGCAGGCCGAACCAGATCGACAACAGCGTGATCGGGCGGATGTAAGACAAGGCGGCGTCATGCAGCGCGCGCGAGCCGTAGCCCTGCCAGAACGCCGCTTCCGCTGCGCCGTCTTTATCGTCAAACCAGACCGCGAAATTGGCGAGGAACGTCGCGAGGTCATGCGCGGTGGGCAGGGTTTTCAGCGGGCGGAAGTCGATGCCGGTAACTGCCTCGCCGATCAACAGGTTTTTCAGGTGCAAATCGCCATGACAGGCCGCCGCCGGTGTTTGTTGCCCCGCCGCCAAGCCTCCCAGTTCCGGGATCAACCGCGCGGTTTCCAAAAATAAATCGCGGCGCGGCACATCGCGGGTGCGCGCCTCCACCTGCTGCGTCATGTCCTCAGCCCAGCGCAGCATGGTGCCGGGATGGATCGGGCGCGCTGGGGCGGCGGTGGCGCCATGATACGCCCTAATCCAGCGCCCGGCCCGCCGCATCACATCCCGCGCATCGACGATCCCCAATTCCGCTTCCAGCAACAAATCCTGCACCGACACCCCCGGCGCATATTGCATCAGCACCGACCGGCTCTCCGTGTCCACCGAAAACAGGCGCGGCACCCGCGGCGCGCCCAGCGCCTCAAACGCCGCCCGGTGCGCCGCCACATCCGCCTCAAACGCCGCAAGGCTCCGCCCGGTCTTGTCCCATTTCAGCACCCGGTCGCCAAAGCGCAGCACGACCCGCGTCGAGGCGGGCGCCATACGGCACGACAACACGACCGCGCGGCCAACCGCCCCGTGCCGCGCCCCGAGCGCCTCCGCTTCCGCCAACAATGCCGCGCGTTCCATGAAAGCTCCTTTGCAATCGCTCCCGCATTTCGTAGACAGCCCCCATGTCCGAAGACAACAAAAAACTGAAATCGCACGGGCGGCTGAAAGTCACGCCCAGCCTGCAACCCCGCGAATTGATGGTGGATCGCCCGGCTCTGGCCCATGCCTGGACCGCGCGCATCATCACCCTGTTCCCCGACGCGTTCCCCGGCATTTTGGGCCAGAGCCTGACGGGAAAGGCGCTCGATAAAGGGGAATGGCGGCTGGAACCGATCGACCTGCGCCGCTTTGGCGAGGGCAAGCACCGCAATGTGGACGACACACCCGCAGGCGGCGGCGCGGGCATGGTGCTGCGCGCCGATATCGTGGGCCGGGCGCTGGACGTGGCGGCGCAGGGAACGCCGACGGACCGGCGCAAATGGCCGGTGGTCTATCTCAGCCCACGCGGCGCGCCCTTCACGCAGCAAAAGGCACGCGAATGGGCCGAGGCAGACGGGATCACCCTGCTATGTGGCCGCTTTGAGGGCGTCGATGAACGGGTGCTGGAGGAATACGAGATCGAGGAGGTCAGCCTTGGCGATTTCGTGCTGACCGGCGGCGAAATTGCCGCGCAGGCCATGATCGACGCCACCATCCGCCTGCGCCCCGGCGTATTGGGCAATGCCGCCTCGACGGAGGAGGAAAGCCACAGCGCGGGCCTTTTGGAACATCCGCAATACACCCGCCCGGCCGAATGGCGCGGACGGCCGATCCCGGAGGTGCTGCTATCGGGCAATCACGGCGCCATCGAGCGCTGGCGCCGCGCGCAAAGCGAAGCGTTAACCAAAGCGCGGCGGCCGGATTTGTGGGACAAGCTGTCGAAGTGACACCCTTGTGCCCCCCGCTTCCACAAGCTATAGACCCCCATCCGCACCGCTCTTCTGAGTCGTGCGGTCCCTTTGCTTTGCGGCACCCAAAGGGTTGTGTGCAACCACAGCCCCGCCCCCGGCGAAGGACAGACAAGAAACGACGTTGTATTCTCCCGCGGGCGCAGATGCGGACCCGATGTGGCCGGGAAGCTCTGGACGGCAGCAAACTTTGCGGAACAACCGCAAGCAATTTAGGAGAAGATCAGATGGACCTGATCGCTGAACTGGAGGCGGAACAGATCGCCGCCCTGGGGAAAGACATCCCCGATTTCAAAGCCGGTGACACCATCCGCGTCGGCTACAAAGTGACCGAAGGCTCGCGCTCGCGGGTGCAGAATTACGAAGGCGTCTGCATTTCGCGCAAGAACGGCGAAGGCATCGCCGGTTCGTTCACCGTGCGCAAGATTTCCTTCGGTGAAGGCGTGGAGCGCGTATTCCCGCTTTACTCGACCAACATCGACAGCATCGAAGTTGTGCGCCGTGGCCGTGTGCGCCGCGCCAAGCTCTACTACCTGCGTTCGCGTCGCGGCAAATCCGCCCGGATCGCAGAAGACACCCACTACAAGCCCAAGTCGAAATAAGGAGTTTCGAGATGAAAAAAGACACCCATCCCGACTACCACCTCATCGACGTCAAAATGACCGATGGCACCATCGTGCAGATGAAATCGACCTGGGGCAAGGAAGGCGACACGCTCGCCCTCGACATCGACCCCTCCGCGCACCCGGCATGGACCGGCGGCGGCGCCCGCCTGATGGATACCGGCGGTCGTGTGTCGAAGTTCAAGAACAAATACGCTGGTCTGGGCTTCTAAGCCTGATCGCAGCGAAAGAGACAAAAGCCGCCCTTCGGGGCGGTTTTTCTTTTCCAGCACGGCGCGCTTTGCGAAACTGCGCGCGCGGGGTAAACTTGGCAGGTCACACACTCGACAGAGAAGAACCGGATGCCCGTTATTCGCCTCAGCCGCACGTTACCCGCCCCGCCCGACAAGCTCTGGCGGATGGTGCAACGCCCCGAGGTCATGGCGCATATCTGCGCCCCGCTGATCCGGTTTCGCCCGCTCGATCCGCCCGCTTTCCCCGTAACATGGGAGGCACGGGAATACCGCGCGGCGCTGAGACTGTTCGGCGTGATCCCCTTGGGCTGGCAGGTGATCGGGGTAGAATTTGTCCACGCGAGCAACGCGCCCTATGAGTTGCTGGACCGGGGCCGTGGCCCGCTGATGCGCGTTTGGAACCACCGTATCCTGATCGCGCCCGACGCGGATGGCCTGCGCTATACCGACGAGCTGACCTATGATGCCGGTTGGCTCAGCCACCCCCTGCGCCCGTTCCTGCGCTTTTTTTTCGCGCATCGGCAACAGCGGCTGGCGCGGTTGCTGGCCCAATCCTAGAGGCTTCCCATGCGTCTGTTTGCCCTGCTCGTCGCCCTGCTGATCGCCACCCCTGCGCGCGCCGAGCCGCTGATTGGCATGAGCTTTCCGCCCGTCACCACCGCCCAACACCGCGCCTTTACCGCCCGCGCCCTCAAGAACCTCGGCATCCGGCATATCCGCATCTCGGAGAACTGGAAGCTGCGCGGCGTGTCGCCCGGCCCGCAGGATTTCGCGCCGCTGGTCGAACGGCTGGACGATCTCAACGCCGCCGGGCTGAAAATCCTGCTCACCATTCCGTCCGACGGCCCCCGCGCGGTCTGCGTCCGACAGGGAACGCATGGCTGCGCCATCGCCGCCGACGCGCCCTTTGAAGCCTATCTGAAGCCGCTTTTTCAGGCGGTGCGCGGGCGGGTCGAAGCGGTGCAATTCGGCAATGAATGGGAAACGCAATTCCCCGGCAGCGCGGCGGAATTTATCGCCCTCACCAACCGCTTTTACGCCGCCGCGAAACAACACGCGCCGGGCCTGCCGGTCGTGTTGGGCGGGATCACCGGCACCGTGCCCTATTACCACGCCTATTGCATCGAAAAGCGCGACCCGAACGTGCCCAAACTCGACGCCGCCGGGGTGCAACAAGCCCTGTGCGCCAAGCCACCGCGCGCCGAACAGGCCAGGGTCGAAGCGGTATTCGCGCGAGCGAAATACGACATTGCCGATCTGCACCTTTACGACGCGCCGGGCCTGTGGCGCGCCGCCTATGACTGGACGCGGGCGCGGGCCAGAGCGCCGGTCTGGATCACCGAATTTGGCGGCCCCAATCCGCGTTTTGAGCCTTCCGGTCCGGCCTATCTCGCCCAGCGCATCCCGATCTACCTCGCCGCCATGCGCCGCCTGCCGGCCCCGCGCGCCTATTACTTCAAACTGACCGACGACCCCGCCTCCTATCACAGCCAATCCGGTCTCTACACCCGCACCGGCCAACCCAAAGACAGCCTCGCCGCTTTCCGCGCCGCCCTGCGATGATCGCGCTTGGCACCGCGCCCGCCTGCGCTATACTAGGGCGCTAAAGGGTAACGTGGGGGTAATCGTGGCGCATATCATCGTTGTCGGCAATGAAAAGGGCGGCGCGGGCAAATCGACCGTGGCGATGCATCTGGCGACCGCTCTGGTGCGGATGGGCAAACGGGTTGCGGTGCTGGACCTCGACCTGCGCCAACGCACCTTCGGGCGCTTCATCGAAAGCCGCAAAAAGACCAATGCGCGGCACGATCTTTCCCTGCCGGTGCCCGATTACCGCGAGTTGCCGGAGATCGACAAAGACAGCCTCGCGCCGGGCGAAAATCCCTATGACCGCCGACTGAGTCAGGCCATTTCCGGGCTGGAACAAAGCTACGATTTCGTGGTCATCGACTGCCCCGGCGCCCATACGCGGCTCAGTCAGGTTGCGCATACGCTGGCCGATACGCTGGTCACGCCGCTCAATGACAGCTTCGTCGATTTCGACCTGCTGGCCCATATCGACGGGGAAACCGGCGAGATCGAAGGCCCGTCGATCTATTCCGAGATGGTCTGGAACGCGCGTCAGTTGCGCGCCCGCGCCGGGCTGACCCCGATCGACTGGGTCGTGGTGCGCAACCGCCTCGGCGCGCAGGCCATGCACAACAAGAAGAAGATGGGCGAGGCGCTGGAAAAACTCGCCAAACGCATCGGCTTTCGCACCGCGCCGGGCTTCAACGAGCGCGTGATTTTCCGCGAATTGTTCCCGCGCGGGCTGACCCTTCTGGACCTGCGCGATGTCGGGGTGCATGGGCAGATGAACATCTCCAACGTCGCCGCGCGTCAGGAGTTGCGCGAGTTGGTCAAAGCGCTCGATCTGCCGGGGGTGACCGTCGACTTTTAATGCGACGCCACGTCAGCATCCCGCCGCGCATCCGCAACATTGACAGACCGCCGCGCGAACACGCAACTTACCAACGAACCATAACAAGGGCCGATTGACTTTCATGCAGCACCGTAGCCTGTTTCTGTCCGATCTGCACCTTGGAGCCCGTGCCTGCCGCGCCGGGGAAATCCTTGAATTTCTGAACCAGAATCACGCCGAGAAAATCTATCTCGTCGGCGATATTCTCGATATCTGGCACGTTGCGCAGGTGTATTGGAGCCGAACGCACGACGCCATTCTTGATGAGCTGGAACGCCGCGCGGCGCAGGGGGTTGAGGTGATTTACCTGCCCGGCAATCACGACGACGCGCTGCGCAAAGGCAGCACCCTGCCGCTGCGGGGGTTTACCCTGACCGAAACCACGCTGCATGAAACCGCCGATGGCAAGAAGCACCTTGTCCTGCATGGCGATCAATGCGACCGGCGTATTCTGCGCTGGCACGCGATCACGCGCATCGGGTCGCGCATGGATGCGGTGCTGCGCGGCTTCGACGAATGGCTACGCGCCAAACGCGGCACCTGTCATGCGGAAGAAACCCTGATTGAACAAGCCCTTAAAGCGGCAAATGGGTTGTTGAGCCTCGGCAACAGCGCCGAAAAACGCCTCAGCCTGCTGGCGCGCGCGGTTGGGGCGGATGGGGTGATTTGCGGTCATTCGCACAAGCCCGGCCTGCGTTCCCATGACGGCATTGCCTATGCGAATTGCGGCGATTGGGTGGACAGCATGACCGCGCTGGTCGAAGATCACAACGGGCAGCTTCGGCTGACCCGGTTCACCGAAACCCGTCAGGCACAGCCCAATGCCAGCAACACCGCCCTGCCGCCGCACCTCGCCGCCATGCGGTCTTAACAGGCATGCGCGCCGAGGCTGCCCCGGTCCGTCAGGTATTTCCAGAAAATCGCCAACCAGGTGAAACTGCCCGCCGCCCATAGGAGCGACGCGGCGAGGTAGGGCACGCCGAACGGGTGCTCCATCAGCCCGAGGTCTGGCAACACCCGGATGGCGACGGAAGCGAGCATCAGGGTAAAGGACAGGTGCATCGCCTTCGGGAAGGGCAAGTTGTGGCCCGAATGGATCAGCCCGGCGATGGTAAACACCGCAAAGACGCCAAGGCCCAGCCCGCCCATGAAGGCGAGGTGCAGACCCGGCGCGGTGCCAAACGGCGCGCCGATCAGCGAGGCGGCGTATAGCATCAGCCCCGCTCCCGCGAGCAGCGCCGACCCCGCCAGCGTCAGGATTTCAACGCGCCAGAACGCCCGACCGATAAACGCTTCGCCCACCCGGTCGACAAACCCCGCCCCGGCGGCGAACCACAAGAACCCCTGCACTGGATCGGACAGGCCAAACACCTCCCCCAACATGCCAACGAAAACCAGCCCGGCGGCGAGGTCCATCCGCCCCGGATGCGGACGAAACGGCGAGCTTTCCTCCGTCGGGTCCAGCACAAGGTTCGTCACCTGCACATTGACCCGCCCCAGCGCGATGCCCAGCAGGCCGAGAAAGGCGTAGCCGGTGCCGTAAGTGCCCAGCTCCATCAGGTCGTAATCGACGGTGAACATGCCCCAGCGCGCCACGCCTTCCGCAATCGCCAGCAAACTGAGCCAGAAGACAAACGCCGTAAGCCGGTCGGTGCGCCGGAGCCAGGAGCGGTGCAACACATAGACCAGAAGCAGCAGAATCCAGCCGAGGTCCAGAAGCCCCGCCGGCAGGATAAACAAATCCGCCCCAAGCGCCCCCACCAGCCGGGGCACGGCCCAAAGCCCGGCAAAGATGAAGAGCGGGCGATAGCGCAGCACTGGCGTGTCGGTCCATTCCGGCACCGCCGTGGTGATGAAGCCGATCAGCGCCGCGCCAAAAGACCCAACGATCATCTCATGCGCATGCCAGATGGTCGACGGCGTGTTCTCCGCCAGCGGCAATTCCAACGCATGCAGCGCGACCCAGAGGAAAGGCCAGAGCGCGGCATGCACCGCCGCCAGCACAAAGAACAGGCGAAACCCCTCATGCCCCAGCGCATCGAGTTTGAGCCGGGTAAACAGGCCGCTTTCCACCGCACTCATTGGATCGCCCTCTCGTCAACGTCATGGATATGCGCAAAGAGCGAGTCGTTATAGCGTGCGTTCTGCACGAAATCGAAAATCTCCCGATCATCGCGCGCGCCGGGCCGCCCCGGAATGGTGCGCATGCCGCGAATGCCGCGCCCATGGGTGTCCATCACCGCGATGCGGGTCGAAACGCGAGTCGCTTCGTGCAGATCGTGGGTAATAAACATACCAGAAATCCCCGCATTGGCGGCATTTTCAATCACAAGATCCTGCATCCGTTGCTTCAGCGCCGCGTCGAGCGCGGTAAAGGGCTCGTCGAAATAGATGAAATCCGGCTCGGTCACGAAGGCGCGGGCGATGGCGGTGCGCTGACGCATGCCGCCGGACAATTCGACCGGATATTTCTCCAGATCGCCGGGCTGCAAGGAGGCTTTCGCCGCCGCCGCCAATACCCGCGCGTCATGCTCGCGGCGTGGCACCCCGGCAAGGCGCAGCGGATAAGCGATATTGCCCCAGGCGGTTTGCCACGGCATCAGGCGCGGTTCCTGAAAAATCATCGAATGGCGGGCGTAATGGCGCGTCACCCGGCCCTCCATGCTTTCGGTCGTGCCGACGGCGATATGGGCCAGCGTGGACTTTCCGCACCCGGACGGACCGACCAGCGCAAGAATTTCCCCCGCTTCCACCGTCAGGTCGATGCCGGTCAGCACATTGCGGCCAAGATAGGAATGGCCGACCCGTTCGAGGATCAAAGGTGCGCTCATCTTTTGACCCCCCAAGGCTGGGCCGCCCGTTTCCAGCGCTCCAACTCGCCGCGCAAAGGCTGCACCGCGCCGTATTCCACCACGATCAGAATGGCGACCGAAACCGTGACCCAGGCCAGCGCTTCCTCAATGTCGAAATTCGCCCGTGCATCCGCCAGCGCGCCGCCAATCCCGCCCGCATTGGCCAGTAGCTCCGCCATCACCGCGACCTTGAAGCCGGTGGCCAGCGCGAGGACCAGCGCGGGGAAAACATGGGCCGACATCTGGCGCAGACCCAACGTGGCAAAGCGGCGCAACGGCCCGGCGCCGAACACCTCCGCCATCTCGTCCAGACCCCGGTCGCGGGTCAGAATACCCTCCGCCGTGCCCGCCAACATGATCGGAGTCGCCGCCACCAGCACCGTGACAATCACCGTGCCATCCGCCGGACCAAACCAGATCATCGCCAACACGATCCACGCCACCGGCGGCACCCCGAGCATGATGGTCAGAAAGGGCCGCACAAGGCGCAGCACCGCATGCGAATACCCGGCCCAGATGCCCAGCACCATGCCCACCACTGCCGAAAGCAGGAAAGCCTGCGTCGCCCGCAGCGCCGTATCCGCCGCGATGGCCCAGCTTTCCGCCGAGGTAACAATGTAAAACGCCCGCAAAACGACGTTCAACGGCGGCGGCAGGATGAAATCGCCATAGCGCTCATAGCCCGCCTGCCAGACCGCGCCCAACAAGCAAAGAGCGGCCAGACCTGCCCAGCCGCCCCAGAGAAACTGCAGCGCCCGACCAAATCGGTCGAGCGCCCCATTCCAAAGATCAAAGAAGATAGAACGCATCGTCGGGCAGTTTACCACCAATTTTCTTCGGGTCCACCTCTGCCATCGTGTTCAGCATACGCTCAATCGACGGACGCATCTCGGACGCGGTCCAGACCCCCAAGCGCGAATTCTTGATCGACTGCGCCAGAACCGGCGCGGGCATGCCGAGCGGCCCGGTCGCGTCTTTCGCCGCCTTCATCGGGTCGGTCAGCGTGCTGGCCGCCGCCTTGGCAAGCGCCGCGTTGATCCCGGCCACCAGATCACCATGCTCCGCCAAAAACGGCCCGGTAACTGCAAGCCCGGCCTGCGGAATGATCGGCGCAGTGTTGTCCACCTTGCCCCATTCTTCCTGCACGTCGATCACACGGGTCAGGGATTTACCCATCGACTTCGCCTTCATGATCGCGGCGGAAACCGCCGGCTCCGGCAGCAACGCCGCATTCGCCCGCCCGGTCATCAGCATCTGAACGGCCTCCACCGGCGTGCCAACATTGAAAATCTCGATATCCCCCTCGGTCAGACCAGCCGCCGCCATCAGGTGATCAAAGATGATATCCGGCGTGTCGCCTTTGAACGGAACCACCAGCTTCATGCCCTTGAGATCGGCGGTGCTGGTAACGTTCGGATCGGCGGAGATGATATAGAGCAAACCCTGCGTCATCACATTGACCATCTTGATCGGGAAGCCGCGGTTATACAGGTTGGCCGCCGCCTGAACCGGCACCACGGAAATGCCGATATTCTTGGAACTCAGACCGGCGCGCAGCTCGTCGGGATTGCGCCACGCATGAAACTCGCTCGCATCGGCAAATTCATCGAGGAAACCAGACGCAACCGCATGGGCCAGAACGGCGGACGGCCCGGCGGGCGGTCCCCAAAGGTCAAGCTTCGCCATCGGGGCGGCAAAAGCGGAAGCGGGAGCAAACCCGGCGGCCAGCGAGGCGGCACCAAGGGTTAGCGCAGAACGGCGGGACAGGTTCACAGACATGGAAGTCTCCTTTCAGGCGAACAGTAACGACTGCGCTTTTGCTCAGCGAAAACGCATAGTCCGACTTATTTGCTCATCTTTCCCCCATGTCACTGCGCCATTTGGACGCTGCCCCCTGTGCGCGGCGTAAAACCGGGCTATATTGGACGCAACACAAGAGGTTTGCATGAAAGACACTACGCCCGATCTAGCCGCCCTGTTCGATGCGCAACGCGATGCGTATGCCGCCGCTCCCTACCCGGACCTGAAGGCGCGCAAACGCAATCTCGACAAGCTGCACAACGCCATTCTGGACTACCGGGACCGGCTGAAAGCAGCCATTTGCGAGGACTTTTCCAACCGCTCCGCCGCCGAAACCGAACTGTCGGAAATCCTGCCGTCGCTGGAAAACATCCATTATTACCGCAAACGCCTGCGCGCGCTGATGGCCCCGGAACGCCGCCAGACACCGATGTCGCTGATGCCCGGATCGAGCTGGGTCGAGTATCAGCCGCTGGGCGTGATCGGCGTGGTCGTGCCGTGGAACTTCCCGGTTTTCCTCGCCCTCTCGCCCCTCATCGGGGCGCTGGCGGCGGGCAACCGGGTCATGCTGAAACTCTCGGAATTTACCCCCAGAACCGGCGAGGTGCTGACGCAGATGCTGGCGGAAACCTTCGGCCCGGACGAGGTCGTCGCGCTCAATGGCGATGCGGATCTGGCGGCGCGTTTCACCGCCCTACCCTTCGATCACCTCGTCTTTACCGGCTCAACCGCCATCGGCCGCAAGGTCATGCAGGCCGCAGCGGCGAACCTGACGCCGGTGACGCTGGAACTGGGCGGCAAATCCCCGGCCATCGTGCATGAGAGCTTTCCGCTGGAGGAAGCCGCGCGCCGTATCGCCTTCGGCAAATGCATGAATGCCGGGCAAATCTGTGTCGCGCCGGATTACGTTCTGGTGCCCAAATCCAAGGTGCAGGAATTCGCGAGCGCCTTCGCCGTCGCCTTCGCGCGCGCCTACCCGACCCTGCGCGACAATCCCGATTACACCGCCATTATCAGCGAACGCCAGCAGCGCCGGTTAGAGAATTACCTCATCGACGCCCGTATGAAAGGCGCCGAGATTTTCGAGATCAACCCAGCGGGCGAAGACCTCTCCGGCACGCGCAAAATGCCGATGATTCTGGTCAACAACGCCACTTCCGACATGAAACTCCTGCGCGAAGAAATCTTCGGCCCGATCCTGCCGATCATCGCCTATGGCGCGCTGGAAGACGCGCTGGAATTTGTCAATGCCCGCGAACGCCCGCTGGCACTCTACTATTTCGATTACGACCGCAAACGCACCCGCGACGTGCTGCGCGCGACCCATTCCGGCGGGGTGTCCGTCAATGAAACCGTGATGCATGTCGCCGCCGATGACCTGCCCTTCGGCGGCATCGGTCCCTCCGGCATGGGGCATTACCACGGCGTCGAGGGTTTCCGCACCTTCTCCAAGGCCAAATCCGTGCTGCGCAAGGGGCGGTTCAACGCCACCGCGCTTGTCGGCCCGCCTTGGAACAACCACACCTATAAGGCGCTGATAAAGCTGCAAAACCTGCGGTTCCGCCGCCGCAAAATCCGGGAGTAGACCCATGGAGAGCTTCGACTTCGTTATCATCGGCGGCGGCTCTGCGGGGGCGGTTCTGGCCGCACGACTGAGCGAAGACCCGAAGACCCGCGTGTGCCTTCTGGAAGCGGGCGGGGGCGGCAATTCGCTCATCGTGCGCACCCCCATCGGCACCATCGCCAGCCTGCCCGGCAAGCCCGTGCGACTCAACAACTGGGCCTATGAAACCGTGCCGCAACCGGGCCTGAACGGACGCCGGGGCTATCAGCCGCGCGGCCAATGCCTCGGCGGTTCCTCCGCCATCAACGCCATGCTCTATCTGCGCGGCCAGCGCGAGGATTACGACGGCTGGGCCGCGTCTGGTGCAACCGGCTGGAGCTGGGACGAGGTACTGCCCTATTTCAAGCGGGCGGAAAACAACGAACGCGGGGCGGACGATCTGCATGGCGACAACGGGCCGCTGGAAGTTTCCGACCAAAAGCAAATGCGCCCGATCACCCGCGCGTTCATCGAGGCGGGCGCAGCGCTGCAACATCCCCGCCGCGAGGATTTCAACACCGGCGACAACGAGGGCATCGGCGCCTATCAGGTGACGCAATTCCACCGCCCCGACAAGAACGGCGAGCGCTGTTCCGCCGCCGCGGCGTATCTCTTCCCCGCGCGCAACTGCCCCAACCTGAAAGTGCTGACCCACGCCCAGGCGACCCGCATCCTGACCGAGGGCAAACGGGCGGTGGGCGTCGAATACGAGCATGGCGGCGCGCGGCACGAGGTCCGGGCGAACCGCGAGGTGATCCTCTGCGGCGGCGCCTTCAACTCGCCGCACCTCCTGATGCTGTCCGGCATCGGGCGCCCGCAAGACCTCGCCCCGCATGGCATTGCCGTCCAGCACGAATTGCCCGGCGTCGGACAAAACCTGCAAGACCATCTCGATTTCGTTCTGGCGTTTAAATCGAAAAACCCCGATATGTTCGGCTTCGGCGCGCGCGGCGGCTGGCGGATGCTGAAACATACGATGCAATGGCGACGCGATGGGGTGTCGATGCTGGCCTCGCCCTTCGCCGAAGGGGCCGCCTTCCTCAAAACCGACCCGGCGCTCACCCGCCCCGACATCCAGCTGCATTTCGTCATCGCCATCGCCGACGATCACGCCCGCAAGCTGCACTGGGGCTACGGCTTTTCCTGCCATGTCTGCGTTCTGCGCCCGCAAAGCCGGGGCAATGTGTCGCTCACCAGCGCCGATCCCCTCGCCGCGCCGCGCATCGACCCGAATTTCCTCTCCGACCCCGCCGACCTCGCCACCACGATCAAAGGCGCGCGCATGACCCGCGACATCCTGATGGCACCGCCGCTGGCCAAATATCACCACAAGGAGATGTTCGGCACCGAAAGCGCGCAAACCGACGCCGACTGGGAGGCCCATATCCGCGCCCGCGCCGACACGATCTACCACCCGGTCGGAACCTGTCGCATGGGCACCGATGACGCCGCTGTGGTCGACCCCGAACTGCGCCTGCGCGGCATGAGCGGCCTGCGCGTGGTCGATGCCTCGGTCATGCCCACCTTAACCTCCGGCAACACCAACGCCCCGACCATCATGATCGCGGAAAAAGCGGCGGAGATGATCCGGAGAGCGCCCTAAAGCGAGCCGCCTAAAACCTGAATCGTTGGGATTCCCAACGAACTGATTTTGTGGTTCATCCTAATTGGGAGGATAGATCATGTCAGCACCTTTG
>PDOZ01000006.1 GCA_002747325.1 Rhodobacterales bacterium
ATATCGTTTGGCCATGTGACTGCCCCCAGAGTGCTCAATCTGGTCTTTATGAATCACACAAACACACCCTTTGGGAATCCTGAATGTCGATTGGTCCTAGACCTACGCCCTGCCGCGCCCCCAGATCCGGTAGAGCTTGAGCGCCAGAAACGGCAGCGGCGCGGCGTGCATGAAAAGGTCGAAAATATCGAGCGGGCGCACCAACGTGCCCGCCGCAAGCATCTTCAGCTTCTGCCACACATGCGGCTCCGGCACAAAAGGCGCCAGCCCCAGCAGCACCGCCACCAAGAGGATCGACGGCAAATCGGTCTCGTCAACAAACCAGATGATCGCTTTCATGGCCCTCTCCCCGCATCTGCCGCAAAACATATTCGGCTTTCGGAATTATTCAAGCCAAAGCCGCAAAACACACATTCAACAGAAGGGAAATGGCGCGGTTGACGGGGCTCGAACCCGCGACCCCCGGCGTGACAGGCCGGTACTCTAACCAACTGAGCTACAACCGCGCGTGGCGGCTGACCTACCGCGCCCCACCTCCCCCGTCAAGAGCCTTCGCGATAAAACCGCCCCGCGCCTTGCCCGCGCCAGCACCGACGCATAAACTGCCCCAAAACCCAAAAGATTCCCCATGCTCGAACTGCGCCCGAACTGCGAATGGTGCGACAAAGACCTGCCGCCCGCCTCCCCGCAAGCCCGAATCTGTAGTTACGAATGCACCTATTGCGCCGATTGCGTCGAAACCATCCTGCGCGACGTCTGCCCAACCTGCGGCGGCAACTTCACGCCTCTCCTCATTCGCCCCCGCCCCATCCGCCCGCACTCCTCGAACCGGCGTCCCTACCGGGCTGGACCACCACCCCGCCAGCCAGACCCGAACCCACTCCCAATGGTCCCGCGAAGAGGTCCACAAAATCAGCGAACGCCTGCGCGACGAACCCCTTGCCCAAAGATAACGCCCCTTCTTAGAAGAGAAATCGCCAAATCCTGCCTAAAATCCCCCCCCAGCATCCCGCTGATTCTCAACGCACGCTTTAGACGCAATACCGCACAGCCCCCCCCCTTCTTCTTAGCACAAATACTCACAACACCACCGCCCCAAAGGACCAAAACCCCGGACAACGCCCCCCCTTCGCAACCCCCTGGAGCAGAAATCGCTAAATTTGAATCAAAATTCTCTGCCTCTCCATCAGCATCCTGCTGATTTCGAACGCGAATTTTGATGCTCGATGTTACCGATTAAAGCGATTTCGCTCTAAAACGGCTGATACATCACCCCGCCGCCAACCGCTGCGGAAACGCCGGTGGTCGCGGGGCCAGAGGTGGGCAGGCCGGCGGCGGTGCGCAGGGCGAGGAAGGCCATCGCGTGCGCCGGGAGAAATTCCGGTTCAAGATCAATGTCTTCGATGCGCACCAACTCGCCCGGCCAGTCGAATCGCCGCCCGTGGGTGACAAGACACAGTTCCGGGTCCGGTTCCGACACCGCCAGCCGCACCGCCTGCAACGGATCGCTATCCCGCGGGTCGATCCACAGCCCGCCCTCGTCGGTCTGCACCCGCAACACCTCGCCAATCTCCAGAAACCGCACCAGCGCGTGATAAAAAAACGCCCCGATCGGCGCGCCGCGCCCGCCAAGCTCCAGATCAGCGACATGAAATTCCGCCACCACCGGCCGTCCCAGCCGCTCCGCCAGCGCCCCCGCATCCAGCTCCAGCACCGCGTCGCCCACCTGCCCGCGCCCCAGCCCGATCAGCGCCGCCTCGGTCTCCAGAAATTCCGGCTCGCTCTCAAACCCCGTGCCGAGGTCGTAAATCCGTTCCCCGTCGCTCAAAATCCGCGCCGCCGAGACCAGCCCCCCGGCCCGCGGCACCAAACCCAAACTCCATACCGGCTCCGACACCATATCGCTTTCCCTTCGCATATCCCTCCCCTATAGAGGGCGTGCAACCAACATAGGAAGACGGAAGATGACCTACCAGCCGAAATCGGAGTTTCTCAGCGTGATGATGGCGCGCGGCTTTATTGCCGATTGCACCGATTATCAGGGGCTGGACGAAGCGCTGCTGGCGGGAGTGGTTCCGGCCTATATCGGCTTTGACGCGACAGCGAAAAGCCTGCATGTCGGCTCGCTGATCCAGATCATGATGCTGCGCTGGCTGCAAAAAACCGGGCACCAGCCGATCACCCTGATGGGCGGCGGCACGACCAAGGTCGGCGACCCGAGCTTTCGCGCCGATGAGCGCCCGCTGCTGACACCCGCACAGATCGACGACAACATCTCCGGCATCAAGAAGGTCTTCGCCAAATACCTGCGCTATGAGGGCGACACCCCGGCTTTGATGCTCAATAATGCCGAATGGCTCGACGGGCTGAATTACCTCGACTTCCTGCGCGACATCGGGCGGCATTTCTCGGTCAACCGGATGTTGTCCTTTGAAAGCGTGAAATCGCGGCTGGATCGCGAGCAGTCGCTCTCCTTCCTCGAATTTAACTACATGATCCTGCAAGCCTATGATTTCCTTGAGCTAAATCGGCGCTATGGCTGCCTGATGCAGATGGGCGGCTCGGATCAGTGGGGCAATATCGTCAACGGGATCGACCTCAGCCGCCGGGTGATCGACGCGGAAGTGTTCGGCCTGACCTCGCCCCTGCTGACCACATCGGACGGCAAGAAAATGGGCAAATCCGCCAATGGCGCGGTCTGGCTCAACGAGGAAATGCTGTCGAGCTATGAGTTCTGGCAGTTCTGGCGCAACACGGCGGATGCCGATGTGGGCCGGTTCCTGAAGCTCTACACCGAATTGCCGGTGGCGGAATGCGAGCGGCTGGGCGCGCTGGCGGGATCGGAAATCAACGAGGCGAAAATCGTGCTGGCCAACGAGGTGACGACCCTGTGCCACGGGCGCGCGGCGGCGGAAGCGGCCGAGGCCACGGCGCGCGAAGTGTTCGAAAAGGGCGGCGCGGGCGATGACCTGCCGACCCTGCACCTGAGCGCCGCCGAGATCGGCGACGGCATCTCAATCGTACAACTGATCACCCGCTCCGGGCTGGCCAAATCCGGCAAAGAGGCCAAACGCCTGATCGCCGATGGCGGCGCCAAAGTGAACGACGCGGGCCTCAGCGACGCGGGCCGCATGGTCACAACCGACGAGCTGGCCCAGCCGATGAAGCTCTCGGCGGGCAAAAAGCGGCACGCGCTGGTGGTGCTGGAAAGTTAACCTTAACCGAGCGGGGTGTTATTCGCCCCGCGCCGCCTCGATGGCGGGCTGGATGATGGCGGTCAGGACGGAGCGGGTAATCGGCCCGGCGAAGCGCTTGACCACCTCGCCCTTGCCGTTGATCACATAGGTTTCCGGCACGCCGTATAGCCCCCATTGCAGCCCGTTGCGCCCGCTGGCATCCGCGCCGAGGCGGGCATAGGGGTTGCCCAATTCTTCGAGGAATTTCAACGCCTTGGCCGGGTCGTCCTTGTAATTCACCCCGTAAATCTCGACCCCCGACTGCGCCAGTTCGAGCAGTTGCGGGTGTTCGGCGCGGCAGGGTCCGCACCAGCTGGCCCAGAAATTGACCAGCACCACACCCCCATCCGCCAGATCTGCCTCTGAGAACGGCGCAGAGCCGCCCAGCTCGGTCAGTTCCAGCGCCGGAACCGGCCCGCCCTCGCGGGTCGATGGCAGCGCGTCCACATCCTCGCGCCCCATGGACCAAAGGAACAACCCCGCCAGCAGGGCAAAGACCAGCGGCGGCAGAAACATCAGCGGCTTCATCGCGCCTTGCGCCGCGCCTCGGCCTCCTCCAGCCGCGCGCGCACCTGCCGCGACCGCCGCACCGTCGCCCCGATGATCAGCGCAAGGAGCAACAGCGTCACCCCCCATGCGCCCAACACTTCTGCCGCATATTTTCCCAGTTCAGGCATCGCGCATCCTTTCGCGCATCTCCAACGCATTCAGCCGCTTCAGGCGCAATTCCGTGCGGGTGCGCACGAAGACCAGCAGCACGAACAACAAAAACACCCCGATGATGCACAGCACCAGCGGCACCCAATAGCTGTCCGCCACATGTTCATCCCGGTCGAGCGACAGCGAGGCGCCCTGATGCAACCCCTGATTCCAGAAGTTGACCGCGTAGCGGCTCAGGGTGGCGAAAACCGAGCCGACAATGGCGGTCACGGCGGTCAGGTCGGCGGCGGTTTCCGGGTTCTCGATCGAGGCCCAGAGCGCCATATAACCGAGATAGAACAGGAACAGGATCAAAAACGAGGTCAGCCGCGGATCCCAGGCCCAATAGGTGCCCCACATCGGCTGGCCCCAGATCGCGCCGGTCACCAGCGCGGCCATGGTAAACACCACCCCCACCGGCGCCGCCGCTTTCGCCGCCAGCGCTGATACGTGATGGCGCCGCACCAGCCAGATCACCGAAGCGGCCAGCATCATATACCAGGCCGAAATTGCCATAATGGCGCTCGGCACATGGACGTAAATGATCTTCACCGAAGAGCCGAAATTGACCGCCGGGGTGGTAAAGAAAAAGCCCCAGATCAGGCCGGGCAGCAGGGTGATCAGGGTGCCCCCCACCAGCCACGGCAAAAGGCTGCCGGTCAGCGACATGAATTTCGTCGGATTGGCCCATTGCCAGAACCAGTTGAAGCGGTCGTTTGCCTGTTCTACGCGATTATTCATGTGGCTTTTCCTAGGGGCGGAAGTGGCTTTCGGCAAGGCTTACCTCAGATTGACGCGCAGCGCCATAGCGGCGGCAAAAGGTAGCAGGGCGGTGGTGGCGGCGGTGATGCCGGCGAGCAGCAGAAGCGGGGTTTGCGTCGCCATGCCGTCAATGCCGCGCGCCGCCAGTTCGGCGCCAAAAATCAGCGTCGGCATGTAGAGCGGCAACACGAGGAGGCTCAAAAGCAGCCCGCCGCGTTTCAACCCAACCGTTAGCGCCGCGCCGAAAGCGCCGATGACGGAGAGCGCCGGGGTGCCGATCAGGAGCGACAGCGTGAGCCAGAAATAGCCCGCCTCGGGCAGGTTGAGCAGCGCGCCGAATAGCGGCGTGGCGAGGATCAGCGGCAGGCCGGTGGTCAGCCAATGCCCCGCCGCCTTGACCAGCACTACCGCTTCGAGCGGGATCGGTGCGGTGGCGATCAGGTCGAGCGTTCCGTCCTCGAAGTCGAGCTGAAACATGCGGTCGAGCGACAGCAGGCAGGCCAGCAGCGCCGCGACCCAGAGGATGCCCGGCGCGATTTCCGCGTGCAGCGCCGATTGCGGGCCAACGCCGAAGGGCACGAGGATAACCACGATGAGGAAAAAGGCGAGGCCAAGGCCAAAACCCCCGCCCGCGCGCACCGCGAGGCGCAGGTCGCGGATCAGCAGCGCGATCACAGGAAGGCTCCTTCGCTGTCATCGTCGAAAACGCTTGCCGCATGGCGGGTTTGCGCCGTGGCGCGCAGGCCGGTCAGGTCCAGCACCTCCGCTTCCAGCCCGATGTCGATATGGGTCGCGATCAGCGCCGCGCCCCCCGCCGCCACATGATCACGCACGGCGGACGCGAACAGCGCCACGGAAGCCGCGTCGAGCGATACGGTCGGCTCGTCCAGCAACCAGATCGGCCGCCCCGTCACCATCAGGCGCGCCAGCCCCAACCGGCGTTTCTGCCCGGCGGACAGTTTATGCGCCGGGCGCTCCGCCAGCGCGGTCAGGTTGAAATGCGCCAGCGCCGGGTCGGGGGCGCCGGTGCCGTGCATATCGGCCCAGAATTTCAGGTTTTCGCGCACGGTGAGCGTCGCCTTCAGCCCGTCCGCATGGGCGCCGTAGGTCAGTGCGTCCGGGTCGACCGTGACCGTGCCCGCAAGCGGCGGCTGCAACCCGGCGAGGGTGCGCAACAGCGTGGTCTTGCCGCAGCCATTCGGCCCGCGCAACACCATCACCTGCCCCGCATCGAGCGTCAGCGACACGCCCTCCAGGAGCGGCATCCCGCCGCGCGCCACGCTCAGATCCCGGACCTCGAGCAACATGGCGTCCGCCCTACTCCTTCACCCCGAACTGCGTTCCCGCGTCATTATCCTGCTTCGACCAGTCCCGCTTGACGCCGAAGCGCAGCAGGATGGCCGAGGCGATGAAGACCGAGGAATAGGTGCCGACGACGACGCCGAAAATCATGGCGAAGACAAAGCCGCGGATCACATCGCCACCAAGGATGTAGAGCGCGATCAGAGCGATCAGGGTGGTGATCGAGGTCATGAACGTCCGGCTCAGGGTCTCGTTGATCGACAGGTTCAGCACCTCTTTCAGATCCATGACCTTGTAACGGCGCAGGTTCTCGCGCACCCGGTCGAACACCACCACCGTGTCGTTGAGCGAGTAGCCGACGATGGTCAGGAGCGCGGCGATGATGGCCAGATCGAACTGGATGCCGAACAGGGCAAACACGCCAATGGTGATCACCACGTCATGCACCAGCGCCGCCACCGCGCCGACGGAAAACTGCCACTCAAACCGCACCCAGATGTAGAACAGAACCGCCATGATGGCCGCCAGAACCGCGTAAACCGCCGTCATGATCAGCTCGCCAGAGACCTTCGGCCCAACGCTGTCCACCGAGGGGAAGGTAATCGCCGGATCGACCGCCGTCAGCGCCGCCTTGATGGCGGTGATCTGCTCGACGGTGACGCTCTCCGCCCCGTCCTGCGCCTCAATGCGGATCTGGGCGACATGCTGGTCCGGGCGGAAATTCGGGTCGAACACCTCCGTGATCGTCACCTGCCCCAGCTCCAGCGGCGCCAGCGCCTCGCGATACTCGCCCACATCCACCGCCAGCGTCGAATCGGTGCGGATCGAAGTGCCGCCTTTGAAGTCGATGCCGTAATTCAGCCCCATGGCGAAAAACGCGGCAACGGAAGCGGCCATGAGCAGGCCCGAAAAGCCGATCGTGGCAAAGGGCGCGCGGAAAAAGTCCCAGCGCGTGCCCGCCGGAATGATCTGCAAGCCCTTGACCTGCAAGCTCTTTGGCCGCTTGCGATCGAACCAGGCGGTGACGAACAGCCGGGTCAGGTAAATGGCGGTAAAGACCGACGTGATGATGCCAAGGCCCAGCGTCACCGCGAAGCCCTTCACCGGGCCAGACCCCATGATGAACAGGATCAGCGCGGTCAGGAAGGTGGTGATATTGGCGTCCACAATGGCCGACAGCGCCTTTTCATAGCCCAGCTCAATCGCCCGCGCAGGCCCGCGCCCGGCACGGATTTCCTCGCGGATACGCTCGAAAATCAGCACATTGGCATCGACCGCCATACCGATGGTCAGCACGATGCCCGCGATGCCCGGCAGGGTCAGCGTCGCGCCGATGGCCGAAAGCAGGCCGAAAATCATCGCCACGTTGAGGATCAGCGCCACATTGGCCATCATGCCGAAACCGCCATACGAAATCAGCATGAAGATCAGCACCCCGACGAACGCGACGATGGAAGCGATCTTGCCCGCATCAATCGAATCCTGCCCCAGTTCCGGGCCGATGGTGCGCTCTTCGAGGAACGTCATCTCGGCGGGCAACGCCCCGGCGCGCAACAGAACCGCCAGTTCGGTGCTTTCCTCGATGGTGAAATTGCCGGAAATGATGCCGGAACCGCCGCGAATGGCCTCGCGGATGGTCGGCGCGGAAATCACCTCTTCATCCAGCACGATAGCAAAGGGCGAGCCCACATTTTCCGCCGTGTAATCGCCAAAAGCGCGCGCGCCGGAGGGGCCGAAGCGGAAATTCACCGCCGGTAAGCCGTTCTGATCGAAGGAAGGCTGCGCGTCGGTCAGATCCTCGCCGGTCACGACCGGGGTTTTCTCCAAAACGTAATACACCCCGTCCTCGTTGAGCGACGGATACAGCACATTGCGCGAGCCGGTCGGGGCGTTGGCGTCCGAAGTGCGCGACACGACCGGATGGAAGGTCAGTTGCGCCGTGGTGCCGATGATGCTCTTGAGTTCCTCGGCGGAGCCAAGGCCCGGCACCTGAATGAGAATGCGCCGCTCGCCCTGCTTCTGGATCGTCGGCTCGCGGGTGCCGACCTCGTCGACCCGGCGACGGATGATCTCAAGGCTCTGCTGCATGGTGCGGTCGTCGGTGGCGATGCGTTCCGCTTCCGACAGGGTGATTTTCATCACGTCGCCAGCGCCTGTGACCTCGATATCGTCAGAGCCAACCCCGGTCAGCGTCGCCACCGGCGAAGCCAGCCCGCGCACCAGATCCACCGCCGCAGCCAGTTGTTCCGGCTTGCCGATGCGCACCCAAAGCTCCCCCTCCGGCGAGTCGATACGGCGCACCGAGCCGATGGTTGCCCGCGCCTCACGCAGCGTGTCGCGCACCTCGGGCCAATAGGCATCCATGCGCGCGGCATAAACGTCCTCGACCTGCACTTCCGCCAGCAAATGCGCCCCGCCGCGCAGGTCCAGCCCGAGGCTGACCAGCGACGACGGCATCCAGCCTGGCCAGGCATCGCGTTCGGCCACCAGAAGCTCGGTCTCGCCGGTCTTCCCGATCTGGGCCAGCGCGTCGTTATGCGCTTCGACCCGGCTGTAGAAGGCGTTGGGCGCGGCGAAATAAATCCCCAGCGCCACCAGCCCCAGGATCACGATGCGTTTGAACGGCGAAAATTGCAGCATATCTGCCTCTGGTCGTCAGGCCCACAGGGGGCGTTTCACTGTAAAATCAGGGAGTTGCGGATTATTCTTCCACCGGCTCCGTCTTGGAGACCACCTGAAGAATGGCGTTGCGCACGACGCGGATTTTGACGCCGGACGCGATTTCGACCTCAACTTCGCCTTCGTCCTTAACCTTGGTCACTTTCCCGATCAGGCCGCCCTGCGTAATCACCTGATCGCCGCGGCGCAGCCCTTCACGCATGGCCTGATCTTCCTTGGCCTTCTTTTGCTGCGGCCGGATCATGAAGAAATACATGATGGCAAAGACGAGGACCATGGGAATCAGCATGGAGTTCAGCACCCCACCGGCGGCGCCGTCGGCGGTTTGTGCAAAAGCGGGCGAAACGAACATTGGTTTTCCTTTTCTTTTCAAGCCCGTAGCGGGCGCTTGCCGGATGGACCGCCGCGGATGCTCCGGGGCGGTTGGCCGGGATTTGCGGCACCCTATATGGGGGGCATGGGCTTGTCCAGCAAGGGCGCGGCGGCGCATTGTGATTGCGGGGCGATTGCGGGCTTTCCCGGCGCGCATTTTTGCGCCATAAGCGGCGCGTCCATAGACAAACCCGAGTGGACCAAGGAAAGGAAACGAGATGCACGATATTCGCATGATCCGCGAGAACCCCGCCGAATTTGACGCGCAGATGGCGCGCCGGGGGCTGTCTGGCATCTCGTCTGAGGTGCTGGCGCTGGACGAAGCGCGCCGCGCCGCCATTGCCGCTGCCGAGGCGCGGCAGGCGGAGGCCAAAAAAGCGGCCAAGGAAGTTGGCGCGGCCAAGGCGCGCGGCGATGAAGCGGAGTTTGAGCGCCTGCGCGCGCTGGTGGCCGGGGCGAAGCAGGAAGTGGCGCGGCTGGGCGATGAGGCGAAGGAAAAAGACCGCGCGCTGACCGATCTGCTGATGACCCTGCCCAACATCATGGATGCCGATGTGCCCGCCGGGGCGGATGAGGATGATAATGTGGAGTTGCGCCGCTGGGGCACGCCGCGCGAGTTGGGCTTTGCGGCGCGCGAGCATTATGAGCTGCCTGCGGTGCAGGGCGGCGGCATGGATTTCGAAACCGCCGCCAAGCTCGCCGGGTCGCGCTTTGTACTGTTGTCTGGCGCGGTGGCGCGGCTGCACCGGGCGCTGGCGCAATTCATGCTCGACACCCATGTGACGGAAAACGGTCTGACCGAGGTCAACGCGCCGGTGCTGGTGCGCGAAGAGATGATGTATGGCACCGGGCAATTGCCGAAATTCGGCGAGGACAGCTATCAGACCCGCGAGGGCTGGTGGCTGATCCCGACGTCGGAAGTGTCGCTGGCCAATATGGCGAATAACGAGATTCTGGCGGGCGACAGCCTGCCGCGTCGATACACCGCCCATTCCCTGTGTTTCCGCTCCGAGGCGGGCAGCGCGGGCAAGGATACGGCGGGCATGTTGCGCCAGCACCAGTTCGAGAAGGTCGAGATGGTATCGGTCACGCGGCCCAAAGACAGCGCGGCGGAACAGGAGCGGATGACCCGCTGCGCCGAGGGTATCCTCGAAGCGCTGAACCTGCCCTACCGCACGGTGCTGCTCTGCACCGGCGACACCGGCTTTGGCGCGCAGAAAACCTACGACATCGAAGTCTGGCTCCCCGGTCAGGGCACCTACCGCGAGATTTCCTCGGTCTCCAACACCGGCGCGTTCCAAGCCCGCCGCATGAATGCGCGCTACCGCCCAACCCCGGAAGCCAAGCCGGAATTCGTGCATCTGCTGAACGGCTCCGGCGTGGCGGTTGGCCGCTGCCTGATCGCGGTCTTGGAAAACGGACAGCAGGAAGACGGCTCGGTCGCCTTGCCAGAGGCGCTGGCGCCCTACCTGCGCGGCGCCACCACCATCACCGCCACCGGCGAACTGGTCTGATCAACAGGGGGGGCAACGCCTCCCCTATTTCTCCTCCGCCAGCACCAGAACCCAATACTTGTCATCGCCCTCGGCCGCCGCGCCGAAATGCGTCAGGCCGGGGAGAAGGTTGTTGGCCCGATGCGGTGGCGAATTCATCCAACCATCCATCACCGCAGATGTGGTGGTATATCCAACCGCGATGTTCTCCGC
Source organism: Rhodobacterales bacterium (assembly GCA_002747325.1). Lineage (GTDB taxonomy): Bacteria > Pseudomonadota > Alphaproteobacteria > Rhodobacterales > Rhodobacteraceae. The sequence continues at coordinate 10,757 of PDOZ01000006.1, forward strand.
GACCTTTTGCCACTCATAGCCGGTGCGTGTCACACGTTCGGCCACCGTCGATCCATCTGACCCTTCATGCTGAAGCACCCCAATATTCGTCGCCAGATCATGCGCATGGGCTTTGGCCGCCTCGGTCAGCTTCTCACTATACTCCAACCGCGAAAGCCCCGCATCGCAGCGCACATCGCACAGAAGCCGATCCATATCCAACCGAATCTGTTCGCCCGTGGGCGGCGTCCAACCACCACCGCCATCCGGCGGTGCCATGCAGCCCGAAAGCAATGCGCCCGCCATGACAAGCGACAGGGCTTTGAAAAAGCGTGATAAAACCGACATGATCATCCTTTCTGTTGGCCCCGGCCACACTATACGCCTCACAGCTATAAACGAAAGAGATTTATAAACCGTAAACAAATACTCACCGAATGATGCGCACCCCGTGCCGCCCGGCCAGATCGGTGAAGAACTGCCACGCCACCCGGCCCGAGCGTGCCCCGCGCGTCGCCTGCCATTCGATCGCCTCGGCGCGCAGGGTTTCTTCTGCGATTTCAAGGCCATAGCGGGTGCAGTAGCCCCGGATCATGGCGAGGTAATCGTCCTGCGAACAGGGGTGGAACCCGAGCCAGAGGCCGAAGCGGTCCGACAGCGAAACTTTTTCCTCCACCGCCTCCGAAGGGTTGATGGCGGAGCTGCGTTCGTTCTCGATCATGTCGCGCGGCATCAGGTGGCGCCGATTCGAGGTGGCATAAAACACCACGTTTTCCGGCCGCCCCGCGACGCCCCCGTCCAGCACCGCTTTCAGGCTCTTGTAATGCTGATCGTCATGCGAAAAGGACAGGTCGTCGCAAAACAGGATGAACCGCTCGGAAGCGGCGGAAAGATGGGTCAGCAGGCGGGACACGCTGGGCAAATCCTCGCGCGAAAGTTCCACCAGTTTCAGGGGCTTATCCGCCGCCACGGCCCCATGCACCGCCTTGACCAGCGAGCTTTTCCCCATGCCCCGCGCGCCCCAGAGCAGCGCATTGTTCGCGGGCAGTCCGGCGGCGAATTGCTGCGTGTTGGCGAGCAGCGTATCACGGGCGCGGTCGATGCCGATCAGCAGGTCCAGATCGACCCGCGACACCCGCGCCACCGGCTCCAGCCGATCCGGTTCGGTGTGCCACAAAAACGCTTCTGCGGCGGCAAAATCCGGGGCCGGTTCCGGCGCCGGGCGCAACCGCTCCAACGCGGCGGCAATGCGCTCCAGCGGCTCGCTCATTCCTCGTCATCCTCGAACCAAAGCCCCTCCGCCTTCAGCTTGGCGATTCGCTTGCGTTCGACATAACCGACGAGGAAAATCGACACTTCATAGAGGCCGTAAACCACCACGAAGAGCAGAAGTTGCGTCGTCACATCCGGCGGCGTCACCAGCGCGGCGGTGGTCATGATGCCGACGATGGCGTATTTGCGGGTGGCGCGCAGACCGGCCTGCGTCGCCAGCCCCGCCTTGCCCAGAAGGGTCAGCAGAACCGGCAGCTGGAAACAGATGCCAAAGGCGACGATCAGCTTCAGGGTGATGTCGAGGCTCTCATTAACCTTGCCCTGAAAGACGATGGTGATGCCCTCATCCGTCAGCGTTTCCGCGCCCTCGCCCACGAAATAGGCGGACACGACCGAAGGCAGGTCGGCAAAGCCCAGGAAAAACGCCATCGCCAGTGGCACGACGACGTATTGCGCAAAGGCCGCCCCGGCGAGAAACAGCAGCGGCGAAGCGATCAGAAACGGCAAAAACGCTTGTTTTTCATTGCGATAGAGGCCGGGGGCGACGAAGCGCCAAAGCTGATAGGCGATGACCGGGAAGGAGACCAGCAAGCCGCCGACCATGGAAATGCGAATCAGGGTGAAGAAATATTCCTGCGGCGCGGTGTATTGCATCACCGGGTTGGGATTGCCCAGCGAGCGCATGGTTTTCTCGATCGGCATGAGCAGGAAATCCAGCACATGACTGCCCACGGCAAAAACCAGCAACATGGCGACAACAAAGGCCAGCACCGACCAGATCAGCCGGGTGCGCAATTCCGCCAGATGTTCGATCAACGGCGCGGCGGAGGCTTCCACCTCGTCCCCCACCTTTTCGTCTTCTGCGGCGCTCATTCCGCCTCTCCCGTCGGTTTGGCGTCCGCTTTCTTACCGGATGCCTTCCCCGATTTCTTGCCGGGTTTCTTCCCCGATTTCTTTTTCGGGGCCTTCCCCTCCGGCTCGTCATCCGACAAATCCGGCAAATCCCAGTTATCCAGCCCATCGGCTGCATCCTTGAGAATATCCAGCCCCGCCGCCTTCGGGTTCGACGCCGCTTTCAAGCCCTTGGCCACGTCCTCGACCCCGCTTTCGCGCGCCGCATCGGACATGGCGCGGGAAAAATCACGGGCCAGCGCGCGCAGCCGCGCGGTGATCCGGCCCAGATTGTGAAACAGGCCGGGCAGATCCTTCGGGCCGATGACGATCAGCGCCACAATGCCGATCATCAAAAGCTCGGTCATGCCGATGTCAAACATGGACGCACCCCCGTAAAATCACGGTCAAAAAGCGGCTTACGCCTCTTCTTTTTCTTTCTCCGGGGTCACGTCCTTGGCAATATCGGCGGCTTCCGCCTCGATCTCTTTCTTGCCCTCTTCCACGCCCTTCTTGAAAGAGCTGATCCCCTTGCCGAACTCACCCATCAGGCTGGCAACCTTGCCCCGGCCAAACAGCACCAGAACCAGAATAGCAACGATCAGAAAGCCCCAAGGGCCGATATTATTGAGCATTTTCTCTCCTTTGGGCCACTCGCGGCCCTCTTATCCGCACCCTATCTAGGGGCTTCGCAGGCAAAGTTCAAAGGCAATCCGCACTGCTTGGCGCAAATGCGGCAATATTTCCCTCAGGCCGCAAAGACTCCTTCAAGCAGCAAAGACCATGGCGCGCGCCCGTGGCAGCCCGGCCCAGAGCGGCGTGCCGGGATCGGGCAGGAACATATCCGGCACCGTGGCAGTCAAATCGCCCCCCACCGCGGCGCAATCCAGCTCGACAATGCTTTCCTTGCCGGTAAACCGCGCGCGGCGCACCTGCGCCTGCGCCCAGCCGCCAAATTCCGCATCCGGCGCCGGGGCGCTGCCCGCATGGTCAAAATCAAGGCGCACATGCTGCGGGCGGATCACCACTTCGGCCCCCTGCCCCTCCGCCAGCCCGGCGCTCTCAAACCGGCCAAACGGCGTATCCACCGACCCGCCCGAGACCCGGCCCGGCACCACGTTGACATCAGAGAAAAACGCCGCCGCCCGCCGATCCACCGGCGCGCGATACATCTCCGCCGGCGGGGCGATCTGCACGATGCGCCCGTCGCGCATCAAGGCGATCTCATCCGCCATGCGCATCGCCTCCTCCGGCTCATGCGTCACCATGACCACCGCCGTGCCCGCCGCTTTCAACAGCGCCAAAGTCTCGTCGCGCACCCCGTCGCGCAGCCGGTCGTCGAGGCCGGAAAACGGCTCGTCCATCAGCATGACCGAGGGTTCCGGCGCCAAGGCCCGCGCCAGCGCCACCCGCTGCTGCTCGCCACCCGACAATTCATGCGGATAGGCGCGCGCATAGCGGCTCAACCCGACTTGCTCCAGCATCGCCGCCACCCGCGCCGCCTTGTCCGGCCTGCCCTTCAGCCCAAAACCCACATTGGCCTCAACCGAGAGATGCGGAAACAGGGCATAATCCTGAAACATCATCCCCGTGGCCCGCGCTTCCGGCGGCACAAACTGCGCCCCCTCGACCTCACGCCCGGCCACGCGCACCGACCCGCTATCGGCCCGCTCAACCCCCTGAATGATGCGCAGCGTAGTGGACTTGCCGCAGCCCGACGGACCGAGCAGGCAGGTCAGCTTGCCCGCACCAACGGAAAAGGACACGCGGTCAACCACCGTCCGCCCGCCAAACGCCTTTGAAATCGCTTCAACTTCCAAGAGTGCCATGATGTTTCCTCAAAGGTCCGGTTACAGGGTGACGTTGACTTCGCCGCCATCGAGCAGCAGGTTCTGACCGACGATATAGCCCGCATGGGCCGAACAAAGAAAGGCACAAGCGGCGCCAAATTCCGCCGCGCTGCCGTCGCGCCCGGTCGGGTTGCCCGCCTGCCGCGCCGCTTTCGCCGCCTCAAAGGAGATGCCCTGCGCTTGCGCGGCGGCCCGGTCGAGCGCGTCGATGCGGTCGGTGGCATGGCTGCCGGGCAGGAGGTTGTTGATCGTCACCCCCACTGAGGCCACCTGCCGCGCCGTGCCCGCCACAAAGCCCGTCAGCCCCGCGCGCGCCGAATTGGACAGGCCCAGAGCGGGCAGCGGCGATTTGACCGACCGCGAGGTGATGTTGACCACCCGCCCCCAGCCGCGCGCCATCATCCCCGGCAACAGGGCTTGCATCAGGGCGATGGGGGCGAGCATGTTGGCGTCGAGCGCGGCGATGAAATCCGCCCGGTCCCAATCGGACCACAGGCCCGGCGGCGGTCCGCCCGCGTTGTTCACCAAAATATCAACCTCGCCGGCCGCTTTCAGCAGTGCCGCGCGGCCCGCATCAGTGGTCACATCCGCCGCCACCGTTTCGACCGGAACGCCGTAGCGCGCCCGGATTTCCGCCGCTGTTTGCTCCAGCGCCGCCTCCCCGCGCGCATTGATCACCAGCGCCACGCCTTCCGCCGCCAGCGCCTCCGCACAGCCGCGCCCCAAACCGCGCGACGCCGCACAAACCAAAGCCCGCTTGCCCGCAATTCCCAGATCCATCGCATTCCCTTTCGCCAAACCCGAACCACCTTACCGCCCCGCCACCGATTCGCCACGCCCCGCGTCCCACAATCGCCCCATTCTGCGCCGAAATTCAGCCCCAATTCCCTGCCAACTTGACCCAATCCCCGCCCGAACCTAGATTTGCAATGGCGGTGGGGGCCGTTTGGGGAGCTTGGGATGAACGTGGACGCGCGCGTGATGACTGTGGATATGACTGCGAAACAGAATGTGAGCCGGGACGACATGCGCGGCGATGCGCCCGCCAGCGCACCGGCGCGGCACCTCTGGGTCTATCCGGCAGAGGCCTTCCGGGTGTCGCACGGGGTCAATGAGGGCGACCCGATCAGCGAAGCGGCGCAACTGGTGTTTGAGGACATTTACATGCTCTCGCCGGGCGCCGCGCCGGAGCAGCTTGCCCTGTCGATGGCCCCGCGCCGCGAAGGTGCCTTCGCCGGTTCCTATGACCGGATGGATGGCGCCCCGGCCCCGATCTTCCTCGACAGCTTGCTGACCTTCATGGCCCCCGATGGCAACACGCTGGAAGCGCTGATCTTCGTCGAACTGGAGCCGCAAAGCGGCCATATCGCACAGGTCTGGCTGCACCCGTTCGGGCCGCTGACGGAGAAAACCCCCTATACGCTGGTCAAGGCCGATACCGACGCGCCGGAAGCGCGCCTCGCCGCCGCCGCCATGGTCGCCTTTACCCGCGGCACCCATATCACGCTGGCCGATGGGCGGCAGACACCGATCGAAGCGCTTCAGCCCGGCGACATGGTGCTGACCCGCGATTCCGGCCCGCAACCGCTGCGCTGGATCGGGCTGAAAACCCTGCGCGCCACCGGCCCCTTCGCGCCGATCACCATCGCCCCCGGCGTGCTGAACAACGAACACGCCCTCGTGGTCTCGCCCGGCCACCGGCTGTTCATTTACCAACGCACCGACGGGCTCGGCACCGGGCGCAAGGAATTGCTGATCAAGGCGGAATTGCTGGTCAACGGCACCACGGTCACGCAGGAACCCGGCGGCTTCGTGGATTATTTCCAGCTTCTGTTCGACAAGCACGAGATCATCTACGCCGAAGGCATCGCCGCCGAAAGCCTGTTCCTCGACCGCCAGACCCGCCCCGGCCTGCCCAATGAGGTAGCCGAACGCCTCGCCGCCGACCACCTCGCCGGCAGCACCCGCAACGCGCACGAGGTCAAAAGCACCGAACTCGGCACCAAATCCGGCGACACAGTCCAAACATTGCGGCGCCTGTCGGCCTATTGACCCCTCCGCCGTTCACCGAAACGCGGTCGGGTGCGATATGTGGCGCTTTGCACGGCCATGCCGCTCCGCCAGATTGTGCATGAACCCGGCGAAGCTGTTCGTGACAAAGCCCAAGGCCGCGCGCGTTGTCGCCGGTCATCCGGGGGCCATCGGCCATCGCAAATGCGTGGACCTTGCCATGGCCTGAACGCCCGCCGCCGACGTTCAGCAAAACGCCAACGCCATACGGCCCCGGTTCCGCATATCAATATCGGCCATCGGCACAGAGCAATGCCCGCCCGCCGTCCTCGTCCAGCGCCGCCGAATCAGGGAAACGGTCAGACGTTCCGCAAGCTCTGGCCCCGATACCTCTGGCACGATCTGCATCCCTGTTCAGTTCCGCAGCTGCTTTGGCCAGGTCAGACCGAGAACCTGCTCAATCAGAATTTCCTTATCGACCCCTTCCAGCTCTTCATCCGGGTCGTTGATAATCTGCGACAGACGCAGACATTGCAGCGGATGCAGGTCGTTGGCGACGATCCGCCCCACCAGCCGCTCTATGATACCCCCTTCAAGGACATCCCGATCCACAAGAGTTTGCCCGAATTCCTGCAAAGCCTCCGCGCCGCCACCGATATGGAAAAACTCCGCATTCGAACCCGCCCGGTATTTTTGCTGAACATAGCGAACGATGCTGGTTTCCGGGGGCGTTGCGTCCGGTGCGATAACGCCGCCGCTCTGCCGAACCTCTTGCGGCTCCCGAAACCTGTTCGACCACATATTCGCAATGCGAAAGGACGCTTTGTCATCCACATATTGCTGCGTCCATTCACCACCCTCATGCAATTCGGCATATTTGATCGCCATGCGTTCCAGGATGTCAGGATCGCCGCCTTTGGCCATATAGGCCTCGGTATGTTTCATGACGATATGCGATTTCCGCATCCAGTTAAGCGAAATAAACGGACCCGAAATCATCTCTCCCGGGAAAATATAAATGTGGAATCTGGTTTTTTGCCAGGTATCGAAATAGCTTTCGGGCTCAGCCGCAATCGCTTCCTTGACCTCTTCAAAGGCAGGATCGTTGTTCTCCTCTCGGACAGCTATCGAAAATTCACGAATAATCCTTATCTCTTCCCCTGAAAAGTAATCCGTCACCTGAGGCGAGCGCGCGCCCCAAATACAGGCACCCATCCAGAAATGCCTGTGGGGAAAGCTATGCCGCGCACATGGATCGCCATTTTCCAGCCAGTGCAGCACTCGATTGCGGTCCGGCTGCGGGATGAGGTGAATGTCCCGCTGCATGAAATTCTGGCCGATCTCCAGCCACCACTGGTGCCAGCCGATCGCGTCCGCATCATAATACGCCTCGCGCACGTCCGCAGTCGCGCGATAACAGGCCAGTTGAAACCCCTTGGGATCGTCCAGATGCAAAAACACATGGGGCAGGATTTTCTGAAACCCCTCCAGCGACAGCATCAGGATCATCGCCCCGAGATCGTCGGGCTTGTAGCGCTCGAGAAAGGTCGGTTGCGTCATGGGACCGGCGTCAGGGGGGCAATGATCGGAGAGCGGCGAAGCATCACCGCTTTTCGCCCGAAAGATTGACCCGCGCGGCGAGAAACGCCAGGTCGTCCTCATTGCCACCGGCAAAAATCTCGGGCCCTTCCAGCATGTAGGCGCGTATAAGCAATTGCACGGCCGCCGCATCGTCCTGCCCGCGCAACAGTGATCCGAGGTTGAGCAGCACGAAGGGGTTCAGATGGCCGTTTTCGGCGCGATAGGCCGCCTCAAAGGCCTGAAACGCGCGGCGCCGCTCCCCGCCTTCCAGCCACGCAGCCCCAATCGACGCCTGTAACCACACCGCCTCGGGCCACTGTGCCTGAGGGGCGGGAAGCAATTCAAGCGCGGTCTGCCAAACCTCGATCGCCCCGCGCCAGTCGCCCTGTTCGTCCAGCAACGCATTGCCCTTCTCCGCCAGCAGATCAATGCGTTCCGAAACCTTTTCATCCAGCGCCGGAGCGGCCAGCCCTTCGCCGCCCACCAACTCCAGATAGGGCCGGTACTGGCCGGAAAAATGCTCCGGTCCCCCGGTTTTCAACACCTGCCGGAACATCGCGACGGCTTCCTCCTGCCGCCCGCACTGAAACAGCGTATGACCGGCAACCATGTTCGTATAAGGATCGCGGCGCTTCGGGTCGAAATAGGTCAGAAACATCCGCTCGAGCCACGGATCAAGCCCGTCACATTGCCCAATCTCGGGAATGGCCTCGACCGTCGAACGGGCAATGATCTGCGGGAAATAGTTCCATTCCGTTTTGGGCTCCGGCAGCAACGACCACGCTTGCTCCATCAGTTGCATGGACAGCGCCCCGTCCCCCGCCCGGTCCGCCTCCCCGGCGCGCCCCAGCAGGTCGTCGAGTTCGTCGGCCAAAGCCTGCGGCACATCGGGTTTCCGATTGGCAATCATGGTTGCTCCCCCTCTGTCGGACTGGATCAGGATCGCGCCATCCGGGCCCGCCGCTGCCGCCAGCGCACCGCCCCCCGCCGCCGACAGGACCAAGGCCCACAGGGCGGTTCGGACCGCGGAGCGCACGCCCCGTGGCATTTTCAACCTGAAAAACATCCGCACGCCATTCTGGATCATCAAACGCCCTCCAACTGCATCCTCGCACAGACACCGCCGCCTGTCTCGCTTTATTTGCCGCAAGGCCCGCCCGCAAACCACACACCGCCGATTATCCCGAAACCCGCCGGACCCTACGTCGCCGTATTGTCGGTGGCGCTGAAACACATATGGTTGTAAGCCAAGGCACAGCGCGGGAAATCCATGATATGCCGCGGGCCGCAACAACCAGCCGAATGCTTGGCCGGCTGTGAAACATTCTCGTCCGTATGGTCGAAGCCGCGATGCTCACACGCCCGATCGCACTGGCGATACGGCGGGCGACCGCAGGCCACCCCGTCCGCCCCCCATTAACGAATGCCCCCAAGGCCGGCATCCGGCGGGCACATGAGAAATGCGCTTGGAACAAGATGCAAAGCCTTAGCAAAGGCCGGGGCAAGAAGGCGAGCGCAGTGGGATCAGACGCATTTGCGGCGTGACGCCATGGCTGGTTGTCGCAGGCCAATGGCTGATAATGGCTGATAACGTCTGTCGTCGGATATGATGGCACTGCAACGCGTCATGGTATTCCGGCCCCCGTGTTTCGTGCTTCCCATCCCCATACGGCAAAGCTATAGATCGCCTGTGACGAGGGTATTCATCATTCTTGGGCTGGGGCTGGCCGGCATTGACCCTTTGGGGCTGGCCGTTGTGCTGGCCGCGATTGCCGCGGGCGGGTCGAAGCCGCATGTTGTAGCCTTTTGTGTGGCGAGTTTTCTGGCAACGGTGAGCCTCGGCGTTCTGTTTTCTTTCTTTGGCGAACAGCTTTCGCACTTCGTGAGTTCGTTTGTGCCCGACGACAACGATCCGAGCTGGGCATTCGTCGAGCTTGTTGCCGCGGCGCTGATCTTTTACTGGCTGGTCTCCCATCTCAGGCAACGGGATGTCGAAGAGGAACCGGACCCGGCCAAAGCACCAGCCAGTTCGGTCCTGGGGATCACGGTTTCTGGTATGGCATTCAGCCTGTCCGCCCTGCCGGATCCGACCTTTCTGGCGGTCGTCGCGCTGGCCAGTCAGGCGACAAGCGTGATGACGATGGTCGCCTATCATTCCTTGTGGGTATTGGTCAGCCAGTTGCCGCTTTTCGGTTTTGCGGTGGCGTTTCTGCTCGGTGTTCACCAGCCGCTGATGGACCGCGCCAGGCCCATTTGGGACAAGGTCAAGCGCCCCATCATTTTCCTGTTCATGATTTCGCTTGGCGCCCTTGCCGCGCTGCTGGCGTTTGATGCCGTGGCCTTTTTGCTCACCGGAGCCTATCCGATCCCGATCTGAGCGAATATCTGCGATTCAATCAAGAGCATCCGAACGCATGGCCGTGATCTTTTGGGCCAATCAAACTCCCCTGACGGGCGTGCCCCATTTACATCCGCATGTGGGCTTCCTAGCATTCTCTTATGTAGAGATTGTTGCGCCTGCTGCTCAACCTGACCGCCATCGTTGCCGTCGCCATCCTGCTTGCAAGGTTCCTGTTCCCCCTGCCGGACATATCACAACGGGCGCCGAGTCTGGCGATGCCCATGAGCCCGTCCACAACGCTGGGCGCAACGGTTATGGAGGAGAGCGCTACCCACCCCGGAAAATCGGCGTATTCCCTCTGCGCGGGGGCCATGATGCCCTTGCCAGCCGGCTCGCGCTTATTGCGGCTGCTGAAGCATCTATCGACGCGCAATATTACATCTGGCATGACGACACCTCGGGCATCCTGCTGCTGGATGCCCTGTATCAGGCCGCCCGCCGTGGGGTGCGGGTGCGGCTTCTGCTTGATGACAATGGCGTGCCGGGTCTGGATGGTTTCATGGCGACGCTGAATACGCAGGAAAACTTCGAGATACGCCTCTTCAACCCCTCAACGATCCGCAACCCAAAGTCTCTCGGATATACGTTTGACTTCTTCCGCATGAACCGCCGGATGCACAATAAATCCCTTATCGCCGATGGGGCAGTTGCAATCCTTGGGGGGCGCAATATCGGCGATGAATATTTCGAAGTTGGGGACGACAACTTCTATGTCGACATGGATGTTCTGGCAGCCGGGGCGATTGTCCCGGAAACCGCAGCGATATTTGATGCCTATTGGAACAGTCCGTCCGTGTTCGAGGCCGAAAAGATCATCCGGGAGGAGAGCAATCTGCCGGTCTTTGAAGCGCGTTCCCGCGACATTCGAAAAGGTACGGATGCGATTGAATTTCTGAACGAAGCGAGCGACAGCGCCACGGAATATGCCAAGGGGAACAGCCAGCTTGAATAGACGCATGCGCAGTTGGTGGCCGACGATCCGGCAAAGGGACAAGGGATCGCGACACGCGACCAGCTGATGATCGCGCGCCTTGGTGAGATACTCGGGGGCGTTGAGAGGCGGCTTGATCTGGTATCGGCCTATTTCGTTCCGGGCCGTCAGGGCACGGCGTGGTTTTCAGAACTGGCCGAAACGGGCCGGGATGTGCGCATCCTGACCAATGCGATGAACACCACCGACGTGCTGGTTGTGCATGCAGGATACGCGAAATACCGCCGCGCGTTGCTGCAAGCAGGAGTCAGCCTCTATGAGTTGAAACTGCGCGGCAAGACCACGGGGGCAGAGGTTCAGACCATGCCTTTTGGCCTGTCCGGGGCGAGCCTTCACGCCAAGACCTTTGCGGTGGATGGCAAGCGTGTTTTCATCGGGTCGTTCAATTTCGATCCGCGCTCCGCCACGCTGAACTGTGAAATGGGGTTCCTGATTGACAACCCCGGCATGGCCCGCAGCGTCAGCCATGGGTTTGATGGCCCGCTTGAACGGGTCAGCTATCAACCGGGACTGACCCCGGAAAACAAGATGATCTGGCGCGAACCACAAGAGGATGGTCAGGTGACTATTTATCAGGAAGAGCCCGGTGCGACGTGGTTTCAGCAAATTGCGATCGTCATCATCGCTTTGCTGCCCGTCGAATGGCTGCTTTGAAACGCATTCTTTACGGACACATATTCTGCCCGCTTACGCCATCACCCCCGGCGGTGGCCGGCTTGTAATGGCACGGGGCGGCCGAAAGGGGGAAGCAGGACAAGGCTGAGACTGAAGGCGCGCGGATTGCCCGACAGGCGCGATCACGCCACAATGAAATGGCACTATTAAAGGAGACCCGCCATGTTTTCATTTTTTCTGACCTTTGCGCGTTTGTTCAAGGGAATATATCGCTCATGGCAAAACCCCACCTTTCGCTCGACCCTGTTTCTGGCCATCCTGATCCTGCTGTCTGGCACCCTTTTCTATCATGCGGTCGAGGGGGGGAGCTGGATTGATTCCGCCTATTTCAGCGTGATGCTGGCAACAACCGTTGGTCTGGGGGATTTGGCCCCGAGTGCAGACGGATCAAAGCTCTTCACGATGGTTTATGCAATAACCAGCATCGGCGTATTTATTGCCCTGATCACGCAGCTTGCCTCCTCGCTGATCGCGCCGCGCCAAGAGAAGGGCGAAAGCCCGAATGAGGCTCCGAAGGAGGAACGGAGCCGGTAGGTTCAGATGGGGCGCAGCATGGCGCAAAATGCCTCATGGGCAAAGCGGCGGAATGCGGGTTTTTCCTCTGGCTGGGCGCGGGCAACGGTGCTTTGCAAATCCAGCGCCACCTGCAAAAGAAACCGCGTTCGCAGCCGGCCTTCGGCGCTTTGCCCGGCGATGCCAAGCCGCACCGCATCGTCATACAGCATCCCCGCAATGGCTTCGGCCCGGGGGTTTTGAGCGTCCACGGTGTAGATCGCGCCGTTGGTCAGTGGCGTGTCCCCGGCCCGGAGCGGAGTTGCAATCATCAACGCCGAGGTTGTCGGAATGGCCGTCAATATTCTGATATTCCTATATATTTCCCTGGTCTCTCGAAATCCCGACGCAGGATCGCACCGCCATTCGCTGGCGCATGTAGCAATACGGCTCCAGGATACAAAGGTTGATCTGCATTTTGAACGGTGGACTGCAAAGCCGCTTGCCTGTACCCTCCCCAAGACCAAACATGCGTGGGGAAAGACCCAAGGGATGCTGATGAGTGCGGTATTGTCGTGTTTACAACGTGTTACCCACCATGCAGCGGATATTGGCGTCTGTCTTGCGAGGTGCAGATGACTAATCACATCCCGGAACTACGCCCCGCGCGGGTGCATGAGGCCGAGGGCGCGGGGCGGTTTGTCTTTGCGCTGGCGCAGGCGGTGCGCCTGTCCGGCCCGGTGATCTGGATCAGCCCCGCCCATGTGCGCCATACTCCGTTGCTGCCCGGCTTGCCGCAGGGGCTGGGCGCGCGGCTGCATCTGGTCCGGCCCGACAAGGAGTTGGATCTGCTCTGGGCCGCCGAGGAATCCCTGCGCAGCCGGGCCACCGGGCTGGTGATTGCCGAGCCAGACCAGCCCCTGTCGCTGCTCGCCGGACGCCGCCTGCAACTGGCCGCCGAAGCCGGGCGGACCACCGGGCTGATGCTGATCTGCGCGGGTCAGGGTAGCAACGCCGCCGAGACCCGCTGGGCCTGCGCCCCGCAAGCCGCCCCCCGGCGGGACTCGACTTTGCAGCACTGGCAGCTTAATAAGAACAAATCGGGAACAACAGGAGGCTGGACCGTAGAGTGGAATGGCCAGACGGGTGCTGTCCATATGGTTTGCGCGGCTGGCCAGCGATCTGGCGCTGCGCCGACGCCCCCTTGAGGGGGCCTTCGCGCTGACCCATCGGGCGGGCGGCGCGGAGCATTTGCATTGCCTGAACAGCGCGGCCGAGGCGCTCGGGCTGCACCGGGGCATGACGCTGGCCGACGCCCGCGCCCTGTGCCCCGATCTGATCACCCGCCCCGCCGATCTGCGCCGCGAACAGGCCGGGCTGGCAGCGCTGCGCCGCTGGGCCGGGCGTTACAGCCCGATCGTGGCGCGGGACGGGGCGGACGGGCTGGTGGCGGACATCTCGGGCGTGGCGCATCTCTTCGGCGGCGAGGACGCACTGCAAAGCGATTTGCACGCCCGGCTGGAGCGCGCCGGGTTCACCGCGGCCAGCGCCATCGCCGGCACCCGCGGCGCCGCCTTTGCGCTGGCCCGTCATGGCGGCGGGATCGTGGCCGAGGGGGCGCTTGCCGAAGGGATCGGGCATCTGCCGGTCTCCGCCCTGCGGATCGACCACGCCAGTTGCGCCACGCTGGCGCGGTTGGGCCTGACGCGCATTGCCGACCTCACCGCCCTGCCCCGCGCCAGCCTTGGCAAACGCTTCGGCCCCGGCCTGCTCATGCGGCTGGATCAGGCGCTTGGCGCGCAGGCCGAGCCGGTTTCGCCCGAGCCTGACCTGCCGTGTTTCACCGCCCGTCTGTCTTTCCCCGATCCCATCGGTCTGCACGCCGACATGATGGCGGCGCTGGAGCGGCTGCTGGCGCGGCTTTGCGCGCTGCTGGCCCGGCACGCGCGCGGCGCGCGGCGGGTGCGGCTGGAGCTGCACCGCGTCGACAAGGCCACCCTGCCGCTCGAGATCGGGCTGGCCCGGCCTATGCGCGACGCCGCCCGCATCGCCGCGCTGTTTGGCAAACATCTGGAGCGGGTGGATGCGGGCTATGGCATTGAAGCGATGCGCCTTGCCGCCCCCGTCACAGAGCCGCTTGAGCCTGAGCAAATCGGACGGGGGCAGGCACCGGACGATCTGGCCGATCTGTTTTCCACGCTCGGCAACCGGCTGGGCTTTGACCGGGTGCAGCGGCTCCTGCCCGCGCAAAGCCGCATCCCCGAGCGCAGCTTCCTCATCGCGCCCGCCGCCTACAGCGCCCCCGAAACGCCGCCCGCCCAGACCGGCCCGGAGCGCCCCGTCCTGATCTTCCCGCCCGAACCCGTTACCTGCACGCCCACCCCGCCCGGTCGACCGCCGATGCAGTTTCGCTGGCGGCGGATGCGCCTCACTACCCTGCGCGCCACGGGGCCGGAGCGGATCACCCCGGAATGGTGGTTTGACGACCCGAACTGGCGCACGGGGCTGCGCGATTACTGGCGGCTGGAAACCCGCGAAGGCCCGCGC
>PDOZ01000007.1 GCA_002747325.1 Rhodobacterales bacterium
GACGCAATCGCCGAGGTCTGCGATCTCTACTCGCCTCAGGAGTGCTGGAACTACTTCAGGGCTGCCGGATATGTCTCAGGTTAACGGCGGGACGCTTTAAGGCTTCTGATAAGAAACCACCCCGGCATTCCACGCATCATTCTCGCCGACCTCATCCGACTCCGGCAATGCCCCGATCCCATCGGTGAATGAGCAAGCATAGCGGTGATTGGATTGATCCGTCGGCGGCGCAAGCTCGGGATTGTCCAACGTGCCGGTTGCGATTTCAATCTCATGATCATCATCAGCGCCTTCCAGACTCAGCGGCGTGCCACACGCGGCGCAAAACCCCCGCTTGCTCACATTGGAACTCGCAAAATAGCTTGGCGCCCCCTGCGTCCATTCCAACCCATGCACAATGACAAGCGGCGCATAAAACGCCCCGAACGCCTTCTGACACATCCGACAATGACAAACGGTCGAACGCCCCAGCGACGCCACGCGATACCGCACCGCCCCACACTGACACCCGCCGGTGATTTCCTCTTTCTGATCCATAGCACGAGACTGCCCGAAAATGTCCGAGACTGTCCAGAGTCGTGCAGGAAATTGCAACAATGGTGTGAAGGGACAGAGAGCGGACAACGTGAGCTTTCGCTGAGCGAGAATGAATGTCGGCTTGTCCAATCCTCGCATCCCTGAAGGCACCCAGTCATTTGACAAAGATTGGCTTGGAAAGTACGCTGGTCCTGCCGAGCGCCGGAGAAATGGCCAAGGATGGAGGGGGAGGCTGCTTTGTCATTCAGACATGGCGGATCGCGTCGTGAAGCTTCCACGATGGGCTGTCATTTTGTGTCTGGATGTTCCTATGCTTCACCTCGAATTTCGCCCCTCACTGTTTGATCGCCTGACAATAAACCATTTTCGTAGAAGCTTACGAAAGCTGGGATTGCGTGGTCTTGATGAAAACCTCAATGAGGTCTTGCGATCTGAGACAGCGTTTATGATTGACCGGACAACACAAAGTCACATCCTGTTCGGAGCTTGTATCTTGGCAAGTTATCGAATGTTGCGCCGTTCTGGTTTGTCAGAAAAGGACGCAAAGCGCACGCTTGCGCCGATCGTTTGTGGAGATGGGCGCAAAACGCAGGCCGTAATCATGTGGATTGTTTGTAATCTGACTCGTGACTTATTTCGGCAATTCGAGAGTTACTCTCGAGACCAACTACCACGTAAATACGGGCGGTCTTTCAAATTCGTCCATTCCACAACTTCGGAAGGCTTCGTTTCGTGTGTGACGCTTTGCGGCTACAAGACTTTCCTCGCACGGCATCGGGCAACAGAACTCTTATCGGTCTTCTGCGAATGGGACAAAGTTTGGATCGACATGCTTCCCCCCACAATCGGGTTCAAACGTCCACAAACCCAAGCTGACGGAGCCAAGTCCTGCATCTTTGAGTTTCAAGACAGATCATCGAAGCCGCCATTCGTATAGTTTGCGGCATCGGTCAGCGTTGCTGCTCAAAGTAGCCATTTACAAATAGGATTTGGTGGAGCCTAGGGGGATCGAACCCCTGACCTCTTGCATGCCATGCAAGCGCTCTCCCAGCTGAGCTAAGGCCCCATGCGGGCGGTTTCTAGGCAAAGCCCGCCGGGGGTGCAAGCGAAAAATCAGGCTTTGGCGCGCATTGGACGAAAATTCTTTGCCCACCGTCAAATTGCCGCGCACACCTTGACCCCCATCCCGCCTTGTCCTAAACGGTGCCTCGAAAAGCGGGTATGGTGAAATGGTATCATAAGAGCCTTCCAAGCTTAAGGTGCGGGTTCGATTCCCGCTACCCGCTCCAGCCTCCTCCAATGCCATCAATCCCATAGCGCGACGGGTGGGATTGTGCTTTTGTGGCTCTGAACACCACAGGAGCCCGCCGCATGAAGTATTTCCTCATTATTCTCGCCGTTCTCGGGTTGTTTTTTCTGTCGATGTTCGGCTGGGTCAGCGTGAAATATCGCCTGACGATGACGGTAGATACGCCCGACGGGCCGCGGACGGGGAGTGTGGTTCGGCGGGAAGGGTATGGTTTCACCGGGCTGCCCAGCGAGATCGGTGGCGGGCATAAATGGAACACCCAGGGCGAGGCGTTGGTGCTCGATCTCGGCGGGGGAAAATATGTGTTTGCGCTGCTGTCGACCAGTCTGGCGGCGGGGAGTTTTGACGCAGCGGGGCGGCTGGCCGATTGGCGCGGCAGCCCGCCCAACTTCTACTACGCCTTTCTCGGCCTGAAATGGTTCACCTACGGATCGGTGCCCGTGCCCGCGCACAAGATGCCGCTGCTGGTGAGCTTTGCCGACATCAACGACCCCGCATCGGTGTTCCGGGTCGACCCGAAGGACATGGCCGCCAGCCTCGGCGAGGGCTACGCCCTGCGGGACATGCAGGTCGAAATCACCTGGGCGCGGATGACCGAGGGGCGGGTGGAGGAGGTTTTGGGGTGGTTGGGGCAATACCCGGAACTTCCACTTTTACCTAAGGTTGATCCTCATGATTTTTCATTTGCAGCCAAAATGCGGCAGGGTCAGTTTATCAGGAGGCCGAACTAATGACAGATTCAAAGATTTCCAAAGACTTGTTTCTCTCCATCTTGGCAATGGACGCCTACAATCGCGGCTATGATGCTGGGATTGCGGATGGAGAGGGTGATACCGTCGTGGATAGCGATGGAAACCTGATTGATAAGGATGGGCTGGGACTGGCCGGAAAGCAAGTGGGCGCGGCTATCGTGTTAAACGTTCCATTGCCTACAGATTCCGAGGCCAACAGCTTCTACGCCCTTTCCTACGAAATCACCGGCGACAACGCCCCCGAAGGGCTGGCCGGGAAGACGGTGGTTTCGTTTCGGGGGACGGATAATTTGAATCCGTTTTCAAACTGGTTTGGGGACGGAATGTGGGATCCGGGAACAGGCTTTTTGCTCGGCGCCGGCGACATAGAGGTTCCGCAAGCCTCCCTTTCCCATGCGTTCTATAGCGATGTGCTTGCATCCACGACAGGCGGCGCGTCTGCCGAAGATATCATCCTGACAGGCCATTCTCTGGGCGGGGGGGATATAGCTGACGGGAGTGGATTTTGATCCCAAAATCCACGAAGCATCAGCGTAAAATCAGAAACTTATAGCCAAAAGGCACAATCAAAATTGTGTCGTTTGGCTATAATACAGCCCCACCAAACAAAACCAGCCGCCCCTTGCGAGGCGGCTGTGTTGTGAGATTACCCGGCGCGGGAGGCGTTTAGTTATCGTCGTCCGGCGCGGCGACGTCTGCCAGTTCGTCGAGCGACACGTCGTCGTTATCGTCGTCATCGTCCAGCACATCGTCGTCGAGTTGCACGTCGGCGGCGTCGGCGGCGTCATCCGCATCCAGCAATTCGTCCTCGATCTCCGCCTTGGTCTTCTGGCCCGCATCGGCCTTGTCCGCGACCATGGTGCGCGAGGATTTGCCGTTGTCCAGCTCCACAACCTTGCCGGTATAGGGGCTGATCACCGGGTTGGCATTCAGGTCATAGAAACGCTTGCCGGTTTCGGGGCAGACGCGCTTGGTTCCCCATTCTTCCTTAGCCATGATTACCCCTTTCATCAGGTTTCGCGAGATTTCACGCGCAACTGCCACAAGTGCAATCGGCTGTCAAAGCCTTTTATAATATGCTTTAGCATGGGCGGGTTAATGTTTGGCTAACGGAGGCGCGGGAGTGGAGAAACTGGAGGCAGGCGGCGTTGAGGTTTGGCTGAAACGCTCGGCGCGGGCGAAGCGGTTGTCGCTGCGGGTATCGCGGCTCGACGGGCGGGTAACGCTGACCCTGCCGATGCGCGCACCGGAACGCGAGGCGCGGCGGTTTCTGGCGGATAAAGCGGACTGGGTGCGTGCGCAACTGGCGCAGGGGGTGGAGCCAGTCGTGCCGATGCCGGGCGGGAGCCTGTTGTTTCGCGGCGAGGTGCTGCCGATCATGGCGGCGCCGGGACGGTCGGTGCATTTGCAAGCGGGGGAAATCCGGGTGCCGGAACGCGACCCGGCGCGCAGCCCGGCCCGTCTTGCAGCGTTTCTGAAATTGCAGGCCCGCGAGGCGCTATCGGCCGCTTCGATCCACCACGCCACCCGCCTCGGCGTGCGCTACAGCCGCCTGACCTTGCGCGACACCCGCTCGCGCTGGGGATCATGCAGCCATCGCGGGGCGCTGATGTATTCCTGGCGGCTGATTCTGGCGCCGCCGGAGGTGCTGGACTATGTCGCCGCGCATGAGGTGGCGCATCTGGTGGAAATGAACCACTCGCCCGCCTTCTGGGCCACCGTCGCGCGCACCCTGCCGGGCTATGAAGCCCCGCGCCGCTGGTTGCGCGACCACGGCGCCGAACTGCACCGTTACCGCTTCCGCGAGGCGTGACTTGACCTTCGCGAAAGGCGAAAAATTCTGCGCTCAGAGGGACAGGCAGGCGCAGCCCGGCGGGGCCGCCGGGCAATGGTTGACTTGACCTTCGCGGAGTTTGTGATCACATTGCCCGCATGTTGCAGAACCCACCCCCCGCCGACAGTGGCCTCGCCGCCCATGAACGCGTTTACCGCGCCCTGCGCTCGCGCATCATGTATGGAGAGCTGGACCCCGGCATCGCGCTGACCATCCGGGGGGTTGGCGCGGAATTTGGTGTGTCGATGACGCCCGCGCGTGAGGCGGTGCGGCGACTGGCGGCGGAAGGGGCGCTGTCACTTTCCGCGACCGGCCGCGTCAGCACGCCGGAACTGACCCCGGAGCGAATCGAAGAACTCGCCGCCCTGCGCGCGTTGCTGGAGCCGGAACTGGCGTCACGCGCGCTGCCCCGCGCCCATATGGCGCTGATCGAACGCTTGCGGGCGCTGAATGCGCAGGTCGGTGAGCATATCGCACGGCGGGATGTGAGCGGCTATATCCGCAACAATCTGGAATTTCATCGCGCGCTCTATCTACGGGCGCAGGCGCCGGCGATGCTGGCTATGGTCGAAACCGTCTGGCTGCAACTCGGGCCGACCATGCGGGTGCTGTACAAGGAACGCAAAGGCTCGGAACTGCAAAAAATGCACCGGCAAATCCTCGCCGCGCTGGCCGCTGGCGACGAACCGGGCCTGCGCCTCGCCATGCGCACGGATGTGACGCAAGGGCTACGAATGCTGACAACATAAAAAAGGCCGGGAACACCCCGGCCTTTGCGCTTTATCAGATCACGAGTGGATCGGACCGTCGCCACAGGCCAGCGCCGCTTCGCGCACGGCCTCGGAGAAGGTCGGGTGGGCGTGGCAGGTGCGGGCGAGGTCTTCTGCCGCCGCACCAAATTCCATCGCCATGCAGGCTTCGTGGATCAATTCGCCCGCCGCCGGGCCGATGATATGCACCCCGAGAATGCGATCCGTCGCCTTATCCGCGAGGATTTTCACCATGCCATCCGCCTGCATCACTGCCTTGGCGCGACCATTGCCCATGAAGGAGAATTTGCCGACCTTGTAATCACGGCCCTCGGCCTTCAACTGCTCCTCGGTCTTGCCCACCGACGCCACTTCCGGCGTGGTGTAAATGACGCCGGGGATCACGTCGTAATTCACATGGCCCGCCTGACCGGCAATGCTCTCCGCTGCGGCCATGCCCTCATCTTCCGCCTTATGCGCCAGCATCGGGCCGGGGGTCACATCGCCAATGGCCCAGATGCCGGGCACGGAAGTCTTCCAGTGATCCGTTGCGATCTGGCCGCGCTCGGTCATCTGCACGCCCAGCGCGTCGAGCCCAAGCCCCTCGGTGAACGGTTTCCGCCCGGTCGCAACCAGCACCACATCCGCCTCCAGCTCATGCGCAGAACCATCCTTGCGCAGCTCATAAGACACCCTGGCCTTGTTCTTTTTGACGTCCACCTTCTGCACCGCCGCGCCCATGACAAAATTCATGCCCTGCTTTTTCAGGATGCGCTGGAAGGTCTTTTGCACCTCGCCATCCATGCCCGGCGTGACCTGATCCATGAACTCGACAACCGTGACCTCTGCGCCAAGCCGCGCATATACCGACCCCATTTCAAGGCCGATCACGCCCGCGCCGATCACCACCATCTTCTTGGGGATTTTCGGCAGCGACAGCGCGCCGGTGGAACTGATCACCACCTTCTCGTCGATCTCCACCCCCGGCAGGGTCGCAACCTCGGAACCGGACGCAATGACGATGTTCTTCGCGTTATACACCTCTTCGCCGACCTTGACCTGCCCGGCAGCGGGAATGCTGCCCCAGCCTTTGAGCCAATCAACCTTGTTCTTCTTGAACAGGAACTCGATGCCCTTGGTGTTACCGTCGATCACGTCCTGCTTATAGGCCAGCATCTGATCCCAATCGACGCTGGGCGACTTGCCCTTCAGGCCCATCTTGGCAAAATTATGCTCCGCCTCGTGCAGCGCGTGGGTCGCGTGCAGCAGCGCTTTCGACGGAATACAGCCCACGTTGAGACAGGTGCCGCCCAAAGTCTCGCGCCCCTCGACACAGGCGGTTTTCAGGCCCAGCTGGGCGCAGCGGATGGCGCAGACATAGCCCCCCGGTCCGCCGCCAATCACGATCACGTCATATTCGTTCTGTGCCATTGGATCCTCCTTTGGCCGAAAAATTTGCACACGCCCCATGCAGCCGCCTGCATCGGACGCAGATGTCACTTGTCACCGCCCTCGGGCCGGTTCAGAACCTCTGCCCCACAATCGGGACAGACAAGGCGACCCGCAAAGAACGGACCCGCCGATTTTTCTTCGACCTTCCAGCCGCCGCCCTCAAGCAGACGCATACTGGACGGACCTTCGCCCGGCGCCGTTTCCGGGCCGATGCCAACCACAAACACCGCCTCGCCTTCACGACCGCAGCCCGGACAAACAAGGCGTTCGGGCTTGCGATAAGCCATCTAGCCCTTCCCGTCCGACCCCGGACGGGTCAGCACGAAGGCAAGCACGAGTGTAAGGCCGACATAGCCGAGCGCCGCCCAGAAGAGCCAGGGCGCCACCCCGGCCCAGACGAGCAGCCCGGCCACGACCAGCACGATCACCGAGCGGATCGCCCAGATTTTCAACTTTGTCCGACGGTCCGGCATCATCGCCGCGAAATCGTTCCGGAGTTTATCCTCGCGCATTGCTTACAGATCCATCAACAGGCGACGCGGATCCTCAAGGGCTTCCTTCACCCGCACGAGGAACGTCACCGCGCCCTTGCCGTCAACGATCCGGTGGTCATAGGACAGCGCCAGATACATCATCGGACGCGCCACGATTTCCCCATTGATCACCATCGGGCGCTGCTGGATCTTGTGCATGCCCAGAATGCCGGATTGCGGCGGGTTGAGGATCGGGCTGGACATCAGCGAGCCATAGACCCCGCCGTTGGAAATGGTGAAGGTGCCGCCCTGCATCTCCGCCATCGACAGCTTGCCGTCGCGCGCCTTCCGGCCCTTCTCGGCAATCGCCTTCTCGATCTCGGCAAAGGACAGGCTGTCCGCATCATTGATCACCGGCACCACAAGGCCGGTCGGCGTGCCCGCCGCGACGCCCATATTGACGTAGTTCTTATACACGATGTCAGTGCCGTCGATCTCGGCATTGACCTCCGGCACTTCCTTCAGCGCATGGCAGCATGCCTTGGTGAAGAAGGACATGAAGCCCAGACGGACGCCGTGTTTCTTCTCGAACTCGTCCTTGTACTGGCTGCGCAGCGCCATCACTTCGGTCATGTCCACCTCGTTATAGGTGGTCAACATGGCGGCGGTGTTCTGGCTGTCCTTGAGGCGCTTGGCGATGGTTTGGCGCAGACGGGTCATCTTCACCCGCTCTTCGCGCGCCGCCTGACTTACAGGCGCAGCCGCCGCCGGAACCGCAGCCGGTGCGGATGCCAGCGCCGCCTGCACATCTTCCTTCATCACGCGGCCATCGCGGCCCGTGCCCTGAACCGCATCGCGCGACAGGCCCGCTTCCGCCATTGCCTTCTTGGCCGAAGGCGCGTCTTCCGGGTCACGCGCCGCCGGAGCCGCTGTTGGTGCCGGAGCCGCTGCCGCCGGGGCTTTCTCAGCCGCTGCCGGTGCGGGCGCAGCCGCCGCGCCGCCCGCCCCTTCTGTCAGGGTGCCCAGCAGCGCGTCCACGCCAACCGTTTCCCCTTCCGGCGCGGTGATCTCGCCCATCGTGCCAGCGGCAGGCGAACGCACCTCCACCGTCACCTTGTCGGTTTCCAGCTCACAGAGCATTTCGTCTGCCGCAACCGCGTCGCCCGGCGCTTTGAACCAGGTCGCTACGGTGGCTTCGGTGACGCTTTCGCCCAGAGTGGGCACCCGAATTTCGATGGTCATGCTTATTTTCCTTCGATAGTCAGCGCGTCATTCACGAGCGCCTCTTGCTGTGCTTTGTGTTGGCTTGCGAGGCCGGTCGCGGGCGAGGCCGACGCCGGACGCCCGGCATAGATTGCGCGGGTATTGGTCTTGCGGGCACGACTCAGCACCCACTCGATATTCGGTTCCATGAAGGTCCAGGCACCCTGGTTCTTCGGCTCTTCCTGCGCCCAGACCACATCCGCATTCGGGAAGCGCTCCATCTCCTTGATCAGGGAAATGGCCGGGAACGGATAGAACTGCTCCACGCGCAGGATATACACATCCTTCAACCCGCGCGCATCGCGCTCTTCCAGCAGGTCATAATAGACCTTGCCCGAACACAACACGACCCGCTTGATCTTGCTATCCGCCGCCAGCTTCGTGGTGGAGAAATCGGTGTTGCTACGCTTGTCGGCGTCATCGCGCAGGATGCGGTGGAACGACGTGCCCTCGGCAAAATCCTCCGCTTTCGACACGCAATTCTTGTGCCGCAGCAGCGACTTGGGCGTCATCAGGATCAGCGGCTTGCGGTATTCGCGGTGCATCTGACGGCGCAGGATGTGGAAGTAATTGGCCGGGGTCGAACAATTCGCCACGATCCAGTTATCCCCGCCACACATTTGCAGGAAGCGCTCCAGACGGGCAGAGGAATGCTCCGGCCCCTGCCCCTCGAAACCATGCGGCAGCAGCACCGTCAGGCCGGACATGCGCAGCCACTTGGCCTCGCCCGAGCTGATGAACTGATCGAACATGATCTGCGCACCGTTGGCAAAATCGCCAAACTGCGCTTCCCAGAGGGTCAGCGCATTCGGTTCGGCCAGCGAGTAACCATATTCAAAGCCCAGAACCGCGTATTCCGACAGCATTGAGTCGATCACTTCATAATGCGCCTGACCCTCGCGGATGTGGTTAAGCGGGTAATACCGCACCTCGTCGGTCTGATTGACCAGCCCGGAATGGCGCTGCGAGAAGGTGCCGCGGGTACAATCCTGCCCGGCAAGGCGCACGCGGTAGCCCTCGATTTGCAGCGACCCGAAAGCCATCGCCTCCGCCGTGGCCCAGTCAAATCCCTTGCCCTCGGCAAACATCTTGCCCTTGGTATCCAACAGGCGCCGCACCGTGCGATGCGCGTCGAACCCGTCCGGCACGGTAGACAGCGCCTTGCCAATATCGGCCATGTCCTGCTTGGAAATGCCGGTCTTGCCGCGCTCGTAATCCTCGCCTTGCTTGCCAAGATGGCTCCAGCGCCCGTCGAGCCAGTCCGCCTTGTTGGGCTTGTATTCCTTGCCCGCCTCGAACTCTTCGTTCAGGTAGGCCTGGAAGGCGGTTTTCATGTCGTCAATCTCGCCCTCCGGGATCAACCCGTCGCGCACCAGCCGCTCGGTATAAAGCTGCAACGTGGTCTTATGCTTCTTGATGGTCTTATACATCAAGGGGTTGGTGAACATCGGCTCGTCGCCTTCGTTATGCCCGAAGCGGCGGTAACAGATGATGTCCAGCACCACGTCCTTGTGGAACTTTTGCCTGAATTCGGTCGCCACCCGCGCCGCGTGAACCACCGCTTCCGGGTCGTCGCCATTCACATGGAAAATCGGCGCTTCGACCATCAGGGCGATGTCGGTCGGATAGGGCGAAGAGCGGGAGAAATGCGGCGCCGTGGTGAAGCCGATCTGGTTGTTGACCACGATATGCATGGTGCCGCCGGTCTTGTGACCAACGAGACCGGAAAGACCGAAGCATTCCGCCACAACCCCCTGCCCCGCGAAAGCCGCATCGCCATGCAGCAGCACCGGCAGAACCTTGGTGCGGTCTTTATCCGTAAGCTGGTCCTGCTTGGCGCGCACCTTGCCAAGAACCACCGGGTTCACCGCTTCAAGGTGCGACGGGTTGGCGGTCAGGCTGAGATGCACCTTGTTGCCGTCAAACTCACGGTCGCTGGACGCGCCGAGGTGATATTTCACATCGCCGGACCCGTCGACATCCTCCGGCTTGAAGCTGCCGCCGCGGAATTCGTTGAAAATCGCGCGATACGGCTTAGCCATCACATTAGCCAGCACCGACAGGCGCCCACGGTGCGGCATCCCGATGACGATCTCTTCAAGGCCCAGTTGCCCGCCGCGCTTGATGATCTGCTCCATCGCCGGGATCAGGCTCTCGCCGCCATCGAGACCAAAGCGCTTGGTGCCCATATATTTGACGTGCAGGAATTTCTCGAACCCCTCTGCCTCGACCAGCTTGTTGAGAATGGCCTTGCGCCCGTTCTGGGTGAAGGCGATCTCGTTGCCAAACCCCTCGATACGCTCCTTGAGCCAGCCCGCTTCGTCCGGGTTGGAAATATGCATGTATTGCAGGGCGAAAGTGCCGCAATAGGTGCGGCGCACCAGCTCAATGATCTGCCGCATGGTGGCGGTTTCGAGGCCCAGCACGTTGTCGAGGAAAATCGGCCGGTCCATATCGGCTTCGGTGAAGCCATAAGAGGCGGGTTCCAGCTCCGGGTGCGGGGTGGTGTTATGCCCCATCATGCCCAGCGGATCGAGATCGGCGGCGAGGTGCCCCCGGATCCGATAGGCCCGGATCAGCATCAGCGCACGCACGCTGTCCAGCACCGCCTGACGCACCTGCGCCTCGGAAATACCCACGCCACGCTCCGCCGCCTTGGCCTGAACCTTCTCGGCAATCTTCTCCGGCGCCGCTTCCTCGGCCCATTGCCCATCGAGCGCATGGGTCAGTTCATCGCCCGGCACCGGCGGCCAGTCCCCGCGCAACCAGGACGGCCCGGCAGCTTCCGCCACCACATCCGCCTGCGCATCCCCAAGCCCGTCAAAAAAGGCTTTCCACGCGGCATCCACCGCGCTCGGGTCTTTGGCATATTGCGCATAAAGCTGCTCAAGATATTCCGCATTGTGCCCCTGCATGAAGCTGGAAGCATGGAAGGCGTCGTTAGGGGATTGGTCGTTCATCAGATAACCTCAGGTGGGTTGCAACCAAATTGATTTGGCCGATACGGGCTGGCGGCAGAACCGCCAACAAAATTGCGTCGAACAGGCGCAAAAGCGCACAGGAAAGCTTCGGACGATTTGGCAATCATTGCGAAACCTCCTCCAGCATTATCTCTAACACACGCGCCTTCAGCTTGTCATTCCAGTGATCCGCCTCGGGCACGAGTTCCAGTGTGGCGTCCAGACCCGCCGCACGGGCCGCAGCAACATAAGCCTTCGCCAGCTTTGGGAACGTGTTACGATCCCGTTTGCCGGTAACAGCCAGAATACGAGTCGCGGGGTCGATGCCGGAGATCAGGTCAATGGGGTTCTGATCCGCCGAACGGACCAGCTGGCGGTTACGCCCCGCGCGCCAGACCGGAAAATCACAGGGACACGAGATCAGAATGGCCACGTCCACCAGTCCGGGATACCGGCCCATCACCGCCCCCAGCTGTGCCGCACCGCCCGAATGCCCGGCCACCACCAAACGGCTCTCGGGATACCCTTCGCGCAGGCTCTGCAACGTTTCGGCCAGCAAATCATTGTTGTCGGCAGTATACTGATCCCAACGGCCATTGTTATCGCCCGGACTGAGTTTGACAAAGCCATCCCCGTAGCCCGGACGGTACATCGCAATCGCCGTCACCTGCGGTGCCGCATCCGACAGGCTGCGCATAAGCGCCTGATGATAGGTCGGCGCCCTGCCGTTGGACATATCGCCATGCAGAAAGACCACAACCGCCTCCCGGCCCTTGCCAAAAGACGCGCCGACCAACGGTCCGAAATCCTGTGCGCTCACGGGCAGGGCTGCGAGGAAAACCATCCCCAGACCCAAAACCACGGCGCGAAAACGATTAATACCAGAAACCGCCGCAAACACGCCCCCCCGCAGCCAACAAGCGAGGCCTCGCGACCCTGCTCGCATGAAAGCGTCGTTGGTGAAACAGCCGCTCACGACACCACCTCATGCGGGTTGGGGCCAAAATCATTGGGCCCGGCATCTGATTTTTGAATGAAGAAATACAGTTGCAGAAGAAATGCCGCAAAGATGACGAGACCGGCCATAATAGACGCCGCGATACCAATGCTTGGCCCAAGCGCCGCCCCTAACGCGATGCCGATCACCCCGCCGACCAGCGGCACAAGCAGATACCAGCCGGACTTGTTTGTATCATGCAGCCGACGCACAGAAACCGTCAAAGACGGGCAAACCGTCGCCAGAGAATACAACGTCTCCAACGGTCCGGCCTCGCTTTCAAAGTCGGAGACAAAGAAAAGAACATCCAATACGGCAAACGGTATCGCCAGGAGAAAAAGCGCAAGCTGAAACCACCAGAACTCCGACCGACTGGCGCGCCCCGAGAGGGTAAAGTATTTCCGAAACCCGGTTCTGATAGCTTGAAGAAACGTCATTCGTTACCTGCTTTTGGTGCACGCCCGGATCGTGCCGGGCGTGGCACTTTCTCTTTTACTTGCCGATGGCCTTCAGCACCGCTTCGCCAAGACCTGCCGGGCTTTCCGCCACGACGATGCCTGCGGAACGCATGGCTTCGATCTTGTCATCCGCGCCACCTTTGCCGCCAGCGACAATCGCGCCCGCATGGCCCATGCGGCGGCCCGGAGGCGCCGTGCGACCCGCAATAAAGCCCGCAACCGGCTTCCAGCGGCCCTTCTTCTTCTGCTCCGTGAGGAACTCGGCGGCCTCTTCTTCCGCCGAACCACCGATCTCACCAATCATGATGATGCTCTCGGTCTCGTCGTCGTCGAGGAACAGATCCAGCACGTCGATATGCTCGGTGCCCTTGATCGGGTCGCCACCAATGCCTACGGCGGTGGACTGGCCCAGACCGATATCAGCAGTCTGCTTCACTGCTTCATAAGTCAGGGTGCCGGAACGCGACACAACGCCGACCGAGCCGCGCTTGTGGATATGACCCGGCATGATGCCGATCTTGCAGGCGTCCGGCGTGATGATGCCGGGGCAGTTCGGACCGATCAGGCGGGACTTGGAATCCACCAACGCGCGCTTGACCTTCATCATGTCCAGCACCGGAATGCCCTCGGTGATGCAGACAATCAGCTCCATCTCCGCATCAATCGCCTCTAGGATCGAATCGGCAGCGAAGGGCGGCGGCACATAGATCACGGACGCATTCGCCTCCGTCGCGGCCTTGGCTTCATGCACCGAGTCAAAAACAGGCAGCCCAAGATGGGACTGCCCGCCCTTGCCCGGCGTCACGCCACCAACCATCTTGGTGCCATAGGCCTGCGCCTGTTCCGTGTGAAACGTGCCCTGCGAGCCCGTAAGACCCTGACAGATCACTTTAGTATTTTCGTCTACGAGAATTGCCATGCTCTTACCCCTTCACCGCTTTCACGATTTTCTGCGCGCCGTCGGCGAGGTCATCTGCGGCGATCACGTCGAGACCGCTTTCGTTGATGATCTTCTTGCCTTCTTCCACCTTAGTGCCCTCAAGGCGCACCACCAGCGGAACTTGCAGGCCCACTTCCTTCACCGCGGCAACAACGCCTTCCGCGATCACGTCGCAACGCATGATGCCGCCGAAGATGTTGACGAGGATGCCTTTGACGTTGTCATCGGAAGTGATGATCTTGAACGCTTCCGTGACCTTTTCCTTGGTCGCACCGCCGCCCACGTCGAGGAAGTTGGCCGGCTCGGCGCCGTAGAGCTTGATGATGTCCATCGTCGCCATGGCCAGACCCGCACCGTTCACCATACAGCCGATTTCGCCATCGAGTGCGATGTAGTTCAGGTCATATTTGGAGGCTTCCAGCTCCTTGGAATCTTCTTCCGTTGTGTCGCGCAGCTCGGCGACTTCCGGCTGGCGGTAAAGCGCGTTGCCGTCGAAGCCCAGCTTGGCGTCCAGCACCTTCAGGTCGCCCTTGTCGGTGATGATCAGCGGGTTGATCTCCAGCATCTCCATGTCGCGCTCGATGAAAGCAGTGTAAAGCTGACCCATCAGTTGGACGCACTGCTTGACCTGCGCCCCTTCGAGGCCCAGCGAAAACGCGATGCGGCGACCGTGATAGGGCATGTAACCCGTGGCCGGATCCACGGAGAAAGACAGGATCTTTTCCGG
The DNA here is from genome assembly GCA_002747325.1 of Rhodobacterales bacterium. Lineage (GTDB taxonomy): Bacteria > Pseudomonadota > Alphaproteobacteria > Rhodobacterales > Rhodobacteraceae. Next base: position 14,452 of record PDOZ01000007.1, read on the forward strand.
GGTGGAAGCCGCAACTTCCTCGATGTCCATGCCGCCTTCGGTCGAGCAGACGAAGGAAACGCGCGAGGTCACGCGGTCCACCAGCAGCGCCAGATACAACTCGCGCTCAATGTCGGAACCGGCTTCGATGTAAATGCGGTTGACCTGCTTGCCCTCGGGGCCGGTCTGATGCGTGACCAGCGTGCGACCGAGCATCTTCTTGGCCTCTTCCGCCGCTTCTTCCACCGACTTGGCGAGGCGCACCCCGCCCTTTTCCCCGGCTTCCGCTTCCTTGAAGGAACCTTTGCCGCGGCCACCGGCGTGAATCTGCGCCTTGACGACCCAGAGCGGCCCGTCCAGTTCGCCTGCCTTGGTTTTTGCTTCATCCGCTTTCAATACGACCCGACCGTCAGAGACCGGCGCGCCGTATTGGCGAAGCAGAGCCTTCGCCTGATATTCATGGATATTCATGAAAACTTCCCAGTTGCTTACATTCCCCCCAAGAATGCACATCCCGGCGCCATGAATAAATGCCTTTTTTCGCTAACAGGTCATATCGGCAGGTTTTTCTTGGTTTTTGTGATCACGAGCAAAAAGGTGTGATCACAAATGAGCCAAAACAGACTTCGTGCGCCGTAAACCCAAAGCGATTCTCCCGCTGGCGCTAGTGCCCGAAACCCCATAGGATCGCCCCATGCAGACCCAAGCCCCAAGCTGGACCGTGGTTTCGACCATGAACGAACCCCTCGCGCTGATGCTTACCTTCGCCGCCTGGCATCTCGATCAGGGCGCCAGTGCCATCGAGATTTATCTCGACCGCAACGACCCGCCCGCCGCCGACGCCCTGCGCGCCCTGCCCAGCGTCCGCGTCACCCATTGCGATGACGCCTATTGGCAGGCCAGCGCGCTCAAACGCCGCCCCGCCCGCCATACCGCGCGACAAATGCACAATGCCCGTCAAAGCTATGCCCGGCTGAAAAGCGACTGGTTGCTGCATATTGATGCCGACGAGTTTGTGCGCGACGGCGCCGCGCTGACACAAGCAATGGCCAATGCCCGCCCGGAAACGACCTATATTCAACTCGGCGTGCTGGAGCGGGTCTTTACCGAGAACGACGGCACACAGATTTTCGACGGCACGTTCCGCCATTACAGCCCCGATTTCGAGCAATGGAAAGACACGGTATATGGCCGGTTCGCCAAGTTCCTGCAACACGGCTTGTCCGGCCATTCGGCGGGCAAAGCGGCGGTGCGGCGCGGGCTGGACCTGCGCATCAACCTGCACCACCCGACTCTGGAAGACGGAAGCGCGCCCGACGCCTTCGAGCGCCTGCCGAAAATGCTCTGCCATTTCGACGGTCTGACCGAATTGCACCTGATCCTGAAACTGGTGCGGCGGCTCTACCTGCCGAAGATCAAGGGCAACCCGAACCCACACGGTAAAAACCGCGGCGCACAGATGCGCTTTGCCAATAATCACAAAGAGCGCAGCCGGGAATTGCAGCGTTTGGTGGACGGGATTCAGCGGCTCGATGCGGTCCAACGCGCCCAACTCACCGCCCTTGGCGCCCTGACAGAGTATCGCTTCGACCCCCGGCCGGCGCTGGCCCGCTTCGATCTTGCCCCGGACCTGTCAGCCAAGGCTTTTGATACGGAACTGCGCCAGCGCGACGCGGAACTGATCGCAAAGGCAGGATTAAAAAACTAGACAGAAATCGCTAAATCTGAATCAAAATTCTCTGCCTCTCAATCCGCTAGCGCGGCTTTCGAACGCGAATTTTGATGCTCGACATTGCCGATTAAAGCGATTTCGCCCCAACAAAAAAGGCCGGACAAACGCCCGGCCTTTTCCTGATATTTCAATGACTTACGCCAGCGAGCTGTCGATACCCTTACAGGCTTCCACAAGACCCTTCACCGCGTCGACCGACTTGTCGAACATGGCTTGCTCGTCCTTGTTCAGCTCAATGTCGATGACCTTCTCGATGCCGTTGGCGCCGATGATGGTCGGCACGCCGACATAGAGGCCGTCAAGGCCGAACGCGCCGTCAACATAGGCCGCGCAGGGCAGCAGGCGACGCTGGTCGTTGAGGTAGGCCTGCGCCATCTCGATCGCGGAGGCCGCGGGGGCGTAGTAAGCGGAGCCGGTCTTGAGGAGACCCACGATCTCGGCGCCGCCGTCACGGGTGCGCTGGATGATCGCGTCGAGCTTCTCCTGCGTGGTCCACCCCATCTCCACCAGATCCGGCAGCGGGATGCCGCCGACGGTGGAATAACGGGCCAGCGGCACCATGGTGTCGCCATGACCGCCCAGCACAAAGGCGCTGACGTCACGCATCGACACGTCGAACTCGACCGAGAGGAAGTGGCGGAACCGCGCGCTGTCCAGCACACCCGCCATGCCGACCACCTTGTTATGCGGCAGGCCGGAGAACTCACGCAGCGCCCAAACCATCGCGTCGAGCGGGTTGGTGATGCAGATCACGAACGCATTCGGCGCGTGTTCCTTGATGCCTTCGCCGACCGACTTCATCACCTTGAGGTTGATGCCGAGCAGGTCGTCGCGGCTCATGCCGGGCTTGCGCGGCACACCGGCGGTCACGATGCACACATCGGCACCCGCAATACCCGCGTAATCGGTCGTGCCGGACAGAGCGGCGTCGAAGCCCTCAACCGGGCCGCTTTCCGCGATGTCGAGCGCCTTGCCGTCCGGGATGCCCTCGGCAATGTCGAACAACACAACGTCGCCCATTTCCTTCAGCGCGGCGAGGTGCGCAAGCGTCCCGCCGATCATGCCGGAGCCGATCAACGCAATCTTGGGTCTGGCCATGTCCAAATCTCCATTCATTCTGTTGGTGAAGAGTGCCTACCTGCCCCGACGCCCCCGCGCAAGGGCGGCGCATCCTGTGGGCGCGCCAAACCGCCGCACGATACCGCTAACTCCCCGCAATTACCGGCTTTTCCGCGCCGGATAAAAACACGCGGCACGGGGCGACAGGCGCCCGCCACTGCGCTGCGCGCAGGAGACAAGCGCGAAATCGCGGCTGATTCTCCCCGCTCACCATGCCGCCCCTATCATCTGCGCCGCAATTCCCTGCCCCGCCAAAAGCGCAACCCCGCTGCCCAGCGCCAGCGTCAAAACGTCCCGTATCTTCATCCTGATCCGCCTTTCCACCCCGGTTTTGCGGGGCGCGAGCCAAGCTCCGCGCAAAAGGCAAACGCCGCCTTACCCCAGCGAACGCCGCGTCGCGGCATTTTGCGCTTGCGGAATAGTTCGCGCATGTGATCATTTGCGCAACAAAATTGCCCACACATAGAATCAAGGACACATCCATGACCCAAACCACGCGCCCCTACCGCTCCGTTCTCTACATCCCCGGCTCCAAAGAACGTGCGCTGGAAAAGGCGCGCGGGCTGGCCGCCGATGCGATCATCTTCGACCTCGAAGACGCCGTGGCGCCGGATGCCAAGCCCGATGCCCGCGCCATCCTGCGCCGCGAGATCGACAAGGGCGGCTACGGGCCACGCGCCCGGATCGTGCGCATCAACGGCTTTGACACCGAATGGGGCAAGGCCGATGTGGAAGCCTTTGTCGGCGCCGATATTGATGCCATCCTGATGCCGAAAGTGGACAGCGCCGCGCAGCTCGACGAACTGGCCGCGATGATCCCGAATGTGGACCTCTGGGCGATGATGGAAACCCCGATGGGGATGCTCAACGCCGCCGAAATCGCCGCCCATCCGCGCCTCAGGGGCTTCGTCATGGGCACCAACGATCTCGCCAAGGAACTGAACACCCGCTACCGCGCCGACCGCCTGCCGATGATGGGCGGGCTGCATCTGTGCCTGATCGCGGCGAAGGCGCATGGGGTTGTCATCGTCGATGGGGTTTATAACGCCTTCAAGGACGATGAGGGGCTGAAGGTCGAATGCGATCAGGGGCGCGACATGGGGATGGACGGCAAAACCCTGATCCACCCGGCGCAACTCGCCATCGCCAACGCCGCCTTCGCGCCATCGGAAGCGGAGATCGAGCTGTCCAAGCGGCAGATCGAGGCATTCGAAGCGGCGGAAGCAGCCGGACAGGGGGTTGCGGTGGTTGACGGCAAGATCGTTGAGAACCTGCACGTTGAAACCGCCCGCGCCATTCTCGCCAAAGCCGCTGCCATCGCAGAAATCGACGCCTGAACGGGAGGGAATCATGGCTAAAACAAACAAAGGCCGCTTTTTCGAGGATTACCGCGTCGGTGAGGTAATCCGGCACGCCGTGCCGCGCACCGTTTCCGGCGGCGAACGCGCCGCCTATACCGCGCTGTATCCCGCCCGCCACGCGCTCTATTCTTCTGATGAATTTGCCCGCGCCTCGGGTCTTGCGCAAAGCCCGGTCGATGACCTGATCGCCTTTCACATCGTCTTTGGCAAAACCGTGCCCGATGTATCGCTCAACGCGGTGGCCAATCTGGGCTATGGCGAGGGGCGCTGGCTCCTGCCGGTCTATCCCGGCGACACCCTGACCTCGGAAAGCGAAGTCATTGGTCTGAAACAAAATTCCAACGGCAAGAGCGGCGTGGTCTGGGTGCGCACGCGCGGGCGCAACCAGCGCGGCGAAACGGTGGTGGAATATGTCCGCTGGGTCATGGTGCGCAAAGGCAATCTCGACGCCCCCGCCCCGGACACGGTGATCCCGGAGTTGAAACCGGCGCTGGCGGCGGGGGATCTGGTGCTGCCAGAGGGGCTGAATTTCAGCGATTACGATTTCACCCTCGCCGGCGAGCCGCACCGTTTCGGCGATTACGAAATCGGCGAAAAGATCGACCATGTGGACGGCGTGACCATCGAGGAAGCGGAGCATATGCTGGCCACGCGGCTGTGGCAGAACACCGCCAAGGTGCATTTCGACGCCACCAACCGCCCGGACGGCAAGCGTCTGATCTATGGCGGGCATGTGATCTCGCTGGCCCGCGCCCTGAGCTTCAACGGGCTGGCCAATGCGCAGATGATCGTCGGGCTGAACGCGGGCGCCCATGCCAACCCGTGTTTCGCGGGGGATACGGTGCGCGCCTGGTCGGAAGTGCTTGATAAAGCAGAGAATATCGGGCCGGGCATCGGCGCGCTGCGCCTGCGGCTGGTGGCGACAAAACACGGCGCCGAGCCGTTTGCGCTCAAGGGCGAAGATGGAAAATATGCACCGGATGTGCTGCTCGATCTTGACTATTGGGCGCTAATCCCGATGTAAATCGCCCATGCGTATTCTGACTCTGACCGCCGCCGCCCTGACCGCCACCGCTCTGCCCCTGTTCGCAGGCAGCACCAAGGGCGATTACGTCCACAGTCAGGGCGGCGCTGCGCGCGAGGAAGAACCAGCCCGCGCGCCCGATGGCGGCGAGCAGGTCGATCCGCGTCAGCGCTTTGTCGACAGCAATATCGTCGAGACCCTGTATCACGAACTGGCCCACGCGCTGATCGACGTGCTGGACCTGCCGGTTCTCGGACCAGAAGAATGGGCGGCGGATTTCTTCGCCAATGTGATGATCAACCGCATGTTCTCCGAGGACGAGATCGTCGCCATGACTTACGACATCGCCGCCGCCTATGATGCGGGCGCGCGAAAGGAAAACAGCGCCGGTTCCGGGCCCAGCATGTGGGACACCCACGGCGCGGACCGGCAGCGATATTTCAACCTCGTCTGTCATATGTATGGCGCCAACCCCGAGGAACGCGAAGACCTTGCCGAAGAACTTGACCTGCCGGATGCGCGGGCCGAAGTTTGCGAGGAGGAATACGAGCTGGCGGCGCGCAGCTGGAACCGGGTGCTTTCCGATCTGGCCGAAACCGCGCCGGGGGACGGGCTGCACATGGATTGGATCATGGACCGCGACAGTCACCTCACCAAGCATGTGAGCGCCGAGGTCGACCGGCTGAACCAGACTTTCAACATCCCGGAGCCGATCTCGGTCAGCGTCATTCCCTGCGAAGAGGTCAACGCCTATTACGACCCGCATAAGCGCGAAATTCAGATTTGCACCGAACTTGAGGAACATCTGGCCCAGCTTGCGCCTTGATTTTCCGAGAAAAACCGTCGGATTTCTTTTGTGGTCACACGGCAGGGGAATGTGATCACAAACGCAAAATACCGCCATTTTTGCCGCAAATTACACCCAAAAACCCGTGCGGAGATCGTGACTCTGCCCTCCGCTTTGCGCTAAAATAGCGACAACAGAAAACGGCCAGGCATTGGAGACCGCAATGGGTGACATCCCTAGGGGCAACCGCCCCCTTTCCCCGCATTTGCAAATCTACACCCCGCAAATGACCTCAATGTCGTCGATCATGGTGCGCATCACCGGGATCGCGCTCTTTGTGCTGGCGGTGCTGCCGGTCTGGTGGCTGCTCGCCGCCACGATCTCGGTAAGCTCCTTCAACTTCATCGACGGGCTGATGCGCAGCTGGTTCGGCGACCTCGTGCTGTTCGGCGCGACCTGGGCCATGTTCTACCACATGCTCGGGCGCCTGCGTCACGTCATCTGGGACTTCGGCAAGTGCCTCGACGTGCCCACCTCTGAGAAGATGGGTTGGGCCATGTTCATCGGCGCAACCGTTCTCGCCCTTCTCGTCGCAATCATTTTCTAAGGAGGCGAACATGCGTTATCTGACCGCTCGCAAACGCGCCGTAGGCAATGGCGCCGGGCATTCCGGCACCGAGTTTTTCTGGAAACACCTGAACAGTTCGATCCTGCTGCAAATCCTCTTTCCGCTGTTCATCATTACCTTCGCCTACGGGCTTGGCGGCTCGCACACAGAGGTCATCCATTATTACAGCCACCCGTTCCCCGCCATCATTGCGGCCCTGACCCTGATCGTCGGCATGCTGCACCTGCTGCGCGAAGTGGTGGAAGCGGTGGAGGATTACATGCACGGGCTGGCGGAAAAGCTGACCGTGATCGCCGCGCAGGCTTTCGCCTATACACTCATCGCCGTGGGCCTCGTCGCCCTCGCCCGGCTGGCCCTCTAAAGGATTAAAAACATGGCTTCTTACGAATACGAGACGCATGAATATGACGTCGTGGTCGTTGGTGCCGGGGGCGCTGGCCTTCGGGCAACGCTGGGCATGGCGGAACAGGGGTTGCGCACCGCTTGCGTAACCAAGGTTTTCCCGACCCGTTCGCACACCGTCGCCGCGCAGGGCGGCATCGCCGCTTCGCTGGCCAATATGGGGCCGGATAACTGGCAGTGGCATATGTATGACACGGTGAAGGGCTCCGACTGGCTCGGCGATACCGACGCGATGGAATACCTCGCCCGCGAAGCGCCCAAGGCGGTTTACGAACTGGAACATTACGGCGTGCCGTTTTCGCGCACCGAAGAGGGTAAGATTTACCAGCGCCCCTTCGGCGGCCACACTACCGAGTTCGGCGAAGGCCCGGCCGTGCAGCGCACCTGTGCCGCCGCCGACCGCACCGGCCACGCCATCCTGCACACGCTTTATGGCCAGTCGGTGAAAAACAACGCCGAATTCTTCATCGAATATTTCGCCATTGACCTGATCATGACGGAAGATGGCGCCTGTCAGGGCGTGGTCTGCTGGAAACTGGACGACGGCACCTTCCACGTCTTCTCCGCCAAGATGGTCGTGCTGGCCACCGGCGGTTACGGCCGCGCCTATTTCTCCGCCACCTCGGCCCATACCTGCACCGGCGACGGCGGCGGTATGGTGATGCGCGCGGGCCTGCCGATGCAGGACCTCGAATTCGTGCAGTTCCACCCGACCGGCATCTACGGCTCCGGCTGTCTGATTACCGAAGGCGCACGCGGCGAAGGCGGCTATCTGACCAACTCCGAAGGCGAGCGCTTCATGGAGCGTTACGCGCCGCAATATAAAGACCTCGCCCCGCGCGATTATGTGTCCCGCTCCATGACCATGGAAATCCGCGAGGGCCGCGGCGTTGGCAAGGAAGGCGATCACATTCACCTGAACCTGTCGCACCTGCCGCCGGAAGCCCTCGCCGAACGCCTGCCGGGCATCTCCGAGAGCGCGAAGATTTTCGCCGGCGTCGATGTGACCAAGGAACCAATCCCGGTCATCCCGACGGTGCATTACAACATGGGCGGCATCCCGACCAACTACTGGGGCGAAGTGCTGAACCCGACGCCCGAGAACCCGACGCAGGTCGTCCCCGGCCTGATGGCTGCGGGCGAAGCAGGCTGTGCCTCGGTGCATGGGGCGAACCGTTTGGGCTCCAACTCGCTGATCGACCTCGTGGTCTTCGGCCGCGCCGCCGCCATCCGCGCCGGTCAGGTGGTCGACCCGAACGCGCCGAACCGCCCGCTGAACATGGCCTCGGTCAACGCCGCTTTCGATCGCTTCGACGGGCTGCGTTACGCACAAGGCGCCATCCCAACCGCCGATCTGCGGCTTGAGATGCAAAAGACCATGCAGCGCGACGCCGCCGTGTTCCGCACCGCCGAAACCATGGCCGAGGGCGTGGTCGCCATGACCGAAATCGCTGGCAAGATGACCGACCTGAAAGTGACGGATACCTCGCTGATCTGGAACTCGGACCTGATGGAAACGCTGGAATTGACCAACCTCATGCCCTCCGCGCTTTCCACCATCGTTTCCGCCGAAGCGCGTCACGAAAGCCGCGGCGCCCACGCGCACGAGGATTACCCGACCCGCGACGACGAAAACTGGCGTGTGCATACCGTGTCGCGCATCAATGCCGAGGGCACCAAAGTGGACCTGTCCTACCGCCCGGTCATCGTCGATCCGCTGACCACGGAAGAGGAAGGCGGCATCAACCTGAAGAAGATCGCGCCGAAAGCGCGGACTTTCTGATGCAAATGCGTCCGGCATCCCGCCCCCAAGAGGCCGCGCCCTGCGCGCTGGCCTCCGCGGGGGCGGTGCAGCCGGACGGGAGGCGCGCATGAGCAACACCGTGACATATGGCCCGCACGCCTCCGGCGCTGATGCCCCGCGCGTGTTCATCATTGGCCTGAACCGCTGCGGCACCACCTCGCTGCACCGGCTCTTCACCGCCTCCAACGTGCCCGCCCTGCACTGGCGGCGCGAACACGACACGCGCAACCTCGCGCAAACCATGATGCTGAATATCGGCCTCGGCCTGCCGCCGATGCACGGCTTCTGGAAAGCGCGGGTCTTCTCCGATATGAGCTACGTCGATGGCCACACGATCATCGAAGGCGCCCGCTTCTTCCGCGAATTGGACGCGGCCTACCCGAACGCCTATTTCATCCTCAATTCCCGCCCGCTGGATGACTGGCTCGCCTCGCGCATCCACCACGCAAACGGCAGCTACCTGACCCGCTGCCTGAAAGCGTCCGGCCTGAGCGAAGAGGCCCTGATCGCCCGCTGGGCCGACCTCTTCGTGCAACACGAACGCGACGTGACCGCATACTTCAAGGGCAACCCGCGCTTCCTGCGCTTCGACATCGACCGCGACGACCCGCAAACCATCGCAGATCTCGTCGCCCCCGACTTCACCCTCGACATATCCGCCTGGCACCACAGCAACAAAGGCTCCGCGAAGAGCCTGCTGAGCAGCCCCGGCACCAACACAATCAACCCGCAAAACAGCATCCAGCTGGAGGTTTAAGGCATGGTTCAGTTTAATCTACCCAAAAACTCGCGCATCCGCACCGGCAAAACCTGGCCGAAACCCGAAGGCGCGACCAACCTGCGCAAGTTCCGCATTTATCGCTGGAACCCGGATGACGGGGAAAACCCGCGGGTGGACACCTATTTCCTCGACCTCGACGATTGCGGCCCGATGATCCTCGACGCCCTGATCAAGATCAAGAACGAGATCGACCCAACCCTGACCTTCCGCCGCTCCTGCCGCGAAGGCATCTGTGGCTCCTGCGCGATGAATATCGGCGGCGGCAAACTGGGACGCGGCTCCAACACCCTCGCCTGCATCTACGGCATCGACGAGATTGACGGCGACGTAACCATCTATCCCCTGCCGCACATGCCGGTGGTGAAAGACCTGATCCCGGACCTGACGCATTTCTACGCCCAGCACGCCTCGATCATGCCCTGGCTGGAAACCAAAACCAACCGCCCGGCAAAAGAGTGGAAACAGTCGATCGAGGACCGCAAAAAACTCGACGGCCTCTATGAATGCGTGATGTGCGCTTCCTGCTCGACCTCCTGCCCGAGCTACTGGTGGAACGCCGACCGTTACCTCGGCCCGGCCGCCCTGCTGCACGCCTACCGCTGGATCATCGATTCCCGCGACGAGGCCACCGGCGAACGGCTCGACAACATCGAAGACCCGTTCAAGCTCTACCGCTGCCACACCATCATGAACTGCGCCAAAACCTGCCCCAAAGGCCTGAACCCGGCAGAAGCCATCGCGCAGATCAAGAAAATGATGGTCGAACGCCAGCACTAGGCTGAATCGACATTCATCGCATCCAAAGCATTGCTGATGCGAGGTGTATGAAGCTGAGAAAGTAGACGGCGCGCCTGTCGAAGCGGGTCGCGATGCGTCGGAA
>PDOZ01000008.1 GCA_002747325.1 Rhodobacterales bacterium
CGGTGACACGCATACGCATAGCGGGGTCATGGCAGGCCCGGCTGATACAGGAACGCCAAACTGATGGAGTTGACCATGGCTGACCAGAAGACCACCGCCCCGGCGGACTATGAAGTGACGCAAGCCCGCGAAATCGGTGGCGTGCACCGCGCCGTGGGCGAAACCGTCACCCTGACGCCGCTGCAGGCCAAGTATTACCTGCCGCCCTACGGCACGGGCCTGAAACCTGCTGCTGCGAAGGCTGCGGCAAAGCCGAAGGCGGACGCGGAAAAGCCCGCCACCAAGGGCGATAAGGCTGAAGGCTGATCGCCATGGACCTGAACCATGACACCGGGGGCGCGGTCGAAGGGTGGGACCATGTGGTGCAAAGCATCCAGACCATCCTTGCCACGCGGCTGAATGCCCGCGTCTTCCGGCGTGAATTCGGGTCGGAGGTTCCGGCCTTGGTCGATGCGCCAATGAATGAAGCCAATGTTCTCGCGCTGTATGTGGCCGTGGCCGAAGCGCTGGAGCGGTGGGAACCTCGTTTCGAACTGACCGATGTTGCCGTGGAGGGTGCGGAATCCGGGTCCATCACCATGACCCTAATCGGCAACCACCGCCCGAACGCCCACAAAGGCGACCTGACCACGGTTGCCGATGATATTCAAACCATCCGCGTCATGCATGACCGGGTGAAAAATTGGAGTCTTGCCGCATGAGCCGCTTTGCCGCGCTGGACCTGACCACACTGCCGGACCCGACCGCGATTGGCGTGCTGGACTTCGACGCCATTCTGGAGGCGCGACTGGTTGAACTGGAAGCGCAACTGGCGGAAGTCTTCAATGCGCCGAAGGTGGCCGAAGTCATGGCGCTGGCCCGCAACATCGCGGCCAGCCCGATGCGCTATCTGAATGAAGCGGCGGCAGCGCGGGAGCTGTATTTGGAAAACCGCATCAATGAAGCGGTACGATCAGTGTTCCTAGCCACGGCGCGTGGCGCTGACCTTGACCAAATCGGAGCCAATCGCGGCGTTGTTCGAAGGGTTCTGGATAGTGAGTATCCAAGCAATGGCATTCCGGAGGGCGATGAAGCCTTCCGCGCTCGCATCCAGCTGGTCATCGAAGCGTGGTCGCCGCATGGAGCCGAAGGGTCATATGTCTATTGGGCGCTGGATGCCGATGACCGCGTGGTGGACGTGGCGGTCTATGGGCCGAACCACGGGCTGGATCCGGCCATTCCGCCCGCCGAACCAAAGATGGTCATTCTGTCCAGTGAAGGCGACGGCACGGCGGATGCGGCGCTTCTGGATGCGGTGTTCCAGCACTGCACGACCGACAAGCGCCGCCCTGTGGCCGACAAGCTGACCGTGGTGTCCGCGCAGCCGGTGCCCTACGCCATCGAAGCCATTTTGCATGTCACCACCCCGGAAACCGCGTCAGCGGTTCAGGCGGCAGCGCAGGCGGCGGCACAGGCGTTCGTGAATGGCCGAATTCGCATCGGGCGAAAACTTTACCGTACGTCCATCGCTGCGGCGCTGAATGTGCAGGGCGTGGTCGATGTCGAACTGGTGTCGCCAGCGGCTGATTTGGACATCGGGCCGTTCGATGCGCCCCACTGCACCGGCATCACCGTGACGCTGCAATCCATCGCCGGGGGCTGGCGCGATGTTTGATGTGAAGGACAACATGCTGCCGCCCACGGCCACGCCGCTGGCCAAGGCGCTGGACATCTTGGAAGAACGGCTGTTCGCGCTGCCGGTCCAGATGATTTCGAAAGACCCGGCCACCGTCGATGTCGGTCTGCTGGACCATCTGGCGTGGGAACATTCGGTCGATGTGTGGGATCTGGACTGGCCCGAAGACATCAAGCGCAGCGTCATCGCTGTCAGTGCCGAAGTGCACCGGTTCAAGGGCACGCCCTATGCCATCCGCACCGCGCTTGCGGCCTTCGACGTGGATACCGAACTGCTGGAATGGTTCGAACCCGAAGGTGTGGCCGATGGCCTCGAGGCGGGCAGCTTTAGGGTGACGGCCTATGCGGGCCGGTCGCTCTATGGGCCGAATGAAAACACCATCGATAACCGCATGGTGCATGCGATGAATTCGGTGGTTCAGCGGGTCGCGCCGGTGTCGCGCAAGCTGATTTTCCGGCTTGGCGAACGCTTCCGCACCGAAGGCTACCTGCGCACCGGCGTGCGTCCGGCGCATCTGCATCAGGCGGACATCGACCCCGGCCCGCGACCTACGATGATCGAAGGTGGGCCGATGCTGCGCACGGGGCTGCGCACCCGGCGGGTGTTCAGCGAAACCCATGAACCGCAACCGCGTCCGGCCACCGCGCCGGTGGCGGCTTTTGTGCGGCTGGCGGCGCGGGTTCTGGCCGTTAGTCAGGAATTCCATGACGTTAAAAGGAGGACAGCGGGCTAATGCCATCAACACTTCTGACCGATATTGCGGAGGCGAAAATCGCCACCGCCGCCGGGTCGGGAACAGCGGTCGCCATTACGCATATCGCGCTTGGTGACGGTAACGGGGCTAACTACACCCCAAGCTATTCCCAGACCGCCCTGCGGCGCGAACTGGCGCGGCAGGCCATCCAGACCCGTCACATCGTTGGCGCCAACGCTTGGCGCGTAAAGGCGGAGTTCAGTCCTGACACCCCTGCCTTCGGGGTGCGGGAAATAGGGTTCTTCGATGCTGATGGCAATCTGATTGCCATCTGGGCAGGCAGCGACGTGGTTCCCCGGCAGACCGGGGCCATCACCTACCTTGTGGATCATGTTCTGAGTTTCACGAGGGTCGCTGATGGTCTCGTGATCGTGAATGCGCCGGATGATGGCCTGTTCGATCTGAGCGTTTCTACCGGGATCGCAATCGCAAACCTGCAACTTGAACAATTGCGCCAAGCGGATGCGATCCGCGCTGCGCATGGAGCCTATTGAGGAGAGCCGACATGAGCACCAGTGCTGAAAAGATCAATCAACTGATCGGGGGCTATACCGATCTGAAGTCTTACTTTGAGGACTACCGAAATGACCTCGAAGAAGGCAAAAAGGCTAAATTCTCGCCGTCTCTGGATGGTATTAAAGATAGCGGTTTCTATCGCTTCAATCACGATGCTATCGGCAGCCCGCGCCCGGAATGGGACGGGCGTTTGATACATATTGAAGAACCCAATGGAGAGGCCAGTCAGGTAGCGATCCTTGGCACCGATGCAATTTATTTTCGTGACCGTGATCGGCCGGATAGTGATCCGGAGCAGGCTTGGGGAGGGTGGGTTTCCGTCTACCAGCCTACAGTTGCGAAAAACTTAGGTGACGGGGATCAGGCGTTTGACCCCGCCTGGATGCTGGCGCCGAACCTCTTTGGCGATACTGAAATCGAGGTAGGTGACTATATTTTCCGTTTCGTTCGTAGCGGCGACCTGGTTCATCTTTCGGGTAATCTGGAGATGTCTGGGTTTTCAAAAGACATTCCCACGGATGATCCGTGGTCGCTGGCGGTTGATATCGGCGCGGTGGCGCAGGAATTGGGGATTTTTTCGGCCATCCGAAATTCGCCGCATTTCGCTGCCACCGTTCAGTTCTACGGCGGAAATGCAGACACGGCACTGGTTCCGGTCAACACGTTTGTGCGCAACAAGGATCACTCGCTGGCTAATTCGCTTAACTTCCGGGGTGGACAAACAGACACAGGTGGCGTGGGCGGCGCCACAACGCTGACCGCTGATCGGGGTGTGATCCGTTTTAGCGGCATGCTGCTGGTCACGGATTGACGCGAACCTTACAGAAAAGGAAAATGCAATGACCAAAATCACTAAAGTAGCCGCAGACCGTAAAGGCGGCTTTGTCGTCGAATATGACAACGGCAGCCACGAGGTGGTCCGTTTGGACGTTGACAGTCCGGCTGCGGCTGGGCTTGCGGCGTGGATTAAGGCTGGTAACAAACCCAGTCCCTATGAAGCCTCTATGGCCGAGCGGCGCGCGGATATCGCGCGCCATATTGCGGCCTCGATGGAGAGCATGGGCCGCGCTTTGGTTGCCAAGTATCCTGAGACCGAACAAAAGGGCTGGCCCCGGAAGGCGGCTGAGGCGGAAGCCATTGTTGCTGGCTTGCTGGACGCCGCCAACGCGCCTCAGCTCAGCGTTGAGGCCGGTATTACCGGCGAAAATGTGGAGGCGCTGGCGGCGGCGACCGTTGCCGCTGCGCGTCTGACCGGCATGCTTCCGGCCATTATCGCCGGCCTCCGCCGCAAGTTGGCGGCGGAGTTGAAGGAAGCCGCCAGCGTTGCCGAATTGGATGCGATCCGCAGCCGTGCCGATGCCGCCTGCGAAGCGATCAAAACTGCGTTCGCCTCTGGTGACCCGGCGGCGGTTCAGGCGGCATTGGCCGAGGTGGCCTGATGCCGAACGTGTCGCCGGATACCTCGTGGTGCAAAAAAGGCGGTTCGCGTGGTTATGTGACCACGCGGCCGCTGGAATGGTGGATCGGCAAAAAGGAAAGCGGCTGGGTGCTGTATGTGCCCGCCGGTCGTGAATTTGAAAGCTCCGTGCCGAGCTGGCTTTGGTGGGTGTTTTCGCCGGACGATCCATACTTCCTTAAGTCGGCTGCGATCCACGACACGCTGCTGGAAACAGGCTTCCGCCCGGCCTTTGCTGACAGCCAGTGGTTCGAGGCTGCGCTGTCCGAACACGCACCGCCGGTGCGCCTGCGGCTGGCCTACGCCGCCATGATCACCCGCCGCTACGTCCTCTGGGCGTTGGGCCGCCGCCGCACATAGCGGAGGCAAGCTACTAATCGGGCCACTCGGCCTATAATCCTAACCCGGTGGAAGCCGGGATAAGCCCGGCGCTTGTGCCGGGTTTTCTTTTAGCAAAGGAGAAAACAATGAGCTTTGCAAGTTTCCACCACGGCACGCGACTGGCGGAATCCAATGAAACCCCGGTTCTGGTGCAGGTGGCCCAAACCGCCGTTGTCGGCCTGCTGGGCACCGCGCCCGATGCGGACGCAGCCAAGTTC
>PDOZ01000032.1 GCA_002747325.1 Rhodobacterales bacterium
GGGAGGGGGCATGATCGCGCTGGAGGACATTTCGGTCCGCTTTGGCGACAGGCTGGTGCTGGACCGGCTGTCGCTGACGGTGGACAAGGGCGAGGTGGTGGGGCTGCTGGGGCCGTCGGGCTGTGGCAAGTCTACCCTGCTGAACGTGATTACCGGGCTGGTCACGCCCACGAGCGGCCGGGTGCAGGTCGGCTCGGCGCGGATCGGGTTCGTGTTTCAGGACCCCCGGCTGTTGCCATGGCGCAGCGCGCTGGACAATGTGCGCTTTGCGCTGGACGCCGCCGGGACAGAGACCGACAGCCGCGCCCGGGCCATGGCGGCGCTGGCGGCGGTCGGGCTGGCGGGGCACGAAGACCGCTTCCCGGCCCAACTCAGCGGCGGTATGCGCCAACGAGTGTCGATCGCCCGCGCCATGGCGGTGGCGCCTGACATTCTGCTGCTCGACGAGCCGTTCAGCGCGCTGGATGCCGCCCTGAAAGCGTCAATTCTCGCCGATCTCAAACGCATGCTGGCCGCGCGCCCGGAGATGACCGTTCTGTATGTCACCCATGTTCCGACCGAAATCCGCGACATCGCCCACCGCCTGTATGTGATGCGCGACGGTCGGCTGCTGCAAGAGGAGAGCCGAGATGCAGACGCTCAAGAACCTGCCTGAAGACCGCGCCGCAAGCCTCGCCGGGCTGATCGAAACCGCGCCCGATCAGGTAATCAGCATGGCGCTGTCGCGCTCGCCCAATGTGCAGATCTCGCTGTTCAGCTTCGCTGATGGCGAGACAATCAGCGCCGAATCCTATCCCGGCGACACGTTATACCTACTGCTCGAAGGGAGCGCCCGGATATCCTTCGGCGACCATTGGGCGGCACTGGCGCCGGGCGAGGCGCTGGCGGTCGCCGCCGGACGGCCCCATGCCATCGGTGGCGGCAAAGCTTTCAAGATGTTGCAAATCACATTCCAGAACGAGGACACCTGACATGGCAAACAAACTGATCCGAAATCTCGACCACCGCAGCGTGCTGCACATGGCCGATCTGGTGGATTACAAGCCCGGCAAGGTCGCCAGCCTGACCCTGACCCAGAACCCCGGCGTCGGCATCACCCTCTTTGCGATCGACAAGGGCGAGGGACTCTCGACCCATTCCGCCCCCGGCGACGCTATGGCGCAGGTGCTGGAAGGCAAGGTCGAAATCACCATCGACGGCGTGACGCAGACACTCACCGCCGGCGACACCATCGTCATGCCCGCCGAGGTGCCCCACGCGCTGCTCGCAGTGGAACCGTTCAAGTTCCTGCTGGTGGTGGTAAAGATGGAAGACGAGGCCTACCGCTGGAAGTTCGAGTGATCTGTGGACGCCGACGCACCCGATCTCGGGGCACGGACCCGATAATTGTGATACGGGCAGTCGGGGGCTTCCCGGCCAACCTACCGGCATGAAGCTATGCAAAAGGTAAGCATGTCCGGGTAAATACCGATTTTGAGTTCGGTCAGCATCCGGCCTTGCTGCCTGAAACGGGCCGCACGGTGTCCCAAGACCCGCACGCCCAACGAAGGGCTATCCCTCGCAGATAATGGCATTTTCCAGACGGCGCCTGTCGATACGCGCATCATCCAGATGCGCTCCGGTGAAATGAACCTCAATGAGGCTTGCGCGTTGAAAATCGGCATCCAGCAACGTTGCGCCGCGAAAGTCTGATCCGTCCAGAGTGGCTTTGCGAAACGCTGTGGACGTCACATCGGCCCGCTGGAAATCGCAATCCACCATGTGAGAGCCAACGAATTGAGTATTGCGCAGGGTTGCGCCCGAAAAATTGACTTTTGACAAGGCGCATCCGCTAAGGTCCAACCCAGACAGGTCCGCCTCTCGAAGGTCAAGGTCCGCCGCAACCCATCGCTGCCCGAAACGGCCCGCCGTTTCAAGCCAAAGCGCGTGGCTTTGCACTGCGTGTTTCACAGCTTCTGGCATCATGGTTTCACCCTATCCCGTGACGTCGCTTTGGCAAATCCCCTATGCCGCCCCCGCCGCCTGTTGGATCATTGACCCAACAGCAGCCAGACGCCGAAATGCGAGATTTCGGGAATGAAGGTGACCAGAATGAGGGCCAGCAGGTAAATTCCAAGGAACGGGAAGGCGCCGCGAAAGGCGGTAGAGAGCCTTGTGCCGAACATGGATTGCAGAACAAACAGATTGATGCCCATCGGTGGGGTAAACAGCCCAATCGCCAGATTGACGGTCACGATCATGCCGAAATGGATAGGGTCCACCCCGATCGCCATGGTGACGGGCAGCAAAAGCGGCGTCAGCAACAGGATGGCCGATAGCGGGTCCAGCACACAGCCGATCATAAGTAGCAGAAGGTTGATCACGATCAGCAGAGCCCACGGCGCGACATCCAGCGCCCGCATCCAGCCGACAATGCTGGCGGGCACCTGATTGACGGTGATGATCCATGAGAAAACCCCCGCGCAGGCGACGATGATCAGGATTTGCGAAGAAACCAGCACGGTATTGCGCGCCGCCTGCAACACGCCGGACAAGGGCAATTCGCGCATGATCAGCACGGTAACGATCATGGCATAAAGACAGGCCACCGCCGCCGCCTCGGTGGGCGAAAACACCCCGCCATAAATGCCGCCCAGAATGACCACCGGCACGCCAAGCGCCCAAACACCGCGCTTGAACGCGGCAAAAAAGCGTTTGAGATCAAATGGTTCGGACAGGAAATGAATCTTGCGGCTGGCCCACATGCCATAGATCGACAGCAGTAGCACAATCAGCAGACCCGGCCCGATCCCCGCCGCGTACAGCCTTGGGATGGATTGTTCCGCCGAGGCGCCGTAGACAATCATCGGGATGGAGGGCGGCAGCACCACGCCGACCGCCCCAACCGAAACCAGCAGCCCGGCCGAAAATTCCTCGGTATATTTCGCCTTGCGCAGCGCCGGATACGTCACCTTGCCAACCGTCGCCACGGACGCGGCGCCGACCCCGCTGATCGCCCCGAAGATCGCGCCGGTGCCGATGGTCGTGAGCGCAAGTTTGCCCGGCACACGCCCCATCGAGGCCTGCACCAGCGTCACCAGACGCGAAGCAATGCCGCCACGATCCATCAATTCGCCAGCGAAAATGAAGAACGGCAGAGCAAGCAGCGTGTAGGCATTGACCGAGGCAAACAACGTCTGTTGCAGCACCGCCATCGGCATGTTCATGAACAGAACCAGACTCAGGGTCACGGAACTGAGCAGCACGAGAAAAATAGGGTATCCCAGAAGCAAAAGCGCAACGGGAACGATCACCAGAGTCCAGGTCACTTCGTGCTATTCCCCATTATGCGTGCCAAAGGTTCTGACCCTGTGCAGCAGCTTCAGCACCGCGATCAGGGTCAGCATGGCGAAACAAATTGTGACGACCGAATGGGGTATCCACATCGGAATGCCGGAAGAACCGCCGCGCTGGCCCATGGAAAACACCCGCGATAAGAAAAACCACGAGTGATAGACCACGAAACCGCAGACCAGCGCCGTGACGCCCGCCTCGATGATGCCGAGCAGCGCTTTCAGGCGCGGCGCATGGAACTGGCCCAGCAGGTTCAGGCGTAGCTGCCCCTCTTGGGCACTGACCACGATGGCCCCGAGAAAGGTCAGACCAATCATGATAAAGACCTGTATCTCATCCGCCGCGAGCCAGTTGATCTCAAGCACATAGCGCATGAAGATATTCGCGCAGCTGACCAGCACCAGACCGATCAGCACAAGGGCCAGAAACGTGACCAGAACATGCGTGGCAACTTCAGCCGCTCTGAACATGCGATCCCTCCGCGGATATACGGCAAGAAAACTGGCCCGACGGGATGCGCCGGGCCAGGGTTTGCTTATTCCGCCAGACGCTCGGCCGCGGCACGCATGAACTCGATTTCCGCGCCCAGAGCCGGGTTGGCCTCAAGGATTTCAGGCAGATTTGCCTCGATATTGGCGAGATATTGCGCGTTTTCCTCGGCTGTCCACTCCAGAACCTTGCCGCCATTTTCGCGCCATGTCTCCAGCCCCCGCACAACCGCCTCACGGTTCCATGCATTTGCCGCCTCGGCAGCGCTCAACGCCTGTTCGCGCACCAGCGCGCGCAGATCGTCGTCCAGCCCATCCATGAAGCTCTTGCTGGCAACCGCAGTAGCGAAGGCGTAGCTGCTGGGCAGCATCGTCATGTCCGTCGCCACATCGTAAAAGCGCAGCGCCGGATAGACCGACGTGCCCGCCATCAGGCCATCAATCAGCCGGTTCTGCATGCCGGGAATGACTTCGCCCAAAGGCATGGCCGTCGGCAGCGCGCCCAGATCGGTCATCGGGACAATGTGCAGCGCGGTCGGACCGACAACGCGAATGCGCTGGCCCTTGATCGAGTCGATGGTCGGCACGCCCTTGATGGTCAGCAAGGCAAGCTGGCTGTGCGGGAATACCGCAATCGGCGACAGCCCCCGGTCATTGCCATATTCAGCGATATGGGCCGCAACTTCCGGGTCGGCCAGAACGCGCTGTGCATGGGCAAGATCGTCAAACAGGCTTGGCGTATCCAGAACCTCGAACCGCGAATCCATCGGAACAAAGAAGCCCGAGGCCGGAACCGTGACTTCGATGGTACCAAAAGAAACGCCTTCGATGGTTGCCGGAACCTGACCGAGTTGATTGGCCGGATAGAGTTCAACCGCGATCCGCCCGTCCGAACCCTCCTCGACCCCGGCCTTGAATGTCTCCATCCAGTGCGAGATCACGTCGTTTGCCGTCGATGACGCAACCTTGATGGTATAATCCTGCGCAACCGCCGGCAAGACGGAGACCGGCAGGGCCAACGAGGCTACGGCGAGCCACTTCAACAATTTCTTCATTTATTTTCCTCCCTTTCGCCTGCCAACGCCCTCCAACGGAACACATACGCCCTCCGTCCTCTCCTTCAGCGCCTCGAGGCCTGAGTTCAGTATCGGGACAATCGAAATTAAGTCCAGCAAATTAGTTCCGCCATGCGGAATAATGTTCTGCAATTCATAAGGGGCGGAATAGGGGAGGCCAAAGCAAGAGGACGCGCAACGGCACTGCCCTGCCCGTCCTTACCGTGAGTTTCGCGCGATTGCGGCGCCGGTAGCCTACCGGAGAAGCGCCGGGACTATGGCCAAAGCAAAAAACCGCTAAATCTGAATCAAAATTCTCTGTCTCCGGGGCATCACCCTGCTGATCTCGCTTTAGCACACGCCGCGTTGATGACCGCACCGTGATCTCGAGCATCTTTCATGCGTTGAAGGCCGGATGCCCGACGGAGTGCGAGCCTTCCCCAACCGTTTTAACCGCTGATCCCGCGGGCGCCTGTGGCGGCACTTGCAACCTCAGGTGCCCTACCCCGCTCCGGAGCGCATCAATCGGGATAGAACTGCTCCGGTGTGGCCTGAATGAATGAATCAGGTGGCGTTTTTGTCTCTGGAAGGTGTTTTTGCGCCCATCGCGTCATCTCTTGCAGGACGCCGAGCAGATCGGCGCCTTTTTTGGTCAGACGGTATTCATAGCGCAACGGGCGCTGCGAATAGGCTCTGCGTTCAATCAGACCATTGTCGACCAGCCTGCTGAGGCGGTTCGCCAGAATATTGGTCGAAATCTTCTCCTGCATGTCGAGAAACGCGCCATAGCGATGCTCCCCGATAAACAACCCGCGCAGGATCAGAAGGCTCCAACGGTCTCCTATCACATCCAGCGCACAGGCAATCGGGCAGTCAGAGCGGGGGGTCATTCTGGTTCCTTTTGATTTGCAAGTCACTATGGCATGTGTTACTTCGCTTTTGCAAGTGGCCCGCGTGGTGACCGCATGGAATGAAAGGCGTTCGCAATGAGTCTATCTGTATCTCTGGCCGCTACCGGGCTGGCCGGTTTGGTGAATTTCTGGCTGGCGCTACGCATCGGACGGCTGCGCGGCAAGCATAAGGTGTCGATCGGGGATGGGGGCAATCCGCAGATGATTGCCGCCATGCGGGCGCAGGCCAATTTCATCGAATACACCCCCTTTGTTTTACTGCTGACGGCCTTTATCGAACTGACGCAAGGCTCCTCTCTGCTGCTGGCGATGATCGCTGGGATTTACCTTCTCGGGCGGGTCGCGCATGGGGTGGGTATGACCGGCAATATCCGTTGGCGCATGATCGGCACGCTAACAACCATGCTCACGCTGGTTGGGCTTTCGATCTACGCGATCGTGCTGGCCTTCTTGTCCCTGAACTGAGGACCGCCATGCCAACGCCCGAACAATCCCAGCTATGCGCGCGTATCCGCAATACCCTCAAAACGCCGCATCCGGTGCGCGAGGTGCGCATGTTTGGCGCGATCGCCTTCATGGTTGATGAAAGAATGGTCGTGGCGGCGCATAAGAACGGCGATTTGCTGGTGCGGGTCGATCCGCAACAGAGCGCCGCCCTGCTTTGCCGCGACGACACGCGGCAAGCTGAAATGGGCACAGGCCGCGCGATGGGTCCGGGATGGCTGGTGGCGGAAGGACCGCTTTCCGAGGAGCAAACCGCTTTCTGGCTGGGCGTTGCGATGACCTACCACGCACAATCCGGCTCCAGCGCCTGACCTTAAAGACACGAATACCCTGTCATGCTTTCGGCATTTTCTGGGCATTCGTGCTGCCGGATGCTTCAGATTAAACCGATTTCACTCTAACTGCCGGTAAAGCTCGGCCTGCGCTTCTCCAGAAAGGCCGCCATGCCTTCCGCCTTGTCCTGCGTCGCAAACAATAGCTGAACCGCTTTGCGTTCAAGTGCCAGTGCCGTGTCGAGGGGCGCGTCCATGCCGCAGAGGATCACTTCCTTGATCTGCGCCACCGCCACGGGGGGCATACGCGCGATGGTTTTTGCGGTTTTCATCGCTTCCGCCAGAACCGCATCGTCGTCCACCAGCCGACTGACCAGCCCCATCTCGAACGCCTCCGGCGCGCTGATGATCTCTCCGGTCAGGCACATCTGCATGGCGCGAAACTTGCCCACCGCGCGCACAAGGCGCTGGGTTCCGCCCGCGCCGGGCATGATGCCGACGCGCACCTCCGGCTGCCCCAGTTTTGCGCCCCGCCCCACGACCGTAATGTCGCAATGCATCGCCAGTTCCATTCCGCCGCCGAGCGCAAAGCCGTTTACCGCCGCAATCACGGGCAGCGGACAATCACCAACGGCGGCCCAGAGGCGCTCCGTATGGCGGTGATACATTTCAACCGCCGACAGCGTGGACATATCGGCGATATCCGCCCCGGCGGCGAAACTGGTCTCGTCCCCGGTCAAGACCACGCAACGCAGGTCTTTATCCTCGGTGAAGCCCTGAAAAATCCCGGCCAGCTTCTGCCGAATTTCCAGATCCAGCGCATTGCGGACCTCGGGCCGGTTAAGGCGCACAACGGCAATACCGGGCTCGGGCCGCTCAAGCAGCACGCTCTCCCCCCGTGGGGTCTGCGTCGCCGTCATGGCTGCACCAGCACGGCCGCAACGCCCTGTCCCACGCCAACACACATGGTGCAAAGCGCCGTCTTATGCCCCTTTGCCTGCATCTCCAGCGCTGCCGTCAGGGCCAGCCGGGTACCCGACATGCCCAGCGGATGACCCAGCGCAATCGCCCCCCCGTTAGGGTTCACATGCTCGGCGTCATCGGGCAGGCCCAGTTCGCGCAAAACGGCAAGCGCCTGCGCCGCGAAGGCCTCGTTCAACTCGATCAGATCCATGTCGCCGATATCCATCCCCAGATTGTCCAGCAGCTTGCGGCTGGCCGGCACCGGACCGATCCCCATGAGCCGAGGCGAAACCCCGGCGCTCGCCATGCCCGCAACGCGCGCGATCGGGGTCAGCCCGTAGCGCTCCACCGCCGCGCCAGACGCCACCAGCACCGCCGCCGCACCATCGTTGACGCCCGACGCATTGCCCGCCGTCACCGTGCCGTTCTCCCGAAACGGGGTTTTCAGAGCGGCAAGTTTGTCCAGCGATGTCACGCGGGGATGCTCATCGGCCTCGACCAGAACTGTCTCGCGCCGCGATAGCGGCACGCTGATCGGGGTGATCTCCGCAGCAAACCGCCCCACCGCCTGCGCGGCGGCATAACGCTCCTGACTGCGCATGGCGAAAGCGTCCTGATCCACCCGCTTGATCCCGAAATGCTCGGCCACGTTCTCGCCGGTCTCGGGCATGGAATCGATGCCATACTGCTTCGCCAGCGCCTTGTTTACGAACCGCCAGCCAATCGTAGTGTCATAAATCTCCGCCCGGCGCGAAAAGGGCGCGTCGGCCTTCGGCATGACCAATGGCGCGCGGGACATGGATTCCACCCCGCCCGCCAACACTACCTCAGCTTCGCCGGTGCGAATGGCGCGCGCCGCCAGTCCGACCGCATCCAGCCCCGAGCCGCAGAGCCGGTTTACCGTCATCCCCGGCACCGTTTCCGGCAATCCCGCCAGCAACACCGCCATACGGGCCACGTTGCGATTGTCCTCTCCCGCCTGATTGGCGCAACCGAGATAAACCTCGTCCACCGCGTCAGGCGGCAGGTCCGGCACCTGCGCCATCACGGCCCGCAACACATGCGCCGCCATATCGTCGGGCCGCACGCGGGCCAGCGCCCCGCCATAGCGACCGATGGGCGTGCGTGTTCCTGCACAGATATAAGCGTCGGTCATGGCGTGTCTCACAACGGCGATTCAGGGTTGAAATCGGGGCGGCGCTTCTCCTTGAGCGAGGCCAGACCCTCCTGCACATCCGGGCCGTTGAAGCCCATGAACTCAAGGGCGAGCGAGGTGTCAAAGGTCGGGCCCGCCTGCCGCAGCCAGTTGTTGAGCGCATATTTGGTGAAGCGCACCGCAGAGGGCGACCCCTTGGACAGTTTCACCGCCACTTCAAGCGCCTTGTCATGCAAATCGCCCGGCTCGGTGCAAAGCGAAACCAGACCAATGCGCTCCGCCTCTTCGCCACTGACAGGCTCACACAGCATCAGGTAATACTTCGACTTTGCCAGACCGCACAGCAGGGGCCAGACGATGGCCGCATGGTCTCCCGCCGCGACGCCCAGCCGGGTATGCCCGTCGATGATGCGCGCGGTCTTGCTGGCAATGGAAACATCCGCCAGCAACCCGGCGACCAGACCCGCCCCCACGGACGGACCTTCCATCGCGGAAACGATGGGCTTGGAACAGTTAATCACGTTGTAAACCAGGTCGCGAGCTTCCTTCCAGACACGGGTCAGGGTCTCGAAATCCTGCGTCATGTCACGGACCAGCTCCAGATCGCCGCCGCCGGAAAACGCATCCCCTGCCCCGCGGATGATGGCCACACTGACATTCGGATCGGCATCAATGTCGCGCCATACTCGCGTCAACTCGCCATGCATCTGCGCATCAGCCGCATTCATCCGGCCGGGGTTTTCCATCGTGATCCGCAGAACCCGCTCGGCTGGCCAGTCGAATTTCAGCTTTTCGTAACTTGCATAGCGATCGGTCATATTTTCTTCTCCTTGTCACTCCAGAACGGCTCCCGCAGGAGGTTCTTCTGTATTTTTCCGATGGGCGTCTTGGGAAAGTCGCGCACAAATTCCACATGCCGGGGCCGCTTGAACCGGGCAAGCTGGCTGGCACAATGCGCCACCAGCGTTTCCTCATCGAGACTCTCTCCCGCCTTCAGCACCACGAAAGCCGCGGGCACCTCGCCCCATGTGTCATCCGGGATGCCGAACACGGCGCATTCCGCAACCTCGCTGCGGGCATAGATCACATCTTCGATCTCTTTCGGATAGATATTTTCCCCGCCCGAGATAATCATGTCCTTGGACCGATCCACCAGCGTGATGAACCCGTCCTCGTCAATCGTGCCGACATCGCCGGTCTCGGCCCAGCCATTGTTCCAGAATTTGGCGGTCTGTTCCGGCTCGTTGTAATATTCCAGCATGATATTATCGCCGCGCGAGACAATTTCCCCAATCTCACCGGGCTGAACCCGCTCGCCCTGCGCATTCACCACCGCCACATCGACGTTGTAACACTGGCGCCCGATCGACCCGAGTTTTTCGGGCAGATACCAATGGCGCAGGGAGGTCAGAACGCCCATTTCGGACTGACCGTAAATCTGGGTCAGCGCCACGTCGGGCAGCTTTTCCAGCAGGCTCCGCTGCACCCAGTCCGGCATCGGCGCCCCCGCGAAGGACGCCTTTTTCCAGCTGGCATAATGCTGCGCGGCGAACCCTTCGTCGCTGACAACCTGCGCCAGCTGCGTCGGCACGGCAAAAACCGCAGTCATGCCCGTATCGCGCACCATTTCGGCAAAGCCTTCAACCGACCACTTGCTCAGCAAGGTTGTGGTCGCCCCGGCCAGAATGGCGGGCTGAAACATGATGTTGAGCGCGGCGACATGGAACATCGGCGACACGATACCGACCACGTCCCGCTCGTCGATGGCCTCTTCGACCATCACCGTATGGGCGGTGACGCAGCGGTTTCGGTGGCTGCATAGAACACCTTTGGGCCGCCCCGTCGTGCCGCCGGTATAGGTCATGCAGAAGGGATCATCCTCGGCCAGATCCACAGCGGGCGCGGTCGCATCGCCCGCCGCGACAAAGTCGTCAAAGTTTTCATCCTCGCCGCCGCCGCCAATGCGCACGAGCTTGCGCAGTTTGGGCAAACGGTCCCGCACCGCCGCAACCTTCTCCGCAAAGACATCTTCGTAAATCAGATATTCGACATCGGCCTTGTTCAGCACATAAACCAACTCATCGGGGGCATAGAGCACCGAGACATTCACAATCACACAGCCGGACCGCGCCACGCCGAAAAAGGCGATGCCATATTCCGTCCGGTTGCGGCACAGCATCCCCACCTTGGCGGCCTTTGGCAATCCATCACGGATCAGCCGGTTGGCCAGACGGTTTGCCGCAACGTCCAGTGCCCGGTAGCTGAGCGATGTGCCTTCCCACAGGATTGCAGGCTTGTCGGGAAACCGCTCCGCCGAACGCCTGAGCATATCACCTGTCAACATTTCGGATCCCCCCGGCCTGATGGCAAAACACACTTCTTCCTATCGACATGCTTTGATCGGGGCATTATATGCAATGGTAGATTGCAGAATTAAGTTCTGCACAGCGGAATTTTATACGGGATTTTATACGGGGGAGAAAATCGGGTGGCAGAAGGAGACAGGCAATTTGTCGATGCCTTAGCGCGCGGTCTGGCGATACTGGAATGCCTGTCGCGGTCGCATCAGCCTATCGGGAACCGGGCCATTTCGGAGGCGGTCGGGCTGGCCCCGTCAACGGTCAGCCGCCTGACCCATACGCTTTGTGTGCTGGGATATATCCGCCCGGCGGCGAATAGCCGTGCCTATGAGCTGACACCGAAAAATCTCGCGCTGGGATACCCCGTTCTGGCGGGGCTGAGCCTGATCGACAGGTTGCGCCCCAGCCTTGAGGAGATCAGCAAGGCGACCGGCGAAACGGCGGCTTTGGCGATCCGCGACGGGTTTCATATTTCTTTCGTGTCCGTGGTGCATGGCACCAATATGGTCGCCGTTCGGTTGGCTACCGGCGGGCGGCTGCGGATGCAGGAATCGGCGGCGGGAATTGCGCTGGTGGCGGCGATGGAGGAAAAAGAGCGGCGCATGGTGGCGGGTCGGCTGCGTGCCAACATGACCCGTCATGGCCAGGACCCCAAACTCTTCGATGCCGCGCTGGAGGATTGCCTGAACCGCGGGGTTGCGGTCATTCGCAATTCGTGGCGCGAGGGGGTTGGCGGCGTGGCGGTTCCGATCTCGCACCAGACCGAAACCGCCGCCCTGACCATTCCCGTTGCCACCGGCAGCGTTTCGGAAGACGACATGCGCGGCCGACTGGCCGATCTGTTGCAGGAGAAGGCGCGGGCCTACTGACCGATCCGCGCCGCTCCCCGGTTACTGCGCCAGAGCCGACAGCCCAAGCTGCGCGCGCCGTCGCAACCACCCGCTGGGCCGGTAGCGATCATCGCCCGTAAGGCGCTGAATTACTTGCAGGATTTCGTAGGCGCGCTCAACGCCGATATCGTCGGTCATCGCCAGCGGCCCCACCGGATAATTCAGCCCCAGCCGCATGGCGGTGTCGATTCCGTCCGGCGAGGCGAGCCCCATTTGCGCCATTTCGCACCCCAGATTGCATACCATCAGCGCAATCCGCTGCCCGATGAAGCCCGGCGAATCCGCAATGGCCGTAACCGCCCGCGACGCGGCCAGCAGGGACACCACCCCGCCGCGAATCGCCTCATCAACATCGGGCGGCGTCATCACCGTGACCCTTTTTGACAAATCCCCCAGCGGGTCGATCGCCACCAGACGTTTGTGATCCAGCCCGGTGCGGGCAGCAAAGGCGGCACAATCCTCCCCCAGCAGGCCGACCACAATTGGCGCCGCGCCATCATCGGCCTCCAGCACAACCGCGTTGCACGCCCGGACCAGCTCCCGCACTTCCCCGTGACCTTCGGGCACGAAAACCCGCGTCGCAGGGGCGGCGTCGCTCGTTGCGTCCGGCGAAGGCCGCCCGGCCCCTTCCGCATAGTCAAAAAAACCGCGCCCCGTTTTGCGGCCAAGCTGTTTCGTGTCCAGCATGTATTTATGCCGCGTGGTGGAGCGCAAGCGCGGGTCTCCAAACATGGCCTCATGCACGAAGGCGCTGACCGGGTAGTTCACGTCGATCCCCGTCAGGTCCATCAGTTCAAATGGCCCCATGCGGAAGCCGAAACAATCGCGCATGACCGCATCGACCTGAGCAGGCGTCGCCACCCGTTCCTGAAGGATCGCCAGCGCTTCCGTCGGATAGGCCCGCCCGCCAAAATTCACCAGAAAGCCCGGCGTATCCGTCACCTCAATCGGCGTGCGGCCCATGGTTTCGGCCAACGCGATCAAGCGTGCGATCACGTCGCTGCTTGTATCCGGCCCCGCAATGACCTCGACCAGACGCATGAGCGGCACGGGGTTGAAAAAATGCATCCCCGCGACGCGGTCCTTGCGCGTCAGCCCCGCCGCAATGGCGCCGATGGGCAGGGAAGAGGTGTTGGTCGCCAGAATGCACTCGTCCGACACGATACCTTCCAGCGCCGCAAAAACCGCGACCTTGGCCTCCAGCTTCTCAACGATCGCTTCAATCACCACGCTGGCCGGAGCGAGGTCTTCCAGAGCGTTGGCCACCTCCAGCCGCCCGGCCGCCTGTTGCGCCGCCTCCGCCGTCAGCTTGCCCTTATCCACCAGCCGCGTCAGCCGCCTGAAGATACCATCTCGTGCCGCGCTGGCCGCCCCGTCGCCAATATCGAACAGGCGCGCCGTCAAGCCGTTCTGCACCAAGACCTGCGCGATACCCGCCCCCATGGCCCCCGCGCCCACAACGCCAATGATGGCATCCGTCGTCACCTCGTTTTTCATCTGCCCCTCCTCGTCAGTATCGGCGCCCCACGACGACCACAACAGCGCAGCACAATGCCGCCGGTATCCTTAGAAGACGTGCCGGCACATCCGATGTAAAGCCTTCAGAACCGATATGAATTGCGCTCTGCGGAATTTGTGTCTGCGCCTCGGATCAGGACGGGCCACGCCTCAGACGCCAGAGCAGCTGGGTAAATTTGCACAACCAACAAGACCCGGACCCAAAAGTGCGCGGATGCAAACATTCCCGGTGGGGAGTTGATCTTGCGGCGGTTAGGATCGTAGTGGCGCTCCGGGGAGGACCATTGGAAACCAAAGCGAAACAGCTTCCGACTTAACTCAGAAGTCTTTGATCTTAAACAGGTTTTTGGTGGTAGTGGCGCTCTGGGGAGGATTCGAACCCCCGACCCCTTGATTCGTAGTCAAGTACTCTATCCAGCTGAGCTACCAGAGCGCGGTGGCGGGGATGTAGCCTTCTGCGCCGGGGGATGCAAGGGGGAAAATGCAACTTTTCCCGGAACATGGGTTTTCGCCCCGATCCGCTCTCGCCTCTGGACCTCCCCGCGCCCTGCACATAGAGTCCCGGCAACGAGGAAAGGGAGGCTACCATGGCGACCGGCAGCAATATCCGCACTTATTTCGAAGGCCGCTGGCATGACGGCGATGTGTCGGTGATGCGCGCCGCCGATAACGGCGCCTGGCTGGGCACCAATGTGTTCGACGGAGCGCGGCTGTTTGATGGGATGACGCCGGATCTGGATAAGCACCTCGCGCGGGTCAATGCCTCGGCTGAGGCGCTGATGATCACGCCAACCATGAGCGTGGCGGAGATGATGGAGATCACCCGCGAGGGGCTGGCTGCCTATGCCCCCGGCGCGGCGGTCTATATCCGCCCGATGTATTGGGCGATTGACGGGGGCGAAGGCGCGATCCTGCCCGCGGAAGGTTCGACCGGCTTTGCCATCAGCCTCGAGGAAATCCCCATGCCCGCACCAGACGCCGCCGCGACCCTGACCCGAACCCGCTTCCGCCGCCCGACGCTGGAAAACGCGGTGGTCAATGCCAAGGCGGGCTGCCTCTATCCCAACAACATGCGCATGCTGGCCGAAGCCCGTGCGCGCGGCTTTTCCAATGCGCTATCCTGCGACGCGGCGGGCAATGTGGCCGAAACCGCCACTGCCAACGCCTTTCTGGTCAAGGATGGGGAGGTGTTCACCCCCATCGCCAACGGCACCTTCCTCGCTGGCATCACCCGCGCCCGGCATATCGAAAACCTGCGCGCCGATGGCATCCGGGTGCATGAAGCCGTGCTGACCTACGCCGACTTTGAAACCGCGGATGAGGTCTTCCTCTCCGGCAACATGGCCAAGGTCACGCCGGTTTCGCGCTTCGATGACCGTGAATACGAGATTGGGCCGATGACCGAACGGGTGCGCGCGCTGTATTGGGACTGGGCGGCGAGCGATCACGCAAAGCCGTAGAGCAAAGCCGTAGACATTCGGGGGACTTCCGGGCACACTGAAAGCAACGGGAGGATGATATGCGGACATTTCTGGTGGTGCTGGACGACAGCAAGGAATGCCTCAACGCCATGCGCTTTGCCGCCATGCGGGCCGAACATACCGGCGGGTCGGTGGAAATTCTGTCGGTGATCCCGCCGGAGGAGTTCAACCACTGGATCGGTGTCAGCTCCATCATGCGCGAGGAGGCCCGTGAGCGCATCGAGGCGCATTATCAGGTCTTCGCGACGTGGATGCGGTCAAAACATGGGGTGGACCCGGAACTGGTGATCCGGGAAGGCTACCCGGTGGAGGAAATCCTCGCACGGGTGAACGAAAACCCGGAAATCGGCGTGCTGGTGCTGGGCGCAGGAGCTGGGCGACGCGGGCCGGGGCCGATCATCACCGAAATGATGCGTAGCGCAGGCTCCCTGCCAATCCCGATGACCATCGTGCCGGTCGAACTATCGAAAGAACGCCTGCAAAAGATCACCTGATGCAGCGGCAGATCCTTCCCTGGTTTCTCGCCGCGCTCCTCCTGCTCGCCGCCGCCTTTTATGGTCTGACCCGCACGATGACGCCGCTGATCGGCTACATTCTGGCGCTGGCGCTCTATTGGCTGATCCTCACCGCGCTGATCCTGCGTTTCAAAGACAGCCGCAGCTTCACCAGCCTGCTGCACAGCCGCCCCGCGCCGCTGATCTTGCATATCGGGCTGATGCTATTGCTGCTTGCGCTGGCGACGGTCAGCATCCCCATGGTTCTGGCCGCACCGCCCAGCGCCGCGCTGATCAGCGTTGCCATTATCGCCGCCCTGATCAACGGCACGCTGGAAGAGACCTTCTGGCGCGGGGTGGCGCTGCCGCCCGGCCCCGTCCGCGCGCCGGATTTCGCCGCCAATCTGATCCTCTTCACTCTCTGGCACGTCACCACCCTGTTCGCCACCGGCATCATCCGCCCCGGCGCGGACAGCCTCAGCAGCCATGCCACCTCCATGCTCACAGGCGCGTTTGTGCTGGGCCTCATCGCGCTCGGGCTGCGGCACTGGAGCAGCGGGGCGGGGCTGGCGGCGCGGCTGCATGTCGGGGTCAACCTACTCGCCTTCACCGCGCTTGCCGCCACCAACCCCCTGCCCTGAACTTGACTCGCCGCCACTTCGGTCGCATATGAAAGGCCAATGAAAGGTGCGCCCATGTTCATCCAGACCGAGACAACCCCGAACCCCGCAACGCTGAAATTCCTGCCCGGCCGTGAAGTGCTGGATATGGGCACGGCGGATTTCCCCAGCCGGGACGCCGCCGCCAAATCGCCGCTGGCGCTGCGGCTCTTTGCCGTGGCCGGAGTTGAGGGCGTGTTTCTGGGCCACGATTTCATCACCGTGACCAAGGCAGAGGCGCAGAACTGGGACGACATGAAGCCCGCTCTGCTCGGCGCCATCATGGAGCATTTCCAGTCCGGTGATGCGGTCCTGTCCGGCGACCGCGACGCGGCCCATGCGGAACATACCGGCGAGGACGAGGAAATCGTCAACCAGATCAAAGACCTGCTCGATACCCGCGTGCGTCCCGCCGTGGCGCAGGATGGCGGCGACATCACCTTCCACGGCTTCGATCGCGGCGTGGTGTATCTGCACATGCAGGGCGCTTGCGCCGGTTGCCCCTCCTCGACCCTGACGCTGAAAATGGGCATCGAGAACCTGTTGCGCCACTATATCCCGGAAGTCACCGAGGTGCGGCCCGTTGCCATCTGAGCCGCTGATCCTCGCTTTCGACACCTCGGCCGCGCATTGTGCGGCCGTTTTGTTGCAGGGCGACAGGCTGCGCAGCGCCCGCTTCGCGGAAATGGCGCGCGGACAGGCGGAGGCGCTGTTTCCCATGCTGGAAGCGGTTCTGGCCGAAGCCGGGGCGGGCTGGTCCGATCTCGACGCCATCGCGGTCGGCATCGGGCCGGGCAACTTCACCGGGCTGCGCATCGCGGTTTCCGCCGCGCGCGGGTTGGCGCTTTCCACCGGCAAACCCGCCATCGGCGTATCGGCGCTGGAAGTGCAGGCGGACAGCCCCCCCTGCCTCGCCAGCCTCGACGCCAAACGCGGTCGCCATTACGTTCAGGCCTTCCCGGACGGCACCCCGCAAATGACGGAAAACCTTGAGGATTTTTGCCCGGACCTGCCCCGCGCGCAGCCCGTTCCGCCGCAGGAAATAGCAGAAAAAATCGCCCGCCTTGCGGCCCAAAAGCTCACCAGCGGCGGACCCTTCGCGCGCCCAGCGCCGCTCTATATCCGCGCCGCCGACGCCGCCCCGCCGCGCGATCCGGCGCCCGTGATTCTCGACTGACATGCCCGATTACGCCCGCCTCGCCGCCCTGCACACGGACGCCTTCACGCGCGGCTGGAGCGCGCAGGAAATCGAGGCGCTGGCGACCGGCCCCGGCGGCTTCCTCATCGACGCCCCCCGAGGCTTCACCCTCGGGCGCAGCATCGCGGGCGAGGCGGAACTGCTGACCATCGTCGTGGACAAATCCGCGCGCGGCACCGGCGCGGGCAAGGCGCTGCTCGCCGCATTTGAAACCCGCGCCGCGCAAACCGGCGCCAACACCCTGTTCCTCGAAGTCGCTGCCGACAACACCCCCGCCCTCGCGCTCTACCGCGGCCAAGGCTGGCAGCAAACCGGCCTGCGCAAAGCCTATTACCCCCGCCCAACCGGCCCCGTCGATGCGCTTTTGTTGCGCAAAAGCACCTAGACAAGCGCCCCCGGATAGCGCAAACCCATAGACATGCAGATTTACCTGCCGATTGCCGAAGTATCCGTGAACGCCTTCCTGCTCCTCGGGCTGGGGGGCATCGTTGGTGTGCTTTCGGGCATGTTCGGCGTCGGTGGTGGCTTTTTGATGACGCCGCTGCTGTTCTTCATCGGCATTCCCCCGGCGGTCGCGGTGGCCACGGAAGCGAACCAGATCGTCGCCTCCTCGCTCTCCGGCGTGCTGGCGCATCTGAAACGACGAACCGTCGACATCAAGATGGGAGTCGTCTTGCAAATCGGCGGCCTCATTGGCGCGGCGCTGGGCATTCAACTGTTCAATTTCCTGCGCGAAATCGGGCAAGTCGACCTGCTGGTCAAACTGTCCTACATCGTTTTCCTCGGCATCGTCGGCTCGCTGATGTTCATCGAAAGTCTGCGCTCGATCCTGAAATCGCGCGGCGGCACCGCCCCGCCCACGCGGCGCAAGCATACATGGGTGCATAACCTGCCCTTCAAGATGAAATTCCGCGCCTCCGGCCTCTATATCTCGGTGATCCCACCGATCATGGTCGGGGTGCTGGTCGGTATTCTGGCGGCAATCATGGGGGTCGGCGGCGGCTTCATCATGGTGCCCGCCATGATCTATATCCTTGGAATGCCGACGAAAGTTGTTGTCGGCACCTCGCTGTTCCAGATCATCCTGACCACCGCCTTCACCACCCTGATGCACGCCACAACCAACTACACGGTCGACGTGGCCCTCGCGGTTCTGCTGCTGGTTGGCGGGGTGATCGGCGCACAAATCGGCACCCGTATCGGCGTCAAGATGAAGGCCGAACAACTGCGCGTTCTGCTGGCGCTGATGGTGATGGCGGTCTGCGGCAAGCTGGCGCTGGACCTGCTGATCATGCCGTCCGAGCTGTTCTCCATCGGCGAAGGGGGGCACTGAGATGCGCCTGTTCGCCTTCCTTCTCCCCCTGCTCCTGCTCATCGCCCCGGCGCGCGCCGACGAGCGCATCGTCGCCGGAATGAGCCAAAACCGGGTCTCGATCACCGCTACGTTCGATGGCTCCGAAATCCTGATCTTTGGCGCGGTAAAACGCGAAAGCCCACCGCCCGACAGCGATTTGCAGGTGGCCATCGTGATCGAAGGCCCGTCTGGCCCCGTCACCGTGCGCAAGAAGGATCAGCGGTTAGGCATTTGGGTTAATACCGAAGCAGTCGAGATCGAAACCGCACCGAGCTTTTACGCCGTTGCGACCTCCGCGCCCCTGAACGAGGTTATCACTCCAAGTCAGGACCTGCGCCATCACATCACCATCCCCCGCGCCATCCGCCTGCGTCATGGCGGAGCGGGGATTGTCGGGGCGGAGGCTTTCACCACCGCCCTGATCCGCATTCGCAGCAATTCCGGGCTGTATAAGATCGAGGAAGGCGCGGTCGATCTGCGGCAGGACACCCTGTTTTCCACCCGCATCTCCCTGCCCTCCAACCTCACCGAAGGCGATTACCGCGCCCGCATTTACCTGACCCGCGCAGGCAAGGTGATCTCGGCTTATCAGACAGAAATCGACGTGAAAAAGGTTGGGCTGGAACGCTGGCTTTACCGCCTAGCGCATGATCACGCCCTGCTCTACGGGCTGATGTCGCTGGCCATCGCCATTGCCGCCGGCTGGGCGGCTTCGAGCTTCTTCCGCTATTTCCTGAAAAGTTAAAGCCTTCAGGCTTCCCCCGCCTCAAGGCTTAGCGGTGCCGGTTTCGCCCGCAAATCCGCGGTGCTCAACTCCTCCTGCGGCCGCGACAGCGCATAGCGCGTGACCCAATGCAAGCGCTGTTCGGCCCGCGTGATCGCGACATAGGCAAGGCGTTTCCAAAGCGGCAGCCCGGCCTCCATCCGCCCCATCCGCGCCGCCGCCCAGATGTCGGGGGCAAAGACCTGAACGTCCGGCCACTGGCTGCCCTGCGCCTTATGGATCGTAACCGCCGCGCCGTGCAGAAACGACGCACCCATGGTCGCAGCGAAGGGGATGAACGGCTCTTCCTCGTCGGGCCGCTCGATCTTCACGATTGAGGCGACCGAGATCTGCGGATCCTCTGCGCCGAAAATATGCACCCGCGAAAAACCGGGCCGCCGCCCCTCGCCGAGAAACACCCCCTGCGCACCTTTGATCAGCCCCTTGGCCTCCAGCTCAATGCGTCGCTTGCGGTGTTTGAGCGGCAATTCGATCCCGTCGCACAGAAGCGGCTCACCGGGCAAAAGCGCCTCTTCCGGCGCGCCATGCGCCGCGCGAAAGGCATGGATCAAACGAATGCGGGTCTTGTTGCGCCAGACCAGAACCGGGCTGCGCGCCATCATATCCGCATTGACCCGCGGGGCGAGAATAACCCGGTCGTCGCGCGCCGCCGCCTCGCGAACCATCGCCTCGAAGCCTTCAAAGGTCAGGCGTTCATCGGCCAGCGCATGGGCCAGATCAAGGATCGGATTGTCGGTTTCCTGCCGATGCACCCGGTGCAATTCGCATTTTCGTCCCGCCTCGAACCCGTCAAACACCATTTCGCCGGACTGGCCCACCGGAGCAAGCTGCGCGGGATCGCCGAACAGCACCAGCGTAGGGAAAATCTCCTGCAAATCCTCGAACTGGCTCTTGTCGAGCATGGAACTTTCATCGACGAAACCAATGTCGAGCGGGTCGTCGCGGCGCTTCCATCCGGTAATGAAATCCGAACCGCGCAACCCCGCCGCCGCCAGCGCGCCCGGCACGGATTTTTGCGCCTGATAGAAAGCATAGGCCCGGTCCAGCGCCTCTTCCGTCATGCCCTCGACCTCGGGGCGTTCGCCCTTGCCGGCGAGCCACTCGGCGATGGCCTCAAATTCCGGCGCGTAGACCGGGGTGTAGAGGATGCGATGGATCGTGGTGGCGGGAACGCCGCGGGCGCGCAGAACCGAAGCGGCCTTGTTGGTCGGGGCCAGCACGGCGAGCGAGCGGCTTTCGCGCTTGCGGCGGCTTTCATAATCGCCGGTGACGATCTCCGCCCCGGCTTCCTCGACCGCGCGGGTCATCTCCGCCAACAGCAAGGTCTTGCCCGACCCCGCCTTGCCCACAACCGCCATCGCGCCGCTGTCGCGGCTGGGCTGCGGCAGGCACAGACCATCCTCCAGCGAAATACCACTGGCCTTTAACAGATCGGAAACCCGATCCCAGGCCTCCGCCTGATCCTCTGAAAGTTCGAAACGCTCCACACCCATGCGCCGACCCTACAGCGGCTCGGCACAGGATTGAAGCGGCTTCAGGCGGTTTTTGCCAGCCCCGGCGCGGCGTTTCCGGCCAGCGAGAGGGAATAGTTCAGCCACGACTTGCTCACCTCGCGCGTCACGCCGACCCGCTCCAGCGTCGGCTCAAACGCCTCCTCGTGCATCCGCCACAACCCGGCGCCAATCCGGTCCTTGCCCTCGCCGGCATAGCCCAGCACTTCCGGCTCCAGCCCCATCAAACGGTAAATCCGCTGCATACGCGCGTCGAACACGCCAACGAAATATTTCAGCCCAAACGCCTCCATCAATTCCCCCGCGCCCAGCGCAAGCGCGGCAGAAACCCGGCGGTCCGCATTGGGCGAGAGGCAAAACCGGGTGCATTCCCAGATGAACGGGCTTTCGATTCGCTCGCCGCCATTGAGGAAGGCGAAATGGTCATTAACCATGGTGTCGCCGGTGGTCGGCAAGAACCGCATAGAGCCGCCATGCCGCCCGTCCGGCATTTCCCAAATGACATAAAGCGGGTTCAGATCGTCATATTCGTCGCGCTCTTCCCCATGTTCATTAACCTTAACGTCCTCCCATTTCAGGCGGCGAACAAACTGATCCGCCCGATCCAGAAACATGGTTTTGGACAACAGGGGAAAATGCTTGAGATCGTTTGCGTAAATGTAGCGCAGCATGGGGGACTCCTTCTTCGATTCACGGTTCAATACAACCCAAAATGGTTAACTCTTTGCTAACAAGAGCGAGAAGAATCTAATTTTAACTAATTATTAAAATTAAAAACAATCATAAGTAGAGCCTTGAAGGAAGGAACGCGACGTCAAACGATAACCGCGCCTGTAGAAAGCGCGCGGGCAACGGCATGAGTGGTGTTCATGGCACCAAGTTTATGGCGGGCGCTTTCGATATACACCCTAAGCGTGTGCTCGGAAATCGCCAGCGTCTGCGCCGCCTGCGACCGGCTCATACCCTGCGCAAGACAACGCATGGCATCAAGTTCGCGCGGCGAAAGGTTCGGCTGCAAAATCGGCCCCTCAAACTCTTCGAACAGCAACGCTTTCTTGTTGAATTCATGCGCCAGAAGCACCAGTTCATGTCCATTTTTGTCGATAAACGCCGCCCAATCCGCATCCTCCGCCGTGTCATTCAACGTGAACACCGCGAATTGTCCGTTGGGGCCGCGCACCGGAACGGAATAGCCCTGATTACCAACCCCATGCGCCAGCGCATCACGCCACATTTCCTGCGCCGCTTTCGACGACCAATCCAGCTCTTTCCACGACACCGGGGTAAAGCGCTGGAAACACCCGAAAATCACCGGGTCCATACGCAGGTAATCCATCTCCAGATAGCGATCGACCCAATCGCCCGAATAGGTGCCCGCGCCGAAGCGCTCCCCGTTGGAATTTACCCAATGATAGACCACATGCGACACGCCATAATAATCGCGGGTGCGCTCGGTCGCGCTTTGAAACGCCTCAAGCGTGTCAGCGCGCTGCAAAAAGCTGAGTAACGTTTCCAGTTTGTCTTTCATCCCCAGCCGCCATCAGCCCCATTCGCGCGGAGGAGACAACTTCTGTCGAACTGATCTCTGCAAGCGCCGTAAGCGCCGCATCCTCCAGCGCCAGCGCGGTTTCCTGCATATCGTTCAACTCAGCATACGTCTTCAAGTCCGCAAGAACATCAATGATCCAATTGTTCGCCATGTAAAGCTCCATATGTCTTAAGGCAGCGGGCATCCTTATAATGAAAGGGTTTTTTTCTGCTCCACCCTTTGATCTCCCCATAAATCGCGAGGCGGGAAGCCAAAAGACGCTTGAAAAATCACACCCTGACGCGCCGGAATGTCCGATATGCCGATGATTCGTTCCTACGAACGCATTGCGAACATTCACACGCAAATATGTTAAATTTTTGCAAACACCAGAACAAAAAAGGGGCAGACCCGAAAGTCCGCCCCCATTTCCATGCATATCGAAAGCGTCAGCTATCCAGCGCTTCCTCGAAGGTGCGCAGCCCGGTTTTCGGCGCCTGCACCAGCACGGCCATGTTGCCCGGCTTGTGTTCGTTGCGATACATTTTCGTATGCGCCTTGGCGATTTCCGCCCAGGGGAACACTTCCGACATGCAGGGATCAAGGCGGCGCTCGACCATCAGCTTGTTGGCGGCAGCGGCCTGTTTCAGATGAGCGAAATGCGAGCCTTGCAGGCGCTTCTGGTGCATCCAGACGTAACGCACGTCGAAGGTGCAGTTAAAGCCCGTGGTGCCGGCACAGATCACCACCATACCGCCTTTTTTACAGACGAAGCTGGAGACCGGGAAGGTCGCCTCGCCGGGATGTTCGAACACGATGTCGACATTGTTGCCCTTGCCGGTAATGTCCCAGATCGCCTTGCCGAAGCGGCGAGCTTCCTTGAACCATTCGTTATATTCCGGCGTGTTCACCGTCGGCAGTTGCCCCCAGCAGCTGAAGTCCTTGCGGTTGATCACGCCCTTGGCGCCAAGGCCCATGACGAAATCGCGTTTGTCCTCATCCGAGATCACGCCGATAGCGTTGGCGCCTGCGGCATTGGCGAGCTGGATGGCGTAAGAGCCGAGGCCGCCGGAAGCGCCCCAGACCAGCACGTTCTGCCCCGGCTTCAACTCATGCGGGTGATGGCCGAACAGCATCCGGTAAGCGGTGGCGAGCGTCAGGGTGTAACAGGCGCTTTCTTCCCAGGTCAGGTGCTTCGGGCGCGGCAGGAGCTGTTGCGCCTGCACATTGGTGAACTGCGCGAAGGAACCATCGGGGGTTTCGTAGCCCCAGATACGCTGGGTCGGGGAATACATCGGGTCGCCACCGTTGCATTCCTCGTCATCGCCATCGTCCTGATTACAGTGGATCACCACCTCGTCGCCGACTTTCCAGTTCCGCACCTTGTCGCCCACGGCCCAGACGATGCCCGACGCATCGGAACCGGCGATGTGATACGGGGCGCCATGCCCGTCAAACGGCGAGATCGGCACGCCCAGCCCGGCCCAGATGCCGTTATAGTTCACCCCCGCAGCCATCACGAGAACCAGCACTTCGTGGCTGTCCAGCACAGGCGTATCCACCACCTCAACCT
Source organism: Rhodobacterales bacterium (assembly GCA_002747325.1). GTDB lineage: Bacteria > Pseudomonadota > Alphaproteobacteria > Rhodobacterales > Rhodobacteraceae. The sequence continues at coordinate 24,033 of PDOZ01000032.1, forward strand.
GCATCGCCTGTTCCGGCTCTCCATGCCGCTCGCGGCGGATAGCCCAGGCATACATTTTCTCCGGCACATAACCTAAAGGCGGGAATTCCCCGATTTCGTAGAGATCTTTCTTCGGCGCGTCATATTCGGCAATCGCCGTGTCCGTATCGAGAGCCATCTTGGCCTCCTAAAGCTGAATCCTTGTGCTGCGATGCAGAATCGCAGATGCCCTCGGAGCATTACGAATCCGCCCGCAAGATTGCAACCGGATTTATCTCATTTTTGTAATTTTATGTCGCAACGTCAAGCACAGACCCGCCCGAAAGCGCGGGGGACAGATGCGCAATCGAGTTGGCATAGAAGTCCAGCACCGGGCGGTCCGGGGCATGGACCCGGTAGCGCCCGTCTTCACAGATCAGGATGCCGCGCCCTTCCAGCAGACGCAACCCCGTGCGCGCCGCCTCGTCCAGATCGCCGTCCGGCACATGCACCTGCGCCCCGCGACCCTCAAGCTCCGCGACCAACTCCCGGAAACGCTGCACGATCTCCGCCTCGCTGCGCCCCTCCGCTTCATGCAGGATCGCCGCAACAAGGGGCACCGGCAGGACCGGAACCACTGCCCGGATGCGCCCCATCAGCTCCGCCCCCAGCGCCTGCGTCAGCTTCGCCGGATCGCCGGTAAAGCCCGCCCGAAACTCCGCCAGCGAAACCGGCGCGCCCAAACTGACCGAAGCATAGCCAAAGCGATGGAACCGCCCGGTGAGGCGCTCAAAGATGTGCTTGCCGATATGGCGCGAAAGAACGCCCATCCGCAGCCGGAACTTGCGCTCGCCCTTAATATCTGCGGCAACCAGAACCCGATCCTCCAGCACCCGGTCGTAGTTTATCGCCACCGGGATAAAGACCACATCCGGCCCGCGCGCCGGGTCATAGCCCTCAACCATGTAATTGAGCAGCCCCAACCGCGCTTCGCCCACCGCCCCGTTCAGGCTCAACCCGCCTTCCGGGAACACCGCCTGCGTCACACCGCCCGCAGTCGCCTTCTGCACATAACGCGCCAGCACCTTGCGATAGAGCGCATTGCGCGAACGGCGTCGGATGAAATACGCCCCCATGGCCCGGATCAACCCGCGCAACGGCCAGCGCCGCGCCCATTCGCCCACCGCATAGGAGAGATGCGAGCGGTCCGAGGCGAGCCACGTCACGAGGAAATAGTCTATGTTTGAACGGTGGTTCATCACGAATACCACCGTCGCCGCCTTGTCGATCTTCTCCAGCGGCGAATCGGCAAAAGCGTCAACCTGCACCTTGTAAAATCCGCGCGAAATCCGCTTGGTCAGCCATCGGGCAAAACCGAAATAGGCAAAGGCAGAAAAGCGCGGTACGATCTCGCGGGCATAACGACGCGCCTGTTCAAACGCCACTTCGCGCGGAATACCCTCGGCTTCCGCATGTGCTGCCACCGCCTCCAGCACCTCCCCGTCATAGGACAACTCCTGAATCATGTCGTAGCGCCGCGCCAGCTTGAACGGCTCGATCGGGCGCACCAGCCGCTTGTTCAGCTCCGCCACCGCCCGCTCCGCCCGTTTGCGGAAAAACCAGCGCACGGAGGGAAACAGGAAATGCGAGGCGAAGGTCACGAGCGCAAACGCCAGAATGAGAAGAAGCGCCCAGAGGGGCAATGTAACGCTTTGAGTCATCTGGTAAAAATCTCACCAAAACCCGCCGGGGTCCAGCGACAATTTTGCGCAGGGTTCAGGGGCCGTGCCGGTGATAAAATCGCTTCACGCCGAAACTAAATAACCCCGCCAACCGGGGTTGCGCAACTTTGTTGCTTTTGCGACAATGCTGCGGTGCAACATAAAGCGAGTCGATCATGACGGATCAAGCAAAGCCAGCCACTGCCGAAAAAACGGCCGGGGAAACAGCCGGGAAGCCTGAGCGCACGAAGGATCGTCCCTGGCTCTTTCGGACCTATGCGGGTCATTCCACCGCAAAGGCCTCCAACGCGCTGTATCGCACCAACCTCGCCAAGGGCCAGACCGGCCTTTCCGTCGCCTTCGACCTGCCAACGCAGACCGGCTATGACAGCGACCACAAGCTCTCGCGCGGCGAGGTCGGTAAGGTCGGCGTGCCGGTGGCGCATCTGGGCGACATGCGGATGCTGTTCGACGAGATCCCGCTTGAGAAGATGAACACCTCGATGACGATCAACGCCACCGCGCCGTGGCTGTTGTCGCTTTACATCGCCGTGGCCGAAGAACAGGGCGCCGATGTGTCGAAGCTTCAGGGCACGGTGCAGAACGATCTGATCAAGGAATACCTGTCGCGCGGCACCTATGTCTGCCCGCCCGCCCCCTCGCTGCGCATGATTACCGATGTCGCCGCCTATACCCGCGAACACCTGCCGAAATGGAACCCGATGAACGTCTGTTCCTACCATTTGCAGGAAGCGGGCGCGACGCCGGAAGAGGAGCTGGCCTTCGCACTGGCCACCGCCATCGCCGTGCTGGACGACCTGAAGAACAAGGTGCCGGAGGAGGCGTTCCCGCAGATGGTCGGGCGGATTTCTTTCTTCGTCAACGCGGGCATCCGCTTCGTCACCGAGATGTGCAAGATGCGCGCCTTTGTCGAGCTTTGGGACGAGATCACGCAGGAACGTTATGGCATCGAAGACCCGAAATTCCGCCGGTTCCGCTATGGGGTGCAGGTCAACTCGCTGGGCCTGACCGAGCAGCAGCCGGAGAATAACGTCTATCGCATCCTGATCGAAATGCTGGCCGTGACCCTGTCGAAGAAGGCCCGTGCCCGCGCGGTGCAGTTGCCCGCCTGGAACGAGGCGCTTGGCCTGCCGCGCCCGTGGGACCAGCAATGGTCGCTGCGGATGCAACAGATCATGGCCTACGAGACCGACCTGCTGGAATATGACGACCTGTTCGACAACAACCCCGCCGTTGAGCGCAAGGTTGCGAGCCTGAAGGAAGGCGCGCGCGCCGAACTGGCACAGATCGACAGCATGGGCGGCGCCATCGAGTCGATTGATTACATGAAGTCGCGGCTGGTGGAATCCAACGCCGAACGCATCAACCGCATCGAGATCGGCGAGACCACCGTCGTCGGCGTCAACCGCTGGACCGAAGCCGCCCCCTCCCCGCTGACCTCCGGCCCGGAAGCCATCATGGTCGCCGACCCGGCAGCGGAAGCGGATCAGATCGCGCGGCTGGAGAAATGGCGCGAGACCCGCGACACGGCGGCGGTTGAAGCGGCGCTGGCGGAATTGCAGGACGCGGCGCGCAGCGGCACCAACATCATGCCCGCCTCGATCAAGGCGGCCAAGGCCGGTGCCACGACCGGCGAATGGGGCGACGCGGTGCGCGCCATTTTCGGCCAGTATCGCGGCCCGACCGGCGTTTCCGTCAACCCGTCGAACCGCACCGAGGGGCTGGACGAAATCCGCGCCCGCGTCGATGCGGTGTCGGATAAACTCGGTCGCCGCCTGAATTTCCTCGTCGGCAAGCCCGGCCTGGACGGCCATTCCAACGGCGCCGAACAGATCGCCGCCCGCGCCCGCGATTGCGGCATGGACATCACCTATGACGGCATCCGCCTGACGCCGGAAGAGATCGTTGCCTCGGCGAAGGAGCAGCGCGCCCATGTGGTCGGGCTGTCAATCCTGTCCGGCAGCCATGTGCCGCTGGTAGAAGAGCTGATGGACCGGATGCGCGAAGCGGGGCTGGCCCATGTGCCGGTCGTGGTCGGGGGCATCATCCCGGACGACGACGCCACCCGCCTGCTCGGCTACGGCGTCGCGCGGGTCTATACGCCGAAGGATTTCGAACTGAACGTGATCATGGACGATATCGTGACGCTGGCAGACCCGGCGACGCTCGCCGCCGAGTAAGCGTTATTCGAAGACGTCGACCAGTTCGAAATAGGTATAGCTCTGGGCGATATGACCCATGTCGCCCTTGATGAACCGGGGGTCTTTCGGCAGGCAGCCGATGCCGCAGATCTGACTCAGCACCATGTCTTCGGTATCAATATACCACAGCCGCCCGCCCGGCGTCGCGACCCAGCCGTCGATCCCCTCGGCCTCGTCGCCCTCAATATCATCCACTGAAGGCACCTCGTTGTAATAGCTCGTCGAGAACGCGCCGTGGGTGTGATAGGAGGCCGTAATCACCTCGATATTGGTCGGATCGTCGGACATGCAGCTATCCTTGTCACCGCGCGTCGGCTCGGAAGCGACCAGCTTCCCCGCCTTGTCAAAACCAATATAGCCGCAATACTCGACCCCATCGCGAATTGACGTCGGATTAAGTTGGGCAAAAAGCTGCTTAACCAACTGGATTTCATTGGTCGCTTGCGCCAAGACTACGTTAGGAAACGCACAAAGGGCGATGAGCCCGAGGGTGGTTTTGCAAAAGAGCATATGAATCTCCACTGTGAGGCTGCCCATGAAATAGGGAGGAAAGCCATGACTGTCCATATCGGAGCCAAACCGGGCCAGATTGCCGAAACCGTATTGATGCCGGGCGACCCGTATCGCGCGAAGTGGATCGCAGAGACCTTCATTGAAAATGCAGAACTGGTCAACGAAGTGCGCGGGATGCTGGGCTATACCGGCACCTGGAAAGGCAACCGCGTCACTGTTCATGGCTCCGGCATGGGCATGCCCTCCTTCTCGATCTACGCCAACGAGCTGATCCGCGATTACGGCGCCAAAACCCTGATCCGCATCGGTTCTGCCGGAGCGATGCAGGAGAAGGTCAAGGTGCGCGACGTGGTGCTGGCCATGACCGCCTCGACCCTCTCGACCCCCTCGCGTGGCATTTTCCGCGAGTTGAACTTCGCGCCCTGCGCCGATTACGGCCTGCTCAAAGCGGCGCATGACGCGGCACTGGCGAAAAAGCTCGCGCCCCATGTCGGCGGCATTTACTCCTCGGATGTGTTCTACGACGAGCGCCCCGACCTCACCGAACAGATGACCCGCCACGGCGTGCTGGCGGTCGAGATGGAAGCCGCCGAGCTATACAACCTCGCCGCCCGCTACGGCGTGCGCGCGCTGGCGGTGCTGACCATTTCCGACCACCTGCTGACCGGCGAAGCGCTGCCCTCCGATCAGCGCGAGCGCAGCTTCGGCGACATGGTGGAAATCGCTCTGGAGGCCGCGTTCAGCGTGTGATCCCCATGCCCAAATACAGTGCTCTGGCCCTGCTCCCCCTGCTCGCCGCCTGCACCGCACCGGCGAATGTCGAACGGGTGCGGGAATTTGCAGCACGTCAGGATCCGGCCACCTTCACCTGTTGCGAAAAGCCGGAAAAGAGCTATCCGAAACCGCTGGTCGATGCGGCGCTCGCATTCACAGTGCAGTTTGCAGACGAAATGTTTGCTCTGCGCGATATGATATATGGCTCCAGCGGGGATGGGACGGCCAAAGTACCGGGCAAACTGGCCGACAAGCCGGGGGCCTACGAAGCGGTAACCTCCCGCTTGCGGCCGATGGATCTGGCGCTTCTGGCGAATAAAAGCCATATCGGCGGCAATATCGTGCCTGGGCGCTTCACGCATATGCTTGTCTATCTCGGAAGCGAGGCGGAATTGCGGGCGGCGGGGCTTTGGAACCTGCCGGAACTGGTGCCGTTGCACCCCCGCATCCGCAACGGGGAGCATTTTCTGGAGGCGCTCTATCCGGTGGTCGATCTGTCACCCCCCTCCGATGTGCTGCGAACCGATGGCGTCTTCCTGATCCACCCCGACCTGACGCTAGCGCAAAAGCGGCGGGGTCTCACCGCCATGCTGGCCCGGATGGGAGACCCGTTCGACTATTCGTTCGACAATGCAAGTGATGATGCGGTGAGTTGCACCGAACTGGTTGGCAAGGCGCTGCCAGAGCTGGGCTTTACGGAACGCACCGCCTTTGGCCGCAAGGTGTTTTTCCCCGATGACGTTGCCGCGCAGACCATTCGCGGGGGCGAAGGGCTGCACTTTCTGGGCTATGTTCATGGCACCGACACGGGATATGAGGTCCGCGGCATTCGCTCCGCCATGGCCGATATTACGGCCTATTGGGGCGGGCAGTTTGAGCGCGAGGCGCGGGAAGCCACAGCAATCGGCAAATAACCCCAGACTCAAAAAACCCCGCCGAAGCGGGGTTTTTTATTCTCTTCTTACCGCTCTTCTACCGATCCTTCGGATCAAATGCGTCGCGCAGACCATCACCGATGAAGAAGAAACAGAAGATGGTCACAACGAAGAAGCCCAGCGGGAAAGCCAACTGCCAGAGCGTACCATATTGCATGGTCTTCACCCCTTCCGAGATCAATGCGCCCCAGGAGGTTTTCGGATCCTGCACGCCCAGCCCGAGGAAGGAGATAAAGCTCTCCGTCAGGATCATCGCGGGCACCAGAAGCGTTGCGTAAACGATGACCACACCAAGCAGGTTGGGCACGATATGGCGCCAGATGATGGTGAAGGTCGGAACCCCGGTCGCCACCGCCGCTTCGATAAATTCCTTGTTCTTGATCGACAGTGTCTGCCCGCGCGCGATCCGGCTCATATCGAGCCATGCAGTCAGGCCAATACCAACGAAGATCATAATAACCGAACGCCCAAAGACCACGAGCAGCAGAATCAGCACGAACATGTAAGGGATCGACATGGCGATATCGACGAAGCGCATCATGAAGCTGTCGACCCGCCCGCCGAGATACCCGGCCACGGCACCATAGACCGTGCCGACAATCACCGCGATCAGCGCACCAACCACGCCGACCATCAGCGAGATTTGCGTGCCCTGCACCACGCGGGAATACAGGTCGCGGCCGTTATCGTCGAAGCCGAAATAGTGCCGGCTGACGATGCTGGGATGGCCCAGCTCTTTCGCGTTGCCCAGCACGTTCCAGTCGATGGTTTCATTGTCCCACGGCGTGATTAAATGCCCGAGAAAGGCGAACGCCATAATCAGGATCAGAACAACCAACGAAGCCATCGCCGCCTTGTTGGACACGAAACGGTGTCGCGCATCGGCCCAGAGTGAGCGGCCATGAACCGCCGCCATCCGCTCCGCCACGTCGGCGGTCTTCTTCTGCTGGAAGGGTTGTGCAAGTTTATCAGTCATAGCGCCCTCACAGCCGGATTTTCGGGTCGATCCACGCATAGAGGATATCGACGATCATATTGAACAGAATGGTGAGCGAGCCGAGCAGAACCGTCAGCCCCATCATCACCGCGTAATCCCGGTTCTGAGCGGCGTTCACATAAAACAGGCCCACACCACCGGTAGAAAAAATCGAGTCAATAACAAATGACCCGGTAACCATGCCCACCAACGCCGGGCCGAGATAGGACACGACCGGCAGCAGCGTCGGCTTCAATGCGTGGCGCCAGATCACATACCGCTCCGGCAGCCCCTTGGCACGCGCGGTGCGAATGAAATTCGAACGCAGCACCTCCAGCATCGACGAGCGGGTCAGACGCGCAATCGAAGCCATATAGGAGGTCGACAACGCGATCACCGGCATGACGAGATACTGCCATTGCCCACCGTTCCAGCCGCCGCCCGGCAAAAGTTGCAAGCTATGGGTAAAAAGCAAAATCAGCAGCGGCGCCATGACGAAGTTCGGCAGAACCTGCGCGCCGATGGTGATGCCCACGGCGAGGTAATCAAGCCAGGTATTCTGACGGATCGCCGCCGCGATGCCCAGCGAAACCCCCGCTACGATGGCCACAATGAAGGAAATACCGCCATACAGCATGGTCACGGGGAAACCCTGCGCGATGATGTCGTTCACCGTGCGGTCTTTATACTTGTAAGACGGGCCGAAATCGAACTGGGTCACAATGCCGCCGATATAATCGAACAGCTGTTTCCAGAGCGGTTGATTGAGGCCGTATTTCGCCTCGATATTGGCCAGAACCTGCGGCGGCAGGGGTCGTTCCGAAGTGAAAGGGCCGCCCGGTGCCATCTGCATCAGAAAGAAAGATGCGATGAGCAGGAGCAGCAAGGTCGGGATCGCAACGGCGATCCTGCGAATGATAAAGCCAAGCATAAAGTTCCCCCCGTGTTGTGGCGTATCCCGACACCGGATCTTGCAAACGGGCCGCGCGGCCCACTGCTACCATTGATCCGACCCCGGTCGGAAAACGCGTCACGTCAGTGAAGTGGTGGGACGCCGCGGACCTCCGCAACGCCCCTGTTTGTCAGAGCGGTTACTGGGCGACCTTATAGAGGTCTTTCGAATACCAGTTCTGCTCCACGTTCTGCACCGGCCAGGAACCAACCAGCTCCGGGTTCATCATGAACACGTTGGTGTAATGATAGAGCGGGATGATCGGCATATCATGCGCGATGATCTCTTCCACCAGAGTGTAGTTCGGCTGCGGGTTGTCCATGGTCTTGGCTTCCGCGAGCAGAGCATCCACCTTCTCGGAGGAATACTTCGCATCGTTGTAGCCGGAACCGGAGGACACGAGGTCGAGGAAGGTCGATGCTTCGTTGTAGTCACCACACCAACCTGCGCGGGCAATCTCATAATCCTGATTGCCGCGGGTCTCCAGGAAGGTCTTCCATTCCTGATTTTCCAGCGTCACATTCACGCCCAGAGCCTGCTTCCACATCTGTGCAACCGCGATGGCAACTTTCTTGTGGCCTTCGGAGGTGTTGTAGAGAACGGTGATGTCGAGCGGGTTGTCCTTGCCGTAACCGGCTTCCGCCATCAGTTCAACCGCCTTCGCGGTGCGCTCTTCCTGCGTCCAGGTCGCGTAGTCGATCGACGGCACGGTGAAGTTCGCCGTTGCAGCCGGGGTGAAGGTGTAGGCCGGGAACTGACCGCCCTGCGTGACCTTCTCGACGATGATGTTACGGTTAACCGCATAGGAAAGCGCCTGACGGACGCGAACGTCTTTCAGGAATTCCGGTGCGCTGTCGCTCATGTTGATCGTGTAGTAATAGGAACACAGACGCGGGAAGGCGATGGCCTGATCCGGGTATTCCTTCGACAGGGACGGGAACTGGCCGGTCGGCACTTCGGTGCGGTCCAGCTCGCCCGCGAGGTAACGGGTCAGGGCCACGTTCTCATCGTTGATCACCAGCGAAGTGACTTTCTCGATGATGGTGCCTTCGTTGTCCCAATACATCGGGTTGCGCTCACGCACGAGGCGTTCCTGCGGCACATGCTCGGTCAGAACATAAGCGCCGTTGCCGACGAAGTTCTCCGGCTTGGTCCAGTCGGAACCATGCGCGTCGATCACCCATTTCGGCGACGGGAAGGTCGAGCTGTGAGTCGTGGTCAGCACGAAGTAAGGCAGCGGCTTTTCGAGGGTCACAACCAGAGTGTGATCGTCCTTGGCCATCACGCCCAGCTCTTCCGTCGGCAAATCGCCCGCCATCACGCCAGCAGCGTTCTTCAGGCCCATGACCTCGATATACCACTGATAGGGGGACGCAGTTTCCGGGTCTGCGAGGCGGCGCCAGGCGTAGACGAAATCACCGGCGGTCACCGGCTTGCCGTCGGACCACTTGGCGTTGTCACGCAGATTGAAGGTGTAGGTCAGCTTGTCGTCGGACACGGTGTAGTCCAGCGCCACGCCCGGCACGAGGTTGCCGTCGGCATCCTGATTGAACAGGCCTTCGAACAGGTCGCGGACGATCTCGGAACCGGACACGTCTTCAACGATCTGCGGGTCCACCGAGCTGTGCTCGTCCAGAACGCGGTAGGTAAAGGTCTGGTCATCGGCCAGCGCCGCGCCGGTCTCCGGGTGGGTGCCAGCAGCAAGCGCCGGGGATGCCAGCGCGAAGGCCGAGGCCATCAGGACCGATTTGGTGGTGAATTTCATAAAGGTGACTCCTCACTATTTTCAGGGTCACGCGCACATGGGACTCCCCCCAACCCGGAACTGAGCAGACTCAGCCGGGCCGCACGCGGATAAGGCAGTTTACCCTTATCCATACAATTTTCACAATCCTTTCATGCCGGAAAAGGCTTAACCCCCCGGCAGGAGCAAAAACTTAGGGGTTTTGGCCCGTTGTGATACTTTTATTGCCGGAACGCACCGCCCTGCGACATCGAATCGCATTTGCGGGGCGGACAGGTTTTACCAAATGGTCAATCTTGCCATTTGCGCCGCCCCGTGCGAGGGTTTCGCGGATAAGTGGTAACAGCTTGGAGGCATCTGTGCAGACCGAAACAAAGACGAGCCAGACGGAGAGCCGCAGCGCCGGGTTGCCGCAGACGCTGGCCCCGCGCAATCCAGGGATGGCACTGGATATGGATTGGGTCATGAGCGCGGCTGCCAACACCTCCGCCATCGAGCGCCGCGCCGCCAGCATCGGCGCGCGTCGTTCGGTCAAGGGGCCGTATCAGGCCGCGTGGCTGGCCAAGGCCATTACGCTGATCGACCTGACCACCCTGTCGGGCGATGACACGCCGGGCCGGGTGCGCCGCCTTTGCGCCAAGGCCCGCCATCCGCTGCGCGCCGATCTGGCGGAGGCGATCGGGCTGGACGGGCTGACCACCGGCGCGGTCTGCGTCTATCACGACATGGTGCCCACCGCCGCCGCCGCGCTCGCGGGGTCCGGGGTTCCGGTCGCCGCCGTATCGACCGGCTTTCCCGCCGGGCTGTCGCCCTTTTCCCTGCGCGTGGCCGAGATCGGCGAGAGCGTGCGGGCCGGGGCGGATGAGATCGACATCGTGATTTCGCGCCGCCATGTGCTGACCGGCAACTGGCAGGCGCTTTATGACGAGATGAAAACCTTCCGCGAAGCCTGCGGCCCGGCGCATGTTAAAGCCATTCTGGCCACCGGCGAACTGGGGTCGCTGCGCAATGTCGCCCGCGCCTCGCTGATCTGCATGATGGCGGGGGCGGATTTCATCAAGACCTCCACCGGCAAGGAAAGCGTCAACGCCACCCTGCCGGTCTCCCTGACCATGATGCGCGCCATCCGCGACTATCACGAACGCACCGGGCAGATGGTCGGCTACAAGCCCGCCGGCGGCATTTCCAAGGCCAAAGACGCGCTGACCTATCTCGCGCTGCTGAAAGAAGAGCTGGGCGATGCCTGGCTCTCGCCGCACTATTTCCGCTTCGGCGCCTCGTCACTTCTGGGCGATATCGAGCGGCAAATCGAGCATTTCGTCACCGGCCACTATTCCGCCGCCCACCGGCACGCACTGGGGTAAAGACATGAACATCAAGGATATTTTCGAAAACATGGACTACGGCACCGCCCCCGAAAGCGCCAGCGAGGCCCGCGACTGGATTGCGGCGAAAGGCCCGTTTGGCCACTTCATCGGCGGCGCAATGACCGCCCCCGCCGCGACCTTCGCCACGCGCAACCCCGCCACCGGCGAAGAGCTGGCGCAGATCTCGCAGGGCAGCGCCAAGGATATCGACCGCGCGGTGAAAGCCGCCCGGCGCGCGCAGAAGGGTTGGGCCGCGTTGTCCGGTCATGCCCGCGCCCGGTTCCTCTATGCCATCGCCCGGCTGGTGCAAAAACACGCCCGGCTGTTCGCGGTGCTGGAAAGTCTGGACAATGGAAAGCCGATCCGCGAGGCGCGCGATGTCGATATCCCGCTGGTAGCGCGGCATTTTTATTACCACGCGGGCATGGCGCAGCTATCGGACAGCGAGCTTCAGGGCCGCGAACCGCTCGGCGTTGCCGGGCAGATCATCCCGTGGAATTTCCCGCTGCTGATGCTGGCGTGGAAGGTCGCGCCCGCCATTGCGATGGGCAACACGGTGGTGCTGAAACCGGCGGAGTTTACCTCCCTGACCGCCCTGCTTTTCGCGCAGATCTGCACCGAGGCCGGGCTGCCCGCAGGCGTGGTCAACATCGTCACCGGCGACGGCGAAACCGGCGCGGCGCTGACCGCGCATGAGGGCATCGACAAGATCGCCTTCACCGGCTCGACCGAGGTTGGCCGCCTCATCCGCCGCGCCACCGCCGGGCGGGGCGTTTCCCTGACCCTCGAACTGGGTGGCAAGTCGCCCTACATCGTGTTCGACGACGCCGATCTCGACAGTGCGGTTGAGGGGCTGGTCGATGCGATCTGGTTCAATCAGGGGCAGGTCTGCTGCGCCGGCTCGCGGCTTTTGGTGCAGGAAGGCATCGAAACGCGGTTTCTCGACAAGCTGAAGGCGCGGATGGCGAAGTTGCGCGTGGGTGATCCGCTGGACAAGTCGGTGGATGTGGGTGCGGTGGTCGATCCGAGCCAGCTCGAGACCATCACCCGCATGGTGGCGGAAGGCGGCGCGGAGGGCGAGGTGTATCAAGCCCCCGGCGCCCTGCCCGAAACGGGCTGTTTTTACCCCCCGACCCTGATCACCGGGCTCGGTTCCTCCGCCCGGCTGATGCAGGAAGAAATCTTCGGCCCGGTGCTGGTTGCCATGTCGTTTCGCACCCCGGCGGAGGCGGTGGCGCTGGCCAATAACAGCCGCTACGGGCTGGCCGCCACGGTCTGGTCGGAAAACATCAACCTCGCGCTGGACATCGCGCCGAAACTGGCGGCGGGCGTGGTCTGGATCAACGGCACCAATATGTTCGACGCCGCCGCGGGCTTTGGCGGCGTGCGCGAAAGCGGCTTTGGGCGCGAAGGTGGCTGGGAGGGGCTGGAGGCCTATACCAAGCCGCGCGCCAAGGGGCGCAAAAACCCGGCCATCGCGCCGGTTGCGCCCGCCAAAGCGCCCGATGCGCCAGACCTCGACCGCACCGCTAAGCTCTTCATCGGCGGCAAGCAAACCCGCCCCGATGGGGGCTATTCGCAGCCGGTTTATGCCCCCAAAGGCGCGCTCATCGGCCATATGGGCATCGCCGGGCGCAAGGATCTGCGCAACGCGGTGGAAGCGGCGCGCAAGGCCAGCGGCTGGTCCGCCGCCACCGCCCATCTGCGGGCGCAAATCCTGTTCTACATCGCGGAAAACCTCTCCGCCCGCGCTGGGGAATTTGCCACGCGCATAGATCAGATGACGGGCAAGAAGGGCGGCGCGGAGGAAGTTGAACGCGCCATCGACCGGCTGTTCAGCTACGGCGCCTGGGCCGACAAGCTCGACGGCGCGGCCAAGCCGGTGCCCCTGCGCGGGGTGGCGCTGGCGATGCACGAGCCGGTCGGCGTTATCGGCGCGCTGGCCCCAGATGAATTGCCGCTGTTGGGGCTGGTCTCGCTGATCGCGCCGGCCATCGCCATGGGCAACCGCATGGTGATCGGCGCTTCGCAGCCCTACCCCCTCGCCGCCACCGATTTCTATCAGGTGTTGGAAACGTCTGACCTGCCGGGCGGCGTAGTGAATATCCTGACCGGCCCGCATGAGGGGTTCGCCAAGGCGATGGCGGGGCATCTCGATGTGGACGCGGTGTGGAACTTCTCGTCCGCCGGGCTGGACACCATGATCGAGACCGAAAGCGCGGGCAACCTGAAGCGGGTCTGGGGCGGCGCCATGCCGGACTGGATGACCCCGGAGGGCGAGGGCCGCGCCATTCTTGCGCAGGCGACGGAGATCAAGACGACGTGGATCCCCTATGGCGAGGGGATGTGGAACGGGTCTTCGTATTAGAGTTTAGTCGCACCGGCCTCTTGCCCGGCGGCATCGCCGGGCAGCGCCCGACCGCCCCCACCGGGCGGGCGCTTCTCGCCCACCCGTGCGGCCGGGCACTGCCCTCTGAACAGGACAAATACCCGTAAAACGGCCCTACCCCAACAACTCCTCCAGCACCAACGCCATCACCTTGGCGCTGTCCACCATATCCTCAACCCCGATCCACTCATCCGGCTGATGCGCCAAATCCAGCACCCCCGGCCCATAGGCGATGCAATTCTTCAGCCGCCCGATGCGGTCGATATGCTTCTGATCATACGTTCCCGGCGACACGACAAATTCCGGCGCCGCGCCCAGAACCTTCTCAATCGCCGCCGCCGTTGACCGCACCACCGGCGCATCCTCGTCGGTCATGGACGGGATCACCTCGTGCAACTCGCGCACCTCATAAGAGAAGCCCGGCCGCTCGACGCGGATTTTCTCCAGCATTTCAGACACTTCGCGTTTCACATCCTCAATGCTTTCCTCCAGCAGGAACCGCCGGTCCAACACGATGCGGCACCGATCCGCCACGCAGGGCGCCGGGAACCCATTAAAGCCCGGCGCCATTTCCGGCTCGCCGCCATGAATGGAATTGATGTTGAGCGTCGATTGCCGCGCGCCTTCGGGCACCACCGGCATCTCGGTGCGTTTGCTGGCCAGAAGCGGCAACAGGTGATGCTCGATCTGCTCCAGCACCGCGCCCATATGGTTAATCGCGCTATCGCCCAGAAACGGCATCGAACCATGCGCAATGCGCCCGTGGGTCTCGATTTCCGCCCACCAAACCCCGCGATGACCAAGGCAAATCCGGTCCTTGTTGAGCGGCTCCGGGATGATGACATGCTGCACCCGGTCCGGGCTGAAATAGCCTTGCTCGGCCAGATAAGCCACCCCGCCATACCCACCGCTCTCCTCGTCTGCGGTGGCGGAAATCTCGATGGCGCCGGCAAAATCGGGACACGCGGCGATGAAGGCTTCCGCCGCAATCACCGCCGTGGCAATGCCGCCCTTCATGTCACAAGCGCCGCGCCCGTAAATCCGGCCCCCGTCCAACTCGCCGCCAAACGGATCGCGGGTCCAGCCATTGCCGACCTCAACCACGTCATGATGGCCGTTGAAATGCACACATTCGCCGGGCCGCACCCCCTCGAACCGCGCCACCATATTCCAGCGCGGATATTGCGGCCCATCGCCGGGCGCCCCCTCGGCGCGGATATATTCCACCGACCAGCCGGTTTCCTCCAGCCGCGCCCCGAGCCAGTCGCAAACCTCGCGGTATTTATGCCCCGGCGGGTTCAGGGTCGGGATGCGGATCAATCCCTGCGTCAACTCAATCAGCGCTGTCCGCCGCGCCTCGATCTCTGCGGTAATCTGGTGTGCTACATCTTTCATACCCCGACGCTAGGCAAGCCGCGCCCTTCGCGCAAGCCTTGGCGCGCAAGCCTTGGCGAGAAAAACCCGGCGGGCGGGCGGTTTTTGCTGCCAAATCTTTGAAATCGCGCTAACGTGGCCCATATCATGTTACACGGCTTTACTTTGAGGGGGAAAAATGGCGCAGACGTTCGAACAGCAAATCGAGGCCAGCCAGAAGCAGGTCGCCGACGCGCAGGCAAAAATCGCGGAACTGACCACGCGTATTGAAACCACGCGCGCCAAGCTGGATTCCGGCGAGGATGTGACCATCGACATCGAAAACGCCACCCTTGAGGACGTCGACGCCCATACCAAGGTGATGAACGCCAATATCGCCGAACTGATCATGGGGCTGGACGACGTAACCGCCGGATTTTCCAAAGATTTTGACGAGATACGCAACAAGACGGCGTGGGAAAGCTTCGTCGGCATTTTCTCCAAAGGCAAGTCGGAAAGCCTGCGTCAGGAACGGATGCGCACCGCGTCGATTGACGACAAATTGCAGGATCTGATCGGCAAATCCGACGTGATCGTAAACCTGTTGCAGGGCCAGCTTGCGATGCTGGAGCAGCAGAAAACCAAGGTGGAAGAAAACCTGAGCCTGACGCTGGACGACCGGGAAATGACCGTCGCGGAGCTGGAAAGCCTGCGCGCTGAGATCAAGGCGATGGACCCGCAGATCATCGAGCTGGAAAACCGCATCGCCTCGACGACGGACGCCGCCGAGCGCACCAAGCTGGAGACCGAACTGGCGGAAATCAACGGTCGGTTCAACGAATTGGTGCAGCAGGAACAGGTCAAACTTGCGCGTTCGCAGACGCTGGAACGCTATATCGAGAAGGGCAAGACCTGGGTCGACAGCCTGCAAAATCAGGCGGCAACGCAGATGGTGCTGATCAACAAGCTGGAAACCGACACCAAGCAGCGGGTCGTGCTGTATGACGCCCTGTTGAAGTCGCTCAAAACCGCGCAGCAACAGGACATCGCGCACCGGATCAACGAGATCGGCGTCGAGACCGACAAGGAAGCGCAGGCGGCAATGGCGGCGATCGGCACCGCGACCAATCAGAAGATGGCCGACATGATGGAAGCGCATGAGGAACACATGGTCTTCGCCCGCGACGTGCTGGAAGCCAAGGCGCGTGCCGACGAACGCTTCGCCCGCCGCTTCGCCGAGATCGTAGAGAAGCACGACAAGAATCTCTATGGGGCGTAACAGGAGCCGGTGGATGAACGGGAAGGAACAGCCCCATGCCCGCCGGTGAGACCCGCCCGGAAAGCACGAAGGGTGCGCACCTGAGCGAGTCATCCGTTTCCCGGCGCTACTTCGCCAAATTCGCGGCGATCACGGACCATCTGGGCCGGGTGGCGGCGATGATGGAAGCGGAGGGGGCGTTCAGCCGCGAGGAGGTGGAAATCCTCGCGCGCTATATCCTTGCGCTGCGCTTCACCTTCCGCGCTCTGGGTTACAAATACCATATGTCCGGCCTGGCGGAAAACAGCGGGCGCATCGCCATTGACCGCACCGACAGCGGCTTTCCGGTCCATGCCGAACTGTTGCAAATGGCGGCGGATGCGGCGCAGGCGAGCAAGCACCTGAAACACAGCAAACCGCCCGCGGAGTTGAAAGCGGAGATGGTGCGGCGCATCGTCGGCGATCTCGAACACCCGACGCGGCTGCAATACGCCCTCTCGCAGCGGCTCTATTACGAGGAAATCGCCCGTGGCGATCTGTTCTGGCCGCAAATGGACCCGGACGCGCTGTGGCTTGGCAACGAGGAACGCGCGGGCACCTTGCGGCGGCGCTATCTCGTGCATTGGGCCGTCTATGACAGCGGACTGAACGTGCCGACCATTTATCTGATGGAGGTCGAGGATACGGGCAAAATCGCCCTGCCGCGCGACGAAAACCGCTGGCCGGAAGTGCAGACGCATCTGATGGCGCAGGCGGTGGCGGGGCTGAAACTTGTCACCATCGCCTCCGGGTTTGACAAGGATTTCGACCACTTACACCCCAAGACCCTGCGCCGCATCCATATCGGCCCGATGTATAGCCACAGCTACACGCAGCAAAGCGGCCCGATCCGCGACGTGTTAGACAAAGCGCGCGCGCCGGAAGGGGAGGATTGGGCGCTGGCCTGGACGGTCGAGGCGCTGGAAAGCGCGTCGGTAACGCTGGAAAAATCCGGCTGGTTCAGCTCGGTTGAGCGCGAGATTTTCGCCATTGATCCACTGTCGGCGCAGAGCGTCGAGACCGGGGCGACCCGCATCGAACGCGCCCTGATCCTGCCGCAGCGCCCGTATCAGGTTCTGGCGGAACAAGACCCGCCGGGTTTTCGGGGCTTGCGTAAATTCGTTGTCAGCCCGTCCGGCCGCGTCCTTTCTTATCGTTGAATTTCAGGGGGTTATATGTCCACACCGGGAAATCTGATCGAACTGCGCGAAGAGAAAATCCGCGCGCATTACGGCACGGCGGAAGGCATGCTCGACGGGTTCGACCACACGCCACGCCTCGCCAAACCGCGCGTGGAAGAAGCAGGCGCGCCGCGCGAACGCTCCCCCGGCATCCCCCGCGCCCGCCGCTTTCGCTCCACCACCCCCGGCCTCGTCACCCGTAGCACCGCCCGCCCCGAGGGGGTGCATCTCGGCGCGCGCATCGAGGCCGCCGACGCGGACGATCCCCTGATTTCCCCCGCGCAGGCCAGCGCGCTTTTTGCCCTGCGCCGCGCTTTGGCCATCGCGCTGGCCATCGCGGAGAATTACGCCGAGCAAACCGGGCTGGAAGAGTTGAAAAAGCAAAATCTGGGCCACGCCCTGCCCGACAGCGCGCGCGCCAAATTCACCGAGCTTCTGACCGCCGAAGCCCTGATCGGCCTCGCCGCTTTCGCCAATGCCGCCGGGTTCCTGACCGCACCGCTGGCGGGGGAAACCAACGTCGAGATCGGCGCCATCGAAGAGGTGCTGACCGACAACCTTCCCCTCGCCTTGCACGGCGCGCTGTGGGAACTGGATCAGGTGTTGGCGACCCATGCCAACAGCCCCGAAACCTGCCTCGCCAGCATCGCCGCGTTCAGCGAACAACTGATGGAAAAGGTCGCCCTGCGCGCGGGCAATACCCCCCGGCTCGATGCCTTCACCGCCTCCTCCATCCGCATCGAGGCGGACGACCTGACCATCGCCGGCTTTGCCCCCTCCCGCAAAGCGCGCGGCACCGCCCTGACCATGCAATTCAAGGCGCCGCATGAGGTCGTGGGCAACCATATCGCCAAGTATCAGGCGATGAAGCTGGCCAAGATGCTGATGGCCTATGATTTCGAGCGCAAGCTCAACCCCTTCGCCGAAATGGGCGGCTTCATCTTCACCTTCATGGGCGACGGCGCGCCGGGCACCGGCAAGACCACCCTGATCCAGATGATGGCCGGGCTGATCCACGGCTATTGCGAAAACGCGGGCTACCCCTTCCGCTACCAGAACTTCGGCATCGACAATATCGACAGCTATCAGGGCAAATCCGGCCAGAACGCAAAAGCCTTTATCAACAACGTGTTAGACCCCAATGTCATCGGCTTTGGCACGGTGGACGACATCGACCAGATCGCGGGCAAACGTGGCGACCGGCAAAGCTCGGCGGGGCAACAGGAGGTCACGGCGGTGCTGATGGAAGCCTTCGCCGGGGCCAATACCGTCGTGCGTGGCAACGCCACGTTTGGCATGTTTTCCAACTACCCGGAGAATGTCGACGACGCGCTGCGCCAACGCGCCGGGGCACGCTTCCTTGTCGACGGCCCGCAAACCCGCGACGATTATATCGACATTTTAGCCCTCCTGATGGGCAAAAACCACGACATCCCGCTGGGCGATCACGCGCTGTACGCCGCGCAACAGATCGAAAAGGCGGTGGCGCAGAGTTTCGAAAGCCACGCCCGCCCGAAAGAAGCCGCCCTGCTCAAGGTTTACGATCAGGTTTCCGGCGAACTCGGCCCCCTCGACACCCTCGCCAAACTCGGCACCTACCTGAAACGCATTCAGGAAGTCGACCACCGCTTCACCGGCCGTGCCATCAAGAACATCACCGACGCGATCAAGGTCCGCGCGATGGATTTTGAACTGCCGGACGAGTGGATGGAAGACCCCGACCGCTTCCTGTTCAAACCGTATGACGAGAAAAAAGGCATGATCGGAGAGTTGCGCCGCAAAATCACGCTGGACATGGTGCTACAGGAAATCAACCGCTACGCCGACAGCGAATTCCGCTACGCCAACAAATCCGACGAAGCCGCCATCGCCAAAATGGTGCGCGACTTCGGCCTGACAGAAGAGGCCAAGCGGCGGTATCTGGAGGGGAAAGGGTGATGGAAAGACGATTTGTTATTAAACCGGAAGGATCTCCCGATTTTCCCGGGATGATGTTTGTAACATTAAAAGCACTCAAAAAACTCGGTGGGTCTGCAAGAAACCAAGAGTTAGATGAAGCAGTCGTAGAACTCGAAGGTGTGTCCGAAGAAGAGCAATCATTTATGATGTCCGGCAAGAACAGCAGCCAGCCGCGACTGAACTATTATCTGGCATGGGCAAGAACTTATCTAAAAAAGGCCGACCTAATCGAAAACTCCCAACGTGCCGTTTGGTCGCTTACAGATAGGGGAAAAGAACATCAAAGTCTTAAAAAACTGACCAACTTATATGACAGCACCGAAAAGGAGCGCTCGAAAAAACGACGTGCCGCCCAACAAAGTCAATCCGACCCGACGCAAAACGATCAGCCTTTCGATGCACCGGATGAGGAAGCGGCGACCGATGAAAACTGGCGTGAAAAGCTTCTTAGCGTATTGCGCGCAATGGATCCCAGCGCATTTGAACGCCTGAGCCAGAAACTTCTGCGCGAAGCTGGCTTTATCAAGGTGGAAGTGCGCGGAAAGAGTGGGGATGGCGGCATTGACGGTGTTGGTGTTTTGCGGATGAACCTCGTGTCCTTTCAGGTGTTTTTCCAATGCAAACGCTATAAGGGCAGCGTCAGTTCCGGGGAAATTCGCGACTTTCGCGGTGCCATGATTGGCCGCGCGGACAAGGGGTTATTCATCACTACGGGAACCTTCACCGCTCAGGCTCGGAGCGAAGCCACGCGCGACGGTGCATCCACCATCGATCTGATCGACGGCGAAGCATTCTGCGATTTGCTCAAGGCAAATAACTTGGGCGTGGCAACAGAAATGATTGAGCGTGTCTCAATTAATGAAGCTTGGTTTGGAGCGGTTTGACATGAAACGTCTAATCGAACGCGGGCTGATGTTTGGCAACCTGATCCGGGTGGACAGTCCGGCTTTGGTGGGGCGCTATAACCGGGCGTTGGAGAAGCTCACCGGCAAGCGCACCGGGTTGCAGGCCTTTCATATCGACATTTCCGGCTACTCTTACGAGATGGGCGAGGAATTGGGGGATCATCTTTATCTCAACCCCAACGGCGTCAACCGGATGTTCATCCTGCTCACCACCGAACAGAAGCGCGCGCCTTTGCTCAACGCGCAATTCTCCACTTCGCGCGGAATTTTGCGCCAGTTCATTGAGGAAAACGAAGCCAAGCTGTTTGCCCTGACCGCGCATGACGCTGTAGCCGGGGAGTTGGACAATTCGGTATTTCGGGCCGACAGCCCGGCGCGACTGTTTGACATTCGTCGCATCACGATCGAGGCGGATACCACGCAGTCGCATGTCGAGAACGCCCGCAAGCTGGCGGAGAAGATCGAGACCTTTACCAGCGCCGAAAATGCGTGGTTCGATGAAGCACTGATCGACGAAATGATTGCGTTGGCGCGCGAAACCGGCGACGTAACGCGCCACCCGATCGACCTCGCACGGCCCACCTATGAGCAGGGCAATTTCTGGACCGCGCATTTTGGCGGCATTTATGTTTTCCGCGATGTGGACCGCCCCGCCGCGATTACCGTGCGCGACAAGGCATCGCTGTCGCCCATGCCGATTGACACGCTCGACCTGAGCGAGCGCAACGCCATCGCTGCCTTTCTCGACCGCAACGACCTCGTGGAACCGATCATCAAGGCGCGCGGCGTCGATGGGGCGGCGATCCTGCGGCAAAAGATGGATTTCATCCTTGTCGATGCGGCGACGCGGGCGGGGCTGGACATTCCCGGTTTCGACAGCCGCTCGCTGCACCGCTTGGCCACCCGCATGGGCCGCGCCCTGCCCGAAAGCTTCATCCAGCTGAACGCCCTCGTGCGTTGGGCGCTTAACGGGGGCAAATGGCCGCGCATCACCTCCAAAAGCCCGGCCTATTTCTACACCCTGCGCGCCCGCGCCGATCACCCGGACCGCGATCTGATTAACCAGCTTCTCACTGAGCTGTCCCCCGCCGACATCCGGCAACTCTTCATCACCCACAAACAAGCCTTCTACCGCGCCTATGCCAGCTGGCCCGAGCGCAAGAAAAGCTATGTTGCCGATTTCCTGCACCATGATTACATGGCAAACAAGGCAGGCGCGCGCGAGGCGCTGTTCGGCGGCAAACCAACCCCGCCGGAACGCGATCTGGTCGACCTCGTTGGCCCGTGGGGTGCCTTCAAACGCCGCGACCGCGACAGATAGGAGCAAACATGCATTTCGTCAGACTGATTATCTTCGGCGGCCTTGCCCTGTCGGTAGTGTTCTTCGCCGCCTCGTGGTTTTTCCGCTCGACCCGCCGCGAGGCGCTGGAAAAGGAATGGGACGCCGACCACCCCGACGGGGACGAGGCGGATCGGGACGCCTTCGTCGAGGCAGGCATCGCCGAATATAACGCCGGCATCGTGCCCAAGCTCCTCTGGCTGATCTACATCCTCCCCGGCCTGTTCATCCTTTACACCCTGATCACAACCAACTGAGACCCGCCATGCGCATCTTTCGCAACACCTTACTCACCGTCTTCGCCCTGCTGGCATTCGGCTTTTTTCATTATGTGCTGCCGCAACACGACGTGGCCCGCATCACCGGCACCGAGATCATCCGCATGGATTTCTCCGGCTGGAACCGCATCTTCTTCGCCCGTTCTGACAGCGGCAACAGCGAGCTGACCACCCGCGACATCCGCCTCGTCAATGCGGTGAAGAAAAAGACCTGGATCTGGGGCTTTTTCCAGCGCGACAGCGAAGAGGTAATGGTTTACCGCAACGAGGACACCGGCTGGATCTGGCCGCCCTATTTCAAGTTCGACAGTTCCGATTTGCAGGCACAGGCACTGGCCAACCTGTCCACGCCGGAGAAAGAACAATGGGTCGTCATTACCCATTACGGCTGGCGCAACCGCTTCTTCACCATCTACCCGAACGTGGTCGGTATCCGTCCGGTCGATGGGCCGGATGTGCGGGTAATCCCTTGGTTCAACATCATTTTCTTCGTGTCCCTCGCCTTTGTCCTCCTGTTCATCCGGGCGCTCTGGATACAATTTCGCGAGCGCAAGATCGACCCGGCGCTGGAGGATACCCGCGACGCATGGGAGAAGGTCGATGCCTATGCGGACGAAAAACGCGGGCGGTTTTCGCGCTGGCTCGATACGTGGCGCAGCAAGAAGTGAGGCAGGGCGCCGGTTTTTCCTTGCACTGAGGCCCGTTCGCGGGCTTCAATGACATACCCCGCGCCAAAAGCGGGGAACAGGAGGGAGATCCATGAACAAGCTCAAGCTCGCCGCCGCCGTGCTGGCACTCACCGCCGGCACCGCCATGGCAAAGGACACACTAAGCGTCGGTATGGTGCTGGAACCGCCAAACCTTGATCCGACCGCCGGGGCCGCTGCCGCCATTGACGAGATCGTTTACGCCAACGTCTTTGAGGGGCTGACCCGCTTTGGCCCGGATGGCGCCGTGCTGCCCGCGCTGGCGCATCATTGGGAAGTGTCCGAAGATGGGCTGATCTATACGTTCCATCTGGAGAGGGGTGTCACCTTCCATGACGGCACGGACATGAACGCCGCGGACGTGGTGTTCAGCCTCGACCGCGCCCGTGCGGAAGGTTCGACCAACGCGCAAAAGCCGCTCTTTGCCGGGATCGAGAAGGTGGAAGCGATCGACCCGCTGACGGTTCAGGTCACGCTGTCTGAACCGAACGGCAATTTCCTCTTCAACATGGCCTGGGGCGATGCCGTCATCGTCGGCGAGGAGAGCATCGCGGAAGCCGCGACGCATCCGGTCGGCACCGGCCCCTTCGCCTTCACCGAATGGGTTGGCGGCGATCACGTCACCCTGACGCGCTCGGACAGCTATTGGGGCGATGCCCCGGCGCTGGCTTCCGCCACCTTCAAATTCATCTCGGACCCGAACGCCGCTTTCGCCGCGCTGATGGCGGGCGATGTCGACGCTTTCCCGAACTTCCCGGCGCCTGAAACGCTGGCACAGTTTGAAAACAACCCGATGTTCAAGGTGATTCGCGGCTCGACCGAGGGCGAAACCATCCTCACCATGAACAACAAATCCGGCATTCTGACGGATGTGCGGGTGCGTGAGGCCATCGCCCATGCAATCAACCGCGCCGAGATCATCGACGGGGCCATGTTCGGTTTCGGCACCCCGATCGGCACCCATTTCCCGCCGCATCACCCCGATTACGTCGACCTGACCGGCCTGTCCGAATATGACCCGGCGAAGTCGAAAGCACTTCTGGCCGAAGCCGGTGCGGAAGGCGAAACCCTGCGCCTCGCCCTGCCGCCCGCGCCCTATGCCCGCCGGGGCGGCGAGATCATCGCCTCGCAACTGCGCGCCGTGGGCCTGAAGGTTGAGGTGAGCAATGTCGAATGGGCGCAGTGGATCGAACAGGTGTTCAAGGGCAAGGATTTTGACCTGACCATCGTCAGCCACACCGAACCCGCCGACATCAACACCTATGCCAACCCGGATTACTATTACCAGTATGACAACCCGGAGCTGCAAGCGTTGATCGCCAAACTGGCCGTAACCTCCGACCCGGCCAAGCGCTCGGCGCTCAACAAGGAAGCGCAGGAAATCATCGCGCGCGACTATGTGAACGGCTTCCTGTTCCAGCTCGCCAAAACCGGCGTCGCCAACGCGAAGGTGAACGGCCTCTGGGCCAACGCGCCGACACAGGCCAACGACCTGACCGGCGTATCCTGGGCCGACTGAACCTGATAAACCCCACCAAAAGGGCGCCCCACGGCGCCCTTTTTTGTGCCCACGCCCCGCAAAAGCGCGCCCGGCTCGCCCATAGCGGGAAAACCGACACCGCATTCGCGTTCTTTCTCCCCGCATCTCCCTGATTTCAAACCAAATCCGTGGCTTTTTGTTGCAGGTTAAATCCTTTTCGCCGTAGGCTTCCCTTATGTTGCGTTTCGCTCTGACCCGCGCGGCCTCTCTGGCCCTTAGCCTTGCTGTCGCCTCGGTGGTGATCTTCGCGGCGATTGAGGTCGTGCCCGGCGATCCGGCGAGCTTCATGCTCGGTCTGAACGCGACCGATGAGGCCGTGGCCGCGCTGTCCAAAGAGCTGGGCCTCGATGGCAGTCTGGTCTCGCGCTATTTCAACTGGATCGGCGGCATGTTGACCGGCGATTTCGGCACGTCTTATACCTACCGCAAGCCCGTCGCCGAACTGGTTTCGCAGCGCGTTGCGGTGTCGCTGCCCCTCGCCCTCTATGCCCTCGCCCTTTCGACCCTGATCGCCCTGCCCATCGGCCTGATCGCCGCCGCCCGGCGCGGCAGGGCCACCGATTACACCATCATGGGCGCGACCCAGCTTGGCATTGCGGTGCCGAATTTCTGGTTCGCCATGCTGCTGGTGCTGCTCTTCGCGGTCAAGCTGCGCTGGTTCTCAGCGGGCGGCTTTCCCGGCTGGGACGCCGGGTTCCTGCCCGCGATGAAGGCCCTGACCCTGCCCGCCATCGCGCTCGCCCTGCCACAAGCCTCGATCCTCGCGCGCGTGCTGCGTTCCGCCGTGATCGACACCCTGTCGCAGGATTACATCCGCACCGCCCGCGCCAAGGGGCTGACCCGCCAGCAAGCCACCACCCGCCACGCGCTGCAAAACGCCCTGATCCCGGTCCTGACCATCATCGGCATGCAGTTCTCCTTCCTGCTCGCCGGGGCCATCATCATTGAAAACGTTTTCTTCCTGCCCGGCCTCGGACGGCTGGTGTTTCAGGCCATCACTCAACGCGACCTGATCGTGGTTGAAAGCCTCGTCATGCTGCTGGTCTTCGCGGTGATCCTCGTCACCTTCCTCGTCGACATCGCCTATGCCGCGGTCGACCCACGCCTGAGGAAACGCGCATGAACTGGCCGCTTTCGCTCAAGATCGGCGCCGCGCTGGCCCTGTTCTTCCTCGCCGCCGCCGGGTTGAGTTTCCTGTGGACGCCGCATGACACCACCGCGCTGATCATCGCTGACAAGCTGCAAGGCCCGTCGCTGAAATACCCGCTGGGCACCGACCATTTCGGCCGCGACACACTCTCCATGCTGATGGTCGGCGCGCGCACCTCGATTGCGGTGGCGCTGGTGGCGGTCGGGGTTGGTATGGGGCTGGGCGTGCCGCTGGGACTGATGGCCGCCGCCAACCGGGGCGGCTGGCTCGACGAGTTGATCATGCGTGGCAACGACCTGATCTTCGCCTTCCCCTCGCTGGTCATCGCCATCCTGATCACCGCCACTTTCGGCCCCTCCGCCGTCAATGCCATCCTCGCCATCGGCATTTTCAACATCCCCGTTTTCGCCCGCGTCACCCGCGGCGCGGCGCTATCGATCTGGACGCTGGATTACATCCTCGCCGCGCGGGTTTCGGGCAAGGGCAAGCTGCGCATTTCTGTCGAACACATCTTACCTAACGTATTGAATTTGCTCATTGTTCAGGGCACGATCCAGTTCTCTCTGGGCATTCTGGCGGAAGCGGCGCTGTCCTATGTCGGCCTCGGCGCACAGCCGCCACTGGCCTCTTGGGGGCGGATGCTGGCGGAGGCGCAAACCATGATTTTCATCGCGCCACGCCTCGCCCTGCTCCCCGGTTTCGCCATCATCGCCATGGTTCTGGGCCTCAACCTGATGGGCGACGGGCTGCGCGACCTTCTGGACCCACGCGTGCGGAGGGATCGCGGATGATCGAGACCCGAAACCTCTCCATGACGATCCACGGCATCCCGGTGCTGCACGATGTCGACCTTACAATCGCGCCGGGCAAGATCACCGGGCTGGTGGGTGAAAGCGGTTCGGGCAAGTCGATGACCGCGCTGGCCATCATGGGGCTGGCGCCGCGCGGAGCGAAGATTTCCGGCGAAGTGCTGCTGGACGGGGAGGATCTGACCCAGCGCTCGGAAAAGGAGTATTGTGACCTGCGCGGCAACCGGATCGGCATGATTTTTCAGGAGCCGATGACGGCGCTCAATCCGGTGCAGCCGATTGGAAAACAGGTGGCGGAAACCCTGCTCGTGCATGGCAAGGCGGGCCGCGCGGAGGCGATGGAAATCGCGGCGCAAAAGCTGGCGCGCGTTGGGCTGCCGCCGGAGAAGGTGCCGCTAAGCCGCTATCCGCATGAACTGTCCGGCGGGCAACGCCAGCGTGTCGCCATCGCCATGGCCATCGCCCTGCACCCGGAACTTCTGATCGCCGACGAGCCGACCACCGCGCTCGATGTCACGACGCAGGCGCAGATCCTCGACCTGTTGCGCGAACTGGTCGCCGAGGAGGGCATGTCGCTGCTGCTGATCACCCATGACCTCGCGGTGGTGGCGCAAATGGCCGATCATGTCGCGGTGATGCAGCGCGGCGAGATTGTCGAACAGGCGCCGACCGAGACCCTGTTTTGCAACATGCAGCACCCTTACACACGCGCGTTGCTGGAAGCGTCGGGGCATCAACCCGCCGGGGTTGACGCGCCGCAAAAAGCGCCGCTGCTCTCAGTAGAAAACGCTGTGCGCGAATACCGCACCGCCCGCCCGACGCCCTTCTCTCCGCCGGGGCGCTTCCGCGCGGTTAACCAGGTTTCCTTCGAGATTGGCAGCGGCGAAAGCGTTGGGCTGGTAGGGGAAAGCGGCTGCGGCAAGTCGACCCTGACCCGCGCCCTGCTCGGGCTGGAAGCGGTGCAAAGCGGGCGCATCCGTTTTCGCGGCGAAGAGATGCGCCCTGGCGTCGATCCGGCGGTGCGGGCGGGAATCCAGGTGGTGTTTCAGGACCCCTACGGTTCCTTCAACCCGCGCTGGCAGGTCGGCAAACTGGTCTCCGAACCGTTTCACCTGCTGGCCCAGCGCCCGGCGGATTGGCGCGACCGGGTCGCGCAAGCCCTTGAAGAGGTTGGCATTTCCCCGGACGCCATCAATCGTTACCCGCATGAGTTTTCCGGCGGTCAACGCCAGCGCATCGCCATTGCCCGCGCCCTGATCCTGCGCCCGGACCTGATCATTCTCGATGAAGCGGTCTCCGCCCTCGACGTGTCGATCCGCGCGCAAATTCTTGACCTGTTGGCCGACCTGCGCGCCCGCCATCACATGGCCTATCTGTTCATCTCACACGACCTTTCCGTCGTGCGCCGTGTCACCGACCGGGTGCTGGTCATGCGCGCGGGCGAGATTGTGGAGCGCGGCGAAACCGAGGCGGTGTTTACCAACCCGACCCACGAATACACGCAAAGCCTGATCGAGGCGACGCCGGAAATTCCGGCGGATTGGAGGAAAGATGCAAGACCTGTGGTTTGACCCGTCGGAAGTGTTCATCGGCGGCGCATGGCGCGCGGCGCAGGGCGGCACCCTGCCGCTGGAAAACCCGTCCGATGGCCGCGAAATCGGCCGCATCGCGCGAGGCAATGCAGCAGATATTGACGCGGCGGTGCGCGCGGCGCAGGCGGCGATGGAGGGCGAATGGGGGCACATGACGGCGCTGGAACGCGGCCGCATCCTCGCGCGCATCGGGCAGTTGGTGACGGAGCGCGTTGAAGAGCTGGCGCGGCTGGAAGCGGCGGATGTTGGTAAACCGCTGACGCAGGCGCGCGCCGATGCGGTGGCCCTTGCGCGCTACCTTGAATTTTACGCCGGCGCGGCGGACAAAATCACCGGCGAGACCATCCCCTATCAGGCGGGCTACACCGTATTAACCCTGCGCGAGCCGCATGGCGTCACCGGGCACATCATCCCGTGGAATTACCCCATGCAGATCATCGGGCGTTCCATCGGCGCGGCGTTAACCATGGGCAACGCCACGGTGCTGAAACCGGCAGAAGAAGCCTGCCTCACCGCACTGGCCTTCGCCCGGATCGCCGAGGAAGCGGGCCTGCCGCCGGGGGCGCTCAACGTGGTGCCCGGACGGGGGGCGGAAGCGGGCGCGGCCCTCGCGGCGCATCCCGGCATTAACCATATTTCCTTCACCGGATCGGTCGGCGTCGGCGCGCTGGTGCAACAGACGGCGGGGGCGAATGTGGTGCCGGTAACGCTGGAACTGGGCGGCAAATCCCCGCAGATCGTGTTCGACGATGCAAATCTCGACGCGGCCCTGCCCTTCCTCGTCGGCGCCTGCATTCAAAACGCGGGGCAGACCTGTTCCGCCTCTTCGCGCGTTCTGGTGCAGCGCGGGGTCTATGAGGAAATAAAGACAAGGATGTCAGAGAGTTACGCAGGCATGGTCTCCGCCCCGGCCATGGCGGATGCCAATCTCGGCCCGCTGATTTCCGCCAAGCAAAAAGCCACGGTCGAAGCCTATCTGGACGCAGGCAAAGACCTGACCCTCGCCGCGCAGGGCAGCATCGCCCCGGACGCCCCCAATGGCGGCCATTACGTCCCCGCCACCCTGTTTGCCGACGTTCCGCCGGAGCATAAACTGGCGCAGGAAGAGATCTTCGGCCCGGTGCAAGTGTTAATCCCTTTCGACACGGAGGCGGACGCGCTGCGCATCGCCAATGGCACCGATTACGGCCTCGTCGCCGCCGTCTGGACCGAAAACGGCGCGCGGCAAATGCGCATGGCCCGCACCCTGCGCGCCGGGCAGGTCTTCGTTAACAATTACGGCGCGGGCGGCGGGGTTGAACTGCCCTTCGGCGGCACCGGAAAATCCGGCCACGGCCGCGAAAAAGGGTTTGAGGCGCTTTATGGCTTCTCGTCCCTGAAAACCATCGCCATTAACCACGGATAACCCGGCTCGATTGGGAGGAAACGCATGCGACTTACAGGAAAAACCGCCATCGTCACCGGCGCGGCTTCGGGCTTTGGCGCGGGGATTGCGCGCAAATTTGCCGCCGAGGGGGCGAAGGTCTGCGTGGCGGATATTAACCTTAACGCAGCGCAGGAAATTGCGCAGGAAATTGGCGGCATTGCGGTCGAGGTCGATGTGGCCAGCGCGGCTTCGGTCGCGGCGCTGGCGGACACCGCGTTGCCCGAACTGGGGGGGCTGGACATTCTGGTGAACAATGCCGGGGTGACGCACCTTCCCGGCCCGATGGAAGAGATCAGCGAGGCGGATTTCGACCGGGTGTTAATGGTTAACACGAAATCGGTTTACCTCACCGCCCGCGCCTTCCTGCCCGCCCTGCGCGCCCGCGGGCAAGGCGCCATCCTCAACGTCGCCTCAACCGCGGGACTGTCGCCGCGCCCGCGTTTGAGCTGGTATAACGCCTCCAAAGGCTGGATGATCACCGCGACCAAATCCATGGCGGTGGAACTAGCCCCGGAGCAAATCCGGGTCAACGCCATCGCGCCGGTGGCCGGCGAAACCCCGCTGCTCAAGAGTTTCATGGGCGAGGACACGCCGGAAATCCGCGCCAAATTCCTCTCCACCATCCCCATCGGCCGTTTTTCCACCCCCGAAGACATGGGCAACGCCGCCGCGTTCCTGTGTTCGGACGAGGCCAGCATGGTGACGGGCGTGGTGATGGAAGTCGATGGTGGGCGCTGTATCTAAGGAATTGATATGAAAGCAGGAAATCGCAATCTGATCACCGATGTTGCCGGGCTGAAAGTCGGCAATGCCTCCGATGAAACGATCAAGACCGGCGCCACGGTGCTGATCGGGGACGCGCCCTTTACCGCCGCGCTGCACATCATGGGCGGCGCACCGGGCACGCGCGAGAGCGACCTGCTGGCGCCCGACAAGTTGGTGCAGGAGGTGGACGCGCTGGTGCTGTCGGGCGGCTCGGCCTTTGGCCTCGATGCGGCCTCCGGCGTGGCGGATGCGTTGCGCGCGGCGGGACGCGGATTTGAGGTTCTCGGCCAAAATGTGCCGATCGTGCCGGGAGCGATCTGCTTCGATCTGTTCAATGGCGGCGACAAGAACTGGAAAGAAAATCCGTATAAGCGCCTTGGGGCGGAGGCACTGGCGGCGGCGGCGGAGAGCTTCGACATCGGCAGCCACGGCGCGGGCACCGGCGCCACCCTGCCGGGGATAAAGGGCGGCTTGGGATCGGCCTCGACCGTGCTGGAAAATGGCGTCACGGTCGGCGCGCTGGTCGTGGTGAACGCGGTCGGGTCTGTCACCGGGCCGGACGGGCGTTTCTTCGCCGCACCTTGGGAATTTGACAATGAATTTGGGGGTTTAGGGCCGGTTCAGGACTTCGACCCACAGGCCGAACCCATAACCAAATTCGGCCCGCGCGAGGCCACCACCATCGCCATCATCGCCACCGATGCCGCCCTGACCCAAGCACAGGCCACCCGCCTCGCCACCGCCGCGCATGACGGCATGGCCCGCGCCATCGTGCCCAGCCACACCCCCTATGACGGCGACCTGATCTTCGCCGCCGCGACCGGCAAAAAGCCCCTGACCGACCCGGAACGCGACC
Source organism: Rhodobacterales bacterium (assembly GCA_002747325.1). Lineage (GTDB taxonomy): Bacteria > Pseudomonadota > Alphaproteobacteria > Rhodobacterales > Rhodobacteraceae. The sequence continues at coordinate 54,741 of PDOZ01000032.1, forward strand.
CGCTTCTTCTCGGCCACGCCGCCGCGCTCACCCTGTCACGCGCCATTGCCCGCGGGGTGTATGCGGCCCGCCCCGCCCCCGGCGACCTCTTTCCCAGTTGGAACACTTGCGTTGCGCCCTAAACCGTGTCTCTACTACGGCAAAATCTCAAGGAGACTACCATGAACCGTTTCGCCGCAATTATCGCCGCCGCACTGATCGCCACGCCCGCACTGGCCGACGACGTTACCGACACGCTCGAAAGCGCGCTGGAAGCGTATCAGAGTGGCGACATTGCCGGGGCGCTCGACGAACTGGATTTCGCCAAGAGCCTGTTGCAGGAACTGAACGCCGATGCGCTGACCTCCTTCCTGCCCCCCGCGCCCAAGGGCTGGACCCGCGAGATCGTTGAGGGCGACGGGCCGGGCCTTGCGCTGCTCGGCGGTGGCGCCAGCGCGGAGGCAAAATACACCCGTGGCGACGATACGCTGACCGTGCAGATCATGGCCGATAATCCGCTGGTAACCACCATGTCCGGCATTTTGTCCAACGCCTCGATGCTGGGGCTGAAGGTCAAGCGCATCGGGCGGGAAAAATTCATGCTGAACGATGGCGAGCTGACCGGCCTGATCGACAAGCGCATTCTTGTGACCGCGTCCGGCGGAACCATCGACGAAATGGCCGCCTTGCTTGAAGGGATCGACTTCAAAAAGCTGGCCGATTTCGGGAATTAACGCTTTTCGGCGCAGAAGGTGATGTCCGTTGGCCCGTAGGGGTAGCAACGGCGGGGACCGAGGGCGATGGGGGCGGTTTGCAGGCCGTTGATGGTCGGCTCCGGCCCGTCGCTCAGGTCAAAGACATGGCCGCCCTCCATGGCGTAGCGCGTTGGACAGCCGGGATCGGTGCAGGTCTGGATCACCCGGCACGGGCCCTGGCGCAACGCGCGGCCCGCTTTCAGCAGGACGCAGGTTGCGCTTTGCTCCGGCGTTGGGGCGCCGGTTTCGGGCGTGGCGGCATACTGCGCCAACGCCTCTTCGGACCACGGCGCATCGGCAAAGCATAACATCTCGCCGCTATCCTCGGAGGTCACGCAGCCGTCCTTTTCCTCCGCCGCCGCCCCGTTCAGCGCGTGCCAGCCCGGCGCGGAATAAATCCCGTCCTCGCGCCCACTGGCCCAGACCACCTGCGTGATACATTCATTCTCGCCCTTGGTATTTTTCACGCAAGAGGCCGTGCGTGCGCAGGGGCCATGGTCGGCCAGCGCGCCTTCGATCACCATCAGGCAATGCCCCCGCTTGCCGCCCTGCGGCAGCGCGCGCGGCGTCGCGGCGGGCGTTGGCGCGGCGGCGCCCGGTGCGTAAAGGCAAATGCGTTCCTGATCGGCGCGGGTGCGAAAGCACTTGCCCGCCTCCGCTTCGATTTCATCCGCCGCCAGCCCGTTGACCGCCCCGCTCGCCGGATCGACGGTAAACTTCGACCCGTTGCGCACCTCCACCCGCCAGATCGCCGCTTCCGGCCGGATCACGCAGGGCTGGTAAAAGTCCCAGCCGGGATGGGCCGGGTGACGGTATTCGCAGGTGGCCGAAACCGGCTGTTCGGGCGCGGTGGCCGGATCGAACGCGGGTAAATCCTGCGCGGCAAGCGGGGTGGCGATGAGGGCGGAGAGGATCAGGGACAGAATGCGCATGGCGGGAAAGTCTCGCTATGGGGCGGGTTTGTCAATTGTTATAACGTGACTATCAGCACCACGAATTTGCCCGGCGGCACCGCCGGGCTGCGCCTGCCTGCCCCCCGGCAAGCGCAAACAGTCTTTCAATACATTGATCGGTAACGAGTTGCTCAAAACCACATGCAAACGTCCACGATTGCGCAAGCGCCTACCCAGGCAGGCGCAGCCCTCCGCGACGAAACCAAATCGCATTATTTCAAAGCCCCAACGCGCTTGCATTTACCCCGCGATCAACGCACACCTAATCAAACCGACCATACACAGGAGCGAGACATGGCCACGCACGCAACCGATTTGGCAAAACTTCTGCAAGACCCCAGCCTGTTGGCGACGAAAGCCTATGTTGCCGGGGAATGGATCGACGCGGATAGCGGCGCGACCTATCCCGTGCGCAACCCCGCGCGCGGCGATGTGATCTGCGAGGTGGCCGATCTTGGGCGCGAAGAGACCGCCCGCGCCATTGCCGCCGCCGCAGCCGCGCAGAAGGAGTGGCAGGCGCGCACCGCCAAGGACCGCGCCGGGGTGCTGCGCCGCTGGTTCGATCTGATGATGCAAAATCAGGGCGACCTCGCCGCCATCCTGACCGCCGAAATGGGCAAGCCGCTGGCCGAGGCGATGGGCGAGATTGCCTATGGCGCGAGCTTCATCGAGTGGTTCGCGGAAGAGGGCAAACGCGTTTATGGCGAAACCATTCCGGGGCATCAGCCGGACAAACGCCTGATGGTGATCCGCCAGCCGGTCGGCGTTGTCGGCTCCATCACGCCGTGGAATTTCCCCAACGCGATGATCACCCGCAAATGCGGTCCGGCGCTGGCAGCGGGTTGCGGCTTTGTCGCCAAACCAGCGGGCGAAACCCCGCTTTCGGCGCTGGCGCTGGCGGTGCTGGCGGAACGTGCGGGGCTTCCTGCCGGGCTGTTCAACGTCGTGCCTTCGTCGCGCTCGTCCGTCATCGGCAAGGAGTTCTCCGAAAACCCCACCGTGCGCAAAATCACCTTCACCGGCTCGACGGAAGTCGGGCGCATCCTGCTGCGGCAAGCGGCGGATCAGGTGAAGAAAGTGTCGATGGAGCTGGGCGGCAACGCGCCGTTCATCGTGTTTGATGACGCCGATCTGGACGCCGCGGTCGAGGGCGCCATCGCCTGCAAATTCCGCAATAACGGCCAGACCTGCGTCTGCGCCAACCGGATTTATGTGCAGGAAGGGGTCTATGACGCCTTCGCTGAAAAGCTGACCAAAGCGGTCGCGGCGCTGCCGGTGGGCGACGGGTTGGCGGAGGGCACGGCGCTCGGACCGCTGGTCTCGGAAGCGGCGGTTGCGAAGGTCGAAGAACACGTTGCCGACGCCAAAGCCAAAGGCGCGGAGGTGGTCCTCGGCGGGCAACGCCACGCGCTCGGCGGGTTGTTCTATGAGCCGACCATCGTCACCGGCGCTACCTGCGAGATGGATTTCGCCACGGACGAGACCTTCGGCCCGCTGGCCCCGCTCTTCTCCTTCAAGGACGAAGCGGACGTGATCCAACAGGCCAACGACACCATTTTCGGCCTCGCCTCCTATTTCTACGCCGCCAATCTCAGCCGGGTCTACCGCGTCGCGGAAGCACTGGAATATGGCATCGTCGGGGTCAATACCGGCATCATCTCAACAGAAGTCGCCCCCTTCGGCGGGGTCAAACAATCCGGCACCGGCCGCGAAGGCTCGCGCCACGGCATCGAGGATTATCTGGAGATGAAATACATCTGCCTCAGCATCTGACCGGCGCTTTTCCGCTTGACCCCACCGCCGCGCACCCCTACCCCTGTCGCGCTCCCTCGGGGGCACATTCTCAGGGCGGGGCGAAATTCCCCACCGGCGGTATGGGGAAACCCGAGCCCGCGAGCGGCCCGCAAGGGTGTCAGCAGATCCGGTGAGAAGCCGGAGCCGACGGTTACAGTCCGGATGAAAGAGAATGGAGGGCAGGCCCGTGCGCCTGTCCATCCGATCTGCCTTGAGCGAACGCATAAGGTGCGTCGCCGCGTAACGCGATGCGCTCAGGAGAAAGGATGGACTTATGTTTCGCTCACCACAATTAACCGGCGCCGCGCTGATGGTCGCCGCCGGGTTCTGCTTTGCGCTGGTCAATACGCTGGTGCAGGGTGCTACGATGGGGCGCGGCGCGGCTTCTACCGCCGTCACCTTCTGGCAATACCTCATTGCGCTGCTGCTGTATCTGCCTTGGACCTGGCGGCATCGCACCGCCGTTTTCGCCACCAAACACCCGTATCTGCAAGTTTTGCGCGTCGTGCTTGGCGCGATCGGGGTGCAGTTCTGGGCCTATGGTCTGGCCCATGTCGAGATCTGGCAGGCCATCGCGCTGATCCTGCTGTCGCCCTTCTTTGTCACCATCGGCGCCTGGGCCGTCCTGCGCGAGAAAGTCACACCCGCCCGCTGGCTCGCGGTGATCGTCGGCATGATTGGCGGGGCCATCATCCTTGAGCCGTGGTCGGAGAGCTTCACCCTCTATGCGTTGCTGCCGGTTACCGCCGCCGCCTTCTGGGCCGCGTCGTCGGTAGTCACCAAGCATCTGACGCATGAGGACACGCCCGAAACCATCACGATTTACCTGCTCCTGCTGCTGACCCCGATCAACGGCGTTCTGGGCGTCGGCACCGACATCGCCCTGCCGACCAACGCCATCTGGCTCGTTGCAGCGGCGGGTCTGGCTACCGCCGCCGCGCAACACGCGCTGGCGCGGGCCTATTCGCTGGCCGATGCCGCTTTCCTGCAACCGTTCGACCACCTGAAACTGGTGTTCAATGTCACGCTGGGCTTTGCGGTATTTGGCTTTGCGCCGAGCGGGTCGATGTGGCTCGGGGCGGCGATCATCATCGCGGCGTCCCTGACCCTGATGCGTCTGGAACGCGATTAAGAAAGTAGGCCGGGGGAACGCCCCCCGGCCCAAGCATTCAGGCTTCAATCGCCTTGGTATCCTTGCCGGACCCAATCTCGATACGGCGCGGTTTCAGTGCTTCCGGCACTTCGCGGGCCAGATCGACATGCAGCATACCGTTCTCATGCGCAGCGCCAATCACGCGCACATGCTCGGCAAGCTGGAACCGGCGCTGGAACGCGCGGGTGGCGATGCCACGATGCAGGTAATTGCGCTCGCCTTCTTCGCCAGCCTTCTTGGCCGAAATGATCAACGCGCTCTCGCGGACCTCGACCTCCAACTCGCTTTCCGAAAACCCGGCCACGGCGACGGAGATCCGCCAAGCATCATCGCCGGTTTTCTCAATGTTATAAGGGGGATAGCTTTCGCGCGACGCGTCAGACGTAAAAGCGCGGTCCATCATCTCAGCAAGCTGATCGAAGCCGACCGTGGCGCGGTAAAGCGGGGAAAAATCAATGTTACGCATGGGATAACCTCCGTTGAGCGTTTCCTGTGTTTGCCTTCCTGACGGACAGGCGGTTGCGGGCCCGAATACGGCGCCCTACAGAATATCTAGGGAAGGTTTTTCGCGCTTCAAGGGCGCACGAATTTCGCGCCCGTTCCGTTGCGCTCCGCCGTGTCGCCGGGCCGGATGCCGGAGAAAACCCCGTCCGAAGAGCGCGCCAGAAGCGCCTGCAATTCCCGCAGGGGCCGGATTAGCGAGGTGCCGAGCGAAACCTTTTCACCCCCCGCCATCGCCTTGGCCGAGACCACGGAAACAATGCGCGCCGTGCCGGTGGAGAGGTCAAAAACCGGCGCGCCGGAGGAACCGAAATCCACGTCGCAATCCAGCACCAACGTCCCATCACGGCGCCCTAAAACGTGGCAAACATTCTGCAAGGAAGGCCGCTCCGCCCGGTCATGGGCATAGGACACGACCCCCACTTCCGCGCCGCGCGGCGGCAGGGCGGCTGTGGCAAACGGCATCACCCGCGTGTTGCGGATCGGACGGTCCAGCTCGATCAGGGCAAGGTCCAGCGCCCGCTCCTCTTCGCCGTTGGCCTCAAAACGCGGATGCACCACCGCCCGTCTGGCACCGCGATAAGCCACCGCCCGCCCGTTGCGCCAGCCAGCGAGAAACTCGATATCCTCAACCCGCACCCGCACGCCGGTCTCTTTGTCATACAAGCAATGCCCCGCCGTCAGCACCAGCCGATCCGAGATCAGCGCCCCGGTGCAAAAACTCTGTTGGCCGAAGTTGAGCCGCCCGACCGCTTCCCATCCCCGGCTGTCATCGCCGGTCAGCAAAGTAGTCAGCGCGCCCTGCCCCATCGCCACGACCGGCGACAAGCAAAACAGCACGAGCATGACAACGACTCGAAACATACGCCCTCCACACGACAGAATCGGGCTTTTAGCCCCCGCCTCTTCGGCTATCAACACGTTTGGGCGAGATTATGGCAAACGCGCATAAAACACCACCGGATGCGGCGGGGAACTTGCCGCGCGCCGGGATTGCCCGCATATTCCCCCCATGAACGACACAACACCCAAACCCGAAAACCTCGCCGCCGCCGCCAAATCGGCGGGCAAGAAGGGGCCGCCGCCGGTGCATCTTTGGAACCCGCCCTTTTGCGGCGATCTCGATATGCGAATCGCCCGCGATGGCACTTGGTTTTATCTCGGCACCCCGATGGGACGGTTTGAACTGGTCAAACTGTTCTCGTCGATTTTGCGCAAGGATGGCGACAAGTATTTCCTCGTCACCCCGGTGGAAAAGGTCGGCATCGTGGTCGATGACGCGCCCTTCGTGGCGACGGATTTCACCGTATCAGACCGCGGCGCGGATCAGATTCTGACCTTCACCACCCATGTGGGCGACGAAGCACAGGCCGGGCCGGAGCATCCGATTCGCGTCACGCGCGACCCGGAGACCGGCGAACCCTCGCCCTATATCCACATCCGCGCCAATCTCGAAGCGCTGATCGACCGCAAGAGTTTCTACCGACTGGTCGATCTGGGCGAAACCGCCGAGATGGATGGCGAAAGCTGGTTCGGCGTCCGCTCCGGTGGTGTGTTCTTCCCCATCATTCCCGCCGCCGAACTGCCGGAAAGCTGATCCATGCCCAAATTCGCCGCCAACCTGACGAAAATGTTTCGCGAACTGCCCTTTCTCGACCGTTTCGACGCGGCGGCGGATGCGGGATTTCAGGGCGTCGAAGTGTTCTTCCCCTATGACGACGCGGCGACGGAACTGACCCGCCGCATGGGCCGCAACGCGCTGGTTATGGTGCTGATCAACTGCCCGCCGCCCAACTGGGCCGGGGGCAGCCGGGGCTTTGCCGCCGTGCCCGGCACCGAAGCACGCTTTCAATACGATTTCCGCCGCTCGCTGCGCTACGCTCAGGCGCTCGGGGCCAAACATCTGAACCTGATGACCGGCAAGGCCGAGGGGGCGGCGGCGCGCGAAACGCTGGTGGAGAACCTGAAATGGGCGGTAACGCAGGCGCCGGAGATGAGCCTGACGCTGGAACCGATCAACCCCGACGACATGCCCGGCTATTTCCTCAACGATTTCGGGCAGACGCTGGACATTCTCGACGAGGTCGGCGCGCGTAACCTGCGCCTGCAACTCGATATGTATCACGCCCAGAAGATCACCGGCGACGCTTTCGTCACATGGGAAGCGCACCGCGACCGCATCGCCCATATTCAGATCGCAGGTTACCCCGACCGCGCCGAGCCCCTGCGCGGCGACATCGACTACCCCGCCTTCTTCGCCGCCCTTGATGAAAGCGGCTATCGCGGCTGGGTCTCAGCGGAATACACGCCAAAGGGGCGCACGGAAGATGGGCTGTCCTGGCTCGCATCCTCCTGACACCACGCTGTCAGCAGGGGGGTGTTACACCGCAAGGGTCAACGCGAAAAAGGAGCAACGAAAATGACCCAACCCATTGTTTGCTGGACAGAAATTCCGGTAACGGACCTTGAGACTTCGGTGAAATTCTACAACGCGGTCTTTGGCTGGAAGATGGAAATTGACAAGAGCGGCCCCAACCCGATGGCCGTGTTCGCCAATTCTTCCGACAGCGCGGGCGGGAATCTTTATCCCGGCAAACCGGCGCAGAACGGCGAAGGCCCGACCGCCCATATCGCCGTGCCGGGCAAGCTGGAAGAGGCGATGGAACGGCTGACCAAAGCGGGCGGGGAAACCGTTTTTGGCCCGATCGAAATGCCCTTTGGCCGCTTCACATACGCCAAAGACCTCGACGGCAATTCCATCGGTCTTTTTGAACCGGCGGCCGCCTGATGCGCCGCGCCGACCGCCTGTTTCAAATCGTGCAGCACCTGCGCGGCGGGCGGTTGGTAACGGCGCAAACGCTGGCGGAGGAACTTGAGGTTTCCACCCGCACCATCTACCGCGACATCGCGGATCTGATCGGCTCCGGCGTGCCCGTTGAGGGCGAAGCCGGGGTCGGTTACGTCATGCGGCAGGGCTTCGATCTGCCGCCCCTGATGTTCACCGCCGAAGAGGTCACGGCCCTTGTGGCGGGCGCGCGGCTGACGCAGCTTCTGGGCGGGATCGAACTGGCCAATGCGGCGGCGGAAGCGCTGGTCAAGATCGAAACCATCCTGCCCGAAACCCTGCGCCAGCGCGCCACAGCCGTGCCAATCCACGCCATTGATTTTGGCAATATGTCCCCGGAAGAGCGCGCCCGGTTTGATGTTATCGAAGCCGCCTGTCGCGACCACAAACGCCTGCGTTTCGATTACATCGACGCGGCGGGCGCCCACAGCCAACGGGAGGTGCGCCCGCTGGGGCTGCATTTCTGGGGCAGGGTCTGGACGCTGGCGACATGGTGCGAATTGCGCGACGATTTCCGCAGTTTCCGCCTCGACCGCATGTCGGCGCTGCAAACCGGCGCGACCTTCCGTCTGGAAAAGGGCAAGACCCTGCAAGATCTCTACGCGCGCGAAAGCGCCTGCCTCAAATAAACCCGCGCGCCTGAAACAGCGCCCGCAGGTCGGTATCGGCGCGCGGGCCGACATGCCGGATCACCTCCAGCGCGACCGCGCAGCCCATCTCCCCCGCCCGGCGCAAATCTGCGCCCGTGGCCAGCCCATAGAGGAACCCGGCGGCGAACCCATCGCCCGCGCCCGTCGCATCCACCGGCACGATGCTTTCCACCGGCACGTCGACCTGCTCGCCGCCCGACAGGATACTGACCCCGTCGCCGGAACGGGTGCAGACCACCAGCGGGCAAATCTCACCCGTGCGTGCCAAAGCCTCGCGCCAGTCGCTGCCCGGCCAAAGCGCTTCGATTTCTTTTTCGTTGCCAATGACATAATCCAGCTCGCCTTCGATCAGGCGCCGGAAATCGTCGCGGTGGCGCTCGACGCAGAACGGGTCGGAAATGGCGATCCCCGCCTTGCCGCCCGCCGCCCGGCAGGCCCGCGCCATGCGCTCGAACGCCGCCTTGCCCTTGTCCTTGTCGAACAGGTAGCCCTCAAGGAAAACGATCTCCGCCTGCGCCGCGATGGCTTCGTCAACATCCTCCGGTCCCAACTCGGCGGAAATGCCCAGATAGGTGTTCATCGAGCGCTCCCCGTCCGGCGACACGAAAATCATCGAGCGCGACGTCGGCAAGTCCGCCCCCGGCACCGGCGGATTGAGAAAGCGCGTGCCGTCCATCTCCATGGTTTCGGCATAAAACCGGCCCAGCGCATCGTCGCGCACCCGCCCGACAAAGCCCGTCTTCAGCCCGAGATTACCGATCCCCGCCAGCGTATTGGCCACCGAACCGCCCGCCGCCTGTTTGCGGTTTTCCATCGCGCTATAAAGCAGCTCCGCCCGCTCGCGTTCGACCAGTTGCATGATCCCCTTCTCGATCCCCATCAGGTCAAGAAAGCTGTCATCCGCAAGGCTCAACACATCCACAATCGCGTTGCCGATACCGACCACCTGAAATTTCTTGCTCATACGGTTTTTTCCTCAAAGTCACACAGATCCCGGATCACGCAGGTCGGGCAGGCCGGTTTGCGTGCCTTGCATGTATAGCGTCCATGCAGGATTAGCCAATGGTGCGCGTGGCGCTGAAATTCGACCGGGACATTGTCCTCAATGGCGCGTTCGACCGTCAGAACATCTTTGCCGGCGGCAATCCCGGTGCGGTTGCCAACGCGAAACACATGGGTATCGACCGCCTGCGCCGGATGGCCGAACCAGATCGACAGCACCACATTCGCCGTCTTGCGCCCCACCCCCGGCAGGCTTTCCAGCGCCGCGCGCGACGAGGGCACTTCACCGCCGTATTCCTCGACCAGAATACGGCTCAGTTTGATCACGTTCTTCGCCTTTTGCCGGTAAAGCCCGATGGTGCGGATATGTTCGATCAGCCCCGCCTCGCCGAGCGCCAGCATCTCCTCGGGCGTCGAGACCTGCGCAAACAGCGCCTTGGTCGCCCGGTTCACGCCAATATCGGTCGCCTGCGCCGACAGCGCCACCGCCACAACCAGCGTATAGGCGTTGGTATAGTCCAACTCGCCGCGCGGTTCGGGGGTCTGTTCCTCGAAGCGGCGAAAGATCTGGCGGAGGCGTTGATATCCCAGTTGCTTGACCATGCGCCCTATATCGACGCTGCGGCGCGGCTCGGCAAGCGGATTGCGCATAAAACGGGTCGCCAAGCGGGGCGGGCTGGGCCATGGTGGGCCGAAAAGTGGGGGGCGTATGCGCGACGAGAACAGCTATCACTATCAGGTCATCCGCCGGGCGATTGACGAGATCGACGCGGCGGGCGGGCAGACCTTGCCGCTGAGCGTGCTGGCGGAGCGGCTCGACCTGTCGCCCGCGCATCTGCAACGGGTGTTTTCCCGCTGGGTCGGCGTGTCGCCCAAGCGCTACCAGCAATACCTGACCCTCGATCACGCCAAGTCCCTGCTCGCCACCCACCACAGCACCCTCGACACCGCGCAGAGCCTCGGCCTGTCCGGCTCCGGGCGGTTGCACGATCTGTTTCTGCGCTGGGAGGCCATGTCGCCGGGGCAGTTCGCGCGGGCGGGCGAAGGGCTGACTATCCGCACCGGCTGGTTTGACAGCCCCTTTGGCGAGATGCTGGCGATGGGTACGGATATTGGCCTTTGCGGCTTGGGCTTCGCTTCCGAGACGGGTCGCGAGGCCACCTTCGACGACCTGCGCGCCCGCTGGCCCAAAGCAGAGTTCATCGAGGATCGCGCCGCACTCGCCCCTTGGGTCACCGCTGCGCTGAACCAATCGGGCGATGCGCGGCTGCATCTGCTGGGCGGTCCGTTTCAGATCAAGGTCTGGGAAGCGTTGCTGGCCATCCCCTCCGGGCAGGTCACGACCTATTCCGACATCGCCCAACATATCGGTTCGCCGCGTGCCGTGCGCGCCGTAGGCACCGCCGTAGGCCGCAACCCGGTCTCGTGGCTCATCCCCTGTCACCGCGTTCTGCGCAAATCCGGCGAGTTGGGCGGATACCATTGGGGATTGCCGGTCAAACGCGCTCTGCTGGCATGGGAAACGGCGCGCAACGAGAGCCAATAAGCAAAGCTTCGCCGGGTTTCGCCTGTGGCATTTTTCCGTTCCGCACACTGGCAGAATCGGTTAAGCTGCGCGTGAATTCATCAATGAGGTTTATCATGACTGTTCTGCGCCCCGTTCTGTTCATTCCCCTTTCCGCCGCCCTGTTGCTCGCCGGTTGCGACACGATGGGCCAGCGTCAGGCCGCCGGTACCGGCGTCGGCGCTGCTGCGGGCGGTCTTCTCGGCGGTCTGCTGAGCAAAAATGCGGGCGGCGCGGCGGTTGGCGCGGTTGCTGGCGGCATTATCGGCGGCGCCATCGGGCAGGAGCTGGACAAGCAGGCGGGCGAGCTGCGCGCAGGCTTTGGCGACAACCGCATCGGCGTGGTCAATACCGGCAAGAGCCTTGTTGTCACCATGCCGCAGGACATTCTCTTCGCCACGGGCAGCGCCCGGCTTTCCGGTGGTCTGACCGCCGATCTGCGGGTTCTGGCTGCGCATCTGAAGAAATACCCGAACTCGACCGTGCAGGTCATCGGCCACACCGACAATGTCGGCGCCGCCGCTTATAACCTGAACCTGTCGCGCCAGCGCGCTGCGGCGGTGTCCGGGGTTCTGGTCTCCAACGGCGTTCCCGCCTCGCGCCTCGCCACCGTCGGTCGCGGCGAAGATCAGCCGGTCGCCTCGAACCTGACCGCCGCTGGCCGGGCACAGAACCGCCGGGTCGAGATCATCATCCTCCCGAACGTCTGATTTCAGACACGACGGAAGGTAAGATAATGCGCTGTGCGGCCTTCGCGCAGCGCTTTTTGCTCGTAGCGGGTGGAAATCCAGTCGCCCCACGGTTCACGCCAGTCCTGCGCCGTTTCGGCCAGCCATTCAAACCCCGCGCGCGGCACTTCTTCCAACGTCTGACGCACATAATCCGGGATGTCGGTCGCCACGCGGAACTCGGCGCCGGGTTTCAGCACGCGAGCCAGCGGCGTGAGGTATTCCGGGGTGACAAAACGGCGGCGGTGGTGGCGCTTTTTCGGCCACGGGTCCGGGTAGAGTAGAAACGCTTTAGAAATCGACTCGTCCGGCAACACATCAAACAGATCGCGCACATCGCCGGGATGCACCGCGAGGTTGGTCACCCCCGCCTTGCGAATTTTACCGAGCAGCATGGCGACGCCGTTGATATAAGGCTCACAGCCGATGATGCCGATGTCGGAGTTGAGCGCCGCCTGATGCACCAGATGCTCGCCGCCACCAAACCCGGTTTCCAGCCAGACCTCCTTGCCGCCAAACAGCGCCTCAAGGTCCAGTGGCACCCGCTCCGGGTTCTCCTCCCAGCCGACCTTGCCGGGGCTCAGCCCCGCAAGGTCTTCCTCAAGATAAGCCTGCTGACTGTCGCGCAGCCCCTTGCCCTTCAGGCGGCCGTAAAAGTTGCGATACGGCGCGCCGGATTTATGCATTTTTTCATCGGTCATGCGGGGCTTTTAAGGCCTCGCGCCCCGGATCACAACGCCGCCTTGAACGCCTCGGTCAGATCGGTGCGCTCCCAGCTGAAATGCCCCTCATCGGTCGGTCGGCGCCCGAAATGGCCATAGGCGGCGGTGCGCTGATAGATCGGCTTGTTGAGGCCAAGATGGGTGCGGATGCCGCGCGGGGTCAGGTCCATCACCCGGCCCGCCGCGCGTTCGATCTCGGCATCCGGCACTTCGCCGGTGCCATGCGTATCGACATAGATCGACAGCGGCTGCGCCACACCAATGGCATAGGAAAGCTGCAAGGTGCAGCGCGCAGCCAGCCCGGCGGCAACGATGTTTTTCGCCAGATAGCGCGCGGCATAGGCGGCGGAACGGTCAACCTTGGTCGGGTCTTTGCCGGAAAACGCCCCGCCCCCATGCGGCGCGGCGCCGCCATAGGTATCCACGATGATTTTGCGCCCGGTCAGCCCGGCATCGCCATCCGGCCCGCCAATGACGAATTTGCCGGTCGGGTTGACGTGCCAGACGGTTTCCGGCGTGACCCAGCCTTCCGGCAGCGTTTCCACGATATAGCCCTCAATGCGGGCGCGCACGTCTGCCGGGGTCATGTCCGCGTCGAGATGCTGGGTCGACAGCACGATCTGATCCACCCCAACCGGCTTGCCGCCCTCATAGCGCACGGAAAGCTGGCTCTTGGCGTCCGGCCCCATCCAGCCCTCGGTCCCGTCCTTGCGCAGCTCCGCCAGACGGCGCAACACCGCGTGCGAATACTGGATCGGGGCGGGCATGAGGGCGTCGGTTTCGTTGGTGGCATAGCCGAACATGATACCCTGATCGCCCGCGCCCTCTTCCTTATGCTCGGAAGCATCCACCCCCTGCGCGATATGCGCCGATTGCTTGTGCAGGAAATTCGACACATTCAGGGTCTTCCAATGGAACTTGTCCTGCTCATAGCCAATATCGCGCACGCAGTCGCGCACGATGCCCTCGACCTTCTCCATATACTCGCCAAGCCGCGCCTGATCCGACAGGCCCACCTCGCCGCCAACAAATACATGATCGGTCGTGGCAAAAGTTTCGCAAGCGACCCGCGCTTCCGGCTCCTCGCGCAAAAACGCATCCAGAACCGCGTCTGAAATCCGGTCGCACAACTTATCCGGGTGCCCCTCGGACACGGATTCAGAGGTGAAGATGTAGTTGTTTCTGGACATGGGGTCGCTCCGTTAGAAAAAATAGCCCCGCCACGTCAGGAAGCCGTTGTGGCAGTTGGTGGCCCTCCTTACGCCTGCCCGCGGGCGGCGTCAATGCGTTGGGCGCGATACCGGGCGGGGAAGCGCGATCAGTACGACGCACAGCGCGGCCAGCAGCACCAGAAGCGGCGCGTTGCCCCAGCGGGAAAACAGGGTTGGCGGCAGCGCGCCGGGCAGGGCCGCGTCAAGATGGCCCGCCGTATTCAGCGGCAGATGCGCCAGAACCCGCCCGCGCGCGTCGATCACGGCGGAAATGCCCGTATTAGCGGCGCGCAGGAAGGGTAAGCCCTGCTCAATGGCGCGGAAACGGGCTTGCGCGAGATGTTGCTGTGGGCCGGACCGCGTGCCGAACCACGCATCGTTGGTGGCCTGCAAAATCCAATCCGCCCGCCCGGCAAACGCCGCCAGATCACGCGGAAAAATCGCCTCGTAACAGATCAGCGGTAAGGCGCGGCCCAACCCGCCGGGCAAATCCATCAACGCCGCCCCCTGCCCGCTCGAATAGCCGAACCCGTCGCGCACCGCGAGGCCGCGTATGCCAAGCCGGCCCAGCGCATCGCCAAAGGGCACATATTCACCAAACGGCACCGTATGGCGCTTGTCATAGACCTGCTCCGAGCCCAAGAGCGCCATGGAATTGTAAAACCGCGTTCCCTGCATGCGCCGCGTGCCGACGATGACCGGCACCCCCGCCGCCGCCCGCACCCGCGCCTCCAATTCCGGCGCGTGGCCCAGAAGGCTCGGCAGCGCGGTCTCCGGCCAGACCACCAGATCGCGCGGCCCCGGCGCGGCGCTCAGTTCCAGCGCGCGGTTGAAAAACACCGGCATCCATTCGCGATCCCACTTTTTCGCCTGTTCCGCATTGGGCTGGATCAGGCGCACAATCTGCCCCGTATCGGGCGGGGTGGCACTGTTGCGCGCGGGCAAGGCGGCATTGACCAACAGCACAAGCGCCGCGATCCAGCGCCGCGTGATCAGCTGGGAAGCGGCGAAAAACAGCACCGCGCTCAGGCCCAGAACCCCAATGAAAGCCGCCGCCTGCGCCAGTGGCGTGTCGATCAGAACCTGCCCCGGCGCGGCCCAAGGCAAGCCGGTGAACAGCCAGTGCCGCGCCCATTCCGCCAGCGATAAAAACAGCGGCGCGGCGAGGGCATAGGGGCGCAAAACGCGGCGCGCCAGAGCGACCGGCACGGCCCAGAACAGCGCCATCCCCGCCGCCATGCCGGCAAGCGCAAACGGCGCCATCCAGCCGTGGCGCGCGGCATCGACCAAAAACGGCTCGACGATCCAGCTCATCGCGGTGGCGAAATACCCGGTGCCCAGCGCCAACGCAGACCAAAAGGCCGCACGCGGAGTCGGCGCACGCGCACCGGACCACAAAAGCACGATCAGCACCATAAAGGTCAGGGGATACAGCCCCCAAGGGGCGTGGCCCAAACCGCCCGCCGCGCCGAGCAAAAACCGCGCAGCAAAGCCGATCATTCGGCAGCACCGGAGGCAGCAAAGCGCACGCGCAACCGCTTGATGCGGCGCGGATCGGCATCGACCACCTCAAATTCCGGCCCATGCGGATGGCGGATCACCTCGCCGCGCGCCGGCACATGCCCCGCCAGCATGAAGACCAACCCGCCCAGCGTGCCGAACTCGTCGTCATCCTCGTCAAACCCGCGCAGCGACAAGCCGGTTTCCGCCTCGAATTCCTCCAGCGGTGTGCGGCTTTCAGCCAGATAACAGCCCGGCTTTTCGCAGACAAACAACGCCCCTTCCTCAAGGTCGTGTTCGTCCTCGATCTCGCCAATCACCTGTTCGACCAGATCTTCCAGCGTCACCAGCCCGTCAACGCCGCCATATTCGTCGATCACCAGCGCCATATGCATCCGCTCCGCCTGCATCTTTTGCAGCAAAACGCCGATCGGCATGGAGGGCGGCGCGAAGAGTAGCGGACGCAGCAGGCTTTTGAGCGCATAGGGCGCGCCCTCGCGGTTGAAGCCGTGCGACAGAGCGAAATCCTTCAGATGCACGAAGCCGACCGGATTATCGAGGGTGCCATCAAACACTGGCAGGCGGCTCAGGCCGGAACCGCGAAACACCTCGACCAGATCGGCCTGCGTGGTCTCAAGCGGCACCGCGACAATCTCCGCCTTCGGGATCATCACATCCTCAAGGCTCAACCGGCGCAGGTTCAACATACCATGCTGCGGCAGGCCCGCTTCCGGGGCCACCTCGCGCGCCTCTTTCGGCCCCGCCTCTCCCGCATCCGCCGGGCTGAGCGCGCCAATGAGGCGCGTGAACAAGCCGCTTTTCTCCTGCGATTTATCCGGCGAACTGGACGGGTCTCCCGCCTCTTCGCTTACCTGTTGCGCGCGCCGCGCCGCGCCAGAAGATCCGTCCGTTTCGCCCATTTTGCCTTTCTCCGGGGGTGTTTTCATGCGTCTATCGGTTCATATGGGTCATCAATCCCCAAATTGCCAAGAATTTTCGCCTCAATCTCCTGCATCCGCGCCGCATCTTTGTCGTCAATGTGATCATATCCCAACAAATGCAGGAAGCCGTGGACCAGAAGGTGGGTGACATGATCGGGCGGATTTTTGCCCGCCTCCGCCGCCTCGCGCACGCAGGTCTCATAGGCGATGGCAATATCGCCCAACTCGGCGGGCATCCCCGTCGGATCGGGGGGCACCGGCGCGGGATCGGCGCCGGGCGTGGGCGGGGCGCGGTCATCGGCGGGCCAGGACAAGACATTGGTCGGCGCGGGCTTGCCGCGAAATTCGGCGTTCAGCCCGGCAATGCGCGCATCGTCACAGCCCAGCAGGCTGATCTCATAACCCGCCGGGTCCATGCCGAAATGGGCAAAACAGGCAGCGAATGCACGGCTGGCCAGCGCTTCCAGATCGCTCCAGCGCGCATCTTCCAGATTGACGTAAAGCTCTTCGGTCACGCGTCACGATCCGCCGCGTCATAGGCCTCGATGATCTTCGCCACCAGCGGATGCCGCACCACGTCTTTCGCGGTGAAATAGCTGAAGGAAATGCCCTTGATCCCCTTGAGAAGCCCCTCCGCGTCGCGCAGGCCGGAAGTGACGCCGCGCGGCAAGTCAACCTGCGAGCGGTCGCCGGTAATCACCATGCGCGAGCCTTCACCCAGCCGGGTCAGGAACATCTTCATCTGCATCGTGGTGGCGTTCTGCGCCTCGTCCAGCACCACGAAGGCGTTGGACAAGGTGCGCCCGCGCATGAAGGCCAGCGGCGCGATCTCGATGCGCTTTTCCTCCATCAGCTTGGCCAGTTGCTTGCCGGGGAGAAAATCGTGCAGCGCGTCGTAAAGCGGCTGCATGAAGGGGTCGACCTTGTCTTTCATGTCGCCCGGCAGGTAGCCCAGCTTCTCGCCCGCCTCGACCGCCGGTCGCGACAGGATGATGCGGTCGACCTGCCCGGAAATGAACAGGTTCACGCCGACGGCCACCGCGAGGTAGGTCTTGCCGGTGCCCGCCGGGCCAATGCCGAAGGCCAGCTCGTTCTGAAACAGGTTGCGGACATATTCCTGCTGCGCCTGTGTGCGCGGTTCGACCAGCTTTTTGCGGGTGCGAATCTCGACCCGCCCGCCGGGAAACATCTCCGCCTGCCCGCCACCCATGCGAATCTCGCGGTCCACCGCCACCGGCTCCACCGCGCGCCCGGCTTCGAGCCGCTGATAAAGCGCAGACAGAACCGCCGCCGCCGCTTCGCGCGCCTCGGGCGGTCCCATCAGGACAAAGCGATTGCCCCGGCGCACGATCTGCGCGCCAGTCTCGATTTCGACCTTGGCAAGGTTGCGATCATGTTCGCCGCACAGCTCGATCAAAAGCCGGTTGTCGGCAAATTCTACCTCGGTTTCAAAAGCGCCGGTATCGTCGCTTTTCAGGCGGGTGTCGGTGATACCCATCGGGTCTCCGTAGCTGATATTTCAGGGGCATGGTGGCGCGAAACGGGGCGCGCGGCAAGGGGAGAAGCGGCGCGCCATGCAAAAAGGGCCGCGACAGAAAGCGCGGCCCTTCTGTTTTCTCTCACCAGCGGTTTACCAGAGCCAATCCTGAATGTCGTTGCTGGTCCGATGGTCGCCGATGACCGAACCCGGCGGAATCTCGCGGGTGCAGCGCGGCAGGCCAGAGCGCGGGTCAGAACGATCCCCGCCATAGCCCTCAACGCCCTCATCCACGATCCAGGCCTCACAGCCATCGGGCAGCACGGCAACCGCCGCAACCCCGTCGCGCGGCCCCTCGGGGTCGCCATAGGAATGGTCGGCATTGGTCGCGATCAGCGGCACCGGCCCGGTGCCGGAATACACGGTCGATTGGCACCCGGCCACGGCGAGCGGCGCCATCAGCGCCAGAAGTGCGATTTTGCGATTCATCATGACGGATACCTGTAGCAAACGATTTCAACGCGGCGGTTCTTGCGCATCCCCTCTGCGGTCGCGTTGGACGCGATCGGGCGACGCTCGCCGTAACCCACAACCCGGTCCACAACGGCGCCGGTCGAGCGGGCAACCTTCGCCACCGCATCGGCGCGGCGCTGCGACAGGCGCATGTTGTATTCATCGGATGCGCGGCTGTCGGTATGGCCATACACCGCATAGGCAAACGCCCCGGCAGATGCGAAGAACTGCTTGAGCCACTGACGCCCGGAAGCGGTCAGCTTGTGGCTGTCGGTGGCGAACAGCACATCCGAATTCGGCGTGGCGCAGGTATTGCGCTCAAGGCACATATGCCGGCCGGTTTTCGGATCACGACGGGCCACCATATAGCCCTCGATCCCACCATCGGCCCACCAATGCATACAGCCATCGGGGTCTACCCAGAGACCCCAGTTGATCTTGCCCGTAACCGTCACCTGCTCCTGCGCCGAAGCGACAGTCGCAAAGCCGGATACGGAAGAAATGCCCAACACAGCAGCGGCAGCGACTGTTCGGAGCGATTTTAAAATCCGAGTATTCACGCGATTTCCCCCAATTAGCCGGTTCCCCGGCCTAGCATATACCCGCATCGTAGCCGGAACCCATTGATCGGTAAAGCAAAAGCTCGCCGCAACTGTCTCGATATACACAATAATTCAGCCTGAACCGCAGCATTTTGCGCGATTCGGCGTCAATTACGCGGATTGCACCCCGCCCGGCGGAAAGCAATCAGATCAACGCACCAGAAAGTGAGTTTGGCGCGGTGCCGGTGATTCTCACCCGTTTGAGGTCGCCGATCTGCGTGTCATCGGTCTCGACGAAAACCGAGTGCAGGTAGTCGGATTTGCCAACCATCTGCCCCGCCATGCGGCCCGGTTTTTCAAACAGAACCCCAACCTCACGCCCGACCATGCTCTGCATGACCTCATGCGCCTGCTGGTTCAGAAGCGCCTGCAATTGCTGCAAACGCCGGTTCGCCGCATCCTGACAGACCATCTCGCGTTCGGCGGCAGGCGTGCCGGGCCGGGCGGAGTATTTAAAGCTGAATGCCTGCCCGTAACGCACCTCGCGGATCAGGGCCATCGTGTCCTCGAAATCCGCCTCGGTCTCCTCCGGGAAGCCGACGATGAAATCACCGGAGATCAGCATGTCCGGGCGGGCGTCGCGGATGCGTTCGATCAGGCGGATATAATGCTCGGCGGTATGCGAACGGTTCATCCGCTTGAGGATCTTGTCGGAGCCGGACTGCACCGGCAAGTGCAGGTAAGGCATCAGCTTTTCACAGGTGCCATGCGCTTCGATCAGGTCGTCGGACATATCATTCGGGTGCGAGGTAGTGAAGCGAATGCGCTCCAGCCCGTCGATCCCGTTCAACTCCCAGATCAGCCGGGCAAGCGACCAATCCTCCGCCCCCGCCGCGCCCCAATAGGCATTCACATTCTGCCCCAGAAGGGTGATCTCGCGCACCCCGCGTTCAACCAGCTCACGCGCCTCGCGCAGAATGCGTTCCGGCGGGCGGCTGACCTCGGCGCCGCGCGTATAGGGCACAACACAGAAGGCACAGAACTTGTCGCAACCCTCCTGCACCGTCAGAAACGCCGACGGCGCACGCCGGGCCTTCGGGCGCTTTTTCAGCACCTCAAACTTGTCTTCCAGCGGGAAATCCGTGTCGACCGGCTTTTCCCCGGCATTGGCCTTCGCCACCATTTCCGGCAGGCGGTGATAGGTCTGCGGCCCGACCACGAGATCCACTATCGGCTGGCGCTTCATGATCTCTTCGCCCTCGGCCTGCGCCACGCAGCCCGCCACGCCGATCTTCAGATCCGGCTTCTCCGCCTTCAAATCCTTGAACCGCCCCAACTCGGAATACACCTTCTCCGCCGCCTTCTCGCGAATGTGGCAAGTGTTGAGCAGGATCATGTCCGCCTCTTCCGGGGACTTGGTCTCGACATACCCCTCCCCGCCCAGCGCCTCCGCCATGCGCTCGCTGTCATAGACATTCATCTGACACCCATAGGTGCGGATGAAGAGCTTCTTGGCATTCGGCCGCGCAGGCGCCGCCGCATCGCGCGGGGCGTCGTCGGTCTTGCTGGCAGTTGGCAGAACGAAATCGTCCATGGCGCACCCCGTAGCTGGTCAGAACTGGCTCCTAACATATAGTGCAGGCAAGTCGCAATCCGGTAGGCTTTTCCCTTGCCCTTGGCGGATTTTCACTAAAAATTAACCCGGCTGGGATAGAATCACCGGCAATGTGGAGAAAACGTGCATTATACCTCGCTGGATACCTTCCTCGCCAAGGCCAAACCGATCCTCGCCAAGGGGCCGATTGCTCTGTTGTTCATCGAGGATCTGGTCGAGGCGGAAAGCACCATTCGCTACCATCTGGTGAGCGGGTTCAGGCAGGTGGTGATCTTCGCGCCGCCGGAACTGGAATTGCCGGTCGATCTGGCGGGTCGGGTGCATCGCATCCGCTATTCGATGGCCCCGCCGGACGCCCTGACCCGCGCGGTGAATGCGGTGATCGAAAAGGCGCCGGGGCAGTGGCTCTATTATGGCTTCAACGCCGAATACCTGTTCCATCCCTTCTGCGAGAGCCGCAATGTGGCGGAAATGCTGGCCTTTCACGCCGAAGAACGCCGCGACGCCATGCTGACCTATGTGGTGGATATTTACGCGGGCGATCTGGAGCAACATCCCAACGCGGTGGCGCTGAACGACGCCTGGCTCGACAAATCGGGCTATTACGCGCTTGGGCGCAAGGATGGCGCGGAATTCAAGGAACGGCAGCTGGACTTTTTCGGCGGGCTGCGCTGGCGCTTCGAGGAGCATATCGCGCCGGAACGCCGCCGCATCGACCGCATCGCCCTGTTTCGCGCCAAACCGGGGCTGCGCCTGCTGCCCGATCACCGCTTCAACGACGAAGAATACAACACATATGCCTGCCCGTGGCACAACAACATCACCGCCGCCATCGCCTCTTTCCGCGCCGCCAAAGCGCTCAAGACCAATGCCGGTTCGACCTTCGACATCCAGAGCTTCAAATGGCACAATTCCGTGCGTTTCGAATGGAACTCACAGCAATTGATGGATTTGGGACTGATGGAACCGGGGCAGTGGTTTTAAAGCGAAATCGCTTTAATCTACATCATCGAGCATCAAAATTCGCGTTCGAAATCAGCAGGATGCTGACCCCGAGGCAGAGAATTTTGATACAGATTTAGCGATTTCTGCCCTAGGCTGAATCGACATTCATCGCATCCAAAGCATTGCTGATGCGAGGTGTATGAAGCTGAGAAAGTAGACGGCGCGTCTGT
>PDOZ01000010.1 GCA_002747325.1 Rhodobacterales bacterium
CGCTGTTTCAATCCATCGCCCAAACCTGCGACCTGTTCCCGCCGGAACAGTGCCGAAACTTCTTCAACGCTGCCGGATATATTGCAGATTAAACGGACGGTGATTTAAAACAGACCCACCAGCATTGTCAGCGAAAATGGAACAGAGTTCACCAGTCGGGCGATTCTGAAATAGGCGAACGAAAATGGGGGCGACTGGCACTATATCGATCCGGGCAAAACCCAACAAAGTGCTTTCATCGAGTCAGTCAACGGCAGCTTGCGCGACAAGCTCCTGAACCAAGAGATGCTTGACAGCCTCGCGGACGCAAGGCGAAAGCTGGCGCTCTGGGGTTACGACGACAACAACGTCAGGCCGCACTCGTCGCTCGGAAACAAAACGCCTGCAGAAGCGCGCCGCACGCTTGAGTTGAATGAGGGCTCCGCGCCCGGCGCGCTTGCCCAAAACACTAACGAAGAATATGAAACACAAACTCGCACACTCTCGTTGTGAATGACTGACCCAAGGGGGCAGGTCACCCGGGACCGGTATCCAGGAAAACCGCGGATTTTCAACAAGAAACACTACCCGGTTTAATTTTTCTGACAATATAGGTTATGTAGTGTTCAGCCTCTGCACGAGTCGAGCGGCCTCAGGACCAACTTCCACAAAGTCGGTCCCTCGCGGCAGAGGGGTGAATTTGCCCCCAGGCGGAATACACCGGGTCCCTCGGCCGTGCCTTGAAGCCGTCGAATCACGGATACCTCAAGCACTGCTAACGCAAGGGAGGCTCCAATGACCCAGTTCAAGATCAACCTGAAAACTTTCCTGACGGCTGCTTCCGTCGCGCTCGGTAGCGCGGCGGATGGCGACGTTGTCGTGCCGCTCGACGCGGAGGCGTTCGGTTTCTGGCTTAAGGCGGCCTTCGGTGATCCGACCACGACCGGCACTGGCCCTTGGACTCACGCGTTCCAGTCTGGCGCGTGGACGCTGCCCGGCTTCTCCATTGAGACCGGTATGCCCGAGGTGCCGCGCTATGCGATGTATTCCGGCTGCGTCCTCGACCAGCTCAGTTGCCAGATGCAGCGCTCGGGCCTGCTGACCGCCACCGCGCGGCGGGTGGCGCAGGGCGAGACGGTTGGCAGGACCACCAGCGTCGGCACGCCCGCCGCGCTGGAACTCAAGCGCTTTGGTCATTCCAACGGGTCGATCAGCCAGAACGGTGCGGACCCGTCCAACGCGGCGCTGACCGGCTCCATCGAGGTCCGCTTTTCTGACCAAACACTGGTGACGCAGGCGATCAACGGTGACCTGTGCGAACTCGAGTTAGGTTGTGTTCAGGGCATCTCGACACGCTCGGTGGACGACCTGGTCAAGGCTATGGGTATGACCGGCGTGCCGAAAAACTAGGTTTCGCGGCTTTGCGGCGAGATCGATGAACGGGTCGATGCGTTTCTGGGCCGTCCGCCGGAAGGGGAATGGCCCTGCCTCTGGCTCGACGCGACCTGCATCAAGGTGCGTCGCGGCGGCCGGATCGTCAGCGTCGCCGCCATAGTGGCCGTGGCCGTCAATCTGGACGGCCGCCGCGAGGTTCTGGGCACAGCCGTCCAGCCCAGCGAGCTGAGGTATTCCGGGAAGAGTTCCTCCGCTCTCTCACCGATCGTGGCTTGCGCGGAACCCGCCTGATTACCGCCGACGACCACAAGGCGCTGAAGGCTGCGGCCGCCAAGGTGCTCGGCGCGGCCGTCCAGCGCTGCCGCGTGCATTTCATGCGCAACGCACGTGCCTGCGTCGGCAAGAAGGATCGCTCGATCGTCACCGCGGCGCTCAGAACCGTCTTCGAGCAGGACACGCTCGCAGCGTCGAAAACACACTGGGCCAGGCTGATCAACGCGTTCGAACCGGGCCATTCCAGGCGTGCCGTGCCGAAGACGACGTCCTCGCATTCAAGAGCTTTCCCCGCGAGCACTGGGCCAAGACCCACTCCACGAACCCACTGAAGCGCTTGAACAAGGAAACCAAACGCCGGACCAATGTCGTCGGGATCTTTCCAAATGAGGCCGCCATCACGCGCCTGGTTGGCGCCCTGATGTTGGAGCAGAATGACGAGTGGGCGATCATGCGGCGATACATGACGCTGGAAACCGCTGCCGCAATTTACGACACTGACCCTATGGATCCGGCGCAGATCGCCGCCCTGCAACTGCGGCCGGCCGAGACCGAAGAACGAAGTATACCAATACCCGGGACACGGCCCTGAAAAAGGAAAAGCGAGCCGTAGCCCGCTTTTCAATTTGGTGCAATCGAGTGCTTGTTAACGGCTCGACCACGAATTCTGAATGTGGACGATGCATAGCATCCCCCTGACAGTCGCGCAATAACAACTTGCGGTTAATTTGCAGCTCTCACACAGTGCGCCTGACGATAGGGAGGATTTTGTATGCGGCTTGGTCTGGATATTGGCACGAATTCCATTGGCTGGTGGCTTTATGCCACTGAGGGCGCAGTCATCACCGAGGTGATTGACGGGGGGGTGCGCATCTTCTCAGACGGACGCGATCCGAAGTCCAAAGCGTCGCTGGCGGTGGATCGCCGCGCGGCCCGGGCCATGCGCCGCCGCCGCGACCGTTACCTGCGCCGGCGCGCATCGCTGATGCGCAAGCTGGCCGACGCCGGGTTGATGCCTGCCGATCCCGCACAGGCCAAGGCGCTTGAATTGCTCGATCCCTTTGCGTTGCGCGCCAAGGGGCTGGATGAGCCGCTGCCGCTGCATCACCTTGGCCGCGCGCTGTTTCACCTCAACCAACGGCGCGGGTTCAAGTCCAACCGCAAGACCGACCGGGGCGACAATGAAAGCGGCACGATCAAGCGCCCCCGATCCGCGACAGGTGCCCTCGGTGCGCACGCGCCTGTCCGTTGCCAAACGCGGCGGGCCGGATGCGAAAGAGGAAGCGGGCTACGATTTCTACCCGGACAGGCGGCATCTAGAGGATGAATTTAATAAGCTGTGGGAGGCGCAGCGCGCCTATCACCCCGAGCTGTTGACCAGTGAGCTGCGCGAGGCGGTGTTCCAGACGATCTTTTTCCAGCGCCCATTGAAAGAGCCGGAGGTCGGCCTGTGTCTGTTTTCCGGCCATGAGGGTGTGCCTGCAAATGAACGCCGCCTGCCAAAGGCGCATCCGCTGACCCAACGCCGTGTGCTTTACGAGACCGTAAACAATCTGCGCATCACCGCCGATGGCTGCCGCAGCCGCCCGCTGACGCGGGAAGAGCGCGATACGATCATTCACGCACTCGACAACAAGAAGCCCACGAAAACGCTGGCCTCGATGGCCATGAAGCTGACAGCCTTGGGCAAAGAGGTGAAGCTTGCCCCGACCGAGCGGTTCACACTGGAGACCGCCAACCGCGATGCCATCGCCTGCGATCCTGTCCGCTCAAGCCTGCGCCACCCGGATCGTTTTGGCCCGACTTGGTCCACGCTCGACACCGATGCCCAATGGGAGGTGGTCCGGCGTATCCGCGCCGTGCAGAGCGAGGCAGAGTTCGACGCGCTGGTCGACTGGCTGCGAAAAACCCATGGGCTTGACCAGGATCATGCCATCGCTACCGCCAATGCACCGCTGCCCGAAGGCTATGGGCGCCTTGGGGAAACCGCCACACGGCGTATTCTGGTCGCGTTGGAAGCGGATGTGATCCCCTATAGCGAGGCCGTCGCCGCCTGCGGCTGGCACCATTCGGATCATCGCACCGGCGAGGTTCTGGAGGCTCTGCCCTATTACGGGGAGGTTCTGGAACGGCACGTCATTCCGGGCTCTTTCGACCGCAACCGCCACGACCCGTTCACGCAGGCCGCCGAGTATTACGGCCGCATCACCAACCCCACCGTGCATATCGGCCTGAACCAATTGCGCCGTTTGGTGAACCTGATCATAACGGTCTACGGAAAGCCCGATCAGATCGTGGTGGAGCTGGCGCGCGAGCTGAAGCAATCGGAAAAGCAGAAGGCCGAGATCAACAGCAACAACCGCAAAAACCGCGCCGCTGCCGAAGGGCGCAGCAAGCAGTTGGTCGAGCTTGGCCAGCCCGATACGGGCGCCAACCGGATGCTGCTGCGGCTGTACGAAGACCTCGGCCCCGCAATTGGCCCACGGCAGTGCCCTTATACCGGTCAGCCGATCAGCGTCGGGATGCTGTTCGACGGCTCCTGCGATGTCGATCACATCCTGCCCTATTCGCGCACGCTCGATGACAGTTTCGCCAACCGCACCCTCTGCCTGCGCGAGGCCAATCGCGAGAAGGGCAACAAGACCCCGTGGGAGGTCTGGGGCGATACGCCGCAATGGGAAACCATCGAGGCCAACCTGAAAAACCTGCCCGACAACAAGAAATGGCGCTTTTCCCCCGATGCGATGGCACGGTTTGAAGGAGAGCACGACTTCCTCGATCGCGCCCTTGTCGACACGCAATACCTTTCGCGTCTGGCACGGAGCTATCTGGATGCGCTATATACCGAAGGCGGGCACGTCTGGGCGGTTCCCGGTCGCCTGACCGAGATGCTGCGGCGCCACTGGGGCCTGAACTCGCTGCTGCCCGACAAGGACGGGGCCGCCAAGGCCAAGAACCGCACCGATCACCGCCACCACGCCATTGACGCCGCCGTCGTCGCCGCCACCAGCCGCAGCCTGATCAAACAGATCGCCGACAGCGCGAAGCAGGACGAGGCAAGCGGCAAAAGCGCCGAGGACGTGGCCCGCTCCATCCCCGAACCGTGGGAACACTTCCGCTCCGATATCGGCCTCCAACTGGACAAGATCATCGTGTCGCACCGGGCCGACCACGGGCAGGGCAGCGTTGTGACCGGCCATAAGACTCCCAACACGACCTCGGGGCAGCTCCACCTGGATACGGCCTATGGCCTGTCGAAAAAGGCCGGCGAAGAAGACAATGTGGTCAGCCGCAGCCCGCTCTTGTCGCTCAAACCGGGCGATATTGCGATCAGCACACGCGGCAAGAACGTCCGCGATCCGCTTCTGCAACGCAAGCTCACCCTAGCCACGAAGGGGAAAGAGGGAAAGGCCTTCGAACAGGCCCTACGCGACTTCGCGGCGCAGCCCGGCCCCTATCACGGCATCCGCCATGTGCGACTGGTCGAAACCTTGCAACCCACTTCCAGGATCGATATCGCCGGCCCGGACGGCACGCCGATGAAAGCCTACAAAGGAGGCAGCAACCAGTGTTTCGAGGTCTGGCGCGGGCCGGATGGAAAGATCCTGTCGCAGGTCATCACCGCTTGGGAATTCCACAACCTGACCGACCCCAAGCGCCCACACCCCGCCGCCAAACGCCTGCTGCGCCTGTTCAAGAACGATATGGTGGCCATAGAAAAGGACGGCGAGCGCTTCATCTGCCGCGTTCAGAAAACCAGCGCAGGCATCGGTGCCATTCTTGTGCCGCATAACGAGGCCAACGCAGATGCGCGCAACAAGGATAAATCCGACCCGTTCAAATGGTTCCAGATGTCGGCCAACTCGCTGATCAAGGCACGCATCCGGCGCGTCTTTGTCGATGAAATGGGCCGCCTGCGTGATCCCGGCCCTGTCGCCTGACCAGGGACGGGCACGGCCAGAGTCGCGCGAATCGAAAAATTATGTCATAGTTCCAATTATTTGGGAGTATGACGATTGGATCAGATCATAGATATTACCACTGATGGGCGACACCTGTCGCGTCACAGAGGGTTCCTGAAAGTCTCGCAAGAGGGGCAAGAGGTCGGCCATACGCCGCTTGACCAAATTGCCGCTGTGATCGTCCATGCCCACGGCACCACCTGGTCCACCTCTCTGCTAACTGAACTGGGAGACCGTGGCGTGCCGGTGGTCCTGTGTGGTTCCAATCATGCGCCGCGCTCGGTGCTGATGCCGCTGGACGGCCACCACGCGCAGGGCGGGCGGATGCGCGCGCAGTGGCAGGCGAAACAACCGCTGATCAAGCAAGCCTGGAAACAGGTCGTCACCGCCAAGGTCGCCATGCAGGCCGCTGCGCTCTCTGCCATGGGCGAGGCCGACGCACCCCTGCGTATGATGCTGCGCAAGATCACATCCGGCGACAGCACCAATATCGAGGCCCAGGCCGCCCGCTATTATTGGCCCCGGATGATGGGAGAAGACTTCCGCCGCGACACCGATGCCCCCGATGTCAACGCCCTGCTCAACTATGGCTATACCGTCCTGCGCGCCGCCACCGCCCGCGCGGTTGTGGCCGCCGGGCTGCACCCCTCGATCGGGCTGCACCATTCGAACCGGGGCAATGCTTTTGCCCTGGCCGATGATCTGATGGAACCCTTCCGTCCCCTTATCGATTGCGCGGCCCGTCATATCGCGCTGGATCAGGGGGACGAAGTGACCACGCCCGCCAAACAGGCCCTCGCCCGGCTGATTGCCACGGATCTGCCGCTGGGCGATGGCCTCACGCCCGTTTCCGTTGCGCTTGTCAAACTGGCGACCTCGCTGGGCCAAAGCTTTGAGACCGGCAAACCCGCCCTTACGCTGCCACGCCCGCCCGATGCGCTCACCCTTGCGGGGCTGGGCCGATGAACGCACAAACCAAAGTTCTTTCAGGATACCGGATCATGTGGATACTCGTGATGTTCGACCTCCCCACCGACACCAAGCCACAACGCAAATCCGCGGCCGCCTTTCGCAATTTCCTGCTGGACCAAGGATTCGAGCGCAGCCAGTTCTCTGTCTATGCCCGGTTCGTAAATGGCAAGGAGGCGTTCCAGACCCGCGTGAACCGGATTGAGCGTCACCTGCCAGATTGGGGGGACATTCAGATCCTGAGCTTCACCGACCGCCAGTATCGTGATATCGTCCACTTCTCGGACCAGCACCGCCGCAAGGCACGCGAAAACCCGCAGCAATTGGTGTTGTTTTGACTGATTCGGCTTGGAAAATGTGGCAAATCGCCGGGAATATCCCTGCAAAAACAAGGACATCCCTAGCGATCTGAGTCTACTCATTCAGAATTCGAGGTCCAGCCGCAACACTTTGTGGACAAGCGTATCACCGACCAGAGAGTCTACTCATTCAGAATTCGAGGTCCAGCCGCAACAGAACTTCCCTCTATATTGATGTTGTCCGAGAGTCTACTCATTCAGAATTCGAGGTCCAGCCGCAACTTGCGTCGCCGATGAGCGCTGCGGCTGCATGAGTCTACTCATTCAGAATTCGAGGTCCAGCCGCAACGGTCCTTCCTGAGTCCGGTACAATTGGTCGAGTCTACTCATTCAGAATTCGAGGTCCAGCCGCAACTAGTGCTGTCTGTGTCTTCTATGATTC
>PDOZ01000023.1 GCA_002747325.1 Rhodobacterales bacterium
GAGATTGGCCTCGGAAATGCGTGAACGGAAGGAGTATCTATTCTTCATGTCTTTTCATAGCCTTGTGACAGAATTTGCTCACTCAGCTAGGCAAGACCCTCATAAAATTAACGTTTGGCGATATTCGTGTCTCATGTTTAAGGTCGGGCGCTTTAGGCTGTTGCGCTGTATCGTGGTTGGCGAACGGTTGGTGCATGACGTTGCGGATTATCCGCGCCAAGGCAAACGCCTTTTTCGTAATGCGGGGCGGGCGTGGGAGCTGGTGGCGCAGGAGGATGTTCAGGTGCTGGACGGGGTTGGGAAGAAATAGCCTGTGGTCGGCCCCTGTTGTCGGGCCTGAAGTATTGCGTGTTGACGGGGCGGGCGGTGTGCTTGTGGATAAAATCGTCGCGCGGCGCATTTCTTCGTTGTAATTTCCCGTGCCCCGACACTATGTTGGTCGGGACGGCTGAGCCGTTCGGGCATGTGCCCGCATAAGTTTCGCTTGCTGGTTGCGAGGGCTTTGGCCCGGCCCGGTGAGACCGAGAGTGACCCCGAGACCGGCGTTTTGCTTTGGTGGGGTTGGAGATAGGCCCGCTGCGGCGGGATATGAACAGCCCGGACGCGTTGTGGACGGGTAAATAATGGGTTCCTGAAGCGGGGCGGACATGTGTTCCGCCAGAGCGCACCGGGGGCCGGAGAAGAAACGCGATGAGGCGTCAGGAGCTGCGATCAGGGGAAATGGGGGCCGGTTTGGCCCGTCTTCCGCTTGTCGCCCCCGCGCCCCCGCTCGCCCAGAAAAGACACCCCAGCCACGTTGCCGATCCCCCGGATCGGCGCGCCTGCGCGGGTGCATTGGAACAACATGGCAAAGAAGATGCTCATCGACGCCACCCATGCGGAAGAAACCCGCGTGGTCGTGGTGGACGGCAACAAAGTCGAGGAATTCGACTTTGAATCGGAAAACAAGCGCCAGCTGGCTGGCAACATTTATTTGGCAAAAGTCACGCGGGTAGAACCCTCGTTGCAGGCTGCTTTCGTCGATTACGGCGGCAACCGGCACGGCTTTCTGGCCTTTTCGGAAATCCACCCGGATTACTACCAGATCCCTGTCGCGGATCGCGAGGCGCTGCTGGAAGAAGAGCGCGCCTATGCGGAGGCGATGGCGAAGGAAGAGGACGAAGAGGACGACAAGCGCCGTTCGCGCGGGCGTCGTTCGCGGGGCCGTCGGCGCAGTAAGTCCAGCGCGGCGGAAGTTGCCTCGGACGATGCGGTGGTCACGGAGGAAGTGACGGAAGACGCGGCAGCGGGGATGGAAGTCATCGAGCTGGACGCGCCGGAAGGGGCGGATGCGCTGGAGGGGCATTCGCCGATGGATCTCGTCGAGGAAGCGCCGGTGGCGGAGCCGGATGAGGCGGAAGCCGCCGCTGCGGACGATGCCAGCGAAAGCGATGGCGACGACAGCGATGCCAATGAGGATGGTGACGATGCGGAGGCGCTGGACGCTTCAGAACGTGACGAAAGCATCGAGAGCGTGGCGGAAGAGGATGTGACGGAAGAAATCCGCATCCCGCGCAAACCGCGCGCCAAACGCTACCGGATTCAAGAGGTTATCAAGGTTCGCCAGATCCTGCTGGTGCAGGTCGTCAAGGAAGAGCGCGGCAACAAGGGTGCGGCTTTGACCACCTATCTCAGCCTCGCCGGGCGCTACTGCGTGCTGATGCCGAACACTGCCCGTGGCGGCGGCATTTCGCGCAAGATCACCAACGCCGCCGACCGCAAGAAGCTGAAAGAGATCGCGGGCGAGATCAAGGTGCCGAAAGGCGCGGGTCTGATCGTGCGCACAGCGGGCGCCAAGCGCACCAAGTCCGAGATCAAGCGCGATTACGAATATCTCCAGCGCCTGTGGGAGCAGATTCGCACCCATACGCTGGAAAGCACCGCGCCCGCGAAGATTTACGAGGAAGGCAACCTGATCAAGCGCTCGATCCGCGACCTCTATTCGCGCGATATTGACGAGGTGCTGGTCGAGGGCGAGGCGGGCTATCGCACCGCCAAGGACTTCATGAAAATGATCATGCCGTCGCACGCCAAGAACGTGAAGCGCTATAATGAGGCGCTGCCGCTGTTCGCCCGTTTTCAGGTCGAGAGCTATCTGTCGGGCATGTTCAACCCGGTGGTGCAGCTCAAATCTGGGGGGTATATCGTTATCGGCGTGACGGAAGCGCTGGTCGCGATCGACGTCAACTCCGGCCGGGCCACCAAGGAAGGCTCGATCGAGGAAACCGCGCTCAAGACCAACCTTGAAGCGGCGGAAGAGGTTGCCCGTCAGTTGCGTTTGCGCGACCTTGCCGGGCTGATCGTCATTGACTTCATCGACATGGATGAGCGCCGCAACAACGCTGCTGTCGAGAAGCGGATGAAGGACAAGCTCAAGACCGACCGTGCCCGCATTCAGGTGGGCCGGATTTCCGGCTTTGGCCTGATGGAAATGTCGCGCCAGCGGCTGCGTCCGGGCATGATCGAAGCCACGACCCAGCCCTGCGCCCATTGCCACGGCACGGGCCTCGTGCGCTCCGACGACAACCTTGCCCTGACCATCCTGCGTCAGTTGGAAGAGGAGGGCACCCGCAAGCGTTCCCGCGAGGTGTTGCTCAAGGCGCCGGTGGCCATCGTCAACTTCCTGATGAACCACAAGCGCGAGCATATTGCGCAGATCGAAGCGCGCTACGGCCTGTCGATTTGCGTCGAGGCCGATCCGTTCCTGATCTCGCCGGATTATCAGATCGAACGCTTCAAGACCGCGACCCGCGTGGTGCAGGAAGCGGCGCTGGTATCGGTCGATGCGTCCCTGATGGGCGAAGTGGATGAGGCGCAGGCGGAAGAGGAGGCGCTGGAAGCGGTTGAGGGTTCCGCGGAAGGGGAGGAGGCGCCGAAGAAGCGCCGCCGCCGCCGCCGTCGCCGGGGCCGGGGCCGCGGGGCAGAGGATGCGCCGGAGAATGCGGAGGAAGCGGCAGAATCGGGCGAAGAGGCCGTGTCTGAGGAAGCCGCGGAAGAGCCGGATTCTGACGCGGTGAAGTCGGACGAGGCGAAGGAAGAAAAGCCGAAGCGTCGTCGCCGCAAGACCAAGGCCGAGCGTGAGGCGGAAGAGGCCGCGAAGGCGGAAGAGGCTCTCGAGGAAGCACCGGAAGAGGTGAAGGAAGAGAAGCCGAAACGTCGCCGCCGCAAGGCCAAGGCCGAACGCGAGGCGGAAGAAGCCGCGAAGGCCGAGGCTTCTGAGGAAACGCCGGAAGAGGTGAAGGAAGAGAAGCCGAAGCGCCGCCGTCGCAAGACCAAGGCGGAGCGGGAAGCGGAAGAGGCCGCGAAGGCCGAGGCTGCGGAGGTTTCCGAAGAAGCCCCGGAAGCGGCGAAAGAAGAGAAGCCGAAGCGCAAGCGTGCCAGCCGCAAGAAGAAGGAAGCGCCGGCAGAGCACGTTGTGCAGGAAGAGGCGCCGGCTGAACTCGCTGCCGAGAAGGCGCCTAAGGAAGCTACCCCTGAGCCGGAAGCCGCGCCGGAGCCGGTTGCGGAAGTGGCTCCTGAGCCGGTGGCAGAGCCTACGCCCGAGCCGGAACCCGAAACCCCGCCCAAGCCGAAGCGCAAGGGCTGGTGGTCGCTGGGAAGCAAATAAGATCAGGCCGGGGCAACCCGGCCTTTTCTTTTTCCCCGATCAGCGAAAGCGACTTCTGCTCTACGCGCCGAGCAACTCGGAATCCTTGCTATAAACCGGCTTATTGTTCTCTCGGTGCCGCTTGATCAGCTTCCTGACCATCTTGCCCTTCTGCGGAATTTTTCGCACCGAAAGCGGCTCAAAATCCGGCGCGGCAAGCACCGGGAACAGTGTCTGAAGCTCCTGCCGGGCCGCGTCGGACACGGATTTCAACGCTTCCGGCCCGACAAACAGGCTCTCCGTCGGGCTGCCATTGGACCAGATGATCTGATGCTCCTCAAACAGGATATGCCAGTATTCCACTCCATCGGGGTTGTCGGTCTCAACTTCAATCCCCTTTAGTCCCAGCAGTTTGTTCGCCGGGATCAGCACGTCGTGGTTGCCAAACATGCGCTCTGCCACCGCAGAGGACACCAGAATCCGGTGCTGCGGAGAAACCCGGAGATCCTGCCGGGGATAGCCCGGCCCTAAGGCGTTTGCGCGGATCAGAATGGGCCGGAGCCTGGGATGCACCTCCAACTGCTGCGCCGTCAGGCGGGTTGATCCGATCCAGCGCACCGGCTGATACCCGTTATCATAGGTCAGAACCGCGTCGTTTTCCCTGAGCTTCTCTACCGGAACCGGCCCGTCGCGGGTTTCGATCAGGGTGCCGGATGCGAAACAGAGAATATCCTCGATTTCACCGCTGGCATTGGTCGGGCCGGTGATCGACTGGTCCAGAACGGCGGTGTTTGGCCCAGCGGGGTTCCATGCTGCCGCAATCGCCGCCGTGTTGACGGTCAAGCCGTTGAAAAGCTCCAGCGGTTCGAGCGGGCCGTTGGTCGATTTGACGCCGGAAAGCGCGATGGTCCCGTCCGGGTTTACCACCAGCCGCACAATCGGCTCCCCGTTCGTATTGCCCATCTGCCAGATTTCCGGAATGCCGTTGCCGTATTCGGTGCCATCGGCGAACCGAACGGTTTGCCCTTCCGTTGCGGCGGTCTGAAACTGCAATTCGTTCGGTGCGCCCGCGGGCCCGCCGACAAACAGGTCCACCCCGTTGATTGTCAGGCTGAAACTGTTGTCCAGCGCATAAAAGTCGATGACAAACCCGCCGCCGGGCGTTGTGTCCGTATAGGTCGTTGAATTGCCGTTATTGATACTGAAATCCGACATGGCACACACTCCTTTTACACGCGTCCGTCGTGCAATCCCGATGCAAACAAGGTCCCCCGCCAGCAGGATACGCCTCGTGCTTCGAGGCGTAGCTGGTCGTTGAGGTTAATATTTCGTTAACAAATGCGACGAAAAAGAGGAAAAATTGGGCTGTTAAGGTGTTAACTGACGTTTACGGAAACACCTGCCGCGCATTTGCATTTGCCGGTTGGGGGCGGCAGTGGGTGTCATGCAAACAAGGGGCCGATGCTCGTCTGGTAGGGGGAAGAGCGGCTTTGCGCATAGGGTCAGGCGCTCGCGCAAACGTGCCCCCTGTGACGCTTTGGCGCGTGACGGCGGGGCGCGGGGGGCGTAGAAGGGGTCATGTTCGGAATTGATCTCATCGACGCTTCGCTCGTCCCCGCCATGCTGGTCGCCCTGTTCGCCGGGGGGATTTCCTTTTTATCGCCCTGCGTTTTGCCCATCGTGCCGCCCTATCTGGCCTATATGTCCGGCGTGTCGCTGGCCGATCTGGGGGAGGGCAAATCCGGCGCGGGCAAGGCCACGTTGGCGGCGCTGTTCTTCGTGCTGGGCCTGTCCACCGTCTTCTTGTTTCTGGGCTTCGCTGCTTCCGCCTTTGGCGCTTTCTTTTTGCAAAACCAGATGCTTTTCAACCAGATCGCCGGCGTGGTGGTCATGGTGTTCGGCGCGCATTTCCTAGGCATTTTCACCATCCCCTTCCTCAACCGCGACCTGCGCATGGATGCGGGCGACAAGGGCGGGTCGGCGCTTGGGGCTTACGTTTTAGGGCTGGCTTTCGCCTTTGGCTGGACCCCCTGCATCGGGCCGCAGCTGGGCGCGATCCTGTCGCTGGCCGCTTCCGAGGCGTCGGTCGCGCGCGGCACGCTGCTGCTCGGCATCTACGCCATCGGCCTCGGCCTGCCGTTCCTGCTGGTCGCGGCGTTTTTCCCACGCATGACCGGGGTGATGAACTGGATGAAACGCCATATGGACCGCATTGAGCGCATCATGGGCCTGCTTTTGTGGACCGTGGGGCTGATGATGCTGACCGGGGGCTTTGCGGCGATGTCGTTCTGGCTTGTGGAAACCTTCCCGGCGCTGGCGGAGATTGGTTAGGGGTCTACGTCCTACCGCCCAAATTTGGCCAGAATCTTCGGCCATGTTAAGCAAAACGTAACCGATGTCAGAGTATGGTCCCGTATGGATGCACTGGGCGATATGGAATCAGCACGCGCGACGGTCCGCCGCCGCAAGGTGTTCTATATTCCGGGCTACGACCCGATCCACCCGCGCCGTTACCGCGAGCTTTACCGCAAGGAGGGCGCGGCGCAGGCGGAGATTTCCGGCTATGCGATTGAGCTGAGGGCGCGGCAGGGCGGCGGCACTTATGGCTGGCATGTCAGCGCCGATACGGGCGAGGGCGGGGCGGTCGAAGCGGATTTCGACGTGCTGGTCTGGTCCGACATTGTGCGCGATTCGATGGATGTCGGCATTTTCGGCACCTATCTGCTACTCATTCGCACCGCCTGGACCTATATCGCTTCCGGCGCGCTGCGCCGCCTGATGTGGCTGCGCAAGGGGCCGATCATCGCCGCGCTGTATCCGATTTTCGCCCTGATCCTGCAACTGATCGCCGCGCTGCTGGCGGGTTGGGCGGCGGGGGCGGTGCTGCGCTTTGCTCTGGGCAGCTTCCTGCCCGCGCTGCTCGTCACCTTGCTGTTCTGGGCCGCGTTTTTGCCGGTGGCGTGGCAGGTTTTGCGCTGGTTTCAGAAGATCGACAACAAGATTTTCGTCTATTACCTGATGCACGATTACGCCTATTCCGCCTCGACCCGCGGCGCCAATCCGCCGGAACTGGAAGCGCGGATGGCGGCGTTTGGCGACCAGATCGCGGCGGCCTTGACGGAAGATGTTGACGAAGTGTTGGTCGTTGGCCATTCCTCCGGCGCCCATCTCGCGGTGTCGATCCTCGCCGATCTGATCCGCGCCGGGCGGGTGCCGCCATATGGGCCGCAGCTGTCGTTTCTGTCGCTGGGGCAGGTGGTGCCGATGGTGTCGTTTCTGCCGGAGGCCAAGCGGCTGCGCCGCGACCTGCATGACCTGAGCTTGCAGGACCGCATCCCTTGGGTCGACGTGACCGCACCCGGCGATGGCTGCGCTTTTGCGCTGTGCGACCCGGTATCGGTATCGGGGGTGGAACCGGCGGCGGGCAAGAAATGGCCGCTGGTCTTCTCCGCCGCTTTCACCCAGACCCTGACGCCGGAGCGTTGGGCCGCGTTGCGGTGGCGCTTTTTCCGTCTGCATTTCCAATATCTCTGCGCCTTTGATGCGCCGGGGGATTACGATTATTTCCGCATTACCGCCGGGCCCAAAACCCTGTGGGAACGCTATCAGGACCGCCCGCCGTCGATGAGTCGCATTGACATTTGCGCCAGCAAGTTCACCGATATGGCAAAGCTGCCACGAGGGGATGGGAAGGCGTGAGCCATGGCCGACAAGACGGACCCGAATTACATCGACCCGCGCGCGCCGGATAATCGCCCGCCGATGCCCACGCCGCGCAAGGAAAAGGTGCGGCTGCTCGAATATGCCCGCATGATGCAAAAAGACATCCTGTCGGCCCAGCCCGCGCGGCTCTATCGCGCCTGGATGGCGGAGTTCAAAACCCCGTTTTTCCGCTCTTACCTGACCAATGACCCGGAGATCGTGACCGAGGTGTTGAAGAAACGCCCGGATGATTTTCCCAAATCCGACCGCATCCGCGAGGGGCTGGCGCCGCTTCTGGGCGAGAGCGTGTTTGTCACCAATGGTGAGCAGTGGAAACAACAGCGCCGCATCATTGACCCGGCTTTCGAGGGCGGGCGGCTGCGCGAGAGTTTTGCGGCGATGTGGGAGGCGGCGATTGCGACGGTGGCGCGGTTGGAAGGGCTGGCCGATGGGCGCGAGGTGGAAATCGAGGAAGAGACCAGCCACGCCGCGGCGGATGTGATTTTCCGCACCCTGTTTTCCATTCCGATCGAACATGAGGTCGCCCGACAGGTCTTTGCCAAGTTCAAAGAGCATCAACTGGCCAACCCGATCCACAATCTCGGTGCCTATGTGCCGCTGCCCAAATGGTTCCCGCGTTTTCATTCGCGCACCACGCGCCGCACCGCCCGCGAAATCCGCGCCCTGATCGAACAGCTTACGGCGCAGCGGATGGCCGAGATCGAGGCCGGAACCGCGCCGCCGGACCTCGCCACCAAGATCATGACCACGCCGGACCCGCAAACCGGCCACACCTTCACCACGCAGGAAATGGTTGATCAGGTGGCGATTTTCTTCCTTGCCGGGCATGAGACCTCCGCCTCTGCGATGGCCTGGTCGCTTTGCCTCTTGGCGCAGTTTCCCGATTGGCAGGAGAAGGTTGCGGCGGAAGCGTTTCAGCATCTCGATCCTGAGCGGCCCGATTTCGCGGCCGTGGGCAAGCTGCGCATTTGCCGCGATGTGTTCCGCGAGGCGCTGCGGCTCTATGCCCCGGTGCCGATGATGATCCGCGAGGCGCAAAAGGACGAGCCGTTCCGCGACCGGGTGCTGAAAAAAGGCGCGCAGATCATCCTGTCGCCGTGGCACCTGCATCGGCACGAACGCATCTGGGACAAACCGCACGAATTTCATCCCGACCGCTTCGCCACCGACAACGGCAAACAGGCGTTGCGCAAAGCCTATTATCCCTTCTCCGCCGGCCCCCGCGTCTGTCCCGGCGCGGGCTTTGCCATGGTGGAAGGTCCGCTGATCCTGTCGCATCTGTGTCGGCGCTTCCATTTTGAACTGGTGCCCGACAAACCCGCCGTCCCCACCGCCCACCTGACCGTGCGCGGAGCGGATGGTATCTGGCTGAAAATCACCCCCCGCGACCCGAAACCCTATGAGTCGCTGCCGGAACCTGAGAAGGCTAAGGACAGGCCGGAGCCCCGTGGCGGGTGTCCCGTTACGTCTGGTCCCGCCGGCCGCTGCCCGGTGGGGCCGTAATTCCGCTGAGGGGGTGTGACAGGGATCAATCCTGTTTTTGGTGGTTTGGCGGGTGGTGCGGTTGGGGTTTGAGTATTTGTGCTAAGAAGAAGGGGGCGTGGTTTTGGGGCGGTTATGGGGGTTGGTGCAACAAATGCTGGGTTTATTGCGTTCACAGGGGGGGATTGCGCATGAGGGGTGCGGGATAGAGTGTATGCGGTTCAAATCAGACAGTCATGTGCCCATTGCAGCAGCCCCTGACGTTGGCGGGGGCGGCAGAAGATGTCGCCGGGGTGGCAATTGGCGCGGATCTGGCCTGCGTGGCGGGCAAAGCCGCGCCAGCGTTTGATCTGGATGGCGTCGGTTTGTGGTAAACGCCGGCCCATATAATAGCGGCAATACCATTGGAACCAGCCGCGCGGGTCCGGGCCGTAGATCCAGCCCTTGCGGCGCCATTCGGACAGGGGCTGGCGGCTTTTGACGCCGAAATAGTTCAGGCTTGCGTCTGGCTGGTCGGCGATTTTGGCGGTTTCATACCATTCGGCGGGAAATTCGTCGCGGCAATCGTTGAGATATTTGCCTTCGAACACCCCCATGGCCAGCATTTGCGCCGGGCTGTAGGCGGGGGTGAAGGCGGGGTCGAACTCTGCGCCGGGGGGCGCTTCGCGGCGATAGGAATAGCCGCTTTGGAAGCTGTCATTTACCACGATCAGGTCAGGCATGGCGTGGGTTTAGCTGGAAAGGTACGCGGGTTCTAGGGCAAAAAGAAACGGCGACGCCTGGGAGGAGGTAGGCGCCGCCGTCTTGCGGCAAAGGGGAAGGGAGGAGAAAGCCCCTTTGCATCTGTTCCGCGTTTTGCGGACCCCGGTTTTCGGGGATTTGTCGGCGGCGCCCGGGAGGAGGTGGACGCCGCCGCGTTGGGTGGCCAGAGCAGAAATCGTTAAATCTGGATCAAAATTCTCTGTCTCTCCATCAGCATTCTGCTGATTTCGAACGCGAATTTTGATGCTCGATGTTACAGATTAAATCGATTTCGCTTTAGGGAGGAGGAGGCCACCCGAAACTGGTTTTGGTGCTTAGACCGACTTGGCGGCTTCGCGGGCGATGCGGGTGATTTCCGAGCGGGAAATGCCCAGATCGGTCAGCTCGCGGTCGCTCAGTGCGCTCAGCTCTTCCTGCGTCGTGTGGAACATGCGGTATTGCGTCCAGGCGTGGCGCAGGTCGGCGAAGAGGGTTTTGATGCCCGCGAAGGGGTTGGTGCGGCGGATGTCAGAAGCGTATGCCATGTTACTCGTCCAGATTTGCGTATCTTGTTGCCCGGAGGCGGTGTGTTTCGTTGAGGCAGATATGGCGTTTATGCTGCGGCTGCACAATCCCTTGCGGCGTCAATGCCGCTATGCAGCATGCGCATAGCAGGAAAGGGGAGCGAAGAAGGGCTTGCATTGGGGCAACTTCCGGGGCTCTATGCGGGCATGGCTATGGAACGGAAAGATGTGTTGGCGGCGCTGAGTGCGGTTCGCTTGCC
Source organism: Rhodobacterales bacterium (assembly GCA_002747325.1). GTDB lineage: Bacteria > Pseudomonadota > Alphaproteobacteria > Rhodobacterales > Rhodobacteraceae. Next base: position 10,356 of record PDOZ01000023.1, read on the forward strand.
GGGGGGCGGCGATCTGGTGTCGCGCGACATGGTGCGGGCGTTAGACATTGAGGCGGGCAAGGTGCGCTTCATGATCGAGGCGCCGGATGCGCAGGCGGCGGCGGAGCTGGAGCCGGTGCGCGCGGCGGCGGAAGCGGCGGTTCTGGCGCTGCCCGGCATTGAGGCGGCGACGGTGATTTTGACCGCGCCCACGGCGGCCCCGGCGGAAAAACCCGCGCCGCCCAACCTGAAAATCGGACGTCATGCCCGCCCACAGGCCGGACCCCGCCGTATCCCGCATGTCAAGAAGGTCATTGCCATTGCCTCGGGCAAGGGGGGGGTTGGCAAGTCGACGCTGGCCTCCAATCTCGCGGTGGCGCTGGCGCGTTGCGGGCTGAAGGTCGGGCTGCTGGACGCGGATATTTTAGGCCCGTCGCAACCGATGATGATGGGGGTTCATACGCGGCCCAACCTGCGCGACGGCAAAACCATCGACCCGGTGCGCGCGCATGGGGTGAAGATGATGTCCATCGGGCTGTTCGTTGAACCGGGCGAGGCGGTGGTCTGGCGCGGGCCGATGCTGGCGGGGGCGCTGCAACAGTTGATGTTCGACGTGAACTGGGGCGCGCTGGATGTGCTTCTGCTCGACATGCCGCCGGGCACGGGGGATGTGCAGCTTTCGTTTGCGCAAAAGACGGTGCTGGACGGAGCGGTGATCATCTCGACGCCGCAGGACGTGGCGCTGCTCGATGCGAAAAAGGCCATTGATATGTTTTCCAAGGTGCAGGTGCCGGTGGTGGGCATGGTGGAAAATATGTCGGGCTATATCTGTCCCAAATGCGGCCACGAGGAACATATCTTCGGGGCAGGGGGCGTGGACGCGGAGGCGGCGGCGCTGGGCGTGCCGGTGCTGGGCCGCATCCCGCTGTCGCGCGAAATCCGCGAGGCGTCGGATGCGGGCACCCCGATTGCGGGCGGCGAGGGCGCGATGGCGGCGGCTTATGATGCGCTCGCCATGACCATGCTGGACGCCTATATCATCTGAATTTGGGATTTTCCCCCACCGGCGCGGGCCGAAATGGGCGGAATGGGATTTTATGGCCCGAGCGGCGTTCGGGCGGATTCCGAATCACTTTTGGAGCGAATTTGTCGGTTTATTGGCCCAAAATCTGGCGTCAAAGCCCTAAAACTCAAAAAAATGAAAAAAATTTAGGAAATTGCACCACTTTTTTTCCGTGCGTCACCACCACCATATCTAGCGCCTCCTGTCGTCGCGTTAACTAGATTTGCCCGGATTTTGCCCCAGATGTTGTTTTTCGCGGGGGCGCAGGGCAACATATGGGCATGTTTTCCCACGAAGGGGGGTTGAGTGGTGCGAAATCCCGTGCAATAACAATTCCACGATGAGCGGGAACACAAAAGGGCGCTAAGACCCGGAACAACTCCCAAGTCAGGTTCCATACAGGCACCCCGCTTCATCGGAAAAAGAGAGATCCGACGCCTGCGCGAGCAGACATCCCCCCAGGTGGCGCGGTGATCGGACGAACCCAGAAATGGGACGAGGGCGGCGGATTGGGCAGTGGCAGCAGCTCAATCCGCCGTTTCCGTTTCAGGCGGGGCAGATGCAAACCGGGGGCAGGAAAAGGGGCCGCGAAAGTGGCACGGGTATTCAGAGGCGAAGGGCTCCACAAGGTGGACGCAAAGGGCAGGGTTTCGGTCCCCGCCCTGTTTCGCCGTGTTCTGGAGCTTTCCGACCCGAACTGGACCGAAGGTCTGGCGCCCGAACTAGTGATCGTTTATGGCGACCGCCGCCGCAAATTCCTTGAAGTATATACCATGGAGGCGATCGACGAGGTCGACCGCAAGATCGCCCGCATGAAGCGCGGTTCGCCGGAACGCCGCGTTCTGGAACAGATGTTCAACGGCCAGTCGCTGCCGACCTCGGTCGACGATACGGGCCGGCTGGTGCTGCCCGCCAAGCTGCGGCAGAAAGTCGGCATTGAGAAGGAAGCCTATTTCATCGCCTCGGGCGACACGTTCCAGATCTGGAACCCGGAGACATATGAGGGCACGGTTCTCAAGAGTACCGATGCGTGGCTGGATTCGATGCCGGAAGACTTTGACCCGGTGACGCTGTTGCCGGAGGATGACGTATGAGCGCCCCAGCCGCCCCGCTGACGACGGGGCCGGACGCGCCCCATATCCCGGTTTTGCTGCGCCCGATCCTGACGCAATGCGCGCCGATTTCCGGCCTTTGGGTCGATGGCACCTTCGGCGCGGGCGGCTATGCGCGCGGCTTGGCGCAGGCGGGGGCGGCGCGGGTGATTGGCATTGACCGCGACCCGATGGCGCTGGAAATGGCCGCCGAATGGTTGCCCGACTTTCCGGCGATCTCCTTGAAACACGGGACTTTTTCCGAATTGGATACGCTGGCCGGAGAGCCGGTGGACGGCGTTGTGCTTGATCTCGGGGTCTCTTCCATGCAGCTTGACCGGCCGGAGCGGGGCTTTTCCTTCCTGCGCGATGGGCCGCTCGACATGCGCATGGGGCAGGCGGGGGCGAGTGCGGCGGATCTGGTTAATGAGGCGGATGAGCGGGAACTGGCGGACATTCTTTATCATTACGGCGAGGAGCGGCAGGCGCGCCGCATTGCCCGCGCCATTGGCCGGGCGCGCGCCGAGGCGCCGATCCGCACTACGCTGGCGCTGGCGGAACTGATCGAGCGGGTGTTGCCGCGCGCCAAACCGGGCCAGTCGCACCCCGCTACCCGCAGCTTTCAGGCCATCCGCATCGCGGTCAACGACGAGTTCGGGCAGTTGGCGGCGGGGCTGGAAGCGGCGGAACGTGCGCTCAAGCCCGGCGGCAAGCTGGCGGTGGTGACGTTTCATTCGCTGGAGGACCGCGTGGTGAAGCGCTACCTGCATCTGGCCGCCTCAACCGGCGGCGGCGGGTCGCGTTATGCCCCGGAGGCGGAAGCGCAAACCCCGCGCTTTACCCTGACGCCGAAGAAACCTTTCGCGCCGGAGGCGGATGAATTGGCCGCCAATCCGCGCGCCCGTTCCGCTCGGCTGCGCATCGCCACGCGCACCGACGCCCCCGCCCAAAGGCTGGCCCGCGAAAAGCTGGGTCTGCCCGCTCCGGTTCTGCAAGGATAGAGACATGCTGCGCACCTCTCTTTATATCTTCTCTACCCTCGCGGTTATGCTGCTCGGCTACTGGGCGCATGTGGAAAATCTGCGCACGCGGGCGGCGATTGACGAGGTCGCGGCGCTGAGCCGGGAAATTGGCCGTTTGGGCGCGGAGGTCAACGTGTTGAAGGCGGAATGGGCCTATCTGAACCGGCCGGATCGGCTGATGGATCTGGTGGCGCTCAATGAGGCGCGGCTTGGGCTGATGCCGTTGGCGCCGGAGCAGTTTGGCCGGGTGGATCAGGTGGCCTATCCGCAGACCGAAATCGAGGTCGGGCTGGACGGGGCGACGGATGTGAACGGCGTGTTGCCCGGTGCTGGGCCAGATGCAGGGCCAGACGCAGAGGAGGAGCAGCCATGAGCGATTTCATCAAAGCCGCGCCCCGCATTCCGCTGCGCCCGCTGGCGCGGATTTTTGACGCGCGGCGCCGGGGGCTGGACCCGAACCAGATCGAGAAAGACAACCTGCGTCAACGCCATGAGGACATGGCCGACCGCACCCGGCGGCGCGCCGAGGGGCGGCTTCTGGCGCTGGCGGGCATATTCTTTTGCGCCTTCGTGGCCATCGGTGTGCGCATGGGGGCGATTGCCGCTTCCGAGCCTTATGAGCCGCGCGCACAGGCGCCCGGCGCGGCGATTGCCATGGCCCGTGCCGACATCGTGGACCGCAACGGGCGGCTCCTGGCGACCAATTTCGCTACGCACAGCCTGTACGCCCAGACCAAGCACCTGATCGACCCGGAAAACGCCGCCCGCGAATTGGCCCGCATCTTCCCGGACCTGAAGGCCGAAGACCTGCTGAGCCGCTTTACCGACGGGCGTAAGTTCCTGTGGATCAAGAAGAAAATCAGCCCGGAGCAGAAACAGGCCGTGTTTGATATCGGCGAGCCGGGGCTGTTGTTTGGTCCGCGCGAGATGCGGCTTTACCCCAACGGCGCGCTGGCGGCGCATGTGTTGGGCGGGGCGACCTTTGGCGATGAGGATGTGTCGGCGGCGGAGCTTGTGGGCGTCGCCGGGATTGAGTTGGCGCGCAATGCGGAACTGTCCGATCCGGGGCGCACCGATGAACCGCTGCGCCTGACGCTGGACCTGTCCGTGCAGGCGGCGGTCGAGCGGGTGCTGGATGGCGGCATGAAAATGCTCAACGCCAAGGGGGCGGCGGCGGTGCTGATGGATGCGCATACCGGCGAGATCATCGCGCTGGCCTCGCTGCCGGATTTTGACCCCAACGCCCGCCCGCGCCCGCCGGTCGAAGGCTCGCCCGCCGACAGCCCGCTGTTCAACCGCGCGGTGCAGGGGCTTTACGAGCTTGGCTCCACCTTCAAGATTTTCGCCGCCGCGCAGGCCATCGAGCTGGGGCTGGTCAACGGCCAGACCATGATCGACACGCGCGGCCCGCTGCGCTGGGGCACGCATAAAATCCGCGATTTTCACCCGCTCGGGCCGAAGCTTTCCGTCACCGACGTGATTGTCGAAAGCTCCAATATCGGCACCGCCCGCATTGCGCAGATGATCGGCGTTGAGCGTCAGCGCGCTTTCCTCGACAGCCTCGGCCTGCTGGCGCCGTCGCCGGTCGAGCTGGGCGAAGCGCCGGGGGTGCAGCCGCAACTGCCGCCTAACTGGTCCGAGCTTTCGACCATGACCATTTCCTACGGCCACGGCCTGACCACCTCGCCGCTACACCTCGCCGCCGCTTACGCTTCCCTGCTCAATGGCGGCACCCGCGTGACCCCGACGCTGGTGCGTCAGGGGCCGATTGCGCCGGGGCCGCGCGTGGTGTCGGAACGGGTTTCTGCCGGCGCGCGCGACATGCTGCGCGCCGTGGTGACGCGCGGCACCGCCTCTTTTGCTGAGGTGCCGGGCTATGCGGTGGCGGGCAAGACCGGCACGGCGGACAAGGCGCGCGAGCGCGGGGGCGGCTATTACGACGACCGGGTGATCGCGACTTTCGCTTCCGTTTTCCCCGCGCAGGATCCGCGTTATGTCCTCGTGGTGACGCTGGATGAACCGACCGAGACTTCCGGTTCCAAGGCGCGACGCACGGCGGGCTGGACCGCGGTTCCCGTTGCCGCTGAGATCGTGCGCCGGGTCGCGCCGCTCATGGGGCTGAAACCGGACGTTGAACCCGTGCGCCCAACTGGGGTAACACTGACCTCGAACTGATTTGAGGCGTTACACATGGAAAAACCCCTGTCCGAACTGGGCCTGACGCCGCGCGGCGGGCAGGACGTGTCTGTCACCGGCCTGTCGGTTGATAGCCGCAAGACCGCCGAGGGCCACCTTTTCGCCGCGCTGCCGGGCACGCGGGTGCATGGCGCGGAGTTTATCACCTATGCCCTGCGCATGGGCGCGGCGGCGATCCTGACCGATGCGGAAGGGGCGGAGATTGCCCGCGACGTCATCGCAGAACATTCCCCCGCGCTGATCGTCACCGAAGACCCGCGCGCCGCGCTGGCCGGGGCGGCGGCGCTTTATTACGGGGTGCAGCCGGAGGTGATGGTCGCGGTGACGGGCACCAACGGCAAGACCTCGGTCGCCTCATTCACCCGCCAGCTCTGGACCCTGCTGGGCTACAGCGCGGCCAATATCGGCACGACCGGCGTTGAAGGCGCCTTCACCGCGCCCTCCGCGCATACCACGCCGGAACCGATCACCCTGCACGCGCTGCTGGCGGAAATGGCCGGGCATGGCGTGACCCATGCGGCGATGGAGGCCAGCTCGCACGGGCTGGACATGCGCCGGCTGGACGGGGTGCGGCTGAAAGCGGCGGGCTTTACCAACTTTTCGCAAGATCACCTCGACTATCACGGCAGTTTCGACGCCTATTTCGACGCCAAGGCGCAGCTTTTCGATCGGGTGTTGCCGGTCGATGGCACGGCGGTTCTGAACATGGACGACGCCAAGGCGCAGGTGCTGCGCGAATTGGTGGCGGCGCGCGGTCAGCATGTGCTGACGGTCGGGCGGCAGGAGGGGGTGCATCTGCGCCTGCTGGCCCAGCGGTTCGACGCCACCGGGCAGGAGCTGCGCTTTTCCTTCCTGGGCAAGAAATTCACCTCCCGGCTCAATCTGATCGGCGGCTTTCAGGCGGAAAACGTCGCCATTGCCGCCGGGCTGGCCATTGCGGGCGGGGCGGATAGCGACGCGGTGTTTGCGGCGTTCAAGGATCTTGAGGGGGTGCGCGGGCGGATGCAGCTTGCGGCCAAACGTGACCACGGCGCGGCGATTTTCGTCGATTACGCCCACACGCCCGACGCCATCGCCACCGCCCTCGCCGCCCTGCGCCCGCATGTGTTGGGCCGCGTCATTGCCATTATCGGCGCGGGGGGTGACCGGGATGCGGGCAAGCGCGCCCTGATGGGCAAGGCGGCAGCGGAAAACGCGGATGTGGTGATCGTGACCGACGACAACCCGCGCAGCGAAGACCCGGCTTCGATCCGGGCGCAGGTCCTGCAGGGGTGCCCCGAGGCCAACGAGGTCGGCGACCGGGCGGAGGCGATTTTGCGCGGGGTGGATCTGTTGGAGCCGGGGGATACGCTGCTGATCACCGGCAAGGGGCATGAAACCGGGCAGATCATTGGCGACGATGTGCTGCCCTTTGACGATGCGGAACAGGCCAGCGTGGCGGTTGCGGCGCTCGAAGGGCGGCTGGCATGAGCCTCTGGACCAGTGCAGAGGCGGTTGCGGCGACCGGCGGGGAGGCGACGCGCGACTGGCAGGCCAGCGGGGTTTCCATCGACACCCGCACGCTGGCGCCGGGCGATCTGTTCATTGCCCTGAAAGCGGCGCGCGACGGGCATGATTTCGTGGCGCAGGCGCTGGACAAGGGCGCGGCGGCGGCGCTGGTGACGCACCGGCCCGAGGGCGTTGCGCCCGACGCGCCGTTGCTCATCGTGCCCGACGTGCAGGCGGCGCTGGAGGCGTTGGGCCATGCGGCGCGGGCGCGCAGCGGGGCGCGGGTTCTGGCCATCACCGGCTCGGTCGGCAAGACCTCGACCAAGGAAATGGCCCGCGCGGCGTTTTCGCGTCAGGGCACGCTCTCCGCTGCTGTGGCCAGTTACAACAACCATTGGGGCGTGCCGCTTTCGCTGATGCGCATGGCGCGGGAGGCGGAAATTGCGGTGCTGGAAATTGGCATGAGCCATCCCGGCGAGATCGCGCCGCTGGCGAAAATGGTGCGTCCGCATGTGGCGCTGGTGACGACCATCGCGCCGGCACATCTCGAGGCCTTTGAAAACATTGAGGGAATTGCGGAGGAAAAAGCCTCTGTCGCGGCGGGGCTGGTGCCCGGCGGGGTCGCGGTTCTGCCTGCCGATCTGCCGACCTCGCCGATCCTTGCGGCGCGGGCCGAGGCGGAGGGGGCGCGGGTTGTGACCTTTGGCAGCGCGCCGGGAGCGGATGCGCACCTCGTGGAAACCCAACTTGAGGACGGCGCGACGGTGGCCCGCATTCGGCTGGGCGGTCAGGTGCATCTGATCCGGCTGGCCAGCGCCGGGCGCCATTTCGCCGCCAACGCTGCGGCGCTGCTGGCGGCGGCGGAGGCGATGGGGCTGGACGTGACACTGGTCGCCCGCGATCTCGCGCTCTGGCAGCCGCCGGACGGGCGGGGGGCGCGCGAGCGCATTGTGCTGGACCCGGTGGACGAGCTGAGTTTCGAGCTGATCGACGACGCGTTCAACGCCAACCCCGCCTCGATGGGCGCGGCGCTTGAGGTGTTGGCGGCGGCGCAGCCGGGGCCGGGGGGGCGGCGCGTGGCGGTGCTGGGCGATATGCTGGCGCTGGGGGAAGGCGAGGGGGCGATGCATGCCGCATTAGCCGACCTTCCCGCGCTGGACGCGGTGGATGTGGTGCATTGCGCGGGCGAGCGGATGCGGGCTTTGTGGCAGCGCCTGCCCGCCGGGCAACAGGGGCGCTACGCAGCGCAGGCCGAGGAACTGGCGGCGGCGGCGCACCGATTGGTCGCGCCCGGCGACATCGTGCTGGTCAAGGGATCGAAGGCGGCGCGGGCCTCGCTGGTGGTTGACGCGCTGCGAAAACTGCGGCATCCGGTGTCGGGGAACGGGTAACGGGGGCGGATCGTGCTTTACTGGCTGACAGAATTTTCCGATGGCGGCGATGTTTTCAACCTGTTTCGCTACATCACCTTCCGCGCGGGCGGCGCCTTTTTCACCGCGCTGATCTTTGGCTTTCTGTTCGGCAAGCCCTTGATTAACCTCCTGAAACGCCGCCAGTCCAACGGCCAGCCGATCCGCGAGGACGGCCCGGAGGCGCATTTTTCCAAGGCGGGCACGCCGACCATGGGCGGGGCGCTGATCCTGGGCGCGCTGACGGTTTCGACCCTGCTTTGGGCGCGGCTCGACAATCCGTTTGTCTGGATCGTGCTGGGGATCACGCTGTCTTTCGGCCTCATTGGCTTCATCGACGATTACAACAAGGTGAAGAATAACGACAATTATTCCGGCCTGTCCGGGCGCACCCGGCTCGCGCTGGAGGCGGTGCTGGCGGGGGTGGCGGCCTATGCTTTCGCGCAGGTGCATCCGGCGGCGCTGTCCGGGCAACTGGCCCTGCCGGTTCTGAAAGATACGCTGATCAATCTCGGCGTGTTCTTCGTGCCCTTTGGCCTGTTCATCATCGTCGGCGCGGCCAATGCGGTGAACCTGACCGACGGGCTGGACGGGCTGGCCATCATGCCGGTGATGATCGCTGCCGGGACGCTGGGCATTCTCGCCTATGCGGTCGGGCGGGTGGACTTCACCGAATATCTCGACGTGCATTATGTGCCCGGCACTGGGGAACTGATCATTTTCGTTGCCGGACTGGTTGGCGGCGGTTTGGGCTTTTTGTGGTATAACGCGCCGCCCGCCGCGGTGTTCATGGGCGATACCGGCTCGCTGGCGCTCGGGGGCGCTCTGGGCGCGATGGCGGTGGCGACGAAACACGAGATCGTGCTGGGCATTGTTGGCGGGGTGTTTGTCGTCGAAACCCTGTCGGTGATCATTCAGGTGGTCTATTTCAAGCTGACCGGCAAGCGCGTTTTCCTGATGGCGCCGATCCACCACCATTTCGAGAAGCGCGGTTGGGCCGAGCCGCAGATCGTCATCCGCTTCTGGATTATCTCGCTGATTCTGGCGCTGATCGGGCTGGGCACGTTGAAGCTACGTTAAGCGTCGTTCACTCTTGACTAAACGATTTGAACGTGATCTGTGAACCCGCCCGTGGGCGGTTCCCAGATCGGTGTATTCCAGGCCATCCCCCGCGGTTTAACCCAGATATCAACCGGAGTGCGCCATGACCGACGCCACATTCAAAACCCCCAATTTCGCCCCCGCCTATTTCGCGTCTTTCGCCTGTTCCGCCGCCATGCTGGCCTTCGTTTCCTTCGCCGGGCCACTGGCGGAAGCGACCGGGCTGGCGGCGTGGCAATTGGGGATCACCGTGACCGTGGCGGGGCTGGCCTGGGTGGTGGCGGCGACCTATTGGGGGCGCGTTTCCGACCGCATCGGGCGCAAGCCGGTCATCCTCACCGGGTTGGGCATTTTCGCGGCGGGCTATGCGGCGATTTCGCTGGTCATCATCGCCGGGTTTTACGGCTGGGCCGGGGCCTATCTCATCCTTGCGGGGCTGATCGCGACCCGTGCCGCCATCGGCTTTGGCTATGCTGCCGTGCCCGCCGGCTCCAACGCGCTGATCGCCGATTACATCGCGCCCGACGACCGCGCCGCTTTCATGGGCCGCTTTGGCGCGGCGCAGGCGATGGGGATGATTTTCGGCCCCGGACTGGTGGCGCTGGCGATGTTTTTCTCCATGGAAGCCGCGCTGATCATCCTGACCGCTCTTGTTGTCCTCGCCGCGATTTACGTCGCAAAGGCCCTGCCGGACAGCCATAAAAAGACCGGCGAGGCGAAGAAAATGTCGCTGTTTGACGCGCGGGTGCGGTTTACCAACCTGTTCGGCTTCTTCTCGGTTTTTGCCACCGGCATTGCGCAG
>PDOZ01000019.1 GCA_002747325.1 Rhodobacterales bacterium
ATTGATATGAGTTTTCTGCGCAGGCTGCTGGGTGCGGCCCCAACCCCAACCAAAGACGGCGCGTTTGCGCCTTCTCCCCTTGCCCTGAAGCTGGCGACAAGCGAACGCCCGTGATTGGCTATATGCCTGGGCCCGCCGGATGTTCGGCCTGATGCGTCTTTCGACCGGGTTCGGCCTACGGCATCTGGCGGGTGTTTTCGGGGGCTGTCCGGCCTTGAAGTGGCCAAACGGATCAAGACCGGCAACCTGATGCTTCTGTCCCATCTGATCTTCTATATCGGCCTGATTTTCCTTGCCAACCTTGTTCGCCATGCCCTCAAACAGGGTCTGCGCCAGCCCATCTTTGCGATTTTCGACCGGCGCGATCGCGGCGCCGCAAGCTGCCGAGTAACTTTATGACGCCCTTCCGGTCCGCCAGCAAACGTCGCGCAGCACGTCGTTCAAGCGCGCAATGGTCGCTTCTGACACGAGAGAGGGTTGGCGTCAGGTGGGTGCCCTTTCCACGGTTGTATCTTTCAGGGTATGCGGGTCGGAAACTCGGGCGTTTCTCAATAAATACAATATGCCAGGCCCTAGCGGAATGTTTGGAAAATTCGATCACTTGTGAGTGAAAATGATGTAATTTCCTGTCAGCCCCGCCGGAAACTGGCCCAGACCGGCAGGTGGTCGGAGGCGATGCGGGAGAGTTTGGTTTCGACGACGCCCGCGTCGATGAAGTCCAGCCCGGCGCTGTAGCCGATGCGGTCGAGGGGGGCGACGGGGCGGGAGGCGTGGAAGCTTTTGCCCGGCGCGATCATCCTGAACTGGTCCTGAAATTCTTCCAGCCCGGCATGGGGCGACCATTCGTTGAAATCTCCGGCGACGATGGTCGGCAGGGGGCAATCGGCCAGCGCCTGCCGGATGGCGCGCAGCTGCGGGTGCCGGAAGCGGCGCATCAGGGCGAGATGCACCCCGACGATACGCACGCCTTCCAGCACAACCGACACCGCCCCGCGCGGCTCAAGCCCCGGCAGGTCGATATGGCGCACATCGTGCAGCGTCAGCCCCCGGCGCGCCAGAATCGCATTGCCATGCCAGCCCAGCGACACGCCGGTGCGGTCCAGCGCGGCGGGCACGAGATCGGTGTGGCTCTCGATCATGTGCCGGGGCAGGGCGGTCGGCCGCAGGCCCAGCCGCCGGTCCGCCTCCTGCAACACCACCACATCCGGTTGCGCGTCATTGATCACATCCAGCACCCGGCCCGGATCGCGGCGCCGATCCAGCCCGACCGCCTTGCGGATATTGTAGCTCAGGACTTTCATGTCTCTTTCATAAGCCTTTCTTAGTCCGCAAACATTACGATTCGGTTAACCTGCGCCTCATGTGCCGCAAAAAGTGCGCGTGACCCGCTCCTCGGGCGGCGCGGGCTGCATGAATTCGGGCGTGGGGGCAAACGGCGTTGCCAGCGCGGTGTTGAGCCGGTGAAACAGCGATAAATCCCCCTCCAGACCCCGCGCGATGGCCCGCTCGATCAGGTGACCCCGCGCGATTACCGCCGGGTTGGCGGCGGCCATGACCGCACCCGCCCCCGCGCCGCCATCTTCCTCGCGCAACAGCCGGGCGCGCCACTGGGGTTCCCAACTCTCCCACGCCCCGTCATCGCACACATATTCCGCCCCATTTCCCTCGCCTAAAGCACTGAAAGTATTGGTGAAATCCGCTCCGGAGCTGGACATGCGCTGCAACAGGCCGACGATCAGTTCCGCGTCGCTTTCCTCGGCGCGCCGCAGCCCGATCTTGGCGCGAAACCGGCGCAGCCAGCCCGCCTGAAAGGCCGGTTGAAACGCCGTCAGCGCCCCTTCCAGACCCTCCGCAATCGGGCTCAGTGCCATCGCCAATTGCCCGAGATTCCACAGGCCGATCGAGGGCTGGTTCTGATAGGCATAGCGGCCCATATGGTCGATGGAGGAAAAGACCCGCGCGCCGGAATAGGCCTCCATGAAGGCGCAGGGACCGTAGTCGATGGTCTCGCCGGACAGGGCGCAATTATCGGTGTTCATTACGCCGTGAATGAAGCCAACCGACATCCAATGCGCGATCAATTCGCCCTGCGCGCGCGCCACCGCCTCGACCAGACCATAGGCGCCCTCGGCCTGTGGATAATGGCGGGCGAGGGTGTAATCGAGCAGGGTTTGCAGCCCGTCGGTGTCGCCGCTGGCCGCCAGAATTTCAAAACTGCCGACCCGGATATGGCTCGCCGCCACCCGCGTCAGCACCGCGCCGGGCAGGGCGCGGCCCTCGCGGATGACCTGCGCGCCGGTATAGGCGGCGCCGAGGGCGCGGGTGGTCGGGATGCCAAGCGCGGCCATCGCCTCGGACATGAGATATTCGCGCAGCACCGGCCCGAGCCAAGCCTGCCCGTCGCCGCCGCGCGAATACGGGGTGCGGCCGGAGCCTTTCAGTTGCAGGTCAAAACGCGCGCCGTCCGGGGCGATCGCCTCGCCCAACAGGACCGCCCGCCCGTCGCCCAGCTGCCCGGCCCAGTGGCCAAACTGATGCCCGCCATAGCGCAGCGCAATCGGTTCGGCCCCTTCGGGCAGCGCATTCCCCGCGAGCATTTCCGGCCCCCACGGATCCAGCCCCAGCCGCTCCGCCAGCCCGTCATTAAAGACAATCGGCGCGGGGGCGGGGGCGGAAGCGGGGTCAATACGGGTGAAAAACCGGCCCGGTTTGCCCGGCTGGGCGGCGGGATCGAGCCGCCGGTAGCTGTTGTCAAACCGCGCGCGCATGTTCAGGGCAGGTTGGCCAGACGCTCGGTGATCAGCGCATAATAGCCGTCCGCATCCAGATCGCCGATGAACAGCGCATTCGGCGCGCGGTCCGTCACTCGCCACCAATCCGCCACCGTCATGCCGCGCGTCAGTTCCGAGCCGGTCTCGATCTCGACATTGATGCGCCGACCGCTAAACAGGTCCGGGCGCAAAAGGTAGGCCACGGTCATCGGATCGTGCAGCGGCGCGCCCTCGGAGCCGTATTTCTCCATGTCAAAGCGCTCGAAGAAATCGCTCATCTCGGCAGCAACCGCGCCGCATTTGTTGCCAAGGGCGCGAAAGGCTTCGATGCGGGCGCGGGTGGTCAGGCCTTTATGGGTCACATCCAGCGGCATCATCACGATCTCGACGCCGGATTTCATCACGATATCAGCGGCTTCCGGGTCGACGTAAATGTTAAACTCCGCCGCGGGGGTGACGTTACCGACCTCGAAATATGCCCCGCCCATCAGCACGATAAGCCCGATGCGTTCGGCAATATCGGGCGCGCGTTGCAGCGCCGTGCCGATATTGGTCAGCGGCCCGATGGGGCACAGGGTGACGCTCCCCGCCGGTTCGCGCCGCAGGGTTTCAATGAGGAAATCCACCGCATGTTGTGCCCGCAATTTCATCTGCGGCGCGTGCAGTTCCGGCCCGTCCAGCCCCGTCTTGCCATGCACATTTTCCGCCGTCACCAGCGGGCGTTCCATCGGTTCCGCGCAGCCCGCAAAGACCGGCACATCCGCCCGCCCGGCCCATTCGCAGACGATGCGCGCATTGCGCTGCGTCAGTTCCAGCGGCACGTTTCCGGCGACGCAGGTAATGCCCAGCAGGTCGATTTCCGGGCTGCCAAGGGCGAGCAGAAGGGCGATGGCGTCGTCCTGCCCCGGATCGGTGTCGATGATGATTTTCTGTGTCATAACAATCCCCTATGCGTCGAGCTTGATCCAGATCGGCACGTGGTCCGACGGTTTTTCCCGCCCGCGCATTTCCTTGTCGATCTGACAATCGGTCAGCAGATCGGCGCAGGCGGGCGAGAGCAGGAAATGGTCGATGCGGATGCCGTCATTGCGCTGCCAGGCGCCGCGCTGAAAGTCCCAGAACGTGTAGACCTCCGGCGCCGGATTGCGCACCCGCAGCGCGTCGGTCAGGCCCAGCCCGGTGAGCAGGCGGTATTCGCGCCGGGTTTCCGGCACCGCCAGCGCGTCGCGCCGCCAGGCTTCGGGCCGCGCCGCGTCTTCGTCCTGCGGGATGACGTTGTAATCGCCCGCCATCAGGAAGGGTTCTTCGAGGGCCAAAAGCTCCTGCGCCCGCGCCCGTAGCCGCTGCATCCACTTGATTTTATAGCCAAATTTCCCCTCCAGCACCGGCGTGTCGTCCTCAAAGGCGACCGGGTTGCCGTTGGGCAGGTAAAGCCCGCAGATGCGCACGGCGACGTCGCCGACCACGGTCGCCTCGATATAGCGCGCCTCGATGTCGTCGCCCTCGCGCCCCGCGCCCTCGGCCCCCGGCAGCCCGCGCGTCACGTCTTCGAGCGGGTATTTCGACAGCAGCGCCACCCCGTTGAAACTCTTCTGCCCGTGGGTCGCGACATTGTAGCCCAGATCCTCGAACGGCTCGTGCGGGAAATTTTCGTCGACCGATTTGATCTCCTGCAAAATCACCACATCCGGCTCCGCTTCGCGCAGCCATTCCGTCAGCGCCCCGATGCGCGCCTTGATGCCGTTGATGTTGTAACTCGCGATTTTCATGCGGCGCCTCCCTGTCCCCTGTTAGCGCGCCCGCGCGTCAGGCGCCAGCATTGATCGCGCGCGCGGCAGCGGCGGCCGACGACCAGGCCCATTGGAAATTATAGCCCCCGAGCCAGCCGGTCACGTCCAGCGCCTCACCGATGAAATACAGGCCGGGCAGGCGGGTCGATTGCATGGTTTTGGAGGAAATTTCCTCGGTCGAAACCCCGCCGACGGTGACTTCGGCGGTGCGGTAGCCCTCGGTGCCCTGCGGCACGAGTTCCCAGCCCTTGACCCGCGCGCCGATGGCTTCCAACACCCGGTCGGGCTGTTCGGCGAGCTTCTCGGTGAGCGGCAGGTCGGCCCATTCGGCGGCGAGAAAGTCCACCAGCTTCGGCGGCAAAATCTGCGCCAGCGCGGTGGAAACCTGTTTGCGACCCGCGCTTTTCTTTTGGCTTTTCAATAGGTTGGCGGGGTCTTGGTCCGGCGTGAGATCCAGCAGGATGTGCTCGCCGGGCTGCCAGTAGGAGCTGAGTTGCAAGGCCGCCGGGCCGGACAGACCACGGTGGGTAAAGAGCGCGGCTTCGCGGAAACTGGCGCGGGTATTGCGGGCGATTACGGGCAGGGCAAGGCCGGACAGGAGGGCGAAACGGTCGCCAAAGGTGAAGGGCACCAGCCCGGCGCGGGTTTCGGTGATGCGGTGGCCAAACTGCCGGGCGAGGTCATAGGCCAGCCCGGTCGCGCCCATTTTCGGAATGGATTTGCCGCCGGTCGCCACGACGAGGTTCTGCGCCCGGATTTTGCCCTGCGAGGTCTGCGCCACAAAGCCCTCCGCCGTGTGCGTCACGCTGTCGATCCGCGTGCCCAGCATCAGTTCCGTGTCGCCCAGATCGCACAGTAGCATGTCGACGATCTGGCTCGATTTTCCGTCGCAAAAGAGCTGCCCCAGCGTCTTTTCGTGCCACACAATCCCCGCCCGATCCACCGCCTCGATGAAATCCCATTGGTTGTATCCCGCGAGAGCAGACTTGGCGAAGTGCTTGTTTTCACTGATATAATTTTCCGCGCTGGCGTAAAGATTGGTGAAATTGCAGCGCCCGCCGCCGGAAATGCGGATCTTCTCGCCGGGGCGTTTGGCGTGGTCAAGCAACAGGGCCGGGCCTTTGATCCGCCCGGCGGCAAACAGCCCGGCGGCCCCGGCACCAAGAATGAGCGTTTCGGTCTGCAACATAGGCGCCCTGTCGCACGCGGTGGGCGGGAAGGCAAGAGCGTGGTTGTTCTAGGGCGTAGACCCATAAACCCTGCACCACTGGTTTGTCAGATTTTTGTTCTGACTATGAGCAACGCCGCAGGAATAGTGGTTCTATTTCAAGGGGTCGCGAAGACGTTCAGGGCAAAAATCTGGCAAATCCGAAGGACGCTAAACCCGCTTCATATCAGCGGCTCGACGCGCTTGGAAATAGGCCCACTATGTCCGGCGCACGCCAAACCTCTGATCTTTCGCGGATTTGGCGCCAGTGGTGCAGGGATTATGGGGCTACGCCCTAGCCTCTGGGCGTGTTACGGTGTGCGGGCAACAGAGGAAGCAGGACATGGTTTCGCGCGTCATTCCGGTGGAGAGCTTTGACCTTGTGGTGTTTGGGGCCACGGGGGATTTGGCGCGTAGCAGGATTTTGCCTGCCCTGTATCGGCGGTTTCAGGCTGGGCAATTGCCGGAGGGGGTGCGCATTATCGGGGCGGCGCGCACGGATCTGGATGATCAGGCGTTTCGGGCGTTTGTGCGGGCGGCGCTTGAGGAATTTGTTTCAGAAAAACAACGCACTGCGCCGGGTGTGGAGGCGTTTTTGGCGGCCGTTCGCTACGTGGCGCTGGAGGTGCAGGGCGCGGCAGGCTGGGCCGAGTTGAAGGCGGCGATGCGGCCCGGCGTGGTGCAGGCGTTTTATTTTTCCGTCGCGCCGGACCTGTTTGGCGCGCTGGCGGAGCGATTGCACGGCGCGGGGATTGCGGGGCCGCGGGCGCGGATCGTGGTTGAAAAGCCCTTCGGGCATGATCTGACCTCGGCGCGTGCGCTGAATGCCACGCTGGCGGCGTATTTTGACGAAGCGCAGATTTACCGAATTGATCATTACCTTGGCAAAGAGACCGTGCAGAACCTGATGGCGGTGCGCTTCGCCAATATGTTGTTTGAGCCGCTGTGGAATGCGCAATATGTGGACCACATTCAGATCACGGTGGCGGAAAGCGTCGGGGTTGGCGGGCGCGGCGCCTATTACGACGCGACGGGGGCCATGCGCGACATGGTTCAAAACCACCTGATGCAGCTTTTGTGCCTCACGGCGATGGAGCCGCCGGCGCGGTTTGAGGCGGGGGCGGTGCGCGATGAGAAACTGAAGGTGATCCGGGCGCTGGAGCCGGTGGCGGCGGGGGACCTGGTGCGCGGGCAATATCTTGCGGGGGCGGTGCCGGGCTATCTGGAGGATAGCGGAAATCCGCAGAGCCGCACCGAGAGTTTTATCGCCATGAAGGTCGGTATTGCCAACTGGCGCTGGAACGGCACCCCGTTTTACTTGCGCACCGGCAAGCGGATGCAGGCGCGGATGTCGGAGATCGTCGTCCGCTTCAAGGCGCCGCCGCATTCGATTTTCGAGGACGGGGCCGGGCAGGCGCCGAACACGCTGGCGATCCGCTTGCAGCCCAATGAGGGCATGGACCTGACCGTGACCATCAAGGAGCCGGGGCGGGGCGGCATGCGCCTGATGGATGTGCCGCTGGACATGACCTTCGCCGAGGCCCTGGGCGAGGGGGCGGATGTGGCGGATGCTTATGAGCGCTTGATCATGGACGTGGTCCGCGGCGATCAGACCTTGTTCATGCGCGATGACGAGGTTGAAGCGGCCTGGGCCTGGACCGATCCGATCATTGCCGACTGGCAGGCGCGCGGGGACAGGCCGGTCGCGTATGACGCCGGGTCCGCCGGGCCGCAGGCGGCGATGGAATTGCTGCGCCGGGATGGGCGGCGCTGGCGCGAACTGGGGGTTTGAAATGGAACTGCACAGCTATGCCGACGACGACATGATGATGATGGCGGTGGCGAATGTCCTGGCGGACGATATTCGCACCCGCCTTGCGGTGGCGGACCGGGCGGCGATTGCCGTTGCGGGTGGGGCCACGCCGGGGCCGGTTTTCGACTATCTCGCCCATGTGGACCTCGATTGGGCGCGGGTCGATGTCATGCTGACGGATGAGCGCTGGGTCGATCCCGGTTCGGCGCGTTCCAATACGCGGTTGCTGACCGAACGGCTGTTTGCGGGCAAAGCAGCAGAGGCGGTGTTGATCCCGCTTTATGACGGCGCGCAGGCGCCGGAAGACGGCCTTGAGGCGCTGTCCGGCCCGGTGCGCGCCGCCCTGCCTTTGGCCAGTGTTTTGCTCGGCATGGGCGAGGATATGCACACAGCCAGCCTCTTCCCTGACGGCGATCAGATCGACGCCGCCATGTCGCCCGACGCGCCGGTCCTGATGGCGATGCGTGCGCCCGGCGTCCCGGAGCCGCGCGTCACCCTGACCTTTCCGGTCATCGAAGGCGCCATTCGCAAGCATCTCGTGATTCGGGGCGCGGCCAAAAAAGCGGCGCTGGACCGCGCGCAAGCGCTGGACGATCCGCAGACGGCGCCGATTTCGGCGTTTTTGAGCGAGTTGGACGTTCATTGGTGTCCGTAATATCCGGTAGGTATTAAGAAAGAATGAATGTGATGTGGAAAAAACTCGAAGCGGCGCGGGATCGGTTGCAAGAAACCCGGATTGAGGCCTTGCTGGCAGCGCGGGGCAGCGCGGATTTTACTCTGCATGTCGACGGGTTGGTGTTCGATTATTCCAAGACCTTGCTCGATGCGCCGGCCCGTTCATTGCTTTTGAATCTAATTGAAAGTAGTGCTTTAACTTCGGCTCGTACGTCCATGTTTTCAGGGGGAAAAATAAACCAGACAGAGGGGCGCGCCGTGTTGCATACCGCCCTGCGATCCGCGGAAACCACCCCGCTTCTGGTGGACGGAAAAGACGTTCGGCCGGGCATCACGGAGGTCCGCGCGCGCATGGGGGAATTTGCCGATGCGCTGCGTTCGGGCGCCCTGCGGGGGGCGACCGGCGCGCGCTTCACCGACGTGGTGAATATCGGCATTGGCGGCTCCGATCTCGGCCCGGCAATGGCCACCGGCGCCCTCGCGCCCTATGCCGACGGGCCGCGCCTGCACTTCATTTCCAACGTCGATCCGGCCCATCTGGCGGACACGCTCGCCCCGCTCGATCCGGCGACAACCCTCGTCCTCATCGCCTCGAAAACCTTCACCACGATCGAGACCATGACCAACGCCGCTGCCGCCCGCGACTGGCTCGCCGCCGCGCTTGGGGAGGCGCATTCCGGCCACCTCGCCGCCGTGTCCTCCGCGCTGGACAAGACCGCCGCATGGGGCATCGCGCCGGAGCGGGTGTTTGGCTTTGAGGACTGGGTCGGCGGGCGTTATTCGCTTTGGGGGCCGATTGGCCTGCCCCTGCGCATCGCTATCGGGGGGGCGCATTTCGACGCGTTTCTGGCGGGCGCCGCCGCGATGGACGCGCATTTTCAGCAGGCGGAGGGGGCGCAGAACCTGCCGGTGATGCTGGCGCTGATCGGCATCTGGCACCATCAGGTGATGGGCTACCCGACCCGCGCCGTCCTGCCCTATGAACAACGCCTCGCCCGCCTGCCAGCCTACCTGCAACAGCTCGAAATGGAGAGCAACGGCAAGTCGGTGGCGATGGATGGCCGCGCGCTGGAACGCCCCGCCGGGCCGGTGGTCTGGGGCGAACCGGGGACCAACGGGCAGCACGCGTTTTTCCAGCTGATCCATCAGGGCAAGGTGCCGGTGCCGTGCGAATTTATGGTCGGTGCGGCGGGGCACGAGGCGGGATTTGAAGCGCAGCACGACCTGCTGGTGGCCAATTGCCTCGCGCAATCGGAGGCGCTGATGCGGGGGCGGTCGCTGGAAGAAGCGCGCGCGCGTGTGGCGGCGGCGGGATATGGTGGCGCGGAGCTGGAACGCCAAGCCGCCCACCGCGTCTTTCCCGGCAACCGCCCCTCCACCACGCTGCTCTACCCCAAGCTAACCCCTTATGTTCTCGGTCAAATTCTGGCGCTCTACGAACACCGGGTCTTTGTCGAAGGCGTGCTCCTCGGCATCAATTCCTTCGATCAATGGGGGGTCGAACTGGGCAAGGAACTGGCCTCGCGGCTGGCGCCGGTTGTCGCGGGAGAGGCCAGCGCGCAAGGGCTGGACGCCTCGACGCGCGGGCTGATCGCGGCTTTGCAGCAGATGAAAGGCAAAGACGCTTGAGCTTCGGTCAACCGACCTGTTCGTCCACCCAACCCGCGATGGCCCCGGCCGCATCCGCCACCGCCGCCTTGGCCGCCTCCGCGCCGCCAGAGCAGAAATCGCTAAATATGGATCAAAATTCTCTGCCTCTCCATCAGCATCCTGCTGATTTCGAACGCGAATTTTGATGCTCGATGTTGCAGATTAAAGCGATTTCGCTTTACGTGGTCAAATCCATGATCGGCGCCCGCAATGGGGCAAACGTGGATATTCGGCTGTGCTTCGAGCGGCGCCATCAACTCGGTCACATATGAGGGGTCTTCCGTGCCGATGACGACGACCCCCGGATAATCCTGCGCCATAAGCTGCTTGGGCAGCGGCGTCCCGGTCAGGCTGGGCGTCAGCCAAATTCCATATACGTTTCTGGCAGCCAGTTTGCGGTCGGCAAATGCCGCTCCCATGGCGATGGTTCCAAGCGATTTTCCGATAACCCAAATACGTTCATAGCGTCTGAGTTGCATCAGGTATTGCAGGATGTCACGGCCATCGGAAGCGATCTGAGCGAGTTGCGTTTCATCGTCCGTTTGCAGAAATTCCGTGTCTTCGGAATAGGTGAAATTCAGACGGGCAATGTCACAGCCGCGATGGCGGAAAACCTCGGCGGCCCCACTGAGCAGAGGGCGTTCGCATCCATACCGTAAACCCGGCAGAAGTATCGCGAGTTCGGTTCCCGATCCTGCTTCAAACCGGGCCTGCACCTCTCTGCCCCGTCCGAATGTCAACGGTATCGCAATGGTTGAGGTCACGGGGTTTCCTTCACGTGGGGTTTCCTTCACGTGCGCGCCGCCACGACGGTAACGCGCTGGCGCCGCAAGAGTCCAGCGCCACCTCGGTCC
Source organism: Rhodobacterales bacterium (assembly GCA_002747325.1). Lineage (GTDB taxonomy): Bacteria > Pseudomonadota > Alphaproteobacteria > Rhodobacterales > Rhodobacteraceae. Next base: position 10,761 of record PDOZ01000019.1, read on the forward strand.
CGTCCAATGAAGCGGGGTAAGCCATTCATGAATTGGCCGGATCTGCCGCGGAAAACCGCATATTCTTCAAACCCCCTTGCAGCCCCGCGCCGGGCGGCGTAGAAGGGCGCGCGAAGCGGGTGTAGCTCAATGGTAGAGCAGCAGCTTCCCAAGCTGACGACGAGGGTTCGATTCCCTTCACCCGCTCCATTTCCCAAATTCGCCTCCGCCCCCGCCGTGTTTCGGCGGCAGGGCGGCGTTTGGGGGTTACGATGCTGCGCGCGCCAGCGCTGCGACGCCGGTGCGGGCGACGTCTTCCAGCCCGAGGGGGCGCATCAGGTCGGCGAAAGCGTCGATTTTTTCCGGCGTGCCGGTGATTTCGAAGGTGAAGCTTTCCAGCGTCGAATCGACCACATTGGCGCGGAAAATATCCGCCAGCCGCAGCGCCTCAACCCGCGCTTCCCCCGAGCCCGTGACCTTGAACAGCCCCAATTCGCGCTCCACCGTGCGCCCCTCGACCGTCAGGTCATGCACCTCATGCACCGGCACGACCCGGCCCAGCTGCGCCTTGATCTGTTCGATCACGGCGGGGGTGCCGGTGGTGACGATGGTGATGCGCGACAGGTGCCCCTCATGGTCGGTTTCGGCCACGGTCAGGCTCTCGATATTGTAGCCCCGTCCGGCAAACAGGCCGATGACGCGTGCCAGCACCCCGGCCTCGTTTTCCACCACCACGGCCAGCGTGTGCCGCTCGATCACGTTTGAATTCGGGTCGCGCAGGTCGTAGGCGGATTTGCGCGAAGCGCCTTTTTTGATTTTCAGTGCAGACATTTTTTATTCTCCTATAGCGTTTGACGAAATGCTTGAAACATTGAGCATCCCTTAACGCGTTGAAATCTTTGATTTCAGGCAGCGTTAAGGGATTCTGTTTTTTCGCATAACGCTTTAATCCCGAACCTAGACCAGAACCTGACCGTCGCCGCGGATGGCGTCGGTGGCGGCGGCGTCGCCCAGAAGCATTTTGTTATGCGGCTCGCCGGATGGGATCATCGGGAAGCAGTTTTCGTGTTTTTCCACATGCACATCGAGAATGAACGGCCCGTCATATTCGATCATCTCGCGGATGGCGTCGTCGAGTTCGGCGGGGTCCGACACGGCGCGGCCCTTGCAGCCGAAGGCTTCGGCCAGCTTGACGAAATCGGGCAGGCTCTCCGACCAGCTATGCGAATAGCGCTCGCCGTGCAGCAGTTGCTGCCACTGGCGCACCATGCCAAGGCGTTCATTATTCAGGATAAATTGCTTCACCGGGGCGCGGAACTGCACGGCGGTGCCCATTTCTTGCATGTTCATCAGGAAGGAGGCATCCCCGGCGACATTGACCACCAGCGCCTCCGGGTGGGCGATCTGGATGCCAACGGAAGCGGGCAGGCCATAGCCCATCGTGCCCAGACCCCCGGAGGTCATCCAGCGGTTCGGTTCCTCAAAGCCCAAAAACTGCGCGGCCCACATCTGGTGCTGGCCGACTTCGGTGGCGACGTAGCGGTCCATGCCGGCGGTCAGCGCCTCCAGCCGTTCGAGGGCGAATTGCGGTTTGATGATCTCGTTGGAGGGCGTGTAGGTCAGGCATTTCACCGCCCGCCATTCGTTGATCTCGTCCCACCATTTGCCAAGCGCCTCCCGGTCGGTCCTGCGCCCGCGCGATTTCCAGATGGCCAGCAGGTCTTCCAGCACATGCCCCACATCGCCGATGATCGGCAGGTCGACATGCACCACCTTGTTGACCGAGGAGGGGTCGATGTCGATATGCACCTTGGTCGAGCCGGGGGAGAAGGCGTCGAGCCGCCCGGTGATCCGGTCGTCGAAGCGGGCGCCCACCGCGATCATCAGGTCGCAATCGTGCATCGCCATGTTGGCTTCATAGAGGCCGTGCATCCCCAACATGCCGAGCCATTTATCGCCGGAAGCGGGATAGGCGCCGAGGCCCATCAGGGTCGAGGTGATGGGGAAGCCGGTCGCATCGACCAGTTCGCGCAACAGTTGCGATGCGCCGGGGCCGGAATTGATCACGCCGCCGCCGGTGTAGAACACCGGGCGTTTGGCGGTTTCCATCAACTCTGCCAATTCGCGGATGGCCGCCTCGTCGCCGCGCTTTTGCGGCTGGTAATGCGGCACCGGGTCCGGCTTGGCCGGGGTGTAGGTGCCTTGCGCGAATTGCACGTCCTTCGGGATGTCAACCAGGGTCGGGCCGGGGCGGCCGGTCTTGGCGACATGGAAGGCTTTGTGAATGGTTTCAGACAGTTGGTCGGTGTCCTTCACCAGCCAGTTATGCTTGGTGCAGGGGCGGGTGATGCCGACGGTATCCGCCTCCTGAAAGCCGTCGGTGCCGATCATGAAGGTGGGCACCTGACCGGACAGCACCACCAGCGGGATCGAGTCCAGCAGCGCGTCGGTCAGGCCGGTTACCGCGTTGGTCGCCGCCGGGCCGGAAGTGACCAGCACCACGCCGGGCTTGCCGGTCGAGCGGGCATAGCCCTCGGCGGCATGCACCGCGCCCTGTTCGTGACGCACCAGAATGTGCTGGATGTCGTTTTGCTGGAAAATCTCGTCATAGATCGGCAGCACCGCGCCGCCCGGATAGCCGAAAACCGTGTCGACCCCCTGTTCCCTCAGGGCCTGCACCACCATTCTTGCGCCGGTCATCTGCCGTTTCATGTCTTTCTCTCCGCTTCCCTTGGTTCCGGTCCGGGTATCCGCAATCGCGCCTGACTGCATTCATAAAAAAACCCCCGAATTTCGGGGGCGCATGGAGATGGATCAGGGATCCGTCAGAGGCCCATGCGCCATTTCTTTACGATTACAACCCGTCCCATCATCGGTGACATCCTTTCAAGTTCCGGGCGATATTAGGCAGGGCGCTTGGGGGCGTCAACGCGAAAAAGCGGAATTTGGCAGGATTTTTTGCGCAAAATTACCGGGCAGGGCTGGATTTTGTAATTTTCTGTTGGATTTGGCGGGGCGGGCGACATTTTGTCCAGAGATGGGGCGCGTTCTAGGTCCCGCGCTCCAGCTGCGGCAGTTCGATCCCCGCCACCTGTTCCGAGATTGAGGCGGGCTGGCCGCAGGCGGGGTTGGCGGCGAAAGCCGCCGGGTCGGTCAGTTCCTGCCAGCGCCCGCCGGCGTAGATTTCCAGCGGTGCGTAGCGGGATTTGTAGTCCATTTTCGGTGAGCCGGGCACCCAATAGCCGAGATAGACATAGGGCAGGTCCAGCTCCTGCGCCAGACGGATATGGTCGAGGATCAGATAGGCGCCGAGGCTGTCGGCGCGTTTGGACGGGTCGAAGAAGGAATAGACCATCGACAGCCCGTCCTCCAGCACGTCCGTCAGGCAGGCGGCGATCAGGCGGCGGGGGGACGGCAGGCCCAGCCGCAGGCGCTCCGCTTCCACTTCCGGCGTTTCGCCTTCCTCCCGCGCTGCCATATATTCGATGACCCGCGTTTTCACCGGGGTTTCCTCGATCATGGCGGCAAATTCAAAGACATCCATTTCCGCCATGCCCCCGTCGGCGTGTCGGCTGTCGAGATAGCTGCGAAACAGGGCGTATTGCTCTTCGGTCGCCCAGGGCGCGCGGATGCGGCGGGTCAGGTAGGCGTTGCGCTTTTCCACCCGGCGCTGGCTGCGGGTCGGTTTGAAATCCGCCACCCGGATGCGGGCGGAAAGGCAGGCGGCGCATTCGGCGCAGGACGGGCGATAGGCCACGTTCTGCGAGCGCCGGAACCCCTGTTGCGACAGCGCGTCGTTCATGCCCGCCGCCGCTTCTCCGGTCAGCGCGGTAAACAGCTTCCGTTCCACCTGCCCGTCAAGATAGGGGCAGGGCTGCGGCGCGGTCACATAGAACTGCGGGGCAATGGGAAGCGTGTGGCGCATGGGTCTCCGAAACGAAATCTGACGGGTCTGTGAATTGGTAGCAACAAACCGCGCCCACGCCAAGGGGAGGTTGGGGAAATGGTTAGCGGGGGGCGGTGTCCCGGCGTTTTGGAGGTGGCGCGGGCGGGATGTGAGTATTTTTGCTAAGAAGAAGGGGGGTAAGTATTATTGCTGGAGCGAAATCGCTTGAATCCGCACCATCAAGGATCAAAATTCGCGTTTGAAACCAGCAGGATGCTGACCCGGAGGCAGAGAATTTTAATTCGGATTTAGCGATTTCTGCTCTAAGAAGGGGGGGTAGGGTGCGCGCGTGTTGTGAGGCGGTCAGATGGTTTTCGTGCGCACCATTCGCAGTGTTTCTTTCAGCCCGGCCTTGATCAGCGCCTGCGCCAGCCGGTCGCTGAAAAACCAAGCATTATGGATCCTCGGATCAATCCAGATATCTGGGTCATTTAATGCGCTGGCTTTGGTGACCACCTCATCGTCCTCCACAAACACAGAAATCTTGTAGACATTCGGATTATTTGGCCGCCGCAGTTTGATCCGCTGACTTTGATCTACACGAACTGTATCCTTAACATTGCCAATACATATCATGCTGACATTTTGCCCCTTAACCGGCGTGGTACGATCAAAGTGAAATAGCTCAACCGGGTGGAAATAGGCATTGCCCAGATCGAACTCTTTGAAGATCCTGATCGCTTTGTCTTTGAGCAACAGAAACGGCGTGTTGAAAACAATCGGCAGCTTCATCTCGACTTGGTCGTTGGCCGAATGGAAAAACCTCCGTGGCATTTCCTCCTTCGGCACAAGCTCTCCACCGTCAATGCGGCGCAACAGCTCATAATGCTTGTCTCCCTCTTCTTGACTTGAAAAACCCTTTGCAATCTCCTCCGGAGTGCGCGGCAATTCAAAATCCGGGAAGAAGTTCACGGGGTTTTCCGACCCTCTGCGACCTCCCGACAACCAAATATGTTCACTCATGTCTTTTCCCTCTCTGCGCCGCGCATCGAAAGGGTAGCGCTGCTTGGGGGGAGCAGCAAGCCGTCCTAACTGTTCGCCGCGCGGTTGATCATGGCGGTGCCCAGGAGCATGTCGATCAGGGACTGGCCTCGGGCATTGGTGAGCATGAGGACGATGGAGATCAGTTGCAGGGGCGTGAAGGCCATGGAGGCGAGGTGGCCGGCGGTGTGGAACATGGCGGTGGGGGCGTCGAGGCGTTCGCCGCGGTGGTTGCGCAACTCGATGGCCATGAGGCGCATGCCCGGCGTGGCGGAGCGGTTGGCGATGGAGACCGAGCGGTAGAGGAAGCTGACGGCGAGGGACAGGGGGGCGAAGACGAAAAAGCCCAGACCGAAGGTCAGCAGCGCGAGGGTGAGGGAGATCAGGAAGATCACGAAGCCATCGACCAGCCACGCGAAAAGCCGCTTGACGGCGGTGTCGGCGTAAAATTCCGACTGGGTGTCCGGGTCGGGCAGGCCGGTGGGTTGCGGGGCCCAGCCGTCGGCAGCGAAGGGGGAATGTCTGGTCATCTTTCGTCCTGTTTGTAAAGGGTGGCCCGCGCGAGGGAGGCGCGGGCCGGGGGCATTGTCAGTGCTTTTTCTTCTTTTTCTTCGCCTCTGGTTCGGAAAGCTCCACGGCCTCGCCGTCATAGATTTCTTCCGCTTCTTCGCGTACCGCGCTGGCGCGTTCGTCCATGAACTGATCAAATTCCATCTTGTCCTTGGCGTCGCGCAGCCGGTCGAGGAAGGCTTCGAACTGTTCCTGCTCATCCATCAGGCGGCGCAGGGTTTCGGCCTTGTAGGCATCAAAGGCGGTGTTGCCAGAGGAGCGGAAGCCGTGGCGGCGGTTCATCCGCATGGCGTCGTGGTGTTTGGCTTTGTGGCGGCAGTTTGATTTCGAAAACATGCGTTTACTCCAGATCATATAGGCGAGAAGGGCGAGGCCTGCGGGCCAGAAGAAGACGAAGCCCACGATCATCAGCGCAATCCACGCGCCCTTGCCGCGCTCGTCGAGCCAACTCTCCGCACGGGCGAAGGGGCCTTTTTCGCGGGGGGTTTCAAACTCGGTTGTGCTGGTCATGGCTTGGTTCCTTTTGTTCGATGTGAATTCGTTTCACATTGCATAGATTGGCATGGGGGGCGCATGTTGCAAGGCGAAATGTGAAACTATTTTACATTATTAGGGTAAGGCGTTGATTTTGATTGAGAAGTTTTTGGTTGGGAGGTGGGGGGCAGGGCGTGCGGTGTCGCCGGTTTTGGCCCCGGAGTGCCGCCAGACTTGCAATTTAGCCGGGCGATTGTTAGGGTTCCCCATCTGAAATGGAGCCTGAGATCATGGATATTGCCCGCGCCGACTAACCCCTTCCGGTTCTCTATTGCGAGCGTGTTTTATGCCTTCCATTTCCATCGCCGGCCTGAGCTGGCACACCCCCACCAACACCCCGCTTTTCACCGATCTTAGTCTGACCTTTGGTCCGCAGCGCACCGGCCTTGTCGGGCGTAACGGGACCGGCAAGACCACCCTGTTGCGGTTGATTGCCGGGGAGTTGACCCCCTCGGCGGGGACGATCCGCGCGCCGGTTTCCATTGGTTTCCTGCGGCAAAACCCGGAGCAGGCGACAGGCGCCACGATTGCCGATCTGTTCGGGGTGTCGGCGCCCTTGGCCCTCCTCGCGCGGGCGGAGCGCGGGGAGGCGACGGCGGAGGAACTGGCGCAGGCGGACTGGACGCTGGAGGCGCGGCTTCAGGGGGCGCTGGCCCGGCTGGGGCTGGACCTGCCGCCGGACACGCCGCTTGCTGCCCTGTCCGGCGGGCAGCGGACGCGGGCTGGCCTTGCGGCGCTGCTGTTTGCCGATCCTGATGCCCTCTTGCTGGACGAACCGACCAACCATCTGGATCGTGCGGGTCGCGATGCAGTGCTGAATGCCCTGCGCGGCTGGCGGGGCTGTGTTGTGGTGGCCAGCCACGACCGTGTTTTGCTGGACGAGATGGATGCCATCGTGGAACTGACGGGTCTGGGCGCCAAGAGCTATGGCGGTCCTTATAGTGCCTATCGCGCCGCCAAGGCCGCAGAACTGGCGGCGGCGGAAGAGGCGGTGACCCGTGCGCAGCGGGCGGTTGCGCATACGCAGGCGCAGGCGCAGCGGGCGGCGGAACGCAAGGCGCGCACGGACCGGCAGGGCAGGCAGCTTCGCGCAGCGGGCAGCCAGTCGAAACTGTTGCTCGATGCCGCCAAGGAGCGCAGCGAAGGCTCCGGCGGCTCGGCAGCGCGGCTGCGCGCGCGGCAGGGGCAGGAGGCGGAAGCCGCGCTGGAGGCCGCCCGCGCGGCGGTCGAGGTGCTTGAACCGCTGGTGATGGACATTCCGCCTTGCGGCCTGAGCGCCACGCGCCGTGTGCTGGAGGTTTCGCACCTTGGGTTCGGGTATCGCGCTGAGGCGCCCATCTTCAGGGACGTGTCGTTCTCTCTGCGCGGCCCTGAGCGGGTGGCGCTGGAGGGTGCGAATGGGGCGGGGAAATCGACCCTGCTGGCCTGTATCGCCGGGCAGCTTCAAGCGCAAAGCGGCGTTGTGACCCTTGGGGTGCCGACCGCGCTGATTGATCAGGATGTCGGTTTTCTGGACGCGGGCGAAACGGTGCGCGGCGCGCTGGCCCGGCTGGACCCACAGGCGAATGAGAACGACCGCCGCGCCACGCTCGCCCGCTTTCTGTTTCGCGGCGCGGATGCGGACCAGAAAATCGGCACCCTCAGCGGTGGGCAAAGGATGCGCGCCGGGCTCGCCTGCACGCTGGGCCACAGCCAGCCGCGCCAGCTTCTGCTGCTCGATGAGCCGAACAACCACCTCGATCTGGAGGCGGTCGAGACCTTGGAGGCAGCGCTCAATGCCTATGACGGGGCGATCCTCGTTGTGAGCCACGATCCGGCCTTTCTGGAGCGGATCGGGGTGACGCGACGCATTCGGCTTTAGGACCAATCGACATTCAGGATTCCCAAAGGGTGTGTTTGTGTGATTCATAGAGCCCCATATTGAGCAATCTGGGGGAGGTCACATGGCCAAAC
>PDOZ01000020.1 GCA_002747325.1 Rhodobacterales bacterium
TATCGTTTGGCCATGTGACTGCCCCCAGAGTGCTCAATCTGGTCTTTATGAATCACACAAACACACCCTTTGGGAAGCCTGAATGTCGATTGGTCCTAAGACCTTCAAACCGGGATGTTGTCGAACAAATCCCCCTCATCGCCCGCCTCGATCCGGGCCTCAAAGTCCAGAATGTCCTGCGGCACCTGCGCCCCACGTGCCCGCAACCAGGCGATTTGTTTGCTCACCGCAGCGGCAACCTGCCCGGCATCGGCGCCGGACGGGTCATAACGCCCCATCAGGTCGCGGGCGGCTTTCAGAATGTCTTCCATGATCCGTTCCCCCTAAACCGCGCTTAACCAACCTTGGCGGCGCAGGTGCGGCAAAACGGCGTATGCGGCACCGCTTCCAGGCGCTCGGCGGAAATCTCGTCACCGCACTTGGCGCAATAGCCAAATTCGCCCTCGTCCATACGCTGCAACGCCGCCTTGATGCGCACGATCTCGTCCTGCCCGGTCGCGCCCATCTGTTCCAGCACCTCGTCGCCCTCGCGCTCGACCGCCAGTTCCTCCCAATCGCGGGACTGGTGACTGTCCAATTCGTCCTCGATCTCATGCAACCGGGCGTCCAACTCCTTCAGGCGTGCTTCAAGAATCTCGCGGTATTTACCAAAGTCGCCCATCGCGGACCTCCCTTTTCATCCATTTCGACCTACAGGCATCTTAAATCTCGTAACGTCAAGCGCTTTGACACAAGTCAAGCGCCAGCGCCGCCCTTTTTGCCCCGTTTGCGCCGTTCGTCTTCGATGACCTCCTCGGGGAACTGGCTCATGAAGCAGCAGCAGACGCCCTCGTCGATCATGGTGCGGGGGCCGTGGGGGTGGGCAATGTGGCGGTAGACGCCGTGGGAATGGCCGTGGTGATGATGGTGCCCATGATCGTGATCGTGGTCATGCCCGTGCGCATGATCGTGGTCATGCGAATGCCCGCCCGGCGCTTCGTCATCATCCGGGTCGCGATATTCGGCGTGGTGGTGATGCACATGCACCTCCCCCGCCTCCAACCGGCGCAAAAACGACGCCATCAGGTCTTTTTCATCGACAAATTCCCCGATCTGCGCCTCTTCAACGCGCTCGACGAAAGTATCAATCACGTTAGGCTGATCCTTGAGGTAATCGGCCTTGAGGAAGGTCACGTCCGGCGCACTGGCGGCGACCTTGTCGACATAATTGTAAATCCGGTCGATCAGACGGCCGGAGAACAGGAAATACGGCGCGACGACGATGCGTTTATAGCCCAGCTTCAGCGCCATTTCCAAACCACGCCCGACCGAGGGGAAGGTGACGCCGGAATAGACCGTTTCGGCCCAGCCAAAGCCCAGATTTTCCGCCACGATCCGCGTCAGCCGCGCCGCTTCCGCATTGGCCAGCGTGTCCGAAGTGCCGCGCCCGACCACGACCAGCATCGTGTCATAAAGGTCGCCATCATGCACATGATCGACCCCCAGCGCCTCCAAAATCCGCGCCTCAAAAGCGGCGATCATCTTCGGATGCAGCCCCAGCTCGCGGCCATAAGAGACCTCCAGACCGGGGTGCTTTTCCTGATAGGTTTTCAGCACCGAGGGGATGTCGTTGCGCGCATGGGTCGCGGCGAAGAGCATCCCCGGCACGGCCAGCACCTTGTCCACCCCGGCAGCAACCAACCGATCCAGACCCATGTGAATATTGGGGGCGGAATATTCGAGAAAACCATATTCCACCGGCAGGTCCGGGTAACGCGCCCGCAAGCCCTTGGCGAGCAGAGAGAATTCCTCTTCCGCCGATTTCGCCCGACTGCCGTGGCCGCAGATCATAATGCCGGTTTTCGTCATCTTTGCCCCCTTTGTGAACGGGTCAGATTTATGCCTCCACTACCGCCGACGCAAGCCCATGCAGCGTACGGTTGATTCGCCCGCGATTCGCAGCCTATGGCGTGCGCGATTAAAATGCGTCGCCCTGTCAAGTTTTTTCGACCAGCGCCATAAGGTTCTGACGTAGCGGCAATTTTTCCTTTTTTTACAGGGGAAAACGGTAAGATTTCGCCAAGGTTTAGCGCTAAACCGACCCTTTGGTAAAATTTTATTTCAATAAACAAGGGAGTTTTGTTTTTTTGTTGTCTGGCTATACTACCCGAAACACGCGCGAGGTTGGGAGGCCCGCGCCAATCATAAAAAACAACATGTGGAGGAGCCCGAATGCCATCTGATACCAGCAATCCGACATACCCCCCGGCGGCGGATTTTGTCGCCAAGGCGCATGTGGATGCGGCGAAGTATGACGAGATGTATGCCGCCTCGATCAACGACCCGGAAGCCTTCTGGGCCGAACACGGGAAGCGGGTCGACTGGATCAAGCCTTTTACCGAGGTGAAGGACGTCAACTACACTTTCGGCGAGGTGAAGATCAACTGGTTCGCCGATGGTCAGCTCAATGTCGCGGCGAATTGCATCGACCGGCATCTGGAAACCCGCGGCGATCAGACGGCGATCATTTTCGAGCCGGACGATCCGAACGAAGCGGCGCAGCACATCACTTACCGCGAGTTGCACGGCCATGTCTGCCGCATGGCCAATGTGCTGAAGAATCTCGGGATTGGTAAGGGCGACCGGGTGGTGATTTACCTGCCGATGATCCCGGAAGCGGCCTATGCCATGCTGGCCTGCGCCCGGATCGGCGCCATTCATTCCATCGTCTTTGCGGGCTTTTCGCCAGATGCGCTCGGCGCGCGGGTCAATGGCTGTGATGCCAAGCTGGTCATTACCGCCGACACCGCCCCGCGCGGCGGGCGGCGCACCAAGCTCAAGGACAACGTCAATCAGGCGTTGTTGCACGATTTCGACGAGGTAAAATGCCTTGTGGTCAAGCGCACCGGGGACGAGATTGCCTGGCGCGCGGGCAACGATTTCTGGCTGCATGAGGAGTTGGAGAAGGTGAGCGACAGCTGCCCGGCGGAGGTAATGGATGCGGAAGACCCGCTGTTCATCCTCTACACCTCCGGCTCCACCGGCCAGCCCAAGGGCGTTGTGCATACTTCCGGCGGCTATCTCGTCTGGGCCGCGATGACGCATGAGATCACCTTCGATTACCACGACGGCGACGTGTATTGGTGTACCGCCGATGTGGGCTGGGTCACGGGGCACAGCTATATCGTCTACGGCCCGCTGGCTAATGGCGCGACGACGCTGATGTTTGAAGGCGTGCCGACCTACCCGGACGCCTCGCGCTTCTGGCAGGTTTGTGAAAAGCACAAGGTCAATCAGTTCTACACCGCCCCGACCGCCATCCGCGCGCTGATGGGGCAAGGCAAGGAATTTGTCGAGAAATGCGACCTGTCGAGCCTGAAGGTTCTCGGCACGGTGGGCGAACCGATCAACCCGGAAGCGTGGAACTGGTATAACGAGGTTGTCGGCAAGGGGCGCTGCCCGATCGTCGATACCTGGTGGCAGACCGAGACCGGCGGGCACATGATGACCCCCCTGCCCGGCGCACATGCAACCAAACCCGGCGCGGCGATGAAGCCGTTTTTCGGGGTGCATCCGGTGGTGCTGGAACCGACCAGCGGCGAAGAGATTCACGAATACCCGGTCGAGGGCGTTCTGGCGATCAAGGATAGCTGGCCGGGGCAGATGCGCACCGTCTGGGGCGACCATGAGCGTTTCCAGCAGACCTATTTCTCCGATTACAAGGGCTATTACTTCTCCGGCGATGGCTGCCGGCGCGATGAGGACGGGGATTACTGGATCACCGGCCGGGTCGATGACGTGATCAACGTATCCGGGCACCGTATGGGCACGGCGGAGGTCGAAAGCGCGCTGGTGGCGCATTCGAAAGTCGCGGAAGCGGCCGTGGTGGGCTACCCGCACGACATCAAGGGGCAAGGCATTTACTGCTATGTCACGCTGATGTCGGACGAGGAGCCGAGCGAGGAATTGCGGCAGGAGTTGCGCAAGTGGGTGCGCTCAGAGATTGGCCCGATTGCCTCACCGGACGTGATCCAGTGGGCGCCCGGCCTGCCGAAAACCCGCTCCGGCAAGATCATGCGCCGCATTCTGCGCAAAATCGCGGAGAACGATTACGACGCTTTGGGCGATACCTCGACGCTGGCCGATCCGTCGGTGGTTGAGGAATTGATCGACAACCGGGAGGAGACCTGATGCGCGGGAAAACCGAGGCATAGAATGCCGCAGCCCGGCGCCTTTGCCGGGCCGCGCATGGCTCTCGCCGCCAATGGCGCGCGCAGGGCCACCCGCAGGCGCACGCGAGCGGCGCGCAGGCGGGAAATCTCGGCGCAACCGCCCCGTTGGCGGCGGCGCACATAAGGGGAAGTTGCCGGACCGGAAACGCGCCTTGCGGGGCAGGCACCGGCAACCGACACGACAATAGGGAGGAGCCACAAACATGGCCGAAAATTCCAATAACAACGCATATTGGTCCGCCAATCTGCGGATCATTGTGATCAGCCTCATCATATGGGCGCTGGTCTCTTTCGGGTTCGGCATCCTGCTGCGCCCCATGCTGTCCGGCATCGCCGTTGGCGGCACCGATCTGGGCTTCTGGTTTGCCCAGCAAGGGTCGATCCTTGTCTTCCTGGCGCTGATCTTTTTCTACGCCTTCCGGATGAACAAGCTCGATAAAGAACACGGCGTCGAAGAAGAATAAGGAAGCGCAGCATGGATCAGTTTACCATTAACCTGCTGTTTGTGGGCGCGTCCTTTGCGCTTTACATCGGCATCGCAATCTGGGCCCGCGCGGGCTCAACCTCGGAGTTCTACGCCGCCGGCCGCGGCGTGCATCCGGTCACCAACGGCATGGCGACCGCCGCCGACTGGATGTCGGCCGCCTCCTTCATCTCGATGGCCGGCCTCATCGCCTTCACCGGCTATGACAACTCGTCCTTCCTCATGGGCTGGACCGGCGGCTACGTGCTGCTTGCCCTGCTGCTCGCGCCCTATCTGCGCAAGTTCGGCAAGTTCACCGTGTCCGAGTTCATCGGCGATCGCTTTTACTCGCAGACCGCCCGCATCGTTGCGGTGGCCTGCCTGATCATCGCTTCGGTGACGTATGTGATCGGCCAGATGACCGGCGTTGGCGTGGCCTTTGGCCGCTTCCTTGAGGTGGACAACACCACCGGCCTGCTGATCGGCGCGGCAGTCGTCTTTGCCTACGCGGTGTTCGGCGGCATGAAGGGCGTGACCTACACGCAGGTGGCGCAGTATGTGGTTCTCATCACCGCTTACACCATCCCGGCGATCTTCATCTCGCTGCAACTGACCGGCAACCCGATCCCGGCACTGGGCCTCTTTGGCGACTATGCCGCGACGGGCGAACCGCTTCTGGCGAAGCTGGACGCGGTGGTGACGGAGCTTGGCTTCAACGAGTATACCGCGCACCACGCCGACACGCTGAACATGGTTCTGTTCACCCTGTCGCTGATGATCGGCACCGCCGGTCTGCCGCACGTGATCATGCGCTTCTTCACCGTGCCCCGCGTGGCCGATGCACGCTGGTCCGCCGGTTGGGCGCTGGTTTTCATCGCGCTGCTTTACCTCACGGCTCCGGCTGTGGGCGCCATGGCGCGTCTGAACATCTCCGAGATGATGTGGCCCAATGGCGGCATCGCGGGCGGTGCGGTGACGACCCAGCAGATCGAAAACGACAGCAAGTATGACTGGATGGCCACGTGGCAGAAGACCGGCCTTCTCGATTGGGAAGACAAGAACGGCGACGGCATGATCCAGTATTACAACGACAAGAACGCCGATCTTCAGGCGATGGCCGCGGAAAAGGGCTGGGCTGGCAACGAGCTGACCAAGTTCAACCGCGACATTCTTGTGCTGGCCAACCCCGAGATTGCCAACCTGCCCGGTTGGGTGATCGGTCTTGTGGCGGCGGGCGGCCTTGCGGCGGCGCTGTCGACGGCGGCCGGTCTGTTGCTCGCGATCTCGTCGGCGGTTTCGCATGACCTGATCAAGGGCGCGATCAACCCGCAGATCTCCGAACGCGGCGAGTTGATGTCGGCGCGGGTGGCGATGGCGGTGGCGATTGTGGTCGCAACCTGGCTCGGCCTGAACCCACCGGGCTTCGCGGCGCAAACCGTGGCGCTGGCCTTCGGTCTTGCCGCAGCGTCGATCTTCCCGGCCCTGATGATGGGGATTTTCTCGACCCGCGTGAACAATAGCGGCGCGGTTTGGGGGATGATCGCGGGCATCACCGTGACCCTGATCTACATCTTCCTGCACAAGGGGTGGTTCTTCGTTCCGGGCACCAACAGCTTCTCCGATGCAGACCCGCTGCTCGGCACCATCAAGTCCACCTCCTTCGGCGCCATCGGCGCGGCGGTGAACTTCGCGGTGGCTTACATCGTGTCCGGCATGACCAAGCCGCTTCCGACGGAAATCCGTGAGCTGGTCGAAAGCGTCCGTGTGCCGAAAGGCGCCGGCGCTGCACAGGATCACTAAGCCAAACGCCCCGCCGCGCTTTTTCGCGGCGGGGTCTTTCAAACGGGTCCTGTCCGGCAGATAACGGGCAGGACTTTTCATTTTCGAGGTTCAGGCCAGAGGTCCAACATGCCACTTTCCAACGAGCAAATTCTCCGTTTCATTACCTCCGTTCACCCCTATGACGCCCTGCCCGCCGAAAAACAGGCGGAAATCGCGCGCGCCGTGGAGGTCTGCGAATTGCCCGCCGGGGCGCAGATTTACCGCTTCGGCGAGGAAATGGCGGGGCTGTATATCATCTATGACGGGCGGGTCGAAGTGACCGACGCCAATGGTGAGCTGGTCTCGCATCTGGGCCTGCGCAATTCCTTTGGCGAGCGCGGCCTGTCGCGCGATGGGCGCGCCGCGACCTCGGCGCGCACCCTCAGCGATGCCGTGCTTCTGCTGCTGCCCGCCGCGCTGTTTCACGCGCTGATCGAGGCGCACAGAACCGTCGCCCGCTTCTTTGACCGCTCCCGCACCAGCACGACGGAAGAGGCGGCGCAAAGCGATCTGACCACGGTCACGGTCGAGACCCTGATGGCCACGACCCCGATCACCTGCCCGCCGGACTGCACCGCCGTGACCGCTGCCCGCACCATGCGCGACCACAAAATCTCCTCGCTCTGCGTCACCCGGCCCGAAGACAAGCTCGTCGGCATCGTCACCACCCGCGACCTGTCGGGCAAGGTGCTGGCGGAGGCGTTGCCCCCCGAAACGCCGGTGTCGGACGTCATGACGCCGGACCCGGTGCATCTCTCTCCCGCCGCCATTGGTTCAGACGTGTTGCATCAGATGATGGAGCGGCGCATCGGTCACATCCCGATTGTCGAGGCGGGCAAGCTGGTCGGCATTGTCAGCCAGTCGGACCTGACCCGGTTTCAGGCGGTCAGCTCCGCCGAGTTGGCGGGCGAGATTGCCAGCGCGCAAACCGCTGAGGAGATGGCCACGATCACCGCGCGCATCCCCCGGCTGCTGGTCTCGCTGGTCGCCGCGGGCAACCGCCATGAGGTCGTCACCCGCCTGATCACCGACATCGCCGACACCGTGACCCGCCGGCTTCTGACGCTGGCGGGGGAAAAGCTCGGCCCCCCGCCGGTGCCGTATCTCTGGCTGGCCTGCGGCTCACAGGGGCGGCAGGAGCAAACCGGCGTTTCCGATCAGGATAATTGCCTGATGCTCGACGACGCGGTGACGGAAGCGGATATGGATTATTTCCGCGCGCTGGCGAAATTCGTCAGCGATGGGCTGGACGTGACCGGCTATTTCTACTGCCCCGGCGACATGATGGCGACCAATCCGCGCTGGTGCCAGCCGGTGCGCGTCTGGCGCGACTATTTCGCCCGCTGGATCCGCAAGCCGGACCCGGAAGCGCAAATGCTGGCCTCGGTGATGTTCGACCTGCGCCCCATCGGCGGCCACCGCGCCCTGTTCGAAGACTTGCAGGAAGAGACCCTTGCCGCCGCGGCGAAAAACTCGATTTTCGTGGCCCATATGGTATCGAACTCGCTCAAACACATGCCGCCGCTCGGCCTGTTGCGCGGGCTGGCGACCATCCGCTCCGGCGAGCATAAGAACCAGATCGACATGAAGCTGAACGGGGTTGTGCCGGTGGTGGATCTGGGCCGGATTTACGCGCTTCAGGGCAAGCTGACCGAGGTCAATACCCGCGCGCGCCTCGTGGCCGCCGCCCATGCGGGCGTGCTGTCCGCCTCCGGCGCCGCCGACCTGATCGACGCCTATGACCTGATCGCGCGCACCCGGCTGGAGCATCAGGCGGCGCGGGTCAAGAAGGGGCAGAAGCCGGACAATTACCTCGCCCCCGCCGCCCTGTCCGACTTCGACCGCTCGCATCTGCGCGACGCGTTCGTTGTGATAAAAACCCTTCAATCGGCGGTCGGGCATGGCAAGGGGGCGCTGGGGTAAGCCCGGCGCGGCAGAAAAACAACCGGGCCGCGCGCCCGGCAAAAGACGAGGGAGGATGAGATGTTTCTGGAACTGATCGCGGTCTTGGTCGCGGGTTTTGCCGGGGCGGGCGTGGTGATGCTGCTCAACCGGGTGCTGGGCGGACGCCTGCCGCGCTGGCTGGCTCCGGTCGTGGCGGCGGGCGCGATGATCGCGGCGACCGTAAGCAGCGAATACGGCTGGTATCAGCGCACGGCGGACGCGCTGCCGGAGGGGCTGGAGGTGGTGGAAACCATTGAAAAGCAAGCCTTTTACCAGCCCTGGACCTACCTGCGCCCCTATGTGGACCGCTTCATGGCGGTGGATGTCGCCACGCTAAAGCGCCACGATGCCGCCCCCGATATGGTTCTGGCGGATGTGTATCTCTTTGGCCGCTGGGCGCCGGTGCATGCCTTCCCGGTGCTGGCCGATTGCGCCGGGATGCGCCGCGCCGCGCTGACCGATGCGATCGACTTTGAGGCGGACGGGACGGTGATCGGCGCGGAGTGGTTCACCGCCGGTGCGGGGGATCCGATGCTGGACGCAATCTGCAAAACAGGAGGCGGCGATGGATAAGCTCTCTTTGCGCCTGCGGGTTTTCCTGCTCTTCTCAGGCTTCGGCGTTGCCGGGGTCGCGGTGGTGATCTTCGCGCTCTGGGTTGGGTTCGCCCGCATGGAGGAGGCCGGGGCCACGTCCGCCCTGATCACCGCCGGGCTGATCGCCGGTTTTGGCCTTTTGGGCCTGACCGCCGGGCTTTGGTATCTGTTCGACGCCTTCGTCGCCCGCCCGGTTGAACACCTGACCGCCGCGCTGCGCTCCAACGCCCATGCAGGGGTCGATATGACGGTGGACGAGGAACAGGCGCGCCATCTGGGCGACCTCGCCCCGGCAGTGCAGGCGATCACCGGGCAATTGTCACAATCGACGCTGGAGGCGGCGGAAGCGGTGGCGCAGGAAACCGCGCATCTGGCGGCGGAAAAGGAAAAGCTCACCGCGCTGTTGACCGACATTCCGATGGCGATGGCGCTGATCAGCCCGTCGCACCAAATTGTGCTGTACGACGGGCAGGCCGCAGCGGTTCTGGCGCAAATCCACGTCCCGCGCCTCAACGCCTCGATCTTCGAGTATTTCGACGAAGAAGCGGTGCGCGCCGCGCATGAGGAAATGCTTGAGAGCGGGCAGGAAGTCGCCTTCCCCGCGCGCGGCACCGCTGGGCGGCTGACCTTCGATCTGCGCATGAAACCCCTGTCGCACGCGCCGGGCTACATGCTGCTGATCGACGAGACCCACGCCCTCATTGCGCCAGACGCTTCCCGGCCGCTGGTCTATGATTTCGCCCTCTCAGAACGCGAAACCGAGCGCGACATCGCCGAACGCCCCCTGCGCGCGCTGGACATGGCGGTGTTCGACACCGAAACCACCGGACTGCAACCCAACCGCGACGAGGTGGTGCAGTTGGGCGCGGTGCGGGTGGTGAACGCAAAGATCGTGCCCGGCGAGGTGATCGACGAGTTGGCCAATCCGGGCCGCCCGATCCCGCCGGAAAGCACCAAGGTGCATAAGATCACCGACGCAATGGTGGCCGATGCCGCCAGCCCGCAAGAGGTTCTGAGCCATTTCCACCGCTTCGCCGCCAACGCGGTGATCGTCGCCCATAACGCGCCCTTCGACATGGCGTTTCTGCACCGGCACGGCGCGCGCGAAGGGCTGGACTGGAACCACCCGGTGCTGGACACGGTGCTGCTCTCGGCGGTGGTGTTCGGGGCCGACGCGCCGCACACGCTCGACGCGCTCTGCGATCGGCTCGGCATCGAAATCCCGCCCGAGCTACGCCACACCGCACTGGGCGACGCGCAAGCCACCGCCGAAGCCCTCTGCCGCCTGATCCCGATGCTGGAGGCGCGGGGGCTGGAAACCTTCGGACAGGTCATCGAACAAACCCGCAAACACGGGCGGCTGTTGCAGGATCTGAATTAGGGCGCAATCAGGATGGCGCGAAAATCGTTGACGTTGGTCAGGGTCGGGCCGGGGATGACCTGATCGCCCAAGGCGGCGAAGAAGCGGTGGGCGTCGTTGTTGTGCAGTGCTTGCGCCGCGTTTAGCCCCGCCGCGCGTGCCCGTTCCAGCGTATCCGGCCCGATCAGCGCACCCGCGACCTCCGCCGCCCCGTCGACCCCGTCCGTGTCGCAGGCGATGGCGTGGATGCCGGGCGCGCCGTTCAACGCCAGAGCCAGCGCGAGGCAAAATTCTGCGTTCGGGCCGCCGATCCCGTCGCCGCGCCGCGTGACCGTCAGTTCGCCGCCCGAGAGGAGCAGAACCGGGCGCGCGTCGGGAGGCAAATCGCGCTGCACCGCAAGAGCCGTTTCCGCCTGCGCCCGCGCCACCTCGCGCGCCTCGCCTTCAATCGCATCGCCCAACAGCCGCACCTCGCAGCCCTCCGCCGCGCGCGCTGCCGCTGCCAGCGACTGCGCAGGAGCGGCGATGATCTCGGCCCGCGCGCGGGCACAGCGCGGATCGTCCGGCGGCACGACGCGGCTTGCCGTAATTGCAGCGCGCAAAGCGGGCGGGACCGGCACGTCGAATTGCGCCAGCGCCGCCAGCGCCTCTTCCGGCCGCGACGCCTCGCCGACCACCGGACCGGAGCCAATATCGGCAACCCGGTCGCCCGGCACGTCGGAGATCAGGAGCGACAGCATTTGCGCAGGAAACGCCGCCGCCGCCAACTGCCCGCCCTTCACCCGGCTCAGGTGTTTGCGCACCACATTCATGCGGTCGATGGGCATGCCAGACGCAAGGAGTGCGGCGTTCAACGCCTGTTTTTGCGCCAAACTCACACCGGGCGCCGGGGCGCATAAAAGCGCCGAAGCGCCGCCGGAAATCAGGCTGAGGACGAAATCCCCTTCGCCCAAACCCTCCAGTATCGCCAGCATCCGCGCCGTAGCCTGGGCTCCGGCCGCATCGGGAACCGGATGGGAAGCCTCAACGATTTCAATGCCTTGGCAGGGTCGGGCATGGCCGTAGCGGGTGATAACCAAACCCTCGCACGGCCCCCAAAGCGCCTCCACCGCCTCCGCCATCCGCGCGCTCGCCTTGCCCGCACCGACGACCACAACCCGCCCGCTGGTGGGCTTCGGCGGCAGGAAGGCGCCCAAACACCGCATCGGGTCCGCCGCCGCCACCGCCGCATCAAACAACCCGCGCAGCAACCGCCACTCCACCGGACGCGCCGCGCTACCCATCGCGCTCAACAATCTGTTCCGCATCAATCCCGCCCAGCGACTGAAACAGCGCGCCGGTATTGGGCAGGTTAAACTTCTTGAGCAGCTTGGCGCGGTAAACCTCGACCGTGCGATGCGAAATGTCGAGGCGCAGGGCAATCTCCTTCGAGGTCAGCCCCTCGCCGAGATAGGACACGATCTCGCGTTCGCGCCGGGTAAGCGGCTTGTAGGGGCGCAGCTCGGACAGGTCGGCAAAGCTCCAGACCGCCCGGTGCAGCGGGTTTTCCGGCGTGAACGTATGCCCGCGCACCCGGCACCAGAACAACGCGCCGGACTTCTTGGCCATGATGCGCTCGTCCCAATAGGAATTGGTTTCGCGCAACTGGTCAATGCCGCGGTCGCGAATGTTCACAAACTCGTCATGGGTCGGATACAGCACCTCGAAAAGCTGGTCGCGCAACTCGTGCGCCGCGTAGCCAAACATCTGCGCAAAGGCGAGATTGCAGTCGCGGATCACGCGGTTTTCCGTCACCACAAGACCCACCGGCGCATGGGTGAAGGCCAGTTCCGCGAAGTGGCCGCGGGCAAAACTCTGGTCAACATCTGAGGACATTTGTTCGGGCTCCAAAGCGAGGCTAGCCCTTTGCCGCCAGACGTTCAATAACCTCTTTCACGCGGGCAATTTGCTCCGGCTGGGACAGGGTCGGCGCGTGTCCGGTCGCCGCAACACAGGTCACGCCCGGTTTCGGCCCGCTCCCCGCCATCCGCGCCACCACCTCGGCGGAAATCAGATCGCTGTCGGCGCCGTAAATCAGATGCACCGGCAGGTCGATCTTTTCCCAGCGCTCCCAGGGCCCTGCCCCAATCGCCAGCGGCATCGGCAGGGCCGCAATCAGCGCCGGGTCGTAATGGGTAGTGAACAGCCCATCACCCCGGCGACGCAGCGAAGTGCGGGTCATCCGGGTCCAGAACGCATCGCTGTTTTCCCCAAACGGCACATAAGCCGCGCGAAACCACTTCTCCGCCTCGGTAACGCTCTGAAACACCGGCCCTTCCGAAGCATAGGCGACGATCCGCCGCAGCGCCGCATCGGGCACTTCCGGGCCAATATCATTGATGATCAGCCAGTCGAGCCGGTCCGCATGGGGGCCGGAAGCCAGCCGCATCCCGATCATCGCCCCCATGGACGTGCCGATCCAACCGACACGCTCCAAGCCGTAATAATCCATCAGATCGGTGGCGATCCCGGCGTAATATTCCAGCGTATATTCCGCCTCCGGGTCACTGGACCAACTCGACAGCCCCCGCCCGATCGTATCCGGGCACAGCACGAAATACTTCTCCGACAGCGCCGCCGCCAATTCATCAAAATCCCGCCCCGTGCGCACCAGCCCATGCCAGCAGACAATGGCCGGATTGGCCGGGTCGCCCCATTCGGTCACATGCACCTCATGGTCTAACACATGGGCAAAACGGAAATTCGGCTGCGTCATTTGGCGGCTCCCTTGTCAATGATGGTGCCTGCAATGCCCTTCGGGAAGAAATAGACCAGCAGGATGAAGATGATACCAAGCCAGAACAGCCAGCGGTCCGGGTCCAGCACTTGCGGCAGGAGCGGCACATCCGCCAACGCCGCCGCCGCGCTGCCCATCAGATCGCGCAGGTAATACTGCGCCATGACCAGCAAAACCGCGCCAATCACCGCGCCCCACATGGTCCCCATGCCGCCAATCACCACCATCAGCAGAATGTCGATCATGATGGCGAAGGACAGCGCCGTGTCCGGCCCGGTATATTTGAGCCAGATGGCGTAAACCGTGCCCGCGATGGAGGCAATGCAGGCGGTAAAGACGAAAACCGCCGTGCGGTAGGCCACGACCCGGTAGCCGATGGCCTCGGCCCGCGCTTCATTCTCGCGGATGGATTTCAACACCGTACCGAAGGGCGACACGGTCAGACGCAGCATTAGGGCAAACAGCGCAATGGAGGTCAGAAAGACGAAGTAATAAGCCGCAAGTTTACCGTTGAGCTTCACCCCCGCAAGGCGCACCACCTTGCCGTCGGCGTCCACCATCAGCTTGTTGGCGGTCTTGAAGAGGTCCGGTGCGCGGTAGGTGATTCCGTCTTCGCCGCCGGTGAAATCACTGAGCTGGCTGGCCAGAACCATCATCACGCTGGCCGCTGCAAGGGTGATCATGGCGAAGAAAATCGCCTTGACCCGCAGCGACAACAACCCGATGCCGACCGCCGCCACGATGGACAAGACCAGCCCCGCAACGCCGCCGACCAATACTGCGTCCCATCCCGGCCCCATCTGTTTGAGCGAAATCGCCGCGCCGTAGGCCCCGAAGCCAAAAAACATCGTGTGGGCAAAGCTGACGATGCCGGTATAGCCGATCAGCAGGTCGTAAGACCCGACCAGCACGATGAACACGCAAATCCGGGCCGCAACCTCAAGGCTGCGCACGTCCTGAAACAGGAAGGGCGCGAAGAGCAGCGCTGCGGCGATGAGAAACACCATGCCGCGAACCAGTAGCGCCCCTTTATTCTGAACCACCATAGCCACCTCACTTCACCGCCGGCCGCAGCCCGTTGGGCCGCCACATCAAAATGACCAGCATCAACAGCATGTTCGACGCCAGCGCCAGTTTCGGCGCCAGAAAGCCAACGTAATTAGCGATCAGCCCAACCAGTATGGCCCCAAGCAACGTGCCCTCAACCGAACCCAGCCCGCCGATAATCACCACGATGAACACAATGATCATCATCTCGCCGCCCAGCGCTGGCGTGATCAGGGTCTCATACCCGGCCCACATCGCGCCCCCCAGCGCCGCCAGCGCGGAACCGGCCATGAACACGCCGATAAAGAGCCGGTCAATGCGAAAGCCCAGCGCCTCGACCATCTCGCGGTTTTCCACGCCCGCACGCACCAACAGGCCGATGCGGGTGCGGTTCAGCGTGACGTAAAGCGCGCCGTAAGCGATGGCCCCGAGCGCAAAGGCAAAGGCGCGGTAGACCTCGATGGTCACGTCACCGATCAGGAAGGCGCCCTCCAGAAACGCCGGACGCGGCACCGACATCGGTGTGCCGCCCCAAATCGCCAGAATGGCCTGTTCGACCACGATCAGCGCCCCCATGGTGATCAGGATCTGGCGCAAATGATCGGCATAGACCGGCTTGATGATCACCACCTCAAAGAACCAGCCCGCCACCAGCCCGAAGAGGATGGCCGCGCAGAAGGCGAGAAACAGGGCGAGGATATTCAACGCGATGTAGTCCGAACCGAGCCAGCCTCCCATCGCTGCCAAAGCCGACGCCGCCACGAAGGCGCCGAGCGAAACAAAGCCCGAATGGGCGAAATTCATCACATCCATCAGGCCAAAGACCAGCGACAGGCCCGACGCCATGAGGAAAATCATCATCCCCATGGCGAGCCCGGCGACCGTCAGCGTGACCCAGCTTGAGGGCACCCCGATCAGCACCAGCGCCACCAGCGCAACCGCTACGGGCAACAGGTTGACCCCTCCCGCGCGGCGTATGATCCGGTTCAGCTTTTCCATGCTCCCCCCCTATACCGACAGGCTCAACAGCCGGTCGCGCAACGCCTTGTCGGCAACAAAATCCGCCATGCTGCCGCGATGCACGATATGCCCGTCTTCCACCACCGCGACCGCCTCGCCGATGGAACTGGCAAAGTCGAAATTCTGCTCGACCAGCACAATAGTCGTGTCGCGCGCCATCTCGCGAAACGCCTCCGCCATGCCATCGACAATCGCCGGGGCCAGCCCCTTGGTCGGCTCGTCGATCAGGATCACATCGCGCGGCTCGATCATGGCGCGCGCCACCGCAAGCATCTGCTTCTGCCCGCCCGACAAGGCCCAAGCATGCATGTCCCAAAAAGTGTCCAGCGCAGGAAACAGGGTCAAAATCCGTTCCAGCCGCACCGGGTCGAACTTGCCCTTCGCGGTCGCCAGCACCAGATTTTCCGCCACGGTCAGCCCGCCGAAAATCCCCATATCCTCCGGCACCAGCGCAAAACCGCGCCGCGCGATCTCGGACGGATGCAGGCCGGAAATATCCTCGCCGCGAAAGCGCACCGAACCGGGCGACGGCGTCCAAAGCCCCATGATGGAGCGCAGCGTCGTCGTCTTGCCCGCCCCGTTGCGCCCGAGCAGCACAAAAACCCCACCCTCGGGAACCTCAAAGGACACATCATGCAACACCACATATTGCCCGATCGAAGTCTTCATATTTTCAACACTGAGGAAACTCATGCCACCTCCGCCGATTTGCCGAGATAGACATCGCGCACGATCCGGCTCGCCATGACCTCTTCCGGCTCCCCATCCGCGAGCAACTCACCGTTATGCAACACGATGATCCGATCCGCCAGCGCGCGCACCACGTCCATCTTGTGTTCCACCAGCAAAACCGTCTTGCTCTTGTCCTTCTTGATCTCGGCGATCAGGTCTAAAACGTCCGGCGCGTGGTCGAGCGACATGCCCGCGGTCGGCTCGTCAAACATGTAAACCTCCGGCTCCATCGCCATCAACAGCGCCACTTCCAACTTGCGCTGATCCCCGTGCGACAGCGCAGCGGCGGGCAGATGCGCCACCTCCGAGAGCCGGGTGCGCTCCAGATATTCCTCCGCCCGACGCACCAGATCGCCACGCGCGGCCACGCTTTGCAAAACGGACCAGCCCGCCCCCGATTGCGCCTGCACCGCGAGGCGGATGTTTTCCAGAACGCTCAGGCGCGTAAACAGGTTGGTAAGCTGAAACGCCCGGCCCAGCCCGCGTTTGGCGCGCGCGGACGGGGGCAGCCGGGTCAAATCCTCACCCCCCTTTAAGACGCGCCCGAAACTGGCCGGGAGCTGACCGGAAATCAGGTTGAAATAGGTGGTCTTGCCCGCCCCGTTCGGCCCGACAATCACCGTCAGCTCGCCGGGATAAAAGGCGCAGCTCACCCGATTGACCGCCACATGCCCGCCAAAACGGATGGTCAGATCCTGTGTTTCTAACGAAGGAATGCTCATGATTTCCCTTGCAACTCAAAGGGTTGTGTTCCGAGAAGGTGGCTCGGGCCGCAACGCGCAGCCCGAGCCGGGAAAAACGGGCTTAGTTGGTGCGCCCGATCGGAATGTCCATCTCCTCGGGCTTGATCTCGCGAACCAGCTCCGGGATGGCCCATTCCACATCATCATCAACCTTGATGCGGAAATGATACATGCTTTGCAGCGCCTGATGGTCCTCCGGGCGGAAGGTCATGGTGCCCTTCGGCGTTTCCCACGACATGCCTTCCATCGTCGCAATCAGGCTCTCCGTATCCCAGTCCGGCGCGGTTTCCAGCGCCTTGACCACCGCCAGCGCCGCCGCCATGCCCCCGGCGGTAAAGAAGTCCGGCGGGCTGTCGAAGCGCTCCATATGCGTCTTGACCAACCAGTCATTCACCGCATTGTCCGGGCTTTCGAAGTAATAGTAAATCGCGCCTTCCATGCCCGGCACCCGCTTGTAGGTCGGCAGGACCGGCAGGATATGCCCCCCGGTGGAAATCTCGATCCCATAGCGTTCCGGCTGCATCGCCTTGATCTTGCCCATCGGGTCGCCCCCGCCAGCCACATAGATCAGGATCACCTTGCGGCCCTCCTTGTCCTTGAGCGCGTTGAACATGCGCTCGGCGGCGGCGGTGTAATCCGTCGTGCCCTGCGGCACATATTCCTCGGTCACAATCGTCGCACCGGAACCGTCAAGTGCGGCGCGGAAGGCAGTGACCCCGTCGCGCCCGAAGGCGTAATCCTCCGCCAGCGTGGCGACATGCAGATCGGGGCCGGGGTTGAGCGCCAAAGCCTGCGCGATCATATCCATCGAGGAATTGCGCGAAGTCTTGAAGATGTAGCGGTTGCTGTCCGGGCCGGTCAGACTGTCCGCCACCGCCGGCTCCACAAGCAGAATGCGCTCATATTCCTCCGCGATGGGCAACAGCCCCTTGGTCACGCCGGACGACGTTGCGCCCACAGCGAGCAACACCTCGTCATCGCCATAAGCCTCCGCCAGAACCGCCCGCGCCACGTCGGGCTTGAACTGCGTATCCTTGTGAATAATCTCGATCGGATGGCCCTTGACCATCCCCGATCCGCCGGTGGCGTATTCGATCCCAAGCTCAAACCCCGTCTGAACCTGCTTGGAAAAGACCTCGAACGAATGGCCCGATGTTCCATGCACCAGCGCGATTTTTACCGGGTCTTCAGCAACGGCCGGCGTGGCGAGCATCAGGCCCGTCAACACCGCCAATGTGCGGCTAAATTTCATCATATCTTCCTCCCAAACCAGCCCCCGCCATTGCTTGCGACAAGGGTCTTCGGCAGGTTCGATTGTCCCGCCGGAAGGCAAAACGGGCAAGATTGTAGAAATACTTATGTGAAATTACACGGAGGATCGCGGAAAACAGGCCGTTCGAACAGACCCGACCAAACCCACCTCACCCAGCGCCCTCAGCCGTTTACGGCCCAGCGTCATAGCCGCGGTTGTAGGCGTCCATCGCCAGAATGGACAAAAACAGGTCTTTAGAGATCGTCATTTTGGAAATCCTTTGCGCCAGTTGCCACGAGTTAGAATGTCATGCTGCGGTCCAGAAAGAGAACCCCATAAGTCACTCAATGTGTCACCACTAAACCACCCCAAAACCTCCTCCACCCGCCCCTCGGTCACGGGGTCGTCCGTTGCCTGCACCGTCACCTCGCGCAGCGCAATGCCCTCCCCGAAGGTCGCG
>PDOZ01000021.1 GCA_002747325.1 Rhodobacterales bacterium
ATCACACCACGATAGCGTAAAGCGTGCTGATCATAAGCCATCAAACCAAGCCGCTTTCGTTCACGCACCATGACACGAGCCATGGCATGGTAATCCATCTTGGAGCCATCAGCGCGCGTCAGGATGTGGCGCGATGGATGGGGCGCGAACCCCAGATCAGCTTTCGCACCATCCAGCGCCGCCTTGAGCGCAATCGTGCAGGGCAAAGGAAGGGCTGTGTCCGTCTTGTTTTGGCGCAACTTCAGGGTGTCGCCGTCATAATCGCCCCACTGGAAATCCACCCAGTCACCGGGGCGCTGCACACTGCCCACGCCGATCTCGAAAATCAGCAGGGGCAGCGGCTTCCCTTCCTCCCGCACCTTTTCCACGGCCCAATCGGCCCAAGGGACATGTGGCTTTTTGCGCGCCTTGGGAACCTTGAGCGGTTTGATATCAATCGCGGGATTGTCCCTGCGCCACCGTTTGCGGATCGCCAATTTGGACAACATGCTGATCGCGGTCGGGATATAATTCGCGAACCGAACCCGATGCCGGTTCTTTTCCATTGCATCGTAAATATCGGCCTGCGTCAGGCGCGCTACGTCCGCTTTGCCAATCTTCTCGGTCAAATATTCAAAACAGGTTACAGATCTTTGCGATACCGAGGCGAGAAGTTCGCCCACTTATCGATTTCACGCATGGCAGCAATCGACGCAGCCCATGAGGTTCTCACCTCTGCCCTCTTGCCAGTCACGATTTCCCAATACTGGTGGTCAAAATCGGCGGTGCCTTCCTCCGCCGTGATGCGCCCCAGATAAATCATCTTGCCATTGACGCATTTGCGCACATACCAGACCAGACAAATGCCGCCACAGATATTTCTTGCGCCGGATCACCATTCAATTGATCCCTGAGTGTCACCGACCTCACCATTTGAGATCTGCTTCAACATATCTGTGTCCCAACGCACCACACCGGGGGCGATTTCATGCCCTTTCAGCAAATACCCTTCATCCACCAAAGATCGGAACTGTTCAGCCCCCAGATCCAGCAAGCGCGCGGCAGTGGTTTCACTGGCCATGAGCGGGGTCTTCGGCCTCATCATCCTACCCCCTTCACCTGCGCCTTGACCGTAAACTGCGTGATATACCTCTCCCACGCGCCATTCGGGATCTTGGGGTTACGCTTGCCGGGAGCGGTGAAAATATGATCCAGCATATCCTTGCGGATCAGATACCGAATGTTGGTGACGGGAAACCCCACGCCCGTTAGCAATGGCGGCGATCGGGCAAAACCTGCTCAAGACCGCAAACAAGCTCAAACTCACCCCGCAAACCCAGACAATCGCACCAACCAAATCACCAGACCAAATGTGCCCGCCAAAAGCTCAGCGGAACAAAAGGGCTGCGGGTTTCCCGGCCCAACAGTAAAATCAGGCAATCATGCAGGGGTTTTTAATAGGACGTGTGCCCCTTTGTGCTTTCACGTTTTTTGCTACGGTCTAATCAACTACATCGCTACTCGTCGCGTAGTTCACGGGTTGCTCAGGCACACCTTTCACCTGCACTTGAAAAAGGCCAAATGGTGCCACAACCACCGTGCTTCCGACAAACCAAAACTGTTGCTACAATACCTCCGGGAAAACCCGCTCAGCGAGGCATGACCTAGATTTTATCGCATTACAGCAAGAGTTCCCCACCAAAATGGACTATGCGTCGGACTGTATGAAGCTCACTTCATCCTTAATAATCAATTGGTTATTATTGCATCTGGGCATTCCGATACGCGCCTCCATTTATTTTCAAGCACTTGGGTCATCATAGCCTCCTTGAGGATGCGACCGTTTACAGGTCGGTTTACAGTTTTGTTCCATTTTGCTTTCTGGGCGGCTTCGAGCGCCCGATTCACACGGTCGGTTTCATCTTCGGAAATCACTGAATGCTCGATCATCTGGCTGACGTATGCTTCAGCCCATGTACGACGCGATATCGTTCAGCCCCATAACTGTGTTCCAATCTGTAAGACCTCAGTCATTCGGCCATGAACAATTCCGCCTTCCACGATCAATTCGATGCCCCCGAACTCGGTCGTCTCTCCCGATTTATCGGTGGTTCGGACGATCATAGGCTCTACCCGGCCAGCTTTTGTCAGTGTTCGAGCATGCTCAACACTCACTTCCCCGCAGGTGAGAGGACAGTGCGGCGCATCATCACCAGGCACCCCCGCTGTTTGCGCCACCGTTAGCGCCACCTGCCACCCTATCCACCGTGTTTTCGCTAACACCCGCCGCATAGGGCATTTTTCCGTTGGAACCATCCGCGCACCCCCCTATATGAAGGCCGATCCGGGCGCGTCGGATCGCAAGTGTGGATGACAGGCTTCGGGGGACTAGCATGGCTATCAAGGTCGGAATTAACGGAAACGGACGCATCGGGCGCTGCACGCTGAGCCATATCGCCAGCTCGGGCCGCGACGACATTCAGGTGGTGAAGATGAACGCCACCGGGCCGCTGGAAACCGCCGCCCATCTGATCAAATATGACAGCGTGCATGGCCGCTTCCCCGGCGAAATCAAGCTGGGCGACGGCACGATGGATGTGGGGCAAGGTCCGATCCAGATGTTCTCGACCTACGACCCGACCGAGCTGGACTGGTCCGGCTGCGATGTGGTTCTCGAATGCACCGGCAATTTCAACGACGGCAAGAAATCCGCCGTGCATCTGGAACACGGCGCGAAAAAGGTGCTGATTTCCGCCCCGGCGACCAATGTCGACAAGACCATCGTGCTGGGCGTCAACGATGATACGCTCACGGCCGCTGACCGCATGGTCTCCAACGGCTCCTGCACCACCAACGGCCTCGCGCCCATCGCCAAGGTGCTGCACGAAAGCGTTGGCATCACCTCCGGTATCATGACCACGATCCACTCCTATACCGGCGACCAGCCGACGCTGGACCGGCGCCACAACGACCTCTACCGCGCCCGCGCCGCCGCGATGGCCCTGATCCCGACCTCGACCGGCGCCGCCAAGGCGCTTGGCGAAGTGCTGCCGGAACTGGCAGGCAAGCTCGACGGCACCGCTCTGCGGGTGCCGACACCGAATGTCTCCGCCGTGGACCTGACCTTTGAAGCGAGCCGCGACACCAGCGTCGAAGAAATCAACGCCATCATGCT
The DNA here is from genome assembly GCA_002747325.1 of Rhodobacterales bacterium. GTDB lineage: Bacteria > Pseudomonadota > Alphaproteobacteria > Rhodobacterales > Rhodobacteraceae. The sequence goes on from PDOZ01000021.1 coordinate 3,155, forward strand.
GGAAGCCTCGAAAGGCGCCATGTCGCGCGTGCTGGGCTATGACCCGGAAAAGAAAGTGTCGATCGACTTCAACACCACCGAGTTTTCCTCGATTTTTGCCCCGGAGCAGACCAAGGTCGTCGGGCGCACGGTGCGGGTTCTGAGCTGGTATGACAACGAATGGGGCTTCTCCACCCGCATGGCCGATGTTGCTGTGAAAATGGGGCAACTGGGCTAAAATACCCCAGACCCACGCCTGAAACCCGCCGCCTTGCGGCGGGTTTCCCGTTTTCGGCCCCCTTGCTCAACGCCGCAAAATACGGGACAAAGCCGCATGAACAACGCCATCGCCTTCAGCCTCTTCGCCCTGATCGTCGGCTTTTTTGCCTTCGACAGCTTTGTGCTGGACGGGCAGATGACGGTGTTTCTTGGCCGCAAGTTTCTGGAACTGGTGCGCTATGTGGCGTTTTGGCGGTAAAATGCGGGGTTGGTGACGCGCCCCTGCCCTTGACAGCCCTGCCGTTTCACGTTTGGTAAGCGTTAGCGATAACCATCACAAACCTACACGCGGAAAGGACTGGACATGACCAAGGTCGCAATCAACGGATTTGGACGCATCGGCCGCCTCGTTCTGCGCGCCCTTTATGAGCAGGGCCGCGACGACATCGAAGTGGTGGCGATCAACGATCTGGGTCCGGTCGAAACCAATGCGCATCTGCTGCAATTCGACAGCGTGCATGGCCGGTTTCAGAACGAGGTCAAGGTCAAGGGCAACACGATTGATCCCGGTCGTGGCCCGATCGAGGTCAGCGCAGTTCGCAATCCGGCGGAACTGCCCTGGGGCGATGTGGATGTGGTGCTGGAATGCACCGGCATTTTCAAGGGCAAGAAGGCGCTGGTGCATCTGGAAAACGGCGCGAGCCGGGTTCTGGTTTCTGCGCCCTCGAAAAAGGCCGATAAAACAATCGTTTATGGCGTCAATCACGACACGCTGACCGCCGAAGACCTGCATATTTCCAACGCCTCCTGCACCACCAACTGCCTCGCGCCGGTGGCCAAGGTGCTGGACGACCGTTTCGGCATTCGCCGCGGGCAAATGACCACGGTACATGCCTATACCGGCGACCAGCCGACGCTGGACCGCTATCACAAGGATCTCTACCGCGGCCGCGCGGCCGCCATGTCGATGATCCCGACCTCGACGGGGGCGGCCAAGGCGGTGGGGCTGGTGCTGCCGCAACTGGCGGGCAAGCTCAACGGCGTGGCGATCCGGGTGCCGACGGCGAACGTGTCCTGCGTGGATCTGGTGGTTGAGGTGGACAAGGACACCACCGCCGACGAAGTGAACGCCGCCATGCACGAGGCCGCCGCTGGCGCGCTTAAGGGCGTTTTGGCGGTCGAGGACCGGCCGCTGGTCTCCATCGACTTCAACCACGCCCCCGCTTCCTCCACCTTCGCCACCCCGCAAACCAAGGTGATCGAGGGCAATATGGTGCGCATCCTGACCTGGTATGACAACGAATGGGGCTTCGCCAACCGGATGCTCGACACCACGGCGGAAATTGCCAAATTTCTGTAACCCGGTGTGTTGAAGCGACGCCTTGCGGGCGATGCGCGCCGTGTTGTGAGTATTTTTTCTAAGAAGAAGGGGGCACGTTTGGCCCCCTTTTTTTTACGTTTGGCGTGATTGGCCGGGCTGTGTTACTCGCGATATTTCTTCAGGTAACGGTGTTCGAACAGACTTTTGGCCCAGGTTCCCGGGCGTCCCATCGGAAGGAAGAAACTGCGGCTTTGGTTGCGGTAGACCAGCACACCGCGGTCCAGCATGTCGATGATGCAGATCAGTTCGGGTTTGAAGCGGTGTGTCGGGGGTTTGCCTGCCATTTCGTCGAGGATATTGGCCACCGCCGCCACTGCCTGCAAATCCGCCTGATGCGCCTGTTTGGCCAGCCATTCAGGGCCGGGATAAGAGCCGCTGTCGCCGATGACATAGGTCTGGGGCGTGTCCTTGACGCGACACATCTCATCCGCTGCGATGAAACCACCCTCTGATTTTGGCAGATCGGCGTTGTTCATCAGCCAGGCGGGGCCGGTCAGGCCGGGCATGAACAGGGTCAGGTCAGACGGATGTTCGGCCCGTTCGGTCACCACCCTGTCGGCCTCGATGGCGATCGGCTTGGCGCCCAGATGCGCCTCAATGCCGCGTTTTTCCATCTGTTTGAGCAGCCCGTCGACCGCCTTATCCCCCAGCCGGTTGCCGGGACGCGCATTGCCGTTGACGAAGGTCAGGCGGAAACGATCGCGCCGCCCCTGTCGGCGCAGCAGGGTGTCGATGCCAAACAGAAACTCAAACATCGGCCCGCCGCGCGCCGCTTTCGGTTCTTTCATATTGGTGCCGAAACCGACAACGATATCGCCGCCTTCCATCGCCGCCAGCCGGTCGTGAATCGCCTGCCCGACATGGGTGCCTTCGCACGGCACGAGCGCGTGTTCCGCCATGCCCGGCAGTTTCTTGATATAGCGCCCGCCGGTGGCGATAATCAGGAAATCATTAGTTAATTCCCCCGTATCGGTGATCACCCGACGCCCGCCATCGCGCACATCTTCCACCCGACCCTGATGCCAGTCCACCCGATTGCGGGCAAAGAACGCCGTCAAGTCCACCTCCAGATCGGAAGCCTTGCGCTCCCCGGAGGGCATCCAGATCAGGCTCGGCAGATAGGTCAACTGCGCCTTGGGCGAGACCAGCGTAATCTTGCCGTCAAAGCCCTTTTTGCGCAGTTCACGCACCGCCGTCAGTGCACCAAAACCCGCGCCTAATATCATCACATGCCGCATGTCGATCCCCCGTCATTTCGTGGCCGCTTCTCTCCCTACATATTCCCCCAAGGGAATATTTCAAAGCCCACGCCGCCAAATGAAAATAATTTCATTTTTTTGCGTTTTTCCACTTGCGACTCCCCGCGTGGTTTTATACATCAGCGCCACCAAAGGAAGCGGGCGTAGCTCAGGGGTAGAGCATAACCTTGCCAAGGTTAGGGTCGTGAGTTCGAATCTCATCGCCCGCTCCATTTGGACCACATCAGGAACGGTTTCGCAGAGCGCGAAGGTTCTGAATTTCACTTACATTTCAAAGCGCTGTGCCCACAACAGAACACTTGTTCTGCATCACAATATCCGCGCGCAAACCGCCCTTGCCCACAGGCAAAAGCCACCAGTTCGTTCATCTTTTCTAAAGTGAGAGAAATGGTGGGCGACCCTGGAATCGAACCAGGCATGGGTCTCCCCGGCGGAGTTACAGTCCGCTGCCGCACCTTGCAGCGCGTCGCCCTTGCGCCGGGTCATCCCCGGTGCGAGGGCGGGAATACAGGGGTGCGCGGGGGGCGTCAAGCCGAAAATCGCTTGCGCCGGGAAGCAAGGCGGCGCATGGTCCGGCGATCAGGATCAGGGGCGTGAAGATGGGCAAATCGACGAAGAAACCGAGCTGGGTTGTGGAGAAGGAGCGGGCCAAGCGGGCGAGCGCGCGTGAAACGGTCTGGCTGTTTGGCCTTCATGCGGTGCGCGATGCGTTGATGAACCCGGCGCGCGAAAAATTGCGCCTGATTGTGACGAAAAATGCCGCTGACCGGCTGTCGGAGGCGATTGCAGCGGCGCAAATCACGCCGGAAATCGCCGATCCGCGCAAATTCCCCGCCCCGATTGATCCCGGCTCGGTGCATCAGGGGGCGGCTTTGGAGGTGCGGCCGCTGAAATGGGGCGCGCTGGACGAGGTTTGCCTGCCGAAAGAGGGCGAGCGGCCACTGGTGGTGCTGCTCGACCGGGTGTCGGACCCGCATAATGTCGGAGCGATTCTGCGCTCGGCGGAAGTGTTTGGCGCGCTGGCGGTGGTGGCGGTGAACCGGCACGCGGCGCCGGAAACGGGTGCGCTGGCCAAGACCGCCTCCGGGGCGCTGGAACGCCAGCCTTACCTGCGCGTCACCAACCTCGCCGACGCGATGATTCGCCTGCAAAAGCTGGGCTACACGGTGATCGGCCTTGCCGGGGAAGCAGAGGCGGAACTGGAGGCGGTGTTGCAACCGCTCGCCGGGCGGCCCGTCGCGCTGGTCATGGGGGCCGAAGGGCCGGGCCTGCGCGAAAAAACCCGCGCCACCTGCGACCACCTCGCCCGCATCCCCTTCGCCCGCGATTTCGGCTCGCTCAATGTCTCCAACGCCGCCGCCGTGGCGCTTTTTGCCGCCGGGCGGGGATTTTAACGGCGACGTTAACCGAATCTTTACGAATCTGCGCCTATCTATTGGAAACAGGAGATTTTCTCCTATCTATATGGGTGGCGGGCAGTGGAGCGTCCGCATTCATTTCTGTCCCTCGTTCCACATACTGCGCCTGAGGTTCGCCTCAGGCGCCTTTTTGCAACCGCGCTGCACAGGACGATACGACCCATGACACAGACCTATTCCGACGACTTTATCCGCGACATCCTTTCCGAGACCAAAACCGTGGCCCTTGTGGGGTATTCGGAAAAGCCCGAACGCGCCTCCAACAAGGTGGCGAATTTTCTGGCCGACAAGGGCTACCGGGTCATTGCGGTCAATCCCGGCCTCGCGGGGCAGGCCTTTCGCGGCGAGCCGATCGTGGGCAGTCTCGCGGAGATCCCCGAAGGGGAACCCGTTGATATGGTGGACATTTTCCGGCGCTCCGAGGCGGTTGGGCCGGTAGTCGATGCCGCGCTGGCGCATCTCAGCGGCCTGAAAACCGTCTGGATGCAGGTTGGGATCGAGAACGCCGAAGCGCAGGCGGCGGCGGAAGCCAAGGGCGTCAAGGTGGTGCAGGATCGGTGCCCGAAAATCGAGCATCCGCGCCTTATCGGCTAGCCTTTTCCGCAATGCCGGAGGTGCCTTCGCGGCGCTCCAGTTCCGCCAGCACCTCCGCCAGCGTCACCTCCCGCGCCGCCAGCATGACCAGCAGGTGATACAGCACGTCGCCCGCCTCCGCGATCAGCTTGTCGCGGTCGCCCCTGACCGCTTCGATCACCGCCTCAATGGCCTCTTCGCCGAATTTCTCGGCGCATTTCTCCGGGCCTTTGTTCAACAGCGCCGCCGTCCAGCTATCGCGGGGCGATACGCCGCGCCGGGTCTCGATGGTCTGCGCCAGCCGTTCCAATGCGTTCATTTCAAAGCCTCATTGCCAGTCCCGCGCGCGCCATGTGTTCCTTGGCCTCGCGGATGGTAAAATCGCCGAAGTGGAAAATCGACGCCGCCAACACGGCGGACGCCCCGCCGCGGGTCACGCCTTCAACCAGATGATCGAGCGTGCCGACCCCGCCGGACGCGATCACCGGCACCGGCACCGCATCCGAGATGCGGCGGGTCAGCGGCAGGTTGAAGCCCGCGCGGGTGCCGTCGCGGTCCATCGAGGTCAGGAGGATTTCCCCCGCCCCTTTCGCCACCACCGTGCGGGCAAATTCCACTGCGTCGATCCCGGTCGGTTTGCGCCCGCCATGGGTGAAAATCTCCCAGCGCGTGCCGTTGCCCGCCGCGTCCCATTCCACGCTCTTGGCATCAATCGCCACGACAATGCACTGGCTGCCGAAGCGATCCGCCGCCTCCGCTACCACGTCCGGGTTCGCCACGGCGGCGGAGTTGAACGACACCTTGTCCGCCCCGGCCAGAAGCAGCGCACGCACGTCATCATGGCTGCGCACCCCCCCGCCCACGGTCAGCGGCATGAAACATTGCTCCGCCGTGCGCGTGACCAGATCAAACATGGTGCCGCGGTTTTCATGCGTGGCGTGGATGTCGAGAAAACACAGCTCATCCGCCCCCGCCGCGTCATAGGCCTTCGCCGCTTCAACCGGGTCGCCCGCATCCACCAGATCGACGAAATTCACGCCCTTGACCACGCGCCCATCGGCCACGTCGAGACAGGGAATAATGCGGGTTTTCAGCATGGGCACTCCTTGGTTGCCCCGCTTTTACGCCGCCCCGCCGCCTCTGGCAATCCGGCGCATGGAATCGCGCACGATCAGAACGTGAAACGGCATAATCAGCGCAAGATAAACCCGGCCAAGGAGGTTGTTTCGATGCACCCAGGTGGCCATATACACCCGCCCGCCGGACTGGGCGATGGCGATGCGGAAATTCAGGTGGCGATCATCGGTGCCGACAATGATCTCGTCCGGCCCTTCATATTCCACCGGAAACACCTCGCCCCCATCCGAGCCGGTTTTCAGCCCGAGCGGTTTGACCAGCGCATTGCGCAACGCCATCAGCTTCTTGGCCCAACCGGGCAGGCTCAGGCCCAATTCCAGCGCCGCGCGCGGCGACAGGCCGGACTTCACGGCGTAGCCATCGAGAAAATCCCCTGCCGTATGTTTGGCCCATAGGCGTGAGTTTTCTGGCAAGGGAATTTTGGTCACGGACATACGAGCCTCCGGGATTACTTGCATGAACCTACGGAGGCGTATTGATCAGGTCAAGGGCGGCTATCTCAGCAGCGCCAGCGCCTCCGACAGGTCAATCGCCCCATCATACAGCGCGCGCCCGGAGATGGCGCCGTTAAGCCGCGCACCGCAGTTTTTCAACGCCGTGAGGTCGTCCAGCGAAGACACGCCGCCCGAGGCGATGACCGGCATCGACACCGCCCGCGCCAGCGCCGCCGTGGCCTCGACATTCGGCCCCGCCATCGCCCCGTCGCGGTTGATGTCGGTGTAGATGATCGCCGCCACGCCCGCATCCTCGAAACGCTGCGCCAGTTCGGTCACTTCAACGTCGGTTTCCTCGGCCCAGCCCTTGGTCGCCACCCGCCCGTTACGCGCATCGATACCGACCGCAACCTGCCCCGGAAAGGCCCGCGCCGCTTCGCGCACCAGCGCCGGGTTCTCAACCGCCACCGTGCCGAGAATTACCCGCTCCAACCCCTTGGACAGCCAGCCCTCGATGGTCGCCATGTCGCGAATGCCGCCGCCGAGTTGCGTCGGCACCGTGACCGCCGCCAAAATCGCCTCAACCGCCGCCGCATTGACCGGCGCCCCGGCAAAGGCGCCGTTCAGGTCAACGAGGTGAATCCACTCGCATCCCGCCGCCTCAAAAGCGCGCGCCTGCGCCGCCGGGTCGTCGTTAAACACCGTCGCCGCCTCCATTTCGCCGCGCAGCAAGCGCACGCAATTACCGTCTTTCAGATCAATGGCCGGGTAGAGGATCATGGCTGGCTCCCTTGTTGTGTCCCGCGTTTGTGGCATGGGGGCGGCGGGCAATTCAAGTATGCGAGCGCGTATTCGCCACAAACCGCCTTCCCTTACGGCAGGCTTGTCAGGCGCGGGGCAGCTTGGCAGGATCGTCCGGCAAAGCCCGCCAACGGGTCAGACACAAAGCCCGCCAACGGGCAAAGGGAGGAAAAAGATGAAGAAACTCGCAATCGCCGCCATTCTGGCGCTCGCCCCGACGGTTGCCAGCGCCGATCCGGTGCATGGCTGGTGGAAAACCGAGGTGGATGACGGCTCTTATGCGCTGGTCGAAATGGGGCCGTGCAATCAGGGCAAGACCTGCGGCTGGATCCGGCGCACCTTCAACAGCTCCGGCGAATTCAAGTCGCCCAATATCGGCAAAGCCATTGTTATCGGGATGAAAAATGTCGGCGGCGGCAAATATGAGGGCCATGCCTGGCGCCCCTCCAACGGCAAGACCTATATCGGCAAGATGACCCTGAAGGGCAACGCGCTCGACCTGGCGGGCTGCGTCATGGGCGGGCTGTTCTGCCTGAGCCAGACCTGGACGCGCACGAACTAGAACGAAATCGCTTTAATCTGCAATATGGCGCATCAAAATTCACGTTCGAAATCAGCAGGATGCTGATGGAGGGGCAGAGAATTTTGATCCAAATTTAGCGATTTCTGCTCCAACGCCAAAGCCGGGGCGTCGCGCGTCCCGGCTTTAGGGCCGCCAGTTCAGAAAATTGCCGATCATCCGCAGGCCGACCGACTGGCTCTTTTCGGGGTGAAACTGGGTGCCAAAAATGTTGTCACGCCCGACAATGGCCGTGATGTCGCCCGCATAATCGCAATGGGCCAGCCGGTGCGCGGGATTGGCGGGTTTGAAGTGATAGGAATGCACGAAATAGGCGTGATCGCCGGTTTTGATGCCTTCGAGAACCGGGTGCGGCCCGGCCAGCACCAAATCGTTCCACCCCATATGCGGCACTTTCAGGCGCGCATCCGCGGGCGCAATCGGCACCACCTCGCCGCCGATCCAGTCAAAGCCCGGCGTGTCCTCATTTTCCCGCCCCGTTGTCGCCAGCATCTGCATCCCAATACAAATGCCGAAAAACGGCACGGCGCGGCGGTTGACCGCCTCATCCATGGCCTCAAAAATGCCGCGATGGTCGAACAGCGCGCGGCGGCAGGCGGGAAACGCCCCGTCGCCGGGCAGCACGATCCGATCCGCGCGCGCGACCACCTCCGGGTCTGACGTCACCACGACCTCCCCGGCCCCGGTCTCCTGTGCCATGCGCCCGAACGCCTTCTCCGCCGAATGCAGATTGCCGCTCTCGTAGTCGATCAGAACCGTGGTCATTCAGAGCGACCCCTTGGTCGACGGGATGGCATCCGCCTTGCGCGGGTCGGTCTCCACCGCGTCGCGCAGCGCCCGCGCCACCGCCTTGAACGCCGCCTCCGCGATGTGATGCGAGTTGAAGCCATGCAGCTTGTCGACATGCAGCGTAATGCCGCCCTGCACGGCGAAGGCGGTGAAAAATTCGCGCACCAACTCGGTATCAAACGTGCCGATCTTGGCGGTCGGCATCTCAACATTCCACACCAGATAGGGCCGCCCGGACAGGTCCAGCGCCGCGCGCACCAAAGCGTCGTCCATCGGCAGGTGACATTCGCCATAACGCCGGATGCCGCGCTTATCGCCCAGCGCTTTAGCCAGCGCCTGCCCCAACGCAATGCCCACATCCTCTACCGTATGGTGATCATCAATATGCAGATCCCCCGCGCAACGCACCTTCATGTCGATCAGCGAATGCCGGGCCAGTTGATCGAGCATATGGTCGAAAAACCCGACCCCGGTTTCGTTGTCATAGCTCCCGGTGCCGTCGAGGGTGATCTCGACGGAAATCTCCGTTTCGGCGGTCTTGCGGCTGACAGTGGCGCTGCGCATGGCGGTCTCCTTGTTTGGCGAAGTTATAGGCAGCGTCTGCGCGGCTGAAAAGAGAAAAGCGATCTGCGGTTTGTTGTGGTCATTGCGTGAAAAAGTAACATATTGTTCACAATCTTGCCCCAATCGAGCGCTAGGCAGCAGACAAACAAAACACGAGCAGAAAAGGGCGGCGATGGCCATCCGGGATACAGAAGAACGCGCACCACGCCCCCGTCTGGGGCGCGATGCGGCGTTGTTGGGCGGGTTGTTCGTCCTGATGCTGCTCGGGCTGGCGGGGCTGGCGGCGGCGACCGGCTGGGAAGAGACCTGGGCGCAGTTGCGCAAGCTGACCTTCGGCATGGTGCTGACGCTGCTCGGGCTATCGCTGGTCAATTACCTGTTTCGCGGGTTGCGCTGGCACATTTTCGCGCGCCGTTTGGGCCTGCCCCTGCGCTTTCGCGACAATCTGCGCCACTTCCTCGGCGGCTTTGCCATGAGCGTGACGCCGGGGCGGGTTGGCGAGCTGGTGCGGATGCGCTGGATCGGGCGCGAAACCGGCTGGAGCTTTGAACAAACCGCGCCGCTGGTGCTGGTCGACCGCGCGTCGGACCTGGCCTCGATGGCGCTTTTGCTGGCCGGGGCGCTGGCCTTTTCCACCACCGGCATCACCTTTGGCCTGCCCGTCGCCATCGGCGCGCTGACCGCCGCTTTCATCGCCACGCGCCCGCGCCTGTTGGGCGCCATCGCCACGCTGGGCCACCGCGCCACCGGCCGTTTCGCCCGCCTTTTCGCGCGCATCCGCCGCGCCGCCCGCGCCCTCGCACGCTTTTCCAGCCCCGCGCTCTTCATCGTCACCGCCCTTCTCGGCCTCGTCGGCTGGATCGCGGAGGGGCTGGCCTTTCACCTGTTGCTGGTCTGGATGGGCGCCGATATCGGCCTCGCCTCCGCCATCGCCATTTTCGTGTTTTCGACGCTGGCGGGGGGGCTGACCGGCGCGCCGGGCGGGGTTGGCGGGGCGGAAGCCGCCATGGTCGCGCTGCTTTCCTTGCAGGGGGTCGGCCTCGAAGCCTCGATCCCCGCCACCGCCATTATCCGGGTCACGACCCTGTGGTTTGCCATTGCCATTGGCGCCGCGGTGTTCCCGTTTGCTGAGAAAATCTCCCGTAGAAACAAGTTGGGGTAAAAGATGTGGAAACATGATGTGATTGCCGGCTGGGGCCGGGTTTTGAAGCGGGAGGGCGAATTTGCCCGACCGGAACGCGCGGCGCATCTGGCGCGGGTGATGACCGAACTGCCCGGCCCCGCCTTTGGCAACCGGCGCTCCTATGGCGACGCGCCGCTACCTGCGGGCGAGGACGGGCGCGGCATCGACATGACGCGGATGGACAAGATCCTGAGCTTTGATGCCGAAACCGGGGTTCTGGAAGCGGAAGCGGGGCTGACGCTGGGCGAGATCACGCGGATTTTCGCCCCGCGCGGCTGGATCCCCGCCGTGCTGCCCGGCACTGGCTTTGCCACGCTGGGCGGGGCGATTGCGCAGGATGTGCATGGCAAGAACCACCACGGCGCGGGCAGTTTCGGCCAGCATGTATTGGCCGTGACCCTGTTGCAGCCCGGCGGCAAGCGCGTTGTCGCCACGCCGGAAACCGCCCCCGGATTGTTCCGGGCCACCATGGGCGGCATCGGCCAGACCGGCGTCATTGAGGCGGCGAAAATCCAGATGATCCCGACCCCCGGCGAGACCATGCGCGTCACCGAGACCCGCATCGACGGTTTCGACGCTTTCCTCGACGCGCTGGACAGCTCCACCGCGACCTATACCGTCGGCTGGATCGACGGCACCGCAAAGGGCGAGGCGCTCGGGCGCGGCATTCTCGAAGAGGCGGAGCTTGACGCAGCGCCGCGCAAAAGACGCGCCAAGGACCGCACCGTGCCCTTCAACGCGCCGCATTTCGCCCTCTCCGCCCCCATCGTGCGCCTGTTCAACGCGGCCTATTTCCGCCGGGTGCCGAAAGCGGGCCGCAGCCGCATCCGCAGCATCGAACAGGCACTGTTCCCGCTCGACGCGATCCATGAGTGGAACCGGCTCTATGGCAAGCGGGGTTTTTACCAGTTTCAATGCGTGGTGCCGGTCGATCAGGCCGAGGTTTTGCGTCAAATGCTGGTCGAAATTTCCGAAAGCGGCGCCTGTAGTCCGCTGGCGGTGATCAAGCGCATGGGACCGGGACGCGCGGGGCCGCTCTCCTTCCCGATGGAGGGCTACACGCTGGCCATCGACTTCCCGGCCCGCGCGGCGGCGCGGGAATTGATCCAGTTGCTGGAGGTCATGACGCAAAATGCGGGCGGGCGGCTTTACCTCGCCAAGGACGCGTTAGCCGGGTCGGAAATGATCAAGGCGATGTATCCCGAATGGGAAATCTGGGCGAAAGAGGCCGCAAAGGCAGACCCGGAGGGGCGGCTGGTCACCGACATGGTGGCGCGGCTCAAATTGCGGGAGATGGGAGCATGAGCATGGCAGAGATTTGGATTGTTCTGGGGGCCACCTCTTCGATGGCGCGGGCCTTTAGCCGGTCGGTGGCGGAAGATGGGGCGGAAGTCTGGGTCGCCGGGCGCGACATGGCCGACCTTGAGGCGCAGGCGACCGACCTTGCGGCGCGCGGGGCGGCGGCGGCACGCGCCTTCGCCTTTGACGCCCGCGACCCGGCTTCGTTCGACGCGCTGATCACGGCGGCCGGGGCAAGCGAAGCGGTGGTCAACTGCGCGGTTTTCGTGGGCTCCATGCCAACGCAGGCGGAGATCGACGCCAATGCAGCACTGCTGGCCGGGGTGGTGGCGGACAATTACGCCGGCCCCGCCTCTTTCCTGACCCGCCTCGCCCCGATCATGGAGGCCAAAGGCGCGGGCGCGGTCGTCGGGGTCAGCTCCGTGGCAGGCGACCGCGGGCGCATCGGCAATTACGTCTACGGCTCCGCCAAGGCGGGCTTCACCACCTACCTCTCCGGCCTGCGCAACCGCCTGAACCGCTCCGGCGCGCATGTGCTGACGGTGAAGCCGGGCTTTGTGGACACGTCGATGACCTGGGGCATTGAAGGCATGTTCCTCGTCGCACCGCCCACCAAGGTCGCCCGCGACATCCGCCGCGCCCTTTCGCGCAAACGAAACGTGATCTACACGCCGGGCTTCTGGTGGCTCATCATGACCATCATCAAGCTGATCCCGGAATTTCTGTTCAAGAAGTTGTCGGTATAAAGGCCGCGCCCGGCGCCCCCGCGCCGGGCATCACATCCCGAACCAGCCCTGCCAGAGCTTCGCCGCCTGAAACATCATGGCCAGCGCGATGAGCAGAATGCCAATGCCGCGCTTGTCGGTCAGGGCAAAAACGATCGGGTCATAATCCTGCTTGCCGTAATAGCCGAGCCGGATCATCCGCCCGAGCCACCACGCAATCGGCACCAACGTCAGCCAAACCAGCCAGCGCGTAGGATACAGCACCATCGCCTGTTCGGTGAAGGAATAGGCGAAAAACGACACCAGCGCGCCGACCATGCCTATCAGCGCCACGTTGAGCAAATCGCCCCGGTCCGGCTTGCCATAGCCCCGCCCCGGCAGGCGGGCATCGGTCTTGGCCAGCGACACTTCCGTCAGCCGCTTGACCGATCCGAGCGCGATGAAAACCGGGAAGATGAAGGTTAACAGGTAAACCGAGATACCAACGCCGGAGGCCAATGCGCCGGCTAAAACGCGGATGGTATAGAGTGAGGCCAGCACCGTGATGTCGATCCAGCGCATCCGTTTGAGCTTGAGCGAATAGGCCAGCGACAGGGCCATATAGCCCGCGATTACGGCAAAAAAGCCCCAACTCAGCGCCGCCGCCAGCCCGAGCGCCACCGCGCCCGCGCCAAAGCCCACCGCCATGCCGATGGGGATCGACACCCGGCCAGAGGCGAAGGGGCGGAAGCGTTTTTTCTCGTGCAGCCGGTCGGCTTCGAGGTCCAGAAGGTCGTTGACGACATAGATCGAGGACGCGGCGAGCGAAAAGGCCGCCATGCCCAAAAGGGTCCAGAGCCAGGGCAGCGGAGCAAAGACATGCCCGGCCAACAGCGGCACGAAGAGCAGCACGTTCTTCACCCATTGATGCGGGCGCAGCGCCTTGATAATGCCGCGCAGGTCCGACCCGCCGGGCAGCGCGTCATAGGCCTGCCCCCGCGCCTCGGCCCAGCGCTCAGAGGCCGGATCGCCAACGATCAACGCCCGGTCCGCCTTTTCCCAGACCGCCCGGTCCACCGCCGCATTGCCCGCATAATCGAACCCGCCCTCGCCGAACGCCTCCACCAGCGCCGCCGCCTTGGCCCGCCCTTTCAGATTACGCCCCGGCTCCGAGGCAAAAACCCGCTCCGAAAACCCGTTCTCCGCCGCGATGCGTTCGACCAGCGCCCGGTCCGACGCCGAAGCCAGCACCACCTCGCGCCCCGCATCCTGCGCCGCCTGTGCCGCCTCGCGCACCGCCGGATTAACCGGGAACAGGTCCGTGCGCAGCGTGACGATCTCCTCCAAAGCGCGTTTGAGCTTCGCGGGGCGGGTGAAATGGGTAAAACAGGCCCGCAGCGTCGCCAGCGGCGCCTGCCCCAACCCGGCCCAAAAGCTCTCAAACAACATGTCGGTCGACAGAAGGGTGCCGTCCACGTCCAACACCAGTGGTTTCTTAGCCATTATATAGTGCCCCTATATATAGTGTCTCTATAGTGCCCCTGAAAATACGCAGCCATCGGTAATCAGTTCCGGCGGGGTCTTGCACAAACCGCGTGCCACCCGCCACGCCGCCAGCACCTTCGGCACATAGCCACGCGTTTCCGCGAAAGGCGGCACCCCGCCATGTTCGCGCACCGCCCCCTCGCCTGCATTATAGCCTGCGAGGGTAAAAATCACGTCGCGTTTGAAGTGTTTCAACAACCAGTCGAGATAGGCCACGCCGCCGGTGATGTTCTGCGCCGGGTCGGTGGCATCCTCGACCCCGAAGCGTGCCGCCGTGGCCGGAATGAGCTGCATCAGCCCCTGCGCCCCGGCGGACGATACCGCCTCGGCCCGCCCCGCGCTCTCCACCGCGATTACCGCAAGAACCAGCGCCGGGGACACCTCGGTGTCGATGGTGGCGCGCAAGATATCCAGCCCATGCGTCCGGGCAATATCGGCCAACACCTGCATCCGCGGCGCAGGCACGCCATCTTGCGCCGCCATTCTTTCCATCGCCCGGTTCAGCGCCATCGCCCCGCCCGCCGCCGGATTGGCCGCGTCGTTCCAGAACCAGTCCCATTCTGTTGATGGTGGCACAACCGGCGCGCCCGACGCATCTGGCGCCTCGGGCAAATCCGGCGCAACCTCCTGCACCGCCAAAGCCTGCATCGCCGCATGTTCCTCCGGGCTGATCTGTATGTCGATCACCGGCCGGGAACCGGGCGGAGGCGCCGTGACCCGTTTGAACATCACACCACTATCCTGCGCCACGCCCATCACCGGCGCCAGCGCCAAACCGCCCGCAAGGGCACCCAAACCCGCCGCAGCGCGTATCCGTTTCATATCCAAAATCCGCTCGATGCTCATGGTCAGCTCTTGTGAGCCTGTTTTCATTAGGAAACAGTTTCGCAGAATTTTAAAGACTTCGCCAGTTTTTTACGCAATCAACCACGATTCGCAGGAGATGTTCTCCCCTATCTCATTAGATTTAATAAAAAGTTAAGAAAATAAATCTTTTATAAACAACGGGATAGGGGTTAGTTTCGCAGATTTACATCAATGAACCAAAATCAACAAACCCTTGTCCAATTCCCGCCCCATTTGGGGGGTGTATTCACCTCATCCCAAGCGGAACAACGGATTGCTTCACAGGGTCCAGAGCGCCGCAAGGATAACTGAAATGAGCAAGCTTCGGAGGGAAGAAAATGAAACTGTTCGATATCGCAAAAACCTTTGCAAAAGACGAAGACGGTGCTGTGACCGTTGACTGGGTTGTGCTGACCGCTGCCATCGTGGGCCTCGGCGTTGCCGTTCTGGCTTCCGTGGGCGACGGCACCAACATTCTGGCCGACCGCATGTCGGCGGAACTTTCC
>PDOZ01000026.1 GCA_002747325.1 Rhodobacterales bacterium
GCGGGATTTGATCCTCAGGATAACTATAATAGAAGTGCGCGGAAGGCGTGTTTAAAAAAGTGCTGACCCAAATCTTGTCGCTCATGTCTTTGCTCCCATCTTCGTCAATGTCTCCTGATCCACCAGCCGCCCGATGATCAGAGCCACCAAATCAGGAAAATTAACCATCTCAAATCTCTCTTCTGTAACCAGACGCGCTTATGCTTCTTTGTATTTCTTGGCATAAAGCCCCGTAAGCCCCGCCCCGATCAACCGTTCCGCCAGTTCGTTGGAAAACAGGTTGGCCCCCGGGTAAAACTTGTCATGCCACATGTGATAACCCGCCGCCTTTTCTTTGGAAAACACGACGCGATCGAGGCTCTTGTCGCGGTCAGCATATTCCTCGTTGAAGTCATCGATAAACCCCCGCTCATTCCTCGGCGGGATGCAGAGCGTATCGTGCAGCGTGTCGAGACGCTGGCAGATAATCATCCAATAACCTTCGCCGATCTTCTTCTCGCCCTTGGAATCGTAATACTCCATCGGGAAAAACTGATGCACCCCCGGTTCAAACTCTTCCACGATATCTTTAAACGTCTGGCAAACGAGGAACCCGCGCCAGCGGTTTACATCCAGAAGTTTCGCCCGTTTGATGCCCGGCCCCTTTCGCAAGAGTTTTGTTGGGATATTTTCGTCAACCCGCACCGGACGACCCACATCAACAGAACACTGCATGATAAGCCCGCCCCCATCCGGCGTCGGATCTTCCAACTCGACCTTGTCGATATCGCCGTCCACCGCGTCAAACGTTGTACTCGGCAAAGCCATCAACGACGGGTCATAATCCGTATTGCCGCCTGCAAGGTGATAGACCATTACATGTCCTCCGTTTGAGCGCTTTGATGAGCCCCCATCTTAACCAACATTTCCTGATCCACCAGCCGCCCGATGGTCGGGTGCAGGCGCAGGTCGCCGCCCTCAACCAGCGGGGGCCGGTTGAGGGGGCAACTTCCAAGCGCGCTCAGAACGGGTTGGTCAGCGCCTTATATTCCTCCAGCGCTTCCGGGTTGGAGAGCGAGGCTTTGTTTTTTACCTCGCCGCCGGTGGCGGTGGCCTTGGCGGCGCCTTCGACGCGTTTGTGGTTGATGGTATAGGGCACCGCCGTAACTTCGTAGATCGCCGCGGGGACGTGGCGCGGGGAGCATTCGGCGCGCAGTTTGGCCCGCACTTCCTTCGCCAGCTCTGCGGTCAGCGCCTCGCCCGCCGCCATTTGCAGGCAAAGGACGATTTCCTCGTCGCCGGGGATCGGGCGGCCAAACACCACCGCGTCTTCGATGCTCGGGAACTGGTCGCAGATGTTGTAAATATCCGCCGTGCCGATGCGCACGCCCTGCGGGTTGAGGGTGAAATCCGAGCGGCCGTGGATGGTGGCGGAACCGTCAGCATGGATCTCCGCCCGGTCGCCGTGGGTCCAGACCTCGGGGCGGTCGGAGAAATAGGTGTCCAGATAGCGCTGGTCGCCGTTTTCGCCCCAGAAGGTCGCGGGCTGGCTTGGGAAGGGTTCGGTGCAGACCAACTCGCCGGGCCGCCCGACCACTGGCACCCCGCGCTCGTCGAACACATTGGTCGCCATGCCCAGAGGCTTCGCGGTCAGGGTGCCGCGCCGCACCGGCAGGGTCGGCGCGCCGATGAGGAAACAGCCCATCAGGTCGGTGCCGCCGGAGATCGAGGCGTAGCCCTCGGACGGGGTCACTTTCTCGACGATCCAGTCGTATTGATGCGGCGCCATCGGCGAGCCGGAGGACATGAGCCAGCGCAGGGCGGACAGGTCGTGATCGCGGGCCGGCTCATAGCCCATATCCGCCAGCGTCGCGAGGTATTTCGGGCTGACGCCGAGATGCGACAGCTTCTCTTCCGCCACCGCGTTCCACAGCGGCGTGCCGTCCAGTTCACCCGCCTTCTTCACGATCGGCGCCCCGTCATACAGGATCGGCACCGCGCCGGACGCCATGGTCGCCACCAGCCAGTGATACATCATCCACGCATTGTTGGCATACCACAGCACCGGATCGCCGGGCCGCATGTCGCAATGCATCTGATGCTCCTTCATCATGCCGATCAGCACCCCGCCGGTGCGATGCACAATGGCCTTGGGCGCGCCGGTGGTGCCGGAGGTGTAAAGGACATAGACCGGGTCGGAAAAGCCGACGCGGGTGAAGGTGAGCGGGGCGGCGGGGTCGCCGTAGCTGGCGAAATCCGGGGTCGGGATGGCGGTCTCGACGCTGTGTTCACCGACCATCACCAGTTGCTCCAGCCCCTCCATCCGGGCGGCAATCTCGCTCAGCCTCTCGGAAATGTCATGGTCGCGCCCGCCATAGCGGAACCGCGCCTGCGCCATCACCACCTTGGGCCGCACCTGCCCGATGCGGTCCAGAATGGCCTGGGTGCCGAAATCCGGCGAACACGAGGTCCAGACCGCCCCGAGCGAGGTCGCCGCCAGCAGCGAAATCAGGCTCTCGAAGCGGTTGGGCAGCACGACACCGACCCGGTCCCCCGGCCCGACGCCCGCCTGCCGCAAGCCATCCGCCGCCTGCGCCACCCGCGCGCGCAGGGCGTCCGCCGTGATCTCCGCCCGGTGCCCCGCCTCGTCGCGCTCAATCGCCACGACCGCATCCCCCGTCTGCCGCAACAGGTTCTCCGCCATGTTGACCCGCGCGTCGGGAAAGAACTTCGCCCCGGTCATCCACGCATTCGGGTCCGGCTGAAACACCACCTCGCCGCGCTCGCCGATCACCCCAAGCACGTCCCACATCTCGCCCCAGAACGCGCCCAGATCGGCAATGGAACGCCGGTGCATCGCTTCGTAATCCCGCGGGTCCAGCCCCCATTTGCGCGCCAGCTTCGCCAGCGCCGAGTTTTCCAGCACGTCCTGCGACGGAGTCCAGATAATGTCGTTTTTAACCATGTTTGCATTAACCATGTTTGCGCCCTCCTCCGGCTTTGCGCTGACGGTATGGCGCGGTGGACGCAAGGGCAAGGGGGGAGATGGTCGCGCAACACTACGTCAAACCCACCACCCCGCCACATCGCGCAAAAACCGGCGCAACAACACTGGCGCACCCGGCCCCGACGCGGCATAATCCCCCATGCCCAGCCCGATTTCCTCCATCCGCAATATCGGCCCCGCCTCGGAAGCAGAATATATCCGCGCCGGCATCCCGGACGCCGAAACCCTGCGCGACCTCGGCCCGGATGCGGCGTATGCCAAACTCCTCGCCGCCGGTTCGCGCCCCCATTTCATCGCCTATTACGCCATGGTGATGGGGCTGGCCGGTCGGCCGTGGAACGATTGCAAAGGCGCCGAGAAAACCGCCCTGCGCGCCCGCTTCGACCGCATCGTCGCCGCCAACCGCAAAGACACGGCAGCCGCCCCCGAAGGCATCGAACACATCCTCGACCAAATCGGCCTGCCCGCTCCAAAACAGCGACGCGGCTAAAGCGGCATATGCCTCAACAATGGGAGGAGATATTAAGGTTCAACGGAAAATTAAGGTTAACAACCCCACACCCGCCCCGCTCAAGCCCGCTCGATCAAGGTCCGATGATGCTTGCGCAGCAGCAAAAAGCCAAAAAAAGTCGCGGTCAAACCAAAGAAAAACATAAAGAAAACATTGACATATTCCGGTTCATATCCGGCATAAATCCCCTGCCGAAACAGGCCGGTGACATGTACGAGCGGGTTCCACCACAGAATTTCCCGCAACACACGCGGCAAATCTTCCAACAGGAAAATCACCCCGGAGGCCAAAAACAAAGGCCGACTGATCACGTTCCAAATGCTGCCCCAGACCGGAAACAACCCAAACAACACCGCATTCACACTCCCCACACCAAGCCCGATCAAAACCGCCCCCGCCAGCGCCAGAAACACCGCAACAAGGTCAATCGAGGGTGCCCCGCCGAGGTAAAGCAACACCGCGCCCAAGACCAAAACCAGCACCAAAACATGGGTCAGCGCATTCAACAAACACCGCGCCAGCACCACATCCACCCAGGTTACCGCTGGATAAAACAGCAAGGGCCGCGAATAAGGAATGGCGTGAGACACCACCTGCTGCACCCGCTGATAAACGAAAAACGACAGGAACCCGGTTGCGTAAAACAAGGTAAAACTGGCCCCCAGCGGCGGGGTGCGCAGCAAAAGCGCAAAGCCGACCGACAGCACCGCAATATAACCAACCGGCTCGATAATGGCCCAAAGATACCCGCCGGGAGAACGCCCATAGGTGCTGGACATCTCCCGCAACATCAACGCCGCCACAATCCGCATCGCCGCAAACGGACGGCGCGGGCCGGAGGGCAAGGCGGGAATTTCTGCTGGGGGTTGCTCAGGCACCGGATTTTTTTCGCTTTTAGCCGCTCAGATTAACCTCTGGTTAGGGTGTTAGGAGTATGAAGAAGGCAGACGGAAAACTCAAACCCAATTATAGAGAACCTCTTCGTGACCGTAGCCGAAAGCATCCAAAAGGCGGGAAAACCGCCGGGTAAAACCCGCGCCGCACCGCCGGTGGCCAGGGTGCCCCCGCCCGCGCGCCCGGCCCAACCACGCGACCGGCACCGGGGGCTGCTCCTCAGCTTTGTGCTGTTCGTCGTGGCCCCGCTTGCGCTCTGCGCCTGGTATCTGCTGACCCGCGCTGAGGATCAATTCATCTCCGAAGCCGGATTCACCGTGCGCAGCGAGGAAACCAGTTCCGCGACCGAGATGTTCAGCGGCTTCTCCGCCTTTATGGGCAACCCCGGCACCGACAATGCCAGCATTCTCTATGAATTCATCCGCAGCCCCGACATCGCCGCCCGCATCGACACCTCCCTGAATCTGAAGGCCCATTTCAGCGCCGCATGGCCCCGCGACCCGGTTTTCGCCCTCCCCCCGGACGCCACCGCCGAAGACCTGCGCGACCATTGGCAACGCATTTTGCGCATCTCTTATGACGAAAGCTCCGGCCTGATCCGCTTTTCGGTGCATGCCTATTCCGCCGACATGGCGCAGACGATGGCGCAGGAAGTGCTGCGACAAGGGCAAATCCTGATCAACGAGTTGAACGCCACCGCCCGCGCCGACGCATTGCACCACGCGAAACAAGATCTGGCACAGGCGCTCGAACGACTGAAAACCGCGCGCGAAGAGATGATCCGCTTCCGGTCGCGCACCCAACTGGTCGACCCGGAAAGCGATTTGCAGGGGCGGATGGGGGTGCTGAACGGCTTGCAGGAACAACTGGCACAAGCCCTGATCGACTACGACCTGCTGCTGCAATCGACACAGGCTTCCGACCCGCGCGCCGAAATCGCGCAGCGCAAAATCGCGGTGATTCGCCAGCGCATCGCACAAGAGCGCCGCGAATTTGCCGAGGGCGAAACACAAGACGCCACGAATTACCCCGCCCTACTCGGCGAATATGAGCGCCTCGAAGTCAACCGGCTTTTCGCCGAAGAGAGCTACCACGCCGCCCTCGCCGCCCTCGACATCGCCCGCGCCGGAGCCGCCCGCCAATCGCTCTACCTCGCAACCTTCATCCGCCCGACCCGGCCGGAAACCTCCGAATACCCGGATCGCCCGCTCTTTATCGCCCTGACCGCGCTCATCCTGCTGATGCTCTGGGCCATCGGCGCACTGATTTTCTATTCCGTGCGCGACCGACGATAACATGATCCACTTTCAGAATGTCTGCAAAACCTTCCGCGCTGGCAACGCCGTGAAACGCGTCGCCGACGACCTGACCCTGACCGTGCCCAGCGGCGCATCCGTGGCGCTGCTGGGCCGCAACGGCGCGGGAAAGTCGACCCTGCTCGCCATGATCGCCGGAACCCTCGCCCCGGACCGCGGCCATATCCACTCCGACGGCACGATCTCCTGGCCCATCGGCCTCGCCGGCGCTTTCCACCCCGCCCTGACCGGCGCGCAAAACGTGCGGTTCGTCGCCCGGATTTACGGCGTGGACACCGACGAACTCACCGAATTTGTGCAAAACTTCGCCGAAATCGGCGCGCATTTTCACCAACCCGTGCGCAGCTATTCCGCCGGCATGCGCGCGCGGGTCGTGTTCGGCACCGCCATGGGCATCCCCTTCGACACCTACCTGATCGACGAAGTCACCGCCGTCGGCGATGCGGCCTTCCGGCAAAAAAGCCGCGCCATCTTCCGCGACCGGGTGCAACACGCCAGCGCCCTCATGGTCAGCCACAACATGCGCGACATCCGCGATTTCTGCAACGCAGCTATGGTGCTGGAAACGGGAAAACTCACTTGGTTCGACGACGTGGAGGACGCCATTGCACACCACGAAAAAACCATGACCGATCGAAACCCGCCAGCATCCCGAACGCAAATGACGCTCAGCGCTCCGTAACCGCAGCATTTACAACCAGCAATTCTCCATTCAGTGTGCAGAAATCAGAAACACCATTTTGCAAGGCGAAAAATGAGCAATAGAACTCCCAAGTTCAAATCCACATTCATAACACTTGTTATTCTGAGCATGACCGGCTGTGCCAGCAGCGGAACGATGCAGGGCATAATTCGCGGCAAGGGAACGCCCGTTCAGTTTCAATACGAACAAGGTCTGGATCGGGATTTCTATACAACCGTCATTGGGAACGAAAAGTTTTCAGGGCAAGCGGTCAATTCCGGGGCCGTCAGTGGGTTTGGAAATATCTACACTCCGGGCGGGGTCAACACCGTGATCACATATGCAACCAGCGGCAACTTCATTGCCGTCATGATGGGAGATAAAGGATCCTCAATGCGTTGTGAAATGACCTATGCAGACAGTTCTGGCTACACTCCAATGGGCGGCGTGGGAATATGCCGCGTTAGCGACGGTCGCGTCATTGATATAACATGGTAGCATAATGGTATCAGGAACCGACCTGCATGGAGCGCCTCGCCGCTTCCACGGACGCTGGTCCTGTTGGCGAATGGAGATAAATCCGTTAAGCTCACCTTTATTCAACGCAATCGTAAATTGAGGAATTGCTCAACATCTTGCCCTCGCTCCTTCTGCTCCTCCTCTTTCTGGTCCTGATCTTCTGGCTATACATCCTGCTGCCCGCGGGCATGGCGAAGCGGCGGGGGCGTAGCGCTGTGATCTGGGTGCTGATCTGTCTGGTCTCTTCGCCGTTACTGGGCTGCCTGTTGCTGCTGGCGCTCGGCGACGCCCCGCCGCAGACCACAAGAATACAACGATAATTCGGTAAATATTTGAGCCTTTCTCCGCGCTTTGGCCACAATCTCGTAAAATCCCTGCCCGAAGCCAGCGCAAGCATCGTCCCGTGGGAAAATGGGGTGATGACATGCAGATTGTGCATCATGGGAGTCTTGCGACGGGCAATGTCGCATTCGATTTTGGTATTACGGATTTGCAAACGCTGTCGGCGGGAAGTTCGGTGTATATCGTCGGGACCAGCGGCGCCAATGGCGGGCTGATCACCTGGCGGCTGGGCACGGACGGGTCGACCAGCGTGGTAGATACGCAGCTTTTCAACCCGGACTGGGCGACCGGCATTGCGCAAACGCTTTCGCTGACCGCCAACGGAACGGGCAAGCAGGTGGCCTTCGGCGCGGTCAGCACGACGCAGCTCGGCGAATACACCGTTTCCGCCGAAGGGCAAATTTCCGGCCTCACCACCCTGTCCGGCCTCACCACCGGCACCGACCTGCCGCAAAACCTGCATCAGATCGCAGGCGGCCCGCTGATCGTCACCAACACGACCAGCGGTTTTTACGCCTATCGCGACAACGGCAATTCCCTAAGCTTTGAAACGCATTTGACCGACGACGCAAACACCCATGCCGAGCGGGTCAGCGCGCTGGATTCGATCCAGATCGGCGCCAACACGATCCTGCTGCAAGGCTGCGCCGCCGAAGATGGCATTACCGCTTACACGATCGAAAACAACCAGCCCGTCCTCGCCGATACCAGCGGCCAGAGCGCCGGCATCGGCATGATGAACCCGACCGCCATCCAGCTGATCACCACCGGCGGGCAGACCTATGCCGTCATCGCCTCAGCGCAGGACAATGCCGGCGCGTTAACCGTGTTTCACGTCGCCTCCGACGGCAGCCTGAGCTTCACCGACCACATCCTCGACACCGAATACAGCCATTTCGGCGCGGTGCGCGATATCGAGATTTTTTCACACAATGACCGGACCTATATTGTGACCGGCGGCGGCGATGACGGGTTGTCGCTCTTCACCCTGCTGCGCGACGGGCGGTTGCAATACCTGACCTCAATCACCGACAGGCCGGACATTGCCCTCGCCGACATTACGGCAATCAGCGGCGGCATTGTCGGTAACACCTTGGAAATACTGGTTTCTTCCGACAAAGACGGCGCGGTAGCCCACCTTTCCGTCGCCCTGCCCGATGCTGGAATTTCCACTTACGCGGCACAGGGCGGCGCAACGCTGACCGGCTCCGGCAGTGCCGACCAGCTGATTGGCAACGATGGCGACGACACGCTCTCGGGTGGCGCGGGCGACGATATTCTCGCCGATGGGGCGGGCGCGGATCAGCTCACCGGCGGCGCAGGCGCGGATCTGTTCGTCTTTCACGCCGACGGAGCCATCGACACGGTGATGGATTTCAACCCGGACGAGGACCGCCTCGATCTCAGCTCCTGGCCGATGCTCTATGACCCGAACAGCCTCAGCATCGAGAGCAAAAGCTACGGCGCGCTGATCACCTGGCGCAACGAAACGCTGCGACTGCATTCCCATAACGGCCAGCCGCTGACCGCCGCGCAACTGCGCGACGCGGTGCTGCGTGGCACCAACCGGCCGATGGATCTCAGCAGCTACAACTTCCCCGATGATGGCACCTATGACATCACCGGCACCAGTGACAACGACACGCTGCATGGCGGTTCCGGCGCCGAATCCATCGCCGCGATGGAAGGCAACGACACGATCCGCGGCCATAAGGGCGACGATCACCTGATGGGCGGCGCGGGCAACGACACGCTCGATGGCGGCGAAGGCGCTGATTACATCGAGGGCGGCGTGGGCGGCGACCGTATCTGGGGCAGCAGCGGTAATGATACGCTTTACGGCGAAGGGGGCAACGATACGCTCGACGGCGGCATGGACAACGACACGCTTTACGGTGGCGCGGGCAACGATACGCTGACCGGCGCGCAAGGTATGGACGTAATCTATGGCGATGCGGGCGCGGACAAGCTGTTTGGTGGCAAGGCACAGGATACGCTGTTCGGCGGCACCGGCGATGACGAGCTGCGCGGCAACCGGGGCAACGACACGCTGCACGGCGAGGACGGCGACGATGCGCTCTATGGCGCGACCGGCAACGACACGATCACCGGCGACGACGGGGCCGACACGATCCGCGGCGGCAGCGGCAACGACCACCTGTCCGGCGGCGACGGCAACGACACGATCCACGGCGAGGCGGGCGATGACGTGATCTATGGCAATGCTGGCGCGGACTGGCTCTATGGCGGCAGCGGCGCGGAAACGATCTATACCGGCGCGGGCGACAATCAGGTGCGCGGCAACAAGGGCAACGACCTGATCCATGCCGAGGCCGGGGCGGATATGCTGTTCGGCGGCGCGGGCAACGATCAGATCAAGGGCGGCGACGGCAACGATCAGATCAAGGGCGGCGCGGATCACGACATCCTTGAGGGTGAGGCGGGCGATGACACGTTGATCGGCAATCAGGGCAACGACACGCTCTATGGCGGCGCGGGCGACGACGTCCTGCGCGGCGGCAAGGGCAACGATTTCCTGACCGGCGGGGCGGGCGACGACCTCCTGCAAGGCGGCTACGGGCGCGACACCTTCATCTTCGCCGATCAGTGCGGCCACGACCGGATTACCTTTTTCAACCCCAATCAGGACCACCTGCACATCTCCGGCGCCTCACGCGGCGACGTGACCCTGAGCGCGGTGTCCGGCGGGGTGCAGCTGGCCTGGGAGGACAACACCGTGCTGCTGGAAAACCTCGATATGGACCATTTCGACATCGGCCAGATCGACTTCGTGTAACCGCGCGCCACATCCGGCACAAATCCGGCTTGCGCCCGGCAAAACAAGCCGTTAAATGGTGCCCCGGAAGGGCATCGGCCAGCGCGCCGAACCCGTGCCGGTGTAGCTCAGCTGGTAGAGCACGTCATTCGTAATGATGGGGTCGTAGGTTCGAGTCCTATCACCGGCACCACTTCCCCGAAGCCGCCCCCGAAGCCGCCTCAGAACTGCACCTGATCCCCGCCTTTCAGGCCCAGAATGGCGCGGGCCTCGTCCGGGGTGGCGGGTTCGTTGCCCTGTTCGCGCAGGATGCGCACGATTTTTTCCACCTGTTCGGCGTTGGATTTCGCAAGCTCGCCGCGCGCGATGTAGAGCGAATCCTCCAGCCCGACGCGCACATGCCCGCCCATCTGTGCCGCGACCGCAGCCATGCGCATTTGCTGCATCCCCGCGCCGATGACGGACCATTGATAATCCTTGCCAAAGAGCTTGTCGGCGGTCTGTTTCATGAACATCAGATTGTCCAGCTCCGCCGTGATCCCGCCGAGAATACCCATGACGAATTGCAGGAAAATCGGCCCTTCAAACATGCCCTGGCGCAGACAGAATTTCAGGTTGTAAAGGTGGCCGACATCGTAGCATTCATGCTCGAACTTGACGTTATGCGGCGCCCCGCCCAGCTCTTCGGAGATCAGGCGGATATCGGCGAAGGTGTTGCGGAAAATGTTGCCTTCCGAGCTGCGCAGATAGTCCTCCTCCCAATCCTGCACCCAGTTGTCATAGCGGTCCGCCAGCGGATGCAGGGAGAAGTTCAGCGAGCCCATATTCATGCTGCACATTTCCGGGCTGTAGGTCAGCGCGGGGGGGATGCGTTCGGCGACGGTCATGGTCGGGTGCCCGCCGGTGCTGATATTCACCACCGCATCGGTCGCCTCGCGGATGCGCGGCAGCATCTCGGCGAAATGCGCGGGATCGACCGAGGGCGCGCCGTTGACCGGGTTGCGCGCGTGCAGATGCAGGATCGCCGCCCCGGCCTCGGCAGCGGCGATGGCCTGTTCGGCGATGGTATCAGGATGCACCGGCAGGTAGGGTGACATGGTGGGCGTATGCACGGCGCCGGTAACGGCACAGGAGATGATGGTTTTCTGGGGCATGGGTTCAGTCCTCGATGATGGCCACGGCGCGGGTGAACCCGGCCGAGGCGGCTTTGATTTTGAAGGGGAAGCAGGAGAGCGTGAAGCCCGTCGCCGGGATTTGTTCAAGGTTGGTGAGCTTCTCGATATGGCAATAGCCGATTTCCATGCTGGCGCGGTGGCCCTCCCAGATCAGGCTGGCGTCGTGGGTTTCCGCATAGCGTTTGGCGGTGATGGGAAAGGGCGCGTCCCAGCTCCAGGCGTCGGTCCCGGTCAGGCGCACGCCCTGCCGGAGCAGGTGCAACGTCGCCTCCCGCCCCATGCCGCAGCCTTTGACCAGATAATCGGGCTGGCCGTAATGCGCCCCGGCGGAGGTGTTGATCAACACGATGTCGAGCGGTTGCAACACATGTCCGATACGCTCGAGTTCGGCGTCGATATCGTCGGGCGTGACGATATACCCATCCTCGAAATGGCGAAAATCCAGCTTCACGCCGGGATTGAAACACCATTCCAGCGGCACCTCGTCGATGGTCAGCGCCCGTTTGCCGCCATCCATGGTTGAATGGTGGTGATAGGGCGCGTCAAGATGGGTGCCGTTATGGGTGTAAATCGTCAGCTTTTCGATCGCCCAGCCCTCCCCGCCGGGCAGCTCTTCCTTATGCAGCCCCGGAAAGAACGCCATGACCTGCGACGCCGTATCGGCATGGGACATATATTCAATCTCAGGCAGCATGATCTCCGGGTCGGAAGCAATATCGGCCTCCAGCGCGACGGAAAGGTCTATGAAACGTCGGGTCATGGGAACTCCTATGGGCCCAGAAGGCCGGTTGCGATGGCAGGAATGAAGATGACGGCAGCAAGGCAGATCAGCATCATCAGCGCGAAGGGTGCGGCGCCGATGAAGATGTCGGACAACTTGATGCGCGGATCTGCGAGCGTGGCTTTGATAACGTAGACGGACAGGCCGAACGGGGGTGTGAGCAAGCCGATTTCGACCGCGATGACGGTGACGATGCCGAACCACACGAGGTCAACCCCCATCGGCACGACCACCGGCAGCATCAGCGGCACGAGGATCAGCATGATCGAGGAACTGTCGAGGATCATGCCAAAGAGGATCACGATGAGGACATAGATCAGCAGCAAGCCATAAAGGCCCAGCTCCGCCGTGGCGACCATTTCCCCGAAAGCGCCGGGCAGGCCGGAGAAGGCCAACATGCGTGAATACATCTGCGCGGCGATGATCAGGAAACATACGGCGGCGGTCACCAGCCCGGTTTCCACCAACACGCGCCAGAGGTTGCCCGGTTTCAGCGTGCGCTTGGCAAACCCGACCAGCAGCGCGCCAACAGTGCCAACCGCCCCGGCCTCCACCGGCGTGAACAGGCCCGCATAAATCCCGCCCAGAACCATCGCGATCAGGCCGGTAATCGGCAGACCCTTGGACAAAAGCTCGGCGCGGGTCAGGTGGTCATCGGACTGGCCAAGGTTTTCCCCCACCATCTTCGGGGCAAAGCGCGCCATCAGGATCGTGCCGACGCCAAACAGCAGCGCCAGAAGCAGACCCGGCCCGATCCCGGCCACGAAGAGGTCGCCAATGCTCTGCTCGGTCAATAGCCCATAGAGGATCAGCAACAGGCTCGGCGGGATCAGCATCCCCAGAACCGAAGACCCGGCCACGACGCCAACGGAAAACCGGGTCGTATAGCCATGCCGGCGCAGCTCCGGCACGGCGATTTTGGTAAAGACGGCGGCGGAAGCGATGGAAATGCCGGTGATGGCGGCGAAGATCGTATTGGCTGCAATCGTGCCAATGCCCAAGCCCCCCTTGATCCGGCGAAACATGGCATTGGCCACGTCAAACGCATCGCGCCCCATGCCGCTTTCACTGACCAGAAACCCCATCAGCACAAAGAGCGGCACGACGCCGAAAAAGTATGAGGAAATGGCATCATTGGCCGCCAGTCCGAGCATCTTGGAGGCCAGCAGCGGCGAGCCCTTGATGGCCCAGACGCCCGCGAAAGAACAGGCGATCAGCGCGACCGGCACATACATGCCCAGCAGCACCAGCAGGCCCATGAGGGCAAGCGCGATAAGGCCGATTTCAAACGGCGTCATGGCAGGAACCTCCTCAGGATGCGGGCGAGAAATTGCAGCACGAGCAGCCCCGCGCCGATGGTCAGCATCGCCTTGACGGGCCAGGTCGGTGCGGTGAAATTGCCGACCGCGCCGACGAAATCGCCCCGCTCCCAGGCGCGCGTCATGATCGGCCAATGCGCGTACAGGATGGCGCTGACAACGATCAGACCGACCAGATCAAACAGCGTTTCCATCCCCTTAGCCAACGCGGGGGCGCGGCGCTGGATGACGGTGATCACCCCGTCGCTGCGGGTCATCCGCCCGGCGCGCAGAGCCTGCGGCGCTTGCAGGAAAACGATGGCCACGATGGAGAGCGACACCATCTCGGGAACGCCCGCCACCGGCGTACTGAACAGGTTTCGCCCCAGCACATCCGCCGCGATCAACACAACCAGCCCGACGATCAGGCACGAGCCGACCACATTGGCCGCCTGCGTGACCCGATCAAGAAGATGCAGGAACCGGCCGGACCATGTGGCCCGGCCGCGCGCTTCCCCGCTCACTCGCGGTCCCAATCCCGCAGAGGGGTGGCGCCCGCATCGCGCATGGCGTTCATGTACAGTTCCAGAACCTCACTGCCCGGAACGCCCTGACCGTCCAGCCCCTCGGCCCAGGCCTTGGCCGCATTGTCCATGCCCGCCGCCCAGGCTGCGCGCATCTCCTCGCTGGCATCGCGGATCGTCGCGCCGTTCTTGGCCATGACCGCAAACGAGGTCTCCACTGCCCCTTCAAGAGCCGCAAGATACCATTCGCGCGCCGCATCCGCGCCCTTGTGCAAGGCCGTCTGTGCTGCTTCCGGCAGAGCCGCATACCAATCCGCGTTGGCGCACAGCCCGCCCGCGAATTGGGCCCCAAGCCCCGCGCGGGTGATATAAGGCGCAACCTCATAGAGCTTGCCCGGCAACGCCGCCGAGGCAAAGACGATCACGCCGTCATACACGCCCGCTTTCAGCTCGTTGTAATAGGTGGTCAGGTTGCCCGAAACGCCAACCGCCCCCGTGCCCGAAAGCCAGTTGAGCGCCGCCCCCGGTGCGGCAATCTTCTGCCCGTCGAGATCGGCAAGGCTCTCCACCGGGAAATTCGTCATCAGCAGATAATCATCAATGCCCACCGGCGCCCCGAGATAGACCACGCCATTTTTCTCATAGGCCGCCGTCATCCGTGGATCCGTATCGTGCAGATGGTCCATCAATTCGGACACAACCCGCGGGTCGTCGCTGACAAACGGCGTGTAATAGGTGACATTCTGCACCGCGAGTTTCGCCGGATCAAACAGGCTCTGGCACAGACCGATCTCGGCCAGCCCGGCCTCCACGGTCTCCAACTCATCGCCCACCTTGGCAATCGCGCCGCCATACTGGCCATCGAAGCTGATCGAATGCCCCGAGCCTTCCAGCGCGGCGTTGACCCCCGGCACGAAAGCCTCGTCAATCATCTTGACCCAGCGAAACACGCCGGGATGCCCCGTGACCACGGTGGCGTTATAGCTGTCCGCAACCGCAAGTCCCGGCAAAGACAGCGCCGCAACAAACACGGTTCTGGTGAGTATTTTATTCATGTTATCCTCCCTGTTGATTGGCTTCGCTCTGGATCGCTTTGGCTCCTCCCACCGCGAACCGAACGAGTGTTTCGATCCTCTCCTCTTCATGGCTGGTGCTACCCGCAAGGCGCTCGGCCCGGCCATCGCGCGGCAGCCGCATGGCCATCACGCCCAGCGCACATTGGTAAATCTGCGCCGCATCGAGGGCGCTGGTGCCGGGCAGGCATTCCTGCAACGCGGCGATAAACGCCTTGGCGGTTTCGTCGTAATACGCCCGCACCAACGCCTTATCCCGTTCGTTCCCGGCAATGAGACCGGCGAAAATGCGGGCAAAGGCGCGCCCACCCCCGGCCGGCCCGAAAGCCGGCGCGAACATGGCGCGAAAAACCTGCGCCAGCCCATCCTCCGAGGACGTATCCACCGCCGCCAGCATCTCCAGCCGCTGCGCGTTGATCCTCGACGAACGCGATTTGATCACCGCCGCGTAAAGCTTGTCCTTGGAGCCGAAATGGTAATGCAGCAGCGACTGGCTCACCCCAGCCCGCGCCGCCAGCGCCTTCATCCCGGCCCCATCAAACCCCCGCTCCGCAAACTCCACTTCCGCCGCCGCCAGAATACGCGACAGCGCATCGGCCTTGGTATCTTTGGATGATTCTCTGACAGCAGACATGGCGCCAGCATGGCGCTGACTGATCGGTCAGTCAAACAAAATGTTAACGCGGCGGAAGGGTGATTTGAGATCGCAACAGGAGGCCTCCGCGCCGGTCTGCCGCGCTGCGCCCCCGCCAGCCTCATGGCCCGCAGAGCGTCAACACGTCTTCATGCGCGCGGCTCGTGTCGCCGCGCAGCCCGTCGCGGACCGCTGCGCGCAGCACCCGGCGGAAGGCGGCACGGTTGGGGCCATAGTGGCGCGACAGGGCGAACCAGCGGGGAACCACCACCGCCGCCACCGGCCAGAAAAGCCAGCGCCCGGCAGCGGCGCGGTAGGTCAGGAGCGCGTTGCGATGCCGGTAATAGGCGCGCCAGAGCGGGGTATAGACCTTCAGATCGGGGCTGAGGCTTTCGCAATCATGCTCAAAATGCAGCCCCGGATCGAGGGCGATGCGCCCGCCTGCCCGGCGAATGGCAAGGCAATAAAGCACGTCGTCGCCGTGGATGAACAGCGCCGGATCGGGCAGGCCCGCCTGCGCGATGGCGGCGCGGGAAACGAAGAGGCCGACGAAGGAAGCGACGTCGATCTCGACCGGGGCGCTGCCGTGCATCTCCGCGTCGCTGACATGAAACCCCGCCCGGCCCGCGCGTAAGGTGCGCCAGAAACTCGCCGCGTGCCAGAACGGGTTGCGCGAAGGGCGGTTCATCTCGCACAACTCGCCGGAAGGGTAACAGACCTTCGCCGCCCAGGCCGCGTGCCCGTCGCGGGGGGTGGCATGAAAGCGGGTCAAGGCGCCGGGCAGCGGGCGGGCGTCGTCGTCGAGGATCAGCACCCAATCGGCGTCCAGCACCTCCGCCGCGTGGCGCAGCCCCGCCGCAAAGCCCCCGGCCCCGCCAGTATTGTGCGCCAGCGTCAGAACGTGACAGCGCGGGTCGCACAACCCGGCCAGCCAGTCGGCAGTGCCATCATCGGACGCGTTATCGACCACAACCAGCCCCGCCAGCCGCTCCGCCGGTTCCGCCAAGAGCGCCGCCACGCACACCCGCAATTTCGCCAGCCGGTTATGCGTCACCACAACCGCGATCAGGCGGCCCGCATTCACGTCACCACATCCGGACCGTCCCGACCGGAGCGGGCGCGGATTTCGGTCAGGTCTTCGGCCAACTGGGTCAGTTCCGCCAGCGCCTGAGCCGGATCGCGGTCCAGCCCCTCCGGCCCCGGCGCGTAAGCCTCAAGATAAAGCCGCAGGGTCGTGCCTTCGGTCCCCGTGCCCGACTTGCGCAACACGATGCGCGCGCCATCGGACAGGACCAGCCGCAGCCCCTGCCCCTCGGAAACCGACCCATCCACCGGGTCACGATAAGCGAAATTATCCGCCAGCGTGACGCACCGCCCGGCCAGTTCGGTCCCGGCGAGCCCGGCCAAGCGCCGCTCAAGCCCCGCGTAAATCTCCCCGGCCACGGCACTGTCCACCGCCTCATAATCGTGGCGCGAATAGTAGTTACGGCCAAAACGGCGCCAATGGTCGCGCAACAATTCCCCGACACTATCCCCGCGCACCGCCAGAATGTTGAGCCAGAACAGCACCGCCCAAATCCCGTCCTTCTCGCGGATATGGTCCGAGCCGGTGCCAAAGCTTTCCTCCCCGCACAGACTCACCCGCCCGGCATCCAGCAAATTGCCGAAAAACTTCCAGCCCGTCGGGGTCTCGAAAGTCTCGACGCCCAGCTTCTGCGCCACCCGGTCCGCCGCGCCGGAGGTCGGCATCGAGCGGGCTATCCCCTTGATCCCGCTATGAAAAGCGGGCACCAGATGGGCGTTGGCGGCGAGGATGGCGAGGCTGTCAGAGGGGGAAACATAAGCGCCTTTGCCGAGGATCATATAGCGGTCGCCATCGCCATCGGAGGCGGCGATCAGGTCGGGCGCGGCGTCGGAGAAGGCCAGCGTGTTGAGGTCCGCGCAGACGATCGGGTTCGGGTCCGGGTGTCCGCCGCCGAAATCCGGCAGGGGCACGGCGTGTTGCACGCTGCCTGCGGGCGCGCCGAGCCGGGTCTCGAAAATCTCGCGCGCATAGGGGCCAGTAACGGCGTGCAGTGCGTCGAAACGGAAGCGGAATCCTTGCGCGAACAGGTCGCGAATGACGTCGAAATCAAACAATTCCTGCATGTAATCGGCATAGGCACGCACCGGGTCGATGATTTCGATTTGCGTGTCCAGAACGGTGTACTGGCCGGGAGTGTCGAAGGCGGGCAGGTCGCCAGTAAAGAGGCGATACTCATGCAGGGCCAGCGCCTGCGCCTCAATTGCCTGCGTGACCTTTTCCGGCGCCGGACCGCCATTTGCAATGTTGAATTTGAAGCCAAAATCGCCGGTTTCACCGCCCGGATTATGCGAGGCGGACAGGATGAAGCCACCATCGGCGCGTGCGCTACGGATCAGGTGGCTGGCGGCGGGGGTGGACAGGATCGCACCCGCCCCGATCACGATGCGCGCCGCGCCCTGTGCTGCACAAATGCGCACGATCCGCGCCGCCGCCTGCGCGCAGAAATACCGCCCGTCGCCACCCAGAACATAGGTCTTGCCCGCCGCGCCGCCGGTCGCGTTCAGCACCGCCTGCGTGTAGCTCTCAAGGTAATGCGCGCGCATGAAATCGCGGGTCTTTTTGCGCAACCCGGACGTGCCCGGCTTCTGATCCGCAAACGGCTCTATCGCAATGGTTTCAACCGACATGGCCCTCTCCTAAACGCTGTAATAATCCCGATACCATTCCACAAACCGGCGCACCCCTTCGGCCACCTCCACCGAGGGCGCATAGTCGGTCAGGTCCTTGAGCAGTTGCGCATTGGCCCAGGTCGCGGGCACGTCGCCCGGCTGCATCGGCAGCAAGTTGCGCTGCGCCTCCCGCCCGGTTGCGGCCTCGATGGCGGCGATGAACTCCCCCAGCGGCACCGAGTTGGAATTGCCGATATTGACCACCCGCCACGGCGCGACGGGCGACAAGCTGTCCACCTCCGAGACCGGCGCCCCGCGCTCCGGCACCGCGTCGATCAAACGCCGGATCCCCTCGACCAGATCGTCGATATAGGTGAAATCGCGGCGCATATCGCCGTGGTTATACACGTCAATCGCCTCGCCGCTCAAAATGGCGCGGGTGAACTTGAACAGCGCCATATCGGGCCGCCCCCAGGGGCCATAGACGGTAAAAAACCGAAACATCGTGGTGGGCAGGTCGAACAGATGGGCGTAGCTATGCGCCATCGACTCGTTGGCCTTCTTGGTCGCCGCATAAAAGCTCATCTGATGGTCGGCGCGCATGGTCTCTTCATAGGGCATCTCGGTATTGGCGCCGTAGGCCGACGAGGTCGAGGCGAGCAGCATATGCTCAGGCGGGAAGGCGCGGGCCGCTTCCAGAATCTCGAACGTGC
Organism: Rhodobacterales bacterium; assembly: GCA_002747325.1. GTDB lineage: Bacteria > Pseudomonadota > Alphaproteobacteria > Rhodobacterales > Rhodobacteraceae. The sequence continues at coordinate 18,919 of PDOZ01000026.1, forward strand.
CCGCGATATTTGACTCAAGATAAGCGCGCGGATTGTCGATCGAATAGCGCACCCCGGCCTGCGCCGCCAGATGCACCACAATGTCGGGCCGATGCGCCTCAAACAGCCCCATCATCACGCCGGGCGCCTCGATCTTCTCATTCACCACCTGAAAACCGGGCGATTGCAACAACTGCCCCTGCCGCCGCTCCTTCAGCGCCACGTCGTAATAATCGGTCATCGCATCAATGCCGACCACCCGAAACCCGTCCGCCAACAGCCGCCGGGCGAGGTGATAGCCAATGAAACCGGACACGCCGGTGATCAGAGCGGTTCTGGGCTTGTTCATCGTGTTTTCTCCCCCTTTTCCCCCGCCTATAGCATCCGCGCGGGGCATCGGCACGGGGATAATTGCGGGCCGGCTCATATTCTTCATGCAGTGAAGTGATTTGCACCGCACGCCGTTTCATGGCACATCGGCGCAACCCCTACGGGGGCGCATCTGGCGCGCCGCCAGCAGACCCGGAAAGACCTGTATCATGACGCAAAATCTTCTGAGCAAACTCCTGAGCGAACGCGACTGGCTGATGGCCGATGGCGCGACGGGAACGACGCTGTTCAATATGGGGCTGGCTTCCGGGGAGCCGCCGGAGCTTTGGAACACCGACGAACCGGAAAAAATCCGCACGCTTTACCGCGGTGCGGTCGAGGCCGGGTCCGATCTGTTTCTGACCAACTCCTTTGGCGGCACGGCAGCGCGGCTGAAGCTACACGACGCGCAGGACCGCGTGGGCGAGCTGAACCGGCTTGCGGCCGAACTGGGCCGGGAAGTGGCGGATCAGGCAGGACGGCCGGTGGTGGTCGCCGGGTCGATGGGGCCAACCGGCGAGATCATGGAACCGATGGGGCCGCTCTCCTTTGACGGCGCGGTTGAGATGTTTCACGAACAGGCGGAGGCGCTGAAAGACGGCGGGGCGGATGTGCTTTGGGCCGAAACCATCTCCGCGCCGGAAGAATATCAAGCCGCCGCCCGCGCCGCCGAACTGGCCGAAATGCCCTTTTGCGGCACCATGTCCTTTGACACCGCCGGGCGCACCATGATGGGCGTGACCTCGGCGCAGATGGTGAAGCTGGTCGACAGCCTGCCCATCGACACGGTCGCCTTCGGGGCCAATTGCGGCGTCGGCGCCTCGGACCTGTTGCGCACCGTGCTGGGCTTTGCCGAGACTGGCACCCCGCGCCCGATCATCGCCAAGGGCAATGCGGGCATTCCGAAATATGTCCACGGCCATATCCATTACGACGGCACCCCGGAGCTGATGGCCGATTATGCGGCGCTCGCCCGCGATTGCGGCGCGCGCATCATCGGCGGTTGCTGCGGCACCACGCCCGATCACCTGCGTGCCATGCGCGAGGCGCTGGAAACCCGACCCAAAGCCGACACCCGCCCGAGCCTTGAGGACATCGCCGCCCGGCTGGGCGATTTCTCCTCCGCTTCTGATGGCACCGACGGCGCCGGGCCGCAGGGCCGTCAGACCCGCCGCAAACGCCGCCGTTAATCGCGCAGGACAAGACGCAGGACCAAGAATATGAGTGACGAAGAAGACGATATCATCCTGAGCGAACTGCCCGACGACGAGTTGGTCGAGCAGATGCATGACGACCTCTATGACGGGATGAAGGAAGAGATCGAAGACGGGGTGAATATCCTGCTCGAACGCGGCTGGATCCCCTATGACGTGCTGACCAAAGCGCTGGTTGCGGGGATGACCATCGTCGGCAACGATTTCCGCGATGGCATCCTGTTTGTGCCGGAAGTGCTGCTCGCCGCCAACGCCATGAAGGCAGGCATGAGCATCCTCAAGCCGCTGCTGGCGGAAACCGGCGCGCCGCGCATGGGCAAGATGGTGATCGGCACGGTGAAGGGCGATATTCACGACATCGGCAAAAACCTCGTCGGCATGATGATGGAAGGCGCGGGCTTTGAGATCATCGACCTCGGGATCAACAACCCGGTGGAGGATTATCTCGAAGCGCTGGAGCGCGAAGAGGCGACCATCCTCGGCATGTCCGCCCTGCTCACCACCACCATGCCCTACATGAAAGTGGTCATCGACACGCTGGTCGAACAGGGCAAGCGCGACGATTATATTGTGCTGGTCGGCGGCGCGCCGCTGAACGAGGAATTTGGCAAGGCCATCGGCGCGGACGCCTATTGTCGCGATGCGGCGGTGGCGGTGGAAACGGCAAAGGAACTGGTCGCCGCGCGCCATAACAGCCTGTAATCATGTCGAAAATCCGCTTCGCCTTTCTGCTCGCCATCGTCATTGCCTGCGCCGGAGCGACGGTTGCGGTGCTGGTGGCGGCGCTGGGGGCGGAAGCGCTGACGGGGGATGTGTTCTTCACCGTTCTGCCGCTGATCCTGCTCGGCTCCATCGCGCTGCGCGGGCTGACGGACAAGGATCGGGGCGGCGAAAAATGACTGCGGATGGCAAGGTTCAGGTCATCGCCTGCGGCGCGCTGGCCCGCGAAATCCTCGCCATCTGCGCGCTGAACGACATGCAGCATGTCGAGCTGACCTGCCTGCCCGCCGAGTTGCACAACACACCGGACAAAATCGCCCCCCGGCTGGCGGAAATGCTGGCACAAAACCCGCAAGGCTACTCCGCCCGCTTCGTCGCTTACGCCGATTGCGGCTCCGGCGGCGAGATCGCCAAAACCTGCGCCACTTACGGCGCGCGCATGATCGAAGGCCCGCATTGCTACGCCTTTTTTGAGGGAAATCAATCCTTTAGCGCGCGCGGCGAAGTAACCAGCTTCTACCTGACCGACTTCCTCGCCCGTCAGTTCGACGCCTTCGTCATCAAACCTCTGGGCCTCGATCGGCACCCGGAACTGACCCAGATCTACTTCGGAAATTACGAAAAACTGGTCTATCTCGCCCAAACCGACGACCCGGCCCTGACCCAGGCCGCCGAACAGGCCGCCGCCCGCCTGAACCTCCATTTCGAACGCCGCTTCACCGGCTACGGCGACCTCGCCACGGCACTTGCAGAGGTGTGACGCTCTGCCCTGTCACCCCGCCGCCAGCGCCCGCGCCGCCTGTTCCCGGATGCGCGCGACCATGGCCCGCAACCCGTTGGAGCGCTGGCCGGACAAATGCTCTTCAAGACCGATGCGCGCCAGTTCCGCCTGCGCGTCGAGCGCCGCAACATCCGCCACCGAGCGCCCGTTATACAGCACCGCCAGAACCGCGATGATCCCCCGCACGATCAGCGCGTCGCTGTCGCCGCGAAAGCGGAATACGTCGCCCTCGATCTCCGGCATTAACCAAACCTGCGAGGCGCAGCCCTCCACCCGCGTCGCCGGCACTTTCAGCGCCTCCTCCAGCGGAGCCATCGCCTTGCCCATGTCGATGACCAGTCCGTAACGGTCCTCCCAATCGTCGAGAAACTCAAATTCCTCGACCAGATCTTCATACGGGGCGTGCGGGGCAATCTCAGACATGCGGCTCTCCTTTGCCTCCGTTTACCACCCCCGCCCGCGAGTCACAGCCCAAAACCGACGATTTTGCGGCAAATCTCGATAAGAGTATTGCAGTTGCAAACGGTTTGGCTTTAGCAAGGGACAAACCGGGGGACGCCATGAAAATACGCACTGCATTCGCTATCGTCGCAATCACCGCCCTTTCCGCCTGTGACGGGGGCTTCTCGCTCAATCCGCTGAACTGGTTTTCTGGCGCTTCGACCTCGGGCGAAGAGACCGTGGCGCTTGTGCCTGCCGATGGTTACCCGGAAGATCAGGATCGCCGTATCGCGGTAGCCCGCATTACCGGGCTGAAACTCGAACGCACCACCGCCGGCGCCATCGTCCGCGCCACCGGCCTGCCGCCGCGCCTCGGATACTGGGACGCGCAGCTGGTGCCGGAAAATGGGGGCAAGCCGGAAAACGGCGTGCTGACCCTGACCTTCCGCATCGCCGAACCGCGCTGGAATCAGGGCACCGGGACACCGAAGTCGAAAGTGGTAAATGCCGGTTACTTCCTGCCGACCCGCGAACTGAAAAACATCCGGTCGGTCCGGGTAATCGGCGCGAATAATTCGATGACCGCGCGGCGGTAACGCAGCCGCTCTCGAAAGCAAACGATCGCGGGGTTGCTACGCATCCCCGCAGAATCAGCCATATCCACACAGCGCAACACCAATCCCTTGAGGCGCAAACGGCAAGCAGGTCGGTCGCGGACCCGGCGAGGGAGCATAGGGTGGGGTGGGTGTTCGCCGGGCCCGACAACCTGTCTGCTGCTTGCCCGGTAAAGCTAAGTCATCGCCGCCCCCACCGCAACCGAAATTCGCGCAAAAAGTGTGCAAAAATGCGTAAAACTCTCTTAAAACGGGTAACGATTTGTTAACCATTTGCAAAACCCTCCCGCAAGGAATCCGCCCCGCCATTTCCTGCTTGCAAAAGAACAAAATAGGGACAAAATCGGCGTAATGGGGGAGCCTATGACAGACGTAACGCAGACCAGAGAAAAGCTCGAAGGCGGCAAACGCTTCGTCATGCACACGGAGTTCAGCCCCTCCGGCGACCAGCCAACCGCAATCCGTGAGCTGTCCGACGCCATCCGCGCTGGCGAACGCGATCAGGTTCTGCTCGGCGCGACCGGCACCGGCAAGACCTTCACCATGGCCAAGGTGATCGAGGAAACCCAGCGCCCTGCCCTGATCCTCGCCCCCAACAAGACCCTCGCCGCACAGCTTTACGGCGAGATGAAGAGCTTTTTCCCCGAAAACTCGGTCGAATATTTCGTGTCCTATTACGATTATTATCAGCCAGAAGCCTATGTGCCGCGCACCGATACGTTCATCGAGAAAGAAAGCCAGATCAACGAACAGATCGACCGGATGCGCCATTCGGCGACCCGCGCGTTGCTCGAACGCGACGACGTGATCATCGTCGCCTCCGTGTCCTGCATTTACGGCATCGGTTCGCCCGAGACCTATACCGCGATGACGCAGGATCTGATTACCGGCAACGAATATGACCAACGCGCCATGATGGCCGACCTTGTGGCGCAGCAGTATAAGCGCAACGACAACGCCTTTTCCCGCGGCACGTTCCGGGTACGCGGCGATAGTCTGGAAGTCTGGCCGAGCCATCTGGAGGACCGGGGCTGGCGCTTTTCCTTCTTTGGCGAGGAGCTGGAGGCGATCACCGAATTTGACACGCTGACCGGCGCGCGCACCGACACGCTCGACAAGGTGCGCATCTATGCCAACTCGCATTACGTCACCCCGACGCCGACGCTGAAACAGGCGATTGCGGGCATCAAGGCGGAGCTGACCCTGCGGCTGAAGCAGTTCGAGGACGAGGGGAAATTGCTCGAGGCGCAGCGGTTGGAACAGCGCACGCGCTTTGATCTGGAGATGCTGGAAGCCGCCGGATTTTGCAGCGGCATCGAGAATTATTCGCGTTATCTGACCGGGCGCGCACCGGGCGAACCGCCCCCGACCCTGTTCGAATATATCCCCGACCATGCCCTTGTTTTTGCAGACGAAAGTCACGTTTCGGTGCCGCAGATCGGCGGCATGTATCGCGGCGACTTCCGGCGCAAGATCACGCTGGCCGAACACGGCTTCCGCCTGCCCTCCTGCACCGACAATCGGCCGCTGAAATTCGAAGAATGGGACGCCATGCGCCCGCAATCGGTGTTCGTGTCCGCCACGCCGGGCAAATGGGAGCTGGAACGCACTGGCGGCGTGTTTACCGAACAGGTGATCCGCCCGACCGGCCTCCTGGACCCGGAGGTGGAAATCCGCCCGGTGGAGATGCAGGTGGACGATCTGCTGGACGAGGTGCGCCGCATGGCTGCCGAGGGCTATCGCACCCTCGTCACCACGTTAACCAAGCGCATGGCGGAAGACCTGACAGAATATCTGCACGAGCAGGGCATCCGCGTCCGATACATGCACTCCGACATCGACACCATCGAACGCATTGAAATCCTTAGGGATTTACGGCTCGGCGCCTTTGACGTTCTGGTCGGGATCAACCTGTTGCGCGAAGGGCTGGACATCCCGGAATGTGGGCTGGTCGCCATTCTGGACGCCGATAAGGAGGGGTTCCTGCGCTCGGAAACCTCGCTGATCCAGACCATCGGCCGCGCAGCGCGCAACGCCGAAGGGCGCGTCATCATGTATGCCGACCGTATCACCGGCTCAATGGAGCGCGCGCTGTCCGAAACCAACCGCCGCCGTGCCCGCCAGATTGCTTATAATGAAGAACATGGCATCACGCCGGAAACGGTCAGGAAGAACGTCGAAGACGTGTTGAGCGGTCTCTATGAAGGCGACACCGACATGGCCCGCGTCACCGCCAAGGTGGATCAGCCGATGGTCGGCGCCAACCTCGCGGCCCATCTCGACGCGCTGAAGGACGACATGCGCAAAGCAGCGGAGAACCTCGAATTTGAGGAAGCGGCGCGGCTGCGTGATGAAATCCATCGGCTGGAGGCGGTCGACCTCGCCGTTGCCGACGACCCGCTGGCCCGCCAATCGGCCATCGCAGCGGCGAGCGAAGCGGGCGGACGGTCTACGGCCGGCAAACCGGGACAACGCGGGAAAAAGCGGCGACGTTAGCCGCACCCCCTTTACGGCGGCACGATCACCCGCTCCGACCATGTACCGAAGCCGCAAGGCCGGGCAGCTGCTTCTGCCGCGGGGCGCAGACGGGCCATTTGCGCGCGGGCGTTTTGCAGCCGGGCGCGGGATTCGTCACGGTCGATGCCATAAGGGCGTTTGACCCGCTCGCGCATGTTATAAAAACACGGTCCGGAAACCCCGTTTTCATAACAGGAATAGGCTTCCAGATAACGCCGCTCGCTCTCATGCAAGCCGTAGCCACGCGCCAGATCCCGCTCCAGTTTTCGCGCCAAACGCCAATGCTTCCGATATTCTTCCGTCGCCTGCGCAAAGCACATCGCTTCCGGCGGCGGGGTGCCCATGCGCAGGCATCCTGCGAGCAGGGCGGGCAATAGAATCAAGAGCAACCGGGTCCACATATCCCGGTTTTACCCCCCTACTTCTTTCCATTTCGTTAACGCGCGTCAAAAAACCCAATTGTGCCTGAACGCGCCGCGCCCTACCCTCGCCCCATGAAGAAAAATCCGATCCACCCGCTCGACGACGAGGCCCGTCAGATCACCGAAAAACTGCTGTCGCAAAGCAAATATGCCAGCATCGCCGTGATGAACGGGACGCGACCGCATATTGCACGCATCGGCATCGGACGGGCGCCGGACGGGGCGCCGCTCGCGTTGCTCTCCGATCTGGCGACCCACACCGCACTGTTGCGGCAGAATCCCGCCTGTGCGCTGCTCCTCGGCTCCCCCGGCCTCAAGGGCGATGCGCTGACCCAACCGCGCCTGTCGCTCGATGCGCAGGCGGAGTTTGTCGAACGCACGGAGGCGCTGCGCGAGGCGTGGCTCGAACAGCATCCAAAGGCCAAAATTTACGTAGATTTCGCCGATTTTCACTTCGTGCATTTTCGCCCGGAAGGCGCGCTGCTCAATGCAGGCTTCGGTAAGGCTTACCAGCTCACCGCTGAGGATTTGCAGCACTTGTAGAGCAGAAATCGCTAAATCTGAATCAAAATTCTCTGCCTCTCAATCAGTATCCTACTGATTTCGAACGCGAATTTTGATGCTGGATATTGCAGATTAAAGCGATTTCGCTCCAGCCATAAAAAAGGGCGCCCACACAGGCGCCCTTCGCGGTATATTCCACCCGGATCAGCGCACCACATGCACCGAGCAAGGCGCGCGACGCACCACGCGGGCCGCCGTCGAACCGAGCAGGAAATCGGTCACGCCGCCGGGGCGGTGCGAGGCGATCACGACGCAGTCAATGTCGTGCATCTTGGCGTAGTCGATGATGGAATGGGCCGGATGCCCCTCCGCCACCTTAACCTTGATCTTCTCGTGCGCCCCAAGGTTCTTGCGAATGATGTCCGCCATATTTTGCAGATTGTCCGCAATCTGCCCTTCCGGCAGGTATTGCGCCACATAGGCGGGAATTTCTTCCATCACATGCAGGGCGGTGATCTGTGCCCCCTCTTCTGCGATGGCTTCAGCCACGTCGAGGGCGGTCGAGGTATCCCGGTTGGCGTCAAAAGCCACGGGGACGAGGATATTTTTGTACATTGCGCGCTCCTATTGTTGTCATCGCACCTATTTCGGAATCGGCACGGTGTCACTATGACTTATGTCAAAAAGTGTTGATATTAAGTTGACAGGCCAAGAAAAATTCCCGCCCGGCCGCACCGGGCGGAAAAACTCATTCCTTGACGTAGGGCTTGCCGTCCGCTGCGGGCGGATGCGCCTTGCCGATCAGGCCCGCAACCACGATGATCGTCGCGATATAGGGCGCCATGGCGAGAAATTCCGACGGGATCGGCGTGCGTAGCAGGGCGAGTTTTTGCTGCAAACTGTCGGCAAAACCAAAAACCAACGCCGCGCCCAGCGCCCCGACCGGATGCCAGCGGCCAAAGATCATCGCCGCAAGGCCGATAAAGCCGCGCCCGCCGGTCATGTTCTCGTCAAACCGGCCCACGGAACCGAGGGTGAACCATGCCCCGCCAAAGCCGGCAACCATCCCGGCGAGGGTCACATGCAGGTAGCGCGTCCAGTAAACATCAACGCCCAGCGTATCCGCCGCCCGCGGGTGTTCCCCCACGGCGCGCGCCCGCAACCCGCCCTTGGTGTGAAACAGGTAATAGGTCGCGACGCCCACGAGAATAAACGCGCCATAGACGAAGATATTCTGCGCAAACAGCATCGGCCCCAGCACCGGAATATCGCTCAGGAAGGGGATCTTGTAGGCGCGGAAAATCTCGGCATTGTTGAGCGCGCGATGTTCGGCGAAGACCTGCGAAGTGACGTAAGAGGTCAGGCCCAGCACAAAGAGGTTGATCACCACCCCCGCGATGATCTGGTCCATTCGGAAAGTCACCACCAGCGCCGCCAGCATCAGGCCAAACAGGCCACCCACCGCAACCGCCGCGCCGAGGCCGAGCCAAGAGCCCAGAAGCGAGCCGACCAGCGCGCCGGTAAAGGCGCCCGCCAGCAACATGCCCTCGATGGCGATGTTCACCACCGCCACCCGCTCTGACAGCACCCCGGCCAGACCGCCCAGCGCGATCGGCACCGCGCGCACCACGGTCGCCTGCAACATGCCGGTGAGCGAGAAGCTCTTGCCCGCCGTGGCCCAGACAAGGAACGCCATGACCAGCAGCGCAAGGCCGATGCCGAGCGAAATCGAGGTCCAACGCGCCCCGCCCTTAAGGAACTGACGCACGCCGAGGAAGGCCAGTAATGCCGCCACCGCAAGGTTGAACGGCGAACCGGGCACCACGAGATGCGGCAGAACCCAGGCGTCGCGCGGTTTGGAAAGCTTGAAGGTCGCCACCTCCCCCGCCGCAACATCCAGCACGAAGAGAACGAGGAGCGACAGGGCGATCAGGATGGTGCCGATGATCCGGGCATGACGGGCCTTGGCACCGTCTACCTTCTCAGCCCCCGCCGCGTGGTTCGGGTCGGTCGTTACGCTGCTCATACCGCCTTACCCCCTTTTTTGTCTTTGGAAAAACCCCATGGGAAAATGGCGCGCACCAGAAGCGGTGCGGCGATGAAGACGATGATCAGCGCCTGAATGATGCTGATCAGGTCAATGGACACGCCCGCATCGACCTGCATCTGACGCCCCCCGGCTTCCAGCCCGCCAAAGAGAATGCCCGCGAACAGAATACCCAGCGGATGCGACCGGCCCAGAAGCGCCACCGCGATGGCGTCAAAGCCGATCCCGGCGGAGAAACCGGGGCTGGCGCGTTCCAGCACCCCCGTGACCTGTGCCGCCCCGGCCAGCCCGGCCAGCGCCCCCGCCGTAGCCATGGCCGCAACGATGATGAAGCCCGCTTTCATGCCCGCATAGGTCGCCGCATCCGGGTTTTCGCCGGATGCACGGAAGGCAAAGCCGATGCGCGAACGAAACAGCAGCCACCAGACAAAGACCACCGCCACCAGCATCAGGATAATCCCCGCATGTAGCCGCAAATTCGGGTCGATCGCCTCCAGCAGCCGGGGCAATTGCGCGTTCTCCGGCACGGATTTGGAAATCGGGTCCGAACGCCCCTCCTTTTGCACGAAAGGCTGGCGCAACAGGTAATCGAGCAGACGGAAGGAAATCAGGTTCAGCATGATGGTGGTGATCACCTCATGCGCCCCGGTCGTCGCCTTCAGCGCCCCGGCAATCGCCGCATAGAGCGCGCCAACCACGGCCCCCGCGAGCAGCGTCAGCGGCATCAGCACCGCAAAGGGCAGGAAGTCAAAGCTAAAGCCAAAAATCACCGCCGCCAAGCCACCGACGAGCAACTGCCCCTCGGCACCGATATTGAACAGCCCGGCCCGAAAGCCCAGCCCAAGGCCCAACCCCGCCAGAACCAGCGGGATGGCGGCGGTCAGGGTCTCGGAAATGGCATTCAGCGAGCCGAGCGAGCCTTTCGCCAGCGCGATATAGCTCTTGCCGATGGTGGCGATATCGACCCCGGTAGCCAGCATGATCACCATGCCAAACACCAGCGCCACCACCACCGCAAAAACCGGCACGATGACCAGATCCTCAAATTCCTTGCGCCCCCGTTCAGGCCGCACCAGAAGTTTGCGCGCGGCTTCTGAAATCTCGCGCTTGCCGATGGAAGAACTCATGCGGCATCTCCTTGTTTTTCCGTCGCACCAGCCATGGCAAGACCAACCGCATTGCGGTCTGCCCCCCCGCCGGTATTGTCAAATTCCGCCACGATCCGCCCGTCGAACATGACAAGGATGCGGTCGGAAAGTCCCATGATTTCATCGAGTTCCGAGGAAACGATCAACACCCCGTCGCCCTCGTCACGCGACTGGATCAGGCGCTCGTGAATATACTCAATCGCGCCGACATCCACCCCGCGCGTCGGCTGCGAAGCAACCACAAGCCGCGTCTGACGCTCCAGCTCGCGCGCCACAACCATCTTCTGCTGGTTGCCGCCCGACAGGTTGCCCGCTTCCAGAAACACGCTCGGGGTGCGCACGTCGAAATCGACACAGAACTGCGCCGCTGTCTCCTGCACCCGCTTCCAGTCAATCGCCATCCCGGCGGAATAGACCTCGTCATAATAGGAATTCAGCACCATGTTTTCCGCCACGGTAAAACTGTCCACCATGCCGGATTTGTGCCGATCCTCCGGGATATGCGCCATGCCCATCCGGTGCCGGGTGCGCGCACTTTCGCGCGTCACATCCTTGCCGGCAAAGCGGATATGCCCCGCATCGACCCGCGCCAGCCCGGTGATCGCCTCGACCAGCTCGGTCTGCCCGTTGCCCTGCACACCGGCAATGCCGACAACCTCGCCGGAGCGCACATTCATCGTCACCTCATCCAGCGACAATTCGTCATTCTCGCCCAGAAGCGTCACGCCCTCCATCTCAAGCATCACCTCGCCCGGCGTGGCGACCGCTTTCTCGACCGTGAACGACACCGGACGGCCCACCATCATCTCCGCCAGCTTCTCTTCATCCAACTCCTTCGGATCGCCCTCCCCGGTGATCCGCCCCTGCCGCATGACGGAAATGCGGTCGGCAATGGCGAGAATTTCGTGCAGCTTGTGGGTGATAAAGACAATCGCCTTGCCCGCCTCTTTCAGCGCGTTAACGATGCCGAAAAACTCCTCAACCTCCTGCGGCGTCAAAACGGCGGTCGGCTCGTCGAGGATCAGCACATCCGCCTTGCGAAACAGCACTTTCAGGATTTCGACCCGCTGCTGAATGCCCACTGGCAAATCTTCGATCAGCGTATCCGGCGGCACTTCCAGCCCGTATTGGTCGTTGATCTCACGCACCTGCGCGCGCGCTTTTTTCAGGTCGAGATAGCCCAGCGGTCCGGTCGGTTCCACGCCCAGCACCACGTTCTCCGCCACGGTAAACACCGGCACCAGCATGAAGTGCTGATGCACCATGCCAATCCCCGCCGCAATCCCGTCGCCCGGCCCGGTGAAATGTACCGGCTTGCCGTCGATCAGTATCTCGCCCTCATCCGGCGAATACAGGCCGGATAAGATGTTCATCATGGTGGATTTGCCCGCGCCGTTCTCGCCCAACAGGCCCAGCACTTCGCCGCCGCGGATGGTCAGGTTTACCCCGTCATTGGCCGTAACCGGCCCAAAGCGCTTGGTAATACCGCGCAGTTCGACATCCATCGCTGCTCTCCCCGAAACAAAAAACGAAAAGCGGCGCCCCCGGTCGGGAACGCCAAAAGGAAGCCGCCGCCCCGGCTCGGAGCGGCGGCCAGACCGGCTTACATGCCGACTTTTACCGAACCGTCGATGATCTTGGCGGCCAGCGCCTCGATCTCGGCTTTCAGCTCGGCCGGAACCTTGTCCTCGAAGCTGTGATACGGTGCCAGCGAAACCCCGCCATTGGCCAGGTCACCAACCACGAGACCGCCCTCAAAGCTGCCGTCCTTCGCCGAAGCGATCACGGCGGACACGGTCGCATCCATGCGCTTGAGAACCGATGTCAGGTAAACATGCGCCTTTTCGCTGTCGGTCATCACCTGATCGGCGTCGACGCCGATGATCTTCAGGTGATCGGTGCCCAGCTCGTCGGCCAGTGCCGCCGAACCCAGACCCACCGGACCGGCAACCGGCATCACAATGTCAGCGCCTTCGTCATAGAGGTTCTGCGCGAAAGCACGACCATCGTCGAGCGAGTCGAAGTTGTTGGTGAACAGACCTTCCTTGGCTTCCGGGTCCCAGCCCAGCACTTCCACGGCAGTGCCCTTCTCGGTGTTATAATAGTTCACGCCATGCACAAACCCGTCCATGAACACCGTCACCGGCGGGATGTTGAGACCGCCAAAGGTGCCGACAACGCCGCTTTCCGTCATACCTGCGGCGAGATAGCCCGCAAGGAACGCCGCCTGATCGGTGGCGTAAACCTGACCCACCACGTTCGGGATCGTCGGGTCATAGGCGAAGTCAACGATGGAGAACTTCTGATCCGGGTTGGCCTTCGCCGCCGCAGCGGTGGCGTCGCCCATCAGGAAGCCCACGGTGATGATCACGTCACAATCGCCGCCCAGCAGCGAGTTCATGTTGGCTTCGTAATCGACTTCCGCCTGGCTCTCCAGGAAACGCCCGTCGATGCCCAGCGCCTTCATGCTGTCCTGCACGCCCTTCCACGCGGTCTGGTTAAAGCCCGCATCGTCGATGCCGCCGATGTCGGTCACCTGACAGGCGGTAAAGGCGCTCGCGGCGCTGACGGACCCGGCCAGAATGGCAGCGGCAAGCCCGGTTTTTTTCAAAAACGTCATATGTATTCCTCCATTACGCGCCCTGACTGACGGCGCGGTATTCATACGATATTCGTCGGGGCGTATTCCGGCAGACAAGTTCAGACGCGGCGATTCCCCCCTGCGCCTATGCAACCTCCTAATGCGCCCCAATGCAAGCCCGGCCATCCCGTTGGACTTGCGGCATTTTTGCGAAAATTTTGACTTCCCGCTAAAATTTCCGACCGAATCGCAGCTTATTGCTGCACGACGACATAGGTGCCCTGCTTGCCGCGCTCCCACACCATCTCGTAAAGCGTGCGCGCATTTTTCATCGACAGGCGCACGCAACCGTGGCTCGCCGGGCGGCCGAGCTTGGATTGCGCGGTCGTGGCGTGAATGGCGTAATTTCCGTCGTAGAAAATGGCGAACGGCATGGGGGCGTTATTGTAGATCGACGAGCGATGATTGCGCGAAAACCATTCCGGCTGGAAAGAGCCGGTCGGCGTGACGTAGCCCGGTTTAGCGGTGGAAACCGGCCAGGTATAGAGCCTGTGCCCGCCGCGCGTGACCACCATTTGCTGATCGGAAATATCGACCCGGATGACGATACGGTCGCCGCGCCCGGAACTCGACAACCGCTCCCGCGCCGCCGCCACATCCGGCAGGATCAGCCCCGCGGTCAAAACGGCCAAAACACAGGCTCGCGTAAACACACCCATAACAGACATCCTTCTTTTCCCCACGCATAGCCTAGGGACGAAGGCGGGCGGCGCAACGAGATATAGGGATGCGCGCCGGATGGGGCACAATTTATAGAGGGCGCTGTGGCGCGCAGGTCACGGATTCAGCCCCGCGCCGCGCCTATTCCGCGCGGATCTCGCCGTTTTCCAACCGAATCGTCCGGTCCATCCGCGCCGCCAACTCGTAATTATGCGTGGCGATCAGGGCGGAGAGGCCGGTTTCACGCACCAAATCCATCAGCGCACCAAACACCGTGTCCGAGGTCGTTGGATCGAGGTTGCCGGTCGGCTCATCCGCCAGCAACAATCCCGGCGCGTTGGCCAGCGCCCGGCAAAAGGCAACCCGCTGCTGCTCGCCGCCCGAAAGCTGCGCCGGGCGATGATCCGCCCGGTCCGCCACCTCAACCCGCGCCAGCAAATTCTCCGCCCGCGCCCGCGCCACCCGCTCGGAAACCCCGGCGGCCAGTTGCGGCAGCACGATGTTTTCCAGTGCGGTAAATTCCGGCAACAGGTGGTGAAACTGATACACGAAACCAACCTGCGAACGCCGCGTCAGGGTGCGCCGCCGGTCGCTGGCCCGCGTCATGTCCTCGCCCGCAATGCGCACCGACCCCGCATCCGGCTGATCGAGCAGCCCCGCGATATGCAGCAGCGTCGACTTGCCCGCCCCCGAGGGCGCCACCAGAGCCACCACCTCACCGGGCTGAATGGCCAGCGTCGCGCCCGTCAGCACCCGCACCTCGCCGGGCGTGTCGGCATTATAGGTCTTGGTCGCGCCTTCAAGGCTCAGGATCGGATCACTCATAGCGCAAAGCCTCTACCGGGTTGAGCCGCGCCGCGCGTCGGGCGGGCAGGATGGTGACAAGGAAAGACAGGGTGAGCGACAGGCTGACGGCGGAGAGAATATCCGGCAGTTCCAGCTTGGCGGGCAGGTTGTAAATGCCGCGCACCGACGGGTCCCAGACCCCGCCCCCCGCGAACCAGTCCACCGCCGCAAACACGCTCTGAATGTTCAGCACAAAGGTGATGCCGAGGATCACCCCGGCGATGGTGCCCGTGACCCCGGTCAGCGAACCGCAAAGGAAAAACACCCGCATGATCGACCCCTGCGTCAGCCCCATCGTGCGCAAAATGCCAATGTCGCGCCCCTTGTTTTTCACCAGCATGACAAGGCCGGAAATGATGTTGAGCGAGGCGATCAGCACGAGGATCGACAGGATGATGAACATCACGTTGTCCTCCATGTCGAGCGCGCGCAGATAGGCGCCGGACAGGTCCTGCCAGGTTTGCAGCGTCGCCATCGGCCCCGCCGCCTCCATCACCGGCACGATCTGCGCATTCACCGCTTCCGGGTCCTCGACCATGACCTCGATCTGATCGGCGCGCCCCTCGCGGTTGAAGAAGCTCTGCGCCTCGTCAAAGGGCAGATAGGCGCGGGTCGAATCAATGTCCCAGCGCCCGGCGGTGAAAATATACGTCACCTCATAAGCGTTCTTGCGCGGCATGGTGCCAAAGGCGGTCTTGGCGCCGTTAGGCGAGGTCAGGATGATCTTGTCCCCGATGCCAACACCCAGCGTTCGCGCCACACCGGAACCGATGGCGATGCCGTTCTCATATTCCTCGATCGACCCCAGCGCCTCTTCCGGGTGCGCAATGCGCGGCAGGGTCGCGAGGTCTTCGCCGCGCATACCATAAACCCAGATGCCGGAATTGTTCTCGCCACTCATGTCGGAGCCTAAAACCTGCGCCAGAATGATCGGCGCCGCGCGGGTCACGCCCGGCACATCGCGCACCGCCCCGGCCCAGGTATCGTAATCGGTAATCGCCCGGCTGACCGCGCCGCGATTGTTGGTGTAAAGCCGTGAATAGAGGGTGATATGGGCGTTGGAGCCGACCACCGTATCCACCAACTCGGCGCGAAAGCCCGAGCGCACGGCGAGGGTGATGATCAGCGCCGCCACGGCCAGCATGATACCGACAAAGGAGATCACCGTCATCACGCTGACGCCCCCTTCGGCCTTGCGGGCGCGCAGGTAACGCCAGGCGATCATCCATTCGAAACGGGCAAAAGGCGCGGTGGTTCCGGGCACGGCAGGCTCCTTTTATGCGACGCGTCGGCGTCGAAACGGGCGGGCGAGAAGAGCGAGAAGCGCGGTGACCAGAAGCCAGCCCGCACCAAAGCCGATCCCCGCGAAAATCAGCCCCTCGGTAGAGACCGGCACGGCGGGTTTGAAATCGTCCCATGTCCGCTGCGCCAGTTCCACATCGCGGAAATGCCAGAACCGGGCGAGGCGCTCAAGGGGCAGCGCGCCCGCCAGCGCCTGATAATCGGCGTTCAGCCGCTCATAACGGTAAATCCGGCTGCGCATATCGTCGCGAAGCTGGTTCTGAAAATCGGACCCGGCCATCGCGTCCAACGCCTCTTCCCGGCTCATCCCGGCAATGCGGGCGGTCGTGTCGAAAGCGATGGTCACGGTGCGCAACTCGTCCGCCGCGCCGGAAAGGCGCTGGATGTATTGCTGCGAAAACTCAGGGAATTGCGACAACGTAACCGTCCCCGCAATCCCCCCCGCCATGGCCAGAATCCGCATGTTCCTTACCCCAACTGATAGCCCGGCGTGCTGGCCGACAGCGCCTGTTCCTCTGCGTCCATCTCCGCCTCGATGCCGTCAAACAGCGGGGTCGAGAGATAGCGCTCGCCGGTATCGGGCAGCATGGCAAGGATCACTGCGCCTTCCGGGGCGTCTTCGGCCACGCGCAGGGCGGTGGCGAAGGTTGCGCCGCCGGAAATACCGCAGAAAATCCCCTCTTTCGCCGCCAGATCCTTCGCCGCCGCGATGGCGTCCGGCCCGGCAATCGGCAAGAGCGCATCGTAATAGCCCGCGTCCAGCGCTTCTTGCAAAACCGCCGGGATGAAATCCGGGGTCCAGCCCTGAATCGGGTGCGGCTGCCAAGCGCTATGCCCCGCCGCCGGCCCGCCGCGCGCGTCGCGTTCCTGCGCCTCGCCGGAGGAGACCAGCGCCGCATTGGCCGGTTCCGTCAGCACGATTTTGGTCTCCGGCCGCTCGCGGCGCAACACGCGGGCAACCCCCGTCACCGTGCCGCCCGTGCCATAGCCCGACACGAAGTAATCCAGCCGTTCGCCTTTGAAATCATTGATGATTTCGCGCGCCGTGGTGGCCTCATGCATGTCGGCATTGGCCTCGGTCTCGAACTGGCTCGCCAGAAACCAGCCATTGCCCTCCGCCAGCTCAACCGCCTTTTGATACATGCCAAACGCCTTGTTTTCCTTCGGCGTCAGAACGACCTTCGCCCCCAGCATCCGCATCAGCTTGCGCCGCTCGACCGAAAAAGTCTCCGTCATGGTCACGACCAGCGGGTAGCCCTTCTGCGCGCAGACCATCGCCAGCCCGATGCCGGTATTGCCCGAACTGGCCTCGACCACCGTCTGCCCCGGCTTCAGCCGTCCGTCGCGCTCCGCCGCCTCGATGACGTTGAGCGCCAGCCGGTCCTTGACCGACGCCGCCGGGTTGGTCGCCTCAAACTTGACGTAGATCGTAGCGTGTTTCGGGCCGAGATTGTTGATGCGGATCACCGGCGTGTCGCCGACCGTATCCAGCACGGAAGCGAACAATTTGCCGCGGCCTTCGGTGCGGCGGATGGTTTCCTGCGTCATGTCAAAGCCCCTTCACATGATGGTCGGCATAAATCTCGACCAGCCGGGCCACCGCATCTTCCGGGGCCAACTCGACGCTTTCGCCGGTTTTGCGGCTGGTCAGCTCGACCACGCCGTTTTTCAGCCCACGCGGGCCGACAGTGATACGCCACGGTAGCCCGATCAGGTCCATGGTGGCAAATTTTGCCCCCGCGCGCTCGTTACGGTCGTCATAAAGCGGCTCCAGCCCGGCATTGCTCAGCTGCGCATACAGCGCCTCGCAGGCCGCATCCGCCGCCGCGTCGCCCTGGCGCAGATTGACGATGCCCGCATGGAACGGCGTCACCCCCTCGGGCCAAATAATGCCGTTTTCGTCATGGCTCGCCTCGATAATGGCGCCGACCAGCCGGGAAATGCCGATCCCGTGCGATCCCATATGCACCGGCACCTGTTTCTGGTTTTCGTCCACCACCGTCGCGCCCATCGCTTCGGAATACTTGGTGCCGAAGTAGAAAATCTGCCCCACCTCAATGCCGCGCGCCACCCGGCGCCGCGCTTCGGGCACCTGTTCAAACAACGCTTCATCATGGGTTTCATCGGTGCGCGCATAGCGGGAGGTGAACTCTTCCAGCACCGCCTGGCACTGCGCCGCGTCGTTATAATCAATCTCGCGGTCGCCGAAGGTCAGATCCGTGACCTCGCTGTCATAGAACACCTCGCTTTCGCCGGTTTCCGCCAGCACGAGGAATTCATGCGTATCATCGCCGCCAATCGGCCCGCTATCGGCGCGCATCGGAATGGCTTGCAGGCCCATGCGCTCGTAGGTGCGCAGATAGGACACGAGGTGGCGGTTGTAAGCATGCAAAGCGGCTTCTTTCGTCAGGTCGAAATTATAGCCGTCCTTCATGTAAAACTCGCGCCCACGCATGACGCCAAAGCGCGGGCGGATCTCGTCGCGGAATTTCCACTGCACCTGATAGAGCGTCAGGGGCAAATCCTTGTAAGAGGACACATGGGCACGGAAAATATCCGTCACCATTTCTTCGGCGGTGGGCGAAAACAGCATATCGCGACCATGCCGGTCCTGCATGCGCAGCATTTCCTCGCCGTAGCCGTCATAGCGCCCGCTCTCGCGCCACAAATCCGCCGATTGCAGGGTCGGCATCAGAATCGGGATATGGCCCGCGCGCATCTGCTCTTCATGCACGATGTTCTCGATCTTGCGCAGCACCTTGAAGCCCAGCGGCAACCAGGAATAAATCCCCGCGCTCTGCTGTTTGATCATGCCGGCGCGCAGCATGAGGCGGTGGCTGACAATTTGTGCCTCGGAAGGGTTTTCCTTCAGGACGGGCAGAAAATAGGCTGAAAGACGCATAGGGTTCTCCGGTTACTTACGGTTTTTCCTAAAGGCAGGCGGGCGCGGTCGCAAGCGGCTTGAGGACCGTGCGGCATCTGCTTGGCCCGGACACGCTCAAAAAACCCAATAAACCCCCTGCCCGGCGGCACCGCCGGGCTGCGCCTGCCTGCCCCCCGGCAGGCGCAGCCCTCCGCAACAAGCTCCCCCTTGAAAGCCCGCCGCAAAACCGCGAAGTAAAGAGCCAGAAATTGCGAGGTGAACATGGCCCTACCCGTTCAGACACAAGCGAAATACTGGTCCGTTGCGGCCATCCTTTTCTTCGCCGCCTTGTGGCTTCTGGGCGATGTGATCCTTCCCTTCGTCATCGGCGGGGCGATTGCTTATTTCCTCGATCCGGTGGCGGACCGGCTGGAAAATATGGGGTTGAGCCGGGTCATGGCGACCGTTCTCATCTCCGTCATCGCACTGCTGGTCTTTACCATCGCGGCGCTGATGATCGTGCCGCTGCTGGTCGGGCAGACGGTGGCGCTGGCGGAAACCGTGCCTGCGCTGGCGCGCGACCTGCACGCCTTTTTGCTGCAAAAATTCCCCAACGTCATTCAGGACGAAAGCGTTCTGTCCAAATCGCTTGCCACCCTCGGCACCAAGATACAGGAATATTCCGGCACGTTATTTCAGGCGCTGCTTTCCTCCGCCCAATCGGTGATTTCCGTCGCCGTGATGATCGTCGTGGTGCCGGTCGTGGCCTTTTACATGCTGCTCGACTGGGATCACATGATCGCCTCCATCGACGCGCAACTGCCGCGTGACCACGCCCCGACCATCCGCCGCCTCGCGCATGAGATCGACCGCACCCTGGCCTCCTTCGTGCGCGGACAGGGCACAGTCTGCCTCGCATTGGGCAGCTATTACGCCCTCGCCCTGATGATAATCGGCCTCGATTTCGGCATCGTGGTCGGCTTCATCGCCGGGCTGATCACCTTCATCCCCTATGTCGGCGCGCTGGTCGGCGGGGCGCTGGCCATCGGGCTGGGGCTGTTCCAGTTCTGGGGCGAATGGTGGCTGATCGGCGGGGTGGCGGCAATCTTTGCCGCCGGGCAGTTCATCGAAGGCAATATCCTGACGCCGAAACTGGTCGGCACTTCGGTCGGGCTGCACCCGGTCTGGCTCATGTTCGCCCTCGCCGCTTTCGGCGCGCTGTTCGGGTTTGTCGGCATGCTGGTCGCGGTGCCGGTCGCGGCGGTGATCGGCGTTCTGGTGCGCTTCGTGCTGGATGGCTACCAACGCGGGCCGCTCTATCAGGGCGAGGTTGGCAAACGCGCGGCACAGCCATTGAGCGACGCCGAAGAGACCGCAGAATAATGCCCCGACAACTCGCCTTCAACCTGCCCAACGGCGTCGCCCTCGGGCGGGGGGACTTTTATGTCTCCGACGCCAACCGTGCGGCGCTGGAGGCGGTGGAAAACTGGCGCGACTGGCCGGGCGGCAAGCTGGTGCTGACCGGACCGGAAGGGGCGGGCAAGACCCACCTCGCCCATGTGTTTGCCGACCTCACGGGCGCCGAAATCATCGCCCCGGACGCACTGACACAAGCGGACCCGGCAGCGCTGGCCGGGCGTAACCTTGTGCTGGAAGACCTTGACCGCGCGGCGGGCGATGGCGCCGCCGAAGCTGCCGCCTTTCACCTGCACAACCTCATTCTGGCCGAAGGCGGGCGGCTGCTGATCACCGGGCGCGACGCGCCGGGCCGCTGGGGGCTGACCCTGCCCGACCTCGCCAGCCGCGTCGCAGGCGCGACCATGCACCGCCTTGCAATGCCCGACGAAGCGCTCATGATGGCCTTGCTGATGAAGCTCTTCGCCGACCGGCAGATCGCCGCCAGCCCGAGCCTGATCGCCTATCTTGCGCCGCGCATCGAGCGCAGCTTTCAGGCGGCGCAGGAGGTGGTTGCCACGCTGGATGCACAGGCGCTGGCGGAAGGCGTGCCGCTGGGCCGGACGCTGGCCAGACGCGTTCTGGAAGCGCGCGACGCGCCGGGGCTGGACCTGACGTGAGGGCAGAAAAGCCATCGGCTCTGACGCGCCGAATGTCGCAAAAATGCTATAATGCGGTGTTATAAGCCCGAAAACGCCGCCAAAATGTGGAATAAATGACAGAAAAGACCTATCCCGCCGCCGACTTCCTGAACGCCCCTTTCCCCGCCGGAACCGCGCTGGACCCGCAAGACTTTGCCGGGCCGAAACGGTTCTATAACCGGGAAATGTCGTGGCTCGGCTTCAACTGGCGGGTGCTGGAAGAGGCGCAGAACCCGCGGGTGCCGCTGCTCGAACGCCTGCGGTTTCTGTCCATCTCCGCCACCAATCTCGACGAGTTTTACACCGTGCGCGTGGCCGGGCTGCGCGAGTTGGAGCGCGAAGGCAACCGCACCCCCGCCGCCGATGGGCTGACCGCAGCGGAGCAATTGGTGCAGGTCAATGCCGACGCGCGCAAGCTGATCGGCGCCCAACAGGAAACCCTCAATACCCTGCTGGACCTGATGCAGAAAGAGGGCATTACCCTGTGCAGCCCCGAGGCGCTGACGGCCAAGGACATGGCCTATCTGAACACGGCTTTCCTGAAGCGGGTTTTCCCGGTCCTGTCGCCGCTGGCCATCGACCCGGCGCACCCCTTCCCCTTCATCCCCAATACCGGCTTTGCCCTCGCGCTGGAACTCGAACGCAAGGACGACAAGCGCAAGCTCAAGGCGCTCTTGCCAATCCCGCATCAGATCGACCGTTTCATCCGCCTGCCCGCCCCGGAAGGCCGCGCCCGTTTCCTGCCGCTCGAAGACCTGCTGCTGCTGTTCATCTCCGACCTGTTCCCCGGCTACACCGCCAAGGACCATTGCGCCTTCCGCATTCTGCGCGACAGCGACATGGAAGTCGAGGACGAGGCGGAAGACCTGGTGCGCGAGTTTGAAACGGCGCTGAAACGGCGGCGGCGCGGCGAGGTGGTGAGGATGAAAATCTCCGCTGGCGCGCCCAAAGGGCTGCTCGACATGATCACCCGCGAATTGCACGTCACCGGCGATGAGATCGTCGAGATTGACGGGCTGATCGGCACGGCGGACCTCTCCGAGTTGGTGCTGTCTGAACGCCCGGACCTGCTCTGGCCCACCTTCGTGCCGCGCGTGCCGGAACGGGTCGAGGACCATGATGGCGACATTTTCGCCGCCATGCGCCAAAAGGACATGCTGTTGCACCACCCCTATGAGACCTTCGATCAGGTGGTCAGTTTCCTGCAACAGGCAGCGCGCGACCCGGATGTGGTGGCGATCAAACAGACGCTGTATCGCACCTCACGCGACAGCCCGATCGTGTCGGCGCTGTGCGAGGCGGCGGAGGCGGGCAAGTCGGTCACCGCGCTGGTCGAGTTGAAAGCGCGCTTTGATGAGGCGGCCAATATCCAGCAATCGCGGCGGTTAGAGCGCGCCGGTGCGCATGTGGTTTACGGCTTCATGCAGCTGAAAACACACGCAAAAATCTCTTCCGTCGTGCGCCGCGAGGGCGATGAACTGGTGACTTACACCCATTTCGGCACTGGCAATTATCACCCGATCACGGCGAAGATTTACACCGACCTCTCGCTGTTTACCTGCGACGAAGCCCTTGGCCGCGACGCGACACGGGTGTTCAACTACCTGTCGGGCTACGCGCCGCCGGAAGCGCTGGAAAAGCTGGCCATTTCGCCGATCAACCTGAAGAAAACCCTGATCGGGCGCATCCGCAAAGAAGCGGAATTTGCCGAAGCGGGCAAGCCGGCGGGGATCTGGGCCAAGATGAACTCGCTGGTCGAGCCGGACGTGATCGACGCGCTGTATGACGCCAGCCAGCGCGGGGTCAAAATCAGCCTCGTGGTGCGCGGCATTTGCGGCCTTCGCCCCGGCATCAAGGGGCTGTCGGAAAACATCCGGGTGAAGTCGGTCGTCGGGCGTTTTCTGGAGCATTCCCGCATCGTGGTTTTCGGCAACGGTCATGGCCTGCCATCGAAAAAAGCGCGGGTATATATGTCTTCCGCCGACTGGATGGGGCGCAATCTGAACCGGCGGGTGGAGACTCTCGTCGAAGTGACGAACAACACGGTGAAGGCGCAGATCGTCGGGCAGATCATGGCGGCGAACCTGCACGACACGGCGCAAAGCTGGGTCATGCAGCCGGACGGCTCGTTCCTGCGCGCGGTCATCGGCGAGAACGAAATCCCCTTCTCCTGCCACCGCTTTTTCATGGAAAATCCCTCCCTTTCCGGGCGCGGCTCCGCCGGGGCGAGCGACGTGCCCGAACTCACGCACAGCCACGATTGACCCCGCCCGCCAGTCAGGGCAAAACGGGGCAAAGGGAGGCGCGGATGCACGGCGACGATACCGATTGGGGCCCGTTTGGCAGGCCGATTTTCGACGACCCGGATGCGCGGGCACTGAGCCGGGTCGGCGTGTTGGACATCGGGTCGAACTCGGTGCGCCTCGTGGTGTTTGACGGCGCGGCCCGCTCGCCCGCTTATTATTTCAACGAAAAAATCCTCTGCGGGCTGGGCGCGGGGCTGGCGGAAAGCGGGCGGCTGAACCCGGAGGGGCGCGCGCGGGCACTGGCGGCGATCAAGCGCTTCCGGCTGCTGGCCGAGGGCATGGACCTGCCGCCGATCTCCGCCGTGGCCACCGCCGCGGTGCGCGAGGCCGAAGACGGGCCGGATTTTTGCGCCGAAATCGAGCGCGATACCGGCATCAAGGTTTTTGTCATCGACGGAACAGAGGAGGCGCGGCTATCGGCACAGGGCGTGCTTTTGGGCTGGCCGGAAGCGTCGGGACTGATGTGTGACATCGGCGGGGCATCGCTGGAACTGGCGCAGATCGCCGATGGCGCGGTTGGCAAACGGGTCACTTCTGATCTCGGCCCGCTGAAACTCGCCTCCCTGCCCGGCGGCAAGAAGGGCTTGAAAGCACACATAAAAAAGACCGCAGAGGCACTGGCCGATCAGGTTGGGCGCCATCCCAAGCGATTGTTTCTGGTCGGCGGATCGTGGCGGGCGATTGCGCGGATCGACATGCTGCGGCGCGATTACCCGCTGCATGTGCTGCATGAATACCGCATGACGCCGAAGGAGCTGCAAAAGACCCTGAAATGGATCGGCGACAGCGACATGGAGGAAATCCGCGCCCAGACCGGCACCTCGGAAGCGCGCATGAAGCTGGTGCCCATTGCGGCGCAGGTACTGGCGCGGCTGGTGCGCGAATTGAAGCCGAAGGAAATCGCGGTGTCGGCTTATGGCATCCGCGAGGGGCTGCTTTACGAGCAAATGCCCGAGCGTCTGCGCCGCCGCGACCCGCTGATCGAAGCCTGCCGCTTTTCCGAGCAAAAGGACGCGCGCCTGCCCGGTTTCGGCAAGTCGCTCTACGCCTTCCTCGAGCCGATTTACAAATCCGCCCGCCCGGAGCGCAAGCGCATGATCCGCGCCGCCTGCCTGCTGCACGACGTCGCCTGGCGCTCGCATCCCGATTACCGCCACGAAGTCACCTTCGACAACGTGACCCGCGCCAATATGGGCGGGCTGAACCATCACGAACGCGTTTTCCTCGCCATGGCCCTGTTTCACCGCTACAAAAGCAGCCGCGAAGAATGCCGTTTTCAGGATATTTTCGACATCTTGCCCGCGCAGGACCACGCGGCGGCGGAGGTTCTAGGCAAGGCGATGCGCTTTGGCTCCATGTTCGCGGTCGACGCGGTGCATCAAAAGGCGGTGCTGAAGTTTTTCCCCAAAAAACGCGAGTTGAAACTGCGCATTGATCCGGACGCGGCGGACCTGTTCGGCGAGGTGGCAGAAGCGCGGTTCCGGGCGCTGGCCGCAGCGCTGGATTCGACGCCGATCGTGGGGTTCCGGCGGCGTTAAATCTCCGCCCCCTTCCCCTCCGCTTCCGGCTTGCGACGGATCAAAATATCCCCGTTAGGCAGGATTTCCGGCGCTTCGTATTCCGACAAATCGCCCAGCTGTTCGATCAATCTGGCCCAACCCTGACCAATCTCGTCGCCCGCCTCATCCGCCTTGCCCAGAAGGCCACCGAGCAGCCTTCGCAGGCCCTCGGAAAGTTGCTCGAACCCCTCGGAAATCTCTGCATCGGGATTGGGCGCCGGGGTTTGTGCGGTGGCAGGCAGCGCGAGGGAAAGGGCAACGAGGGCGGTCAGGGTAATCTGTTTCATGGCCCGGATATGGGGATGAAAGCGGCACAAAACAAGGGTTTATGGGTCTATGCCCTATAAATCGAGATCGACGCTGACCGGGAAGTGATCCGACGCGGTGAGTAGCGCCTCACGCAGATCGGGGCATTCGTAACAATCGCGGTCGCTGAAAGGGTGCCAGATGCGCCATTTCGGGCGTTTCGACATCAGCGAAGGCGAAAGCATGATATAGTCGAGCAGCGCCTCGAGATAGCGCCGTTCGGGGTGGATATAGAACCGCGCCGTGGTCGGAACCGCGCCCCGTCCGATGAGCGCCGCGCGGGCATGGGGGTCGAACAGCTTGGTGCCATCCCCCTCCCCCAGCACAATCTCCAGCCCGGAGCGGCCAAAGAGTTTCTCATATTCATCCAGCCCCGGCCCGTCGTTGAAATCCCCCAGCACGATGAGGTTTTCCCCCTGCGCGAGATGCGCCTCAACCCGTTGGCGCAGCCAGATACATTGCGCCAGTTGCTTGCGCCGGTTCTCGATCGCCAGCCGCATCACCTGATCCGCATCGCGCGCCCCGATCGGCGCTTTCGACTTGATATGCACCCCGATCAGCCGCAGCGCCGCGCCGTTTTCGCGCAGGGTCAGCACCGCCTCCAGTGGCGGTTTGGAAAAGGTCACCGGGTCCGGTGTGGCGTCACTGTCGAGGTCATGGCGGAAAGTGCCGTCGAACCGCGGCGCATGTGCCGCGCCCTCCTTGCCCTGCGGGTCATGTGCGGCGGTGAACACGTCCGGGTTATAAAGCAGGGCAATTTCCTGCTGCGTGTTATTGCGAAAGCCCAACAGCGCCTTGCGGGCGCGCAGGCCGAAATGATGCGCGAAGGCTTCCAGCGCCTGCACCGTCGAGCGTTTGCGATTATCATCCGGCGCTTCAATCACCATCACCGCATCCGCGTCCAGCGCGCCAAACACCTGCCCCAGCGCCGCCAATTGCTCTCCCCGACGCACATTTTGCCGCCCGGACCAGCCCCCATCCGCCAGCAACGCCCCCGCATCGTCAAACAGCGCGTTGAACCACTCGACGTTATAGGTGGCGATCCTGAGCATCAGGCGCCGCGTTCGCTCTGGATCACTTCCCAGGCGCGGTTGACCGCGATGATCTGCTTTTCCGCCAGCTTGATCGCCTCTTCCGGCACGCCGCGCGCCATGAGCTGATCGGGGTGGCTGGCGCGCACTTCCCGGCGCCATGCGGCGCGGATTTCAGCCATATCTGCCTCCGGCGACACGCCCAGAACCTCGTATGGGTCCGGCTCCGCATCGGGCACAAACCGGGCACGCAGCGAGGCAAAGCGGCGCGAATCAATGCCGAAAATCCCGGCGACGCTGGCAAGGAAGGCATCTTCCGCCGGGTGATAGGTTCCGTCCGCCATGGCGATGAAAAACAGCCCTTCCATCAGATCGCACAGGGCCGGAGCGCCGATGCCGAACAGCCCGACCACCCGTTCGGCATATTGCTCAAACCCGGCCACATCCTGCCGCGCGAGGTTGTAAATCCGGGCGGCGTTTTTCTCCTCGGAAGGCGGGATGGTGAAAACCTCGCGGAAGGCAGACACCTCGTCACGCGTGACCAATCCATCCGCCTTGGCCATCTTCGCCCCCAGCGCAATCACCGCGATGGTGAAAGCGGCGGAGCGTTCCGGCGGGGTGCGCAGATGGGCGAACACATCCGAAAGGCTTTCGCCCTTGGTTAACGCGGCCAGCGCGTCGGTGATGCGGGTCCAGATCGACATGGATCAGAGCTTAATGGTTTTTGCGCAAAGAGTCGCGGGGCAAATCACAGGCATCGTAGCGCCCCGCTGGCATCGGCAAACTGCGCTTTCAGCCCCGGTTTGGCAGCGGGTTCGACGCGAATGCGCATGTCCTGTAACAGCGGCGTTAGGGCGGCCTGCAATGCCGCCGCCTGCGGATGCAAGACCGTCAGTTCCTGAAGCCGCAACCCCGAAGACGGCAACCGGGTCGAAGGATGCGGGCTGTCGCCCCAAGCGATCAGCGCCGGAAAAGCGGCATCAAACGGCAGGCGCCCGCCCTCGCCCGAAGCCATCTGCCAGCACAGATCCCCGCGTCGCAAATCATCCACCGCCCCCATCCCGCCAGGGGCCGCGCGTAGCGTCGCCGCCATATCCCCCGTCTGGCAAATCCAGTGAGTCAGACGCGGCGGACCGTGAAAATCGTCCAGATCAAACCACCGCCGCCGCCCCGGATCGGGCGCGTCAGGATCAATGGCAATGACCTCAAGATAAATCCCGTCTTGGAGCCCCAGTAGCATATTATGGGTGCCGAAATGGTCATGTTTGCCGCCCGGTTGCAACGCCACACCAAGCGCCCGCTCCGCAAACGCCCGGCCCTCCTCCAGCGTTTCGCAGGCGATGGCGAGGTGATCGAGCTTCATCATGGCCATCGCCTTCGCACCAAGATCAGCCGCGCTTTTCGCGCACCAGAGCGAGGATTTCGCGGGCGGCGTCCGGGATGTTGGTGCCGGGGCCGAAGATTGCTGCGACGCCGGCCTCTTTCAGGAAATCGTAGTCCTGTGCCGGGATCACGCCGCCGCAGATGACGAGAATGTCCTCCGCGCCCTGCTCTTTCAGCGCCGCGATCAGGGCCGGGGCGAGGGTCTTGTGGCCTGCCGCCTGCGAGGAAATGCCGACGATATGCACGTCGTTGTCAATCGCGTCCTGCGCCGCCTCTTCCGGGGTCTGGAACAGCGGGCCAACGTCGACGTCGAACCCGATATCAGCGAAGGCGGTGGCGATCACCTTGGCACCACGGTCATGCCCGTCCTGCCCCATTTTCACCACCATGATCCGGGGCCGGCGGCCCTCTTCTTCCGCGAAAGCCTCGATGTCCTTCTGAATGGCGGCGAAGCCCTCGTCGCCTTCATAAGCCGCGCCATAGACCCCGGCGAGGGTCTTGACCTCGGCCTTGTGACGGCCAAAGACCTTCTCCATCGCCATGCTGATCTCACCGACGGACGCGCGCGCGCGGGCCGCTTCCACCGCCGCTTCCAGCAGGTTGCCGCCTTCGCG
Organism: Rhodobacterales bacterium; assembly: GCA_002747325.1. GTDB lineage: Bacteria > Pseudomonadota > Alphaproteobacteria > Rhodobacterales > Rhodobacteraceae. The sequence continues at coordinate 47,282 of PDOZ01000026.1, forward strand.
GGCGCGGAGGGTCAACTCGTCGAGCGCGGCGACACAAGCCGCCTCGTCGCGGGTAGCGCGGATCTGGGCCAGACGGGCGACCTGCGCCTCGCGCACCTTGGTGTTGTCCACCTCAAGAATGTCGAGATCGTCTTCCTGCTCAAGGCGATACTTGTTCACCCCGACGATCACCTCTTCGCCCCGGTCGATCATCGCCTGCCGCCTGGCCGCCGATTCCTCGATGCGCAGCTTCGGCATACCGGAGGCCACCGCCTTGGTCATGCCGCCCATCGCCTCGACCTCTTCCATCAAGGCCCATGCCTGTTCGGCCAATTCCGCCGTCAGGCTCTCGACGTAATACGACCCGGCCAGCGGATCGACCACATTGGTCACGCCGGTCTCTTCCTGCAAAATGATCTGCGTATTGCGCGCGATGCGGGCGGAAAACTCCGTCGGCAGCGCAATCGCTTCGTCGAGCGCGTTGGTGTGCAGCGACTGCGTACCGCCCAGCACCGCCGACATCGCCTCATAGGCGGTGCGGATCACGTTGTTATAGGGGTCTTGTTCCTGAAGCGACACGCCGGAAGTCTGACAGTGCGTGCGCAGCATCTTAGAGCGTTCCGCCTTGGCGCCAAACTCGGTCATTACCCGGTGCCAAAGCTGGCGCGCCGCCCGCAGCTTCGCCGCTTCCATGAAGAAATTCATGCCGATGGCAAAGAAGAAGCTCAGACGCCCGGCGAATTTGTCCACATCCATGCCCGCCGCCAGCGCCGCGCGCACATACTCGCGCCCATCCGCCAGCGTATAGGCCAGTTCCTGCACCAGATTCGCCCCGGCTTCCTGCATGTGATAACCGGAAATCGAGATCGAGTTGAACTTCGGCATCTCGTTGGAGGTGTATTCGATAATGTCGGAAATGATCTTCATCGAGGGTTCGGGCGGGTAAATATAGGTGTTGCGCACCATGAATTCTTTCAGAATGTCATTTTGCACCGTGCCCGACAGCACCGCCCGGTCATGCCCCTGCTCCTCGCCCGCGACGATGAAGCTGGCGAGGATCGGGATGATCGCGCCGTTCATGGTCATGGAAACCGACACCTTATCGAGCGGGATGCCGTCAAAGAGGATTTTCATGTCCTCGACCGAGTCAATGGCCACGCCCGCCTTACCGACATCGCCCACAACCCGCGCGTGGTCGCTGTCATAGCCGCGGTGGGTGGCGAGGTCGAAGGCAACGGAAACCCCCTGCTGACCGGCGGCGAGGTTCTTGCGGTAGAAGGCGTTGGATTCCTCGGCGGTGGAGAAACCGGCATATTGGCGAATGGTCCACGGACGCCCGGCATACATCGTCGCCTTCACACCGCGGGTAAACGGCCCAAAGCCCGGCAGTTCCCTAGTCTGCGCCAGATCCGCCGTGTCCTCCGCCGTGTAAAGCGGCTTGATGTCGATGCCTTCAAGGGTGTGCCAGGTGAGATCCTCCAGCGGCCGACCGCGCAGCTCTTTCTCCGCCAGTGCTTTCCAGCTCTTGAGATCGCTCATCCCGTCATCCTTCTTTCCGTTCGCCACATTCTCGCAGGCGTTTTAATCCATTCCAACGCGGGTCACAATCCACCCTCGACCCACATTTGCGCCGCCCCCTCCACGCGCGGAGCAAAGGCGGCAATCTGTTGGCGCAGCTTCGGCGCGGCTTCCGGCGTGGTAGCATAGAAACTCACGTCCCGCGCCCCTAAAGAACTGATGTGGTCGGTGTAACGCAGCGTACCAACCTTGACCCAGTCCGCGCCAATTCCGCCCGCAAACCACGATTCATAAATAATCGCCAGCTCAACCCCCGCCTCACGCACAACTTCCCCGGCCCAACCTGGGTGCGGATCATCCAAACGCGTCGACAAAGCGCGATAAGAGGCCAGCCCCCACAGGTCCAGAACGTAATTCGGGTTGTTCCACGCCACATAGCCAAGATCATTGACCGCCACCGGCTGTTGATACACCTCTTTGACGAAGGTGCTCATATTGCGTTGCTGCGAATAAATCCCCAAAGCCCCATAGCGCCCCATCTGAACCAGCCAGGCGCTATAAGAGAACGACAGGTACAAAAAGCCGAGCAACAGCACCCCCCGCAGGGCGCGCAGTTCGGCGGAGCGGAACAGGGCCAGAACCAACATGCCGAACACGAAACTCATCGCATAAAGCTCATAGCGGTTAAACCAGCCGAACTGGCCCAGCAAAAGATGCGCCACCCCGGCGAAAACCGCCCCAGCCAATAGCGCACGCGCTTTGCGACCAACCTGCGTCATCGCCACGACCGCGACCAGAACTGCAATCAGCAACACCACCGCCTTGTCGAAACGCATCACCTGCAACACCAGCTTTATCGGCAAATCCAACAGGGTGAACCGGCTGTTCTGCACCACGCCCCCCAGTTTCGCCATCACTGAATTGGGCAAAGGCTCCAACCCGAGCGACAGCAGAAAGCCCATGAAGCCCGCAACCGGGATCAGTGCCAGCGCAAACAGCCCCGCGCCGCTTTTCCACCGCCCCAGCAACGCCAGAACCAGCGCCGCACCGCCCGTAACCGCCAGCCCTTCGAAGCGCACCATCGGCCCAAGGATCATGCCCGCAACGAGCAACCAGGACAGCCGCCCCGTGTCGAGAAACACCTGCAAACCGCGCAATACCGCCATCCCGGCCAGCACATGCAGCCCGTGTTCCATCCCGACCTGCGCCAACCCCGCAAGGTTGAACGCCAGTGGCCCCAGCACCGCCAGCGCCAGCGAAACCCGCCGGTCCGGCACCGCATCGCACACGATCCGCCCCCAGAGCCACGCGGAGGCAACGAGCGCTAAAACATTCCAGAAAACCGGCAACCAAACCTGCACCCCCGTCCCGGCAAAGGGCACCAACAGCACAGGATAGAGCGGCGAAGAGGCGGCAGAGGTATATTCGCCGGGATTGACCCCATAGCCGCCCGCCGCGATCTGTTCCGCCACCGCGAGGTGGATATACACATCGTCGAGCGGATATTCAAAAGCCCCGACGAGCAGATACACCGTGACCTGCACCAGCAAAAACACCGCCACGCCGACACCAACCGCCAGCGCAGGCTCCAGCCATTGGTGTCGCATCGGCGTGGCGGCAGAAAGCATCCTTATTCGAATTCCATGATCACTTCATCGACCGCGAGACTGTCGCCCGCTGCGGCGTTGATGGCAGAGACCACGCCCTTCTTCTCGGCGCGCAGGATGTTTTCCATCTTCATCGCCTCGATGGTGCAAAGCGCCTGACCTTCCTGCACTTCGTCGCCGACTTCGACGTCGACTTTCACCACCAGACCCGGCATCGGGCAAAGCAGCATTTTCGAAGTGTCCGGCGGCAGTTTCTCCGGCATCAGCCTGGCAAGCTCCGCCGCGCGCGGGCTGCGCACATGCACCTTGAGATCGGCGCCCCGATTGCGGATGCGGAAACCGCCCGGAACCTTGCCAACCTTCAGCACCAGCGGCGCCCCATCGACATCCAGCACCGCCAGCTGATCGCCCGGCGTCCAGTCCGACGCGACACGCATTTCCGCCCCATCTGCAAAGCGAATGGTGGACCCCTCATGATCGGCATCCACCGACACCGCGAAGTCCTCGCCCTGAAGCGACACGACCCAATCCGTGCCCACCCGGCGCTCGTGGTTGTCCATGCGGCCGGTGACGCGGGTGCGGCGAATTTCGGTGACGCGATACATCGCCGCCGCCGCCGCCGCAACGCATTTCAGCACCGCCTCATCCAGCGTAACCCCTTCAAATCCTTCGGGATATTCTTCCTCGATGAAGGCGGTGGTGATGTTGCCAGAAATGAAACGCTCATGATCCATCACGGCGGCAAGGAAGGGCAGGTTATGACCAATGCCTTCCATCTCGAAACTGTCGAGTGCCACGCGCATCGCCTCAATCGCTTCGCCGCGCGTGGGCGCCCAAGTGCAGAGCTTGGCGATCATCGGGTCATAATACATCGAGATTTCGCCGCCCTCAAAGACGCCGGTATCGTTGCGCACCGCAATCGCCCCCTCCGGCGCCTCGCCCTGCCACTTGCCATTGGCCAGAAGCGGCCCGGCAGCGATTTCCGCCGGCGGACGGTAGCGCGTCAGACGGCCAATCGAAGGCAGGAAGTTGCGATACGGGTCTTCCGCATAGAGCCGGTTTTCGATGGCCCAGCCGGTCAGCGTCACGTCTTCCTGTTTCAGCGACAGCTTCTCGCCCGCCGCCACGCGGATCATATGTTCCACAAGGTCCACGCCGGTGATCAGCTCGGTCACGGGGTGTTCAACCTGCAAGCGGGTGTTCATCTCAAGGAAGTAGAAATTCTTCTCGCCATCGACGATGAATTCCACCGTGCCCGCGGAAGCGTAATCCACTGCCTTGGCCAAGGCCACCGACTGCTCGCCCATCGCCTTGCGGGTCGCTTCATCAAGGAAGGGCGACGGCGCTTCTTCCACAACCTTCTGGTTGCGGCGCTGGATCGAACATTCGCGCTCGCCGAGGTAGATGCCGTTGCCATGCCCGTCGCAAAGAACCTGAATTTCGATGTGGCGCGGCTGGGTGACAAATTTCTCGATGAAGATACGGTCGTCGCCAAAGGAACTGGCAGCCTCGTTCTTCGAGGACTGGAACCCCTCGCGGGCCTCCTCGTCGTTCCACGCAATCCGCATCCCCTTGCCGCCGCCACCAGCGGAGGCCTTGATCATCACCGGATAGCCGATCTGGTTGGAGATTTTCACCGCCTCATCCGCGTCTTCGATCAGGCCCATATAGCCCGGCACGGTCGACACATTGGCGTCCTGCGCAATCTTCTTCGAAGTGATCTTGTCGCCCATCGCCTCGATCGCGCCCTTCGGCGGGCCAATAAAGGCAACGCCTTCGGCCTCCAGCGCTTCGGCGAATTTGGAGTTTTCCGACAGGAAGCCGTAACCCGGATGCACCGCTTCCGCGCCGGTCTGGCGGATTGCCTCCATCACCTTGTCGATGACGATATAGGACTGGTTGGCGGGCGGCGGACCGATATGCACCGCCTCGTCCGCCATCTTCACATGCAGCGCATTGCGGTCGGCGTCCGAGTAAATGGCGACGGTCTTGATGCCCATCTTGCGGGCGGTCTTGATCACGCGGCAGGCAATTTCGCCCCGGTTGGCAATCAGGATCTTCTTGAACATATCCGGTCCTTTTCTATCTATCGCCCATCAGGCGGCTTGGGCGGCAAACCGCCTGATTTCATTGGGTTTTTCTGCGAGTTTTTTTGCGGGTTTTTTCGCGCGTCTGGCGCATAAAAAACCCGGCCCGGCTCGAAAGAGCCAGACCGGGAAAGGGGAAGGGTAACGGTTTGGATAAACCGAGCGGCGCGCCGGGATAAAGCGCCCCGCCTGAGTGTCACTTGAACACGAACGCCCCCGATTACAACAGGGGGCAGAAGCGCGGCGCGCGATTTGCGCGGCGGTTCGCCGGTTTTGGGCCAAGGTCGGCAGAAGCCCGCTCATGACGCCGCCTCCCCGTCTTCGGCAAACACATCCGGGTAAGAAGCGCGGGCCACGCGGGTGTCGATCACCAGATGCGCCTCGTAATCGGCGGGGTCGAACGGATCGGTGGCGGGCACAACCTCGCGCCCGAAGAGCCACGACAACCGCCCCGCATCAAGATTGCCGCGCTCAAACGGCGCGTCGCCAAAATGCTCCCACAGCGCCGCCATGAAGGCTTCATCGGCGCGCCGGTCCACCGCCTTACGGTCGGCAAACCGCTCGCGCCGGATGATCGGCACCGCGCCCTTCTTGTTGGCCCGGCGCAGGGTGAACTGAAAGTCCGACCCCGGCAGGCGCCCCGGAAAGCCGCGATGTTTGAGCATATAGGGCAGCGCCATCAAAAGGCCTCCCAGATGCAGACACCCTCGTCCGGGCGGAACACCTCGAAAAACTGCGCCACGGTTTCGTCCGATTGCCCGAATTCGATCTGTGCGTCGGTCAGCACGACGACGATATGATCGGGCACATCGTCGGTGGTTTGCGGCAGGGCATGGGTCTCGCACAGGTGCCGGGCATCGTCGGTGATGTGATCGGTCGGCACGCCCGGCTCGTGCTGGTAAAGATAGCGGAACCAGACGGTGCCGATGCCGGTTTCGCGCCCATCGACCACGTCCAGCACCAGCGCCCGCGCGCCGGAGGGTAAGGTCAGCTCCTCGCCCAAAGCCGGCAGCGCCGCAACGGTCATAAACACCGCCGAGGCCACGCCCGCGAGATATGTGCCCAGAACACGCACCCTCAAAGCGGGATGTTGTCGTGTTTTTTCCAGGGGTTCTGGAGCTTCTTGTTTCGCAGCGACGCGAAGGCGCGACTGACCCGGAGGCGGGTCGAATGCGGCCGGATCACCTCGTCGATGAAGCCCCGCTCGGCGGCCACGAACGGGGTCGCGAAACGGTCCTCATAATCCTTGGTGTGCTGCGCGATCTTCTCCTCGTCGCCAATATCGGCGCGGTGGATGATCTCCGTTGCCCCCTTGGCGCCCATCACCGCAATCTCGGCGGTCGGCCAGGCATAGTTGAAATCGCCGCGCAGGTGCTTCGACGCCATAACGTCATAGGCGCCGCCATAGGCCTTGCGGGTAATCACCGTCACTTTCGGCACCGTCGCCTCGCCGTAAGCAAAGAGCAGTTTCGCGCCGTGTTTGATGACGCCGCCATATTCCTGCGACGTGCCGGGCAGGAAGCCGGGAACGTCCACGAAGGTCAGGATCGGGATTTCAAACGCATCACAGAAGCGCACGAACCGCGCCGCCTTGCGGGAGCTGTCAATATCGAGACAACCCGCCAGCACCATCGGCTGGTTCGCCACCACGCCCACCGTCTGCCCCTCAAGCCGGATGAAGCCGGTGATGATATTGGCGGCAAAATCTTCCTGAATCTCGTAAAAATCGCCCTCATCCGCGACTTTCAGGATCAGTTCCTTCATGTCGTAGGGCTGGTTCGGGTTGTCCGGGATCAGCGTGTCCAGGCTGTCGTCAATGCGGCCCGGCTCGTCAAAGAAGGGACGCGTCGGCGCCTTGTCGCGGTTGTTAAGCGGCAGGAAGTCCACCAGACGCCGCACTTCGTTCAGCGCCTCAACGTCGTTTTCAAACGCCCCATCGGCCACGGAGGATTTCTTGGTATGCGTCGTCGCACCGCCAAGCTCTTCCGCCGTCACCACCTCGTTGGTCACGGTTTTCACCACATCCGGGCCAGTGACGAACATATAAGAGCTGTCCTTCACCATGAAGATGAAGTCGGTCATGGCCGGTGAATACACCGCCCCGCCCGCGCACGGCCCCATGATGACCGAAATCTGCGGCACCACACCGGAGGCCATGATGTTGCGCTGGAACACTTCCGCATAGCCCGCCAGCGACGCGACGCCTTCCTGAATGCGCGCCCCGCCCGAATCGTTAAGCCCGATGACCGGCGCGCCGTTCTGCATCGCCATATCCATGATCTTGACGATCTTCTCCGCATGGGTTTCCGACAGCGACCCGCCAAACACGGTAAAGTCCTGCGAGAACACATAGACCATGCGCCCGTTGATCGTGCCCCAGCCGGTGACAACCCCGTCGCCCGCAATCTGCTGCTGCTCCATGCCGAAATCGGTGCAGCGATGCGCCTTGAACATATCGAACTCTTCAAAGGAGCCTTCGTCCAGAAGCAGTTCGATGCGCTCGCGGGCGGTCAGTTTGCCCTTGGCGTGCTGGCTGTCGATGCGGCGCTGACCGCCGCCAAGCCGGGCCGTTTCGCGGCGCTCTTCAAGCTGCTCGTGAATGTCTTTCATCTCTGGGTCTCCTCCTGGGTCGGGGGTAATTTAACGGCGCGGTGACGTTGCGGGAAGCAGTTTCGCCATTCGTTACGTTGCGACACTGCGCATCATTGGACACGTCATTGGAAAATTTGCCTGTTTCCAAGACGAATACGGGCCACCGCAGCGGGTGGCCCGGCGGGCAACAGGGCCCGAAACCAGTAGCGAATCACCCGCCAGCCAGCGAATCAGGCCGTCAGCATCCGATACAGCTCGTCCTTCAGAAGCGCGCGCTGCTTGCGCAACTCTTCCTCATGGAACTGATCGGTCGGCGCGACATTGGTCTCCGCCGCATGAACCGCGCGGTTCACCTCGTGATATTCCTCAAACAGCTTGAGAAAATGCGCGTTGCTGGTTTTCATCTCGGTGATCTTCGCGTCCAGTTCCGGGAATTCTTCGTGCAACTCGTGCGGGGTGTGGGACATACGCCTCTCCTTGTTTTGGGTTCAAGATAACATTACCTGCAACCAAATACAGCGACTTTGACCGGGATCAAGCCTTTTACGCTTCAATGCAGAACGCGCGTTTTCGCCCCCGCATCGGCCCAGCCGACCGGCTCGGGCACCTGATCGCCCGGCAAAAAGCGGTAAATCAGGCGCGACAGCGGTTCGCGGCGGCCGGATATTTCCACCAGCGCCCGCCCCAAAAGCGCCGCGCCATTCGGCAGGTCGACCGGCGCCAAAAGCAGCCCAACGCCCTGCGGAAACGCGATCAGCGCGCCGTCGATGCCCGCTTCCTCAAGGAAGTGTTCAAGAAAGGCCGGTTCCAGCACCAGTGAATGCGACAACCACTTGTCTTCTTCCATCGCGGCGCAGAAAAGTCCTTCATCGCCAAAGGGTTCGACCCGAATGCGCCGCGGCGCCGACAGGTGTTCCTGCGCCAGAAGCCACGCATCTTCCGCCACCAGATCCGCGCCAAACAGGTCCGCTTCCTCGACCGCCAACACCCCGCTGGCGCCGATATGCGACAGAACGCAGATCAGATCGCCTGCGAAAGGCAGCGCCACGATCCCGTCATGCCCGTCCGGCAACGCCTCCCCCGCCGCAAAACATTCCAGAGCCTGAGGCGCTTCCTCGCCAAGATAGGCCACGTTGCGCAGCATCGGAATCAGGGTTTCCGCCTGTAGCTCCGGCGCGGCGGGTGCCGCATCCGACCCGGCCAGCGCCTCCGCCCAGGCCGCAATCACCCGCTCGCCCTGCGCCCCCAGCGCATCCTCGGCGGCAAAATCCTCAAACGCGCCGAACAACTCGGCCCGTTTCGGCTCCGCCACGCCCTTGCGCCAGATCAGCAACGCCCCCTCATCCGCTTCATCGCGCACGACCCGCTCCACGCCGGGCAGCGCCGCAATCCGTTCCGACAGCGCCTCGGCAAAGGCACGGAACTGGGCGGCTTTCTTGGAATCAGGGCTGGTCTGCATCGGCTTCTCCTTGCGCGCCTTTTACCACAGCCCCCCGCCGCGCCAAGCAAGGATTTTACCGCTGCGCCTCCCGCCAGTCCGGGTGGCGCCACGGCAGACGGGTCTCGCGCGGCAGGCTGCGACCTAAAATCAGGTCCGCCGCCTTTTCGCCAACCATGATGGATGGTGCGTTGGTATTGCCGTTGGTCACGCGTGGGAAAACGGAACTATCCGCCACCCGCAGCCCCTCCACGCCGATCACCCGCAATTCCGGGTCCACCACCGACATCGGGTCCGCCGCCGCCCCCATCCGCGCCGTGCCGCAGGGATGATAAGCGCTTTCCGCATGTTCGCGGATGAAATCATCCAGCGCGGCATCGGAAACCACCGCCCCGCCCGGCTGAATTTCATGCTTAACATGCGCCTGCATCGGTTCCTGTTCAAACACTTCGCGCGTCAGCCGCAGCGCCCGGCGGAAATCGCGCCAGTCATGTTCGCCGGTCATGTAATTAAAGCGAATGCGCGGCGCAGCGGCAGGGTCGGGCGAGGCCAGCGTTACCGCCCCGCGCGAGGCCGAGCGCATCGGTCCGACATGGGCCTGAAAGCCGTGCCCCTCCGCCGCCGCCTGCCCGTCATAGCGCACCGCAATCGGCAGGAAATGCATCTGAATATCGGGATATTCCACCCCCGCCGCCGAGCGAATAAAGGCGCAACTTTCGAACTGGTTGGTCGCGCCATGCCCGGTTTTGGTCAGAAGCCACTGCGCCCCGATCAGCGCCTTGCCCCAAAGGTTCCAGTAGCGATAGAGCGTGTTTTTGTGCCGCGCGGCGAACTGGAAATAGACCTCGAGATGATCTTGCAGATTTTGCCCCACCCCCGGCCGGTCCACCAGCGGCGCAATGGCGTGCTGCGCCAGATGCGCGGCGGGGCCAATGCCCGACAGCATCAGCAGTTTGGGCGTGTTGATCGAACTGGCCGACAGGATCACTTCGCGCCCCGCCCGGATGGTTTCCACCCCCGCGCCGCGCTGGATTTCGACCCCCACGGCCCGCCCCTCTTCAAACACCACCTTTTGCGCGAACCCATTGACCAGAGTGCAGTTTTTGCGCTTCAGCGCCGGGCGCAGATAGGCATTGGCCGTCGACCAGCGCCGCCCGCGATAGACCGTCATGTCGAAGGCGGCAAAGCCCTCCTGCTGATGGCCGTTATAATCCTCGGAAACCGGGTAGCCCGCCGCGCGGCCCGCCTCGACAAAGGCCTTGAACAGCGGGTTTTTCTGCTTCGCCTGCGTGACATGCAAGGGGCCGGAAGTGCCGCGCCAATCCGACGCCGTGCGCCCGTGCCAATGCTCCATGCGCTGAAAATACGGCGCCACGTCGGCATAGGCCCAGCCGGTCGCGCCGCTGGCGGCCCAATGGTCGTAATCGCCCGCATTGCCGCGCACATAAACCATGCCGTTGATCGAGGACGAACCGCCAATCACCTTGCCGCGCGGCACGACAAGACGCCGCCCGCCAAGCTGCGCTTCCGGCTCGGACTGATAGCCCCAATCGTAGCGCGCCATGTTCATCGGATAGGACAGGGCGGCGGGCATCTGGATGAAGGGGCCAACATCGCTGCCCCCCGCCTCGATGACAATCACCGACCACCCCGCTTCCGCCAGCCGGTAAGCCAGCGCCGCCCCGGCGGAACCGGAGCCCACAATCACATAATCTGCTTGCATTTCAACCTCTTGGCGCGTCTTAGAATGGTGCTTCCAGCTCGGAAAGCCGGACATAGACGCTCTTCAGCTCAGAGTAATGTTCGATCGCCGCGCGGGCGTTTTCACGGCCCACGCCGGAGGCTTTGCTGCCGCCAAACGGCGCTTCGACCGGCGCGTCGTTGTAGGAATTGATCCAGCAGGTGCCCGCCTCGAACCCGGCCACGACGCGGTGCGCGCGGGTCAGGTCGCGGGTGAATACCCCGGCGGCGAGGCCGAACTCGGTGGCGTTGGCGCGCGCCATCACCTCCGCTTCCGTCTCAAAATCCAGCACCGACATGACCGGGCCGAAAATCTCTTCGCGCGCGATGGTCATCTCGTCGGTCACATCGGCAAACACCGTCGGTTCAAGGTAAAACCCCGCGCCGGGCACGCGCTTGCCGCCCGCAACCAGCCGCGCGCCTTCCTCAACGCCCTTGGCGATGTAATTCAGCACGATGTTCATCTGCCCCTCGGAAACCATCGGCCCGAAATTCACTTGCGGATCAAGGGGATCGCCGATCACCGCGCCGGAAAGACGTTCTGCGAGGCGGCGCAGGAAGGCTTCCTTGATGCCCTTTTGCACAAAGACCCGCGTGCCGTTGGAGCAGACCTGCCCGGAGGAATAAAAATTGCCCAGAATGGCGCCGGACACCGCCGCTTCCACATCCGCATCGTCGAAAATCACCAGCGGGGATTTGCCGCCGAGTTCCATGGTGACGTGTTTCATTTCCGCAGCGGCGGCGGCGTAAACCCGTTTGCCGGTGGGCACGGAGCCGGTGAGCGAAACCTTGGCCACGCGCGGATCGGTCACCAGCTTCGCGCCGACCTCCCCCGCCCCCTGCACCACGTTGAACACCCCCGGCGGCGCCCCCGCTTCCGTCAGGATTTCCGCCACTTTGAGCGCGGCAAGCGGCGTGGTTTCCGAGGGTTTGAACACCATCGTGTTGCCGCAAGCCAGCGCTGGCGCGGCTTTCCAGCACGCGATCTGCGTCGGGTAATTCCACGCGCCGATGCCGACACAAACCCCCAGCGCCTCGCGCCTTGTATAGACGAAATCGCCGCCGGAAAGCGGGATATGTTCGCCGGTCAGCGCGCCGGCCAGCCCGCCGAAATATTCCAACGCATCGGCGGCGGAAGTCGCATCGGCCACGCTGGTTTCCTGATAGGGTTTGCCGGTATCCATGGTTTCCAGCACGGAAAGCGCGTGGTTGCGCGCGCGCATGATATCAGCGGCGCGGCGCAGAATGCGGCCCCGCTCAACGCCGGGCAACGCCGCCCATTCCCCCTGCGCCGCCCGCGCCGCCTCCAGCGCGCGATCCACCAGCGCCGGGGTCGCGAGGTGCAGCCGGGCAATTTCCTCGCCAGTCGCGGGGTAAATCACCGGCAACGCCGCGCCGCTTTCGTCCTCGACATAGGCGCCGTTAATATAATGACTGGCGGCGGGGTGCAGGTCGTCTGGCTTCGGATAGGTCATGCGTAAGTCCTGATGATATGGTCAAGCGCCGCGCGCATCCGCGTCACGGCAAGGGGAGCGGCCTCGGTTTCGCTCAGGGCGAGGCGGATATAATAGCCGTCGATCTGCGCCGCCAGCATTTCCGCCACCTCCCCGGCCCGCGCCCCGACGATGGGTTTCAATTCGTGCAACAGATTGGAGCGCAAGCGGGCATGATAGATGCGCAACAGGCGCTTGGCACCGGGCGAGGATTGCGCATGCACATAGAAGTTGAGCCAGGCGGCGATCACATCCGGCTGAAAGTTGCCCTTGGCGAAAGAGGCGGCGAGGATGCCCTCAAGCCGGGCGCGCGGGGTATCGGCCCGCGCCAGTTCCGCGCGCACCTCGGCGCCGTATTGCGTCAGGATATGACGCATCGCCGCAACCAGCAGGTCTTCCTTGCCGCCAAAATAGTGATGGGCCAGCCCGGAAGACACCCCTGCCCGCCGCGCAATCGCATTTACCGTAACGTCCAACGACCTAACGGCCCCGATTTCTTCAATCGTGGCTTTAACTAATGCCGCGCGCCGGATAGGTTCCATACCAAGCTTTGGCATGATCGGTCCCTCTCACTCGCTGAGTTGGGACAATGCCGGAGTTTGATTGACTCGTCAATCAATAAAAAGAAACAACAACGGGAGACCGACCATGAACCTCAAATCCACCCTCTCCGCTCTGGCGCTGATTGTCGCCACCCCGGCCCTCGCCGACGGCCACTGCTCCGAAGTAGTGTTCTCCGATGTGGGCTGGACCGACATCACCGCGACCACGGCCGCGACGACGACGGTGCTGGACGCGCTGGGCTATGAGACCGACATCAAGGTGCTGTCCGTGCCGGTGACCTATACCTCGCTGGCCGCGGGCGATCTCGACGTGTTCCTCGGCAACTGGATGCCGACCATGGAAGCCGACATCGCGCCCTACCGCGAGGCGGGCACCGTCGACACCCTGCGCATGAACCTCGATGGCGCGAAATACACCCTCGCGGTGAACAAGGTGGCGATGGATCTGGGCATCACCAGCTTCGCCGACATCGCGGCCCATGCACAAGCGCTGGACGGCAAGATTTACGGCATCGAGCCGGGCAATGACGGCAACCGCCTGATCCAGTCGATGATCGACGACAATGCCTTTGATCTCAAGGGGTTCGAGGTGGTCGAAAGCTCGGAACAAGGGATGCTGGCGCAGGTCGCGCGGGCGGACAAAAAGGGTAAGCCGGTGGTTTTCCTCGGCTGGGAACCGCACCCGATGAACGCCAATTTCGACATGGGCTACCTCGCGGGCGGCGATGATTTCTTCGGCCCGAATTTCGGCGGCGCGCAGGTCTTTACCAACACCCGCGCGGGCTACGCCGCCGAGTGCCCCAATGTCGGCAAATTCCTGATGAACCTCGAATTTTCCCTCGCCATGGAAAACGAGATCATGGGCGCGATCCTCGATGAAGGCGAAGATGCGCAAGATGCCGCGAAAGCATGGCTCGCGGCCAATCCGGCGGCCTGGATGGGCTGGCTTGACGGGGTGACGACGCAGGACGGCGGCGACGCGACCGCTGCGGTCAAGGCGGCGCTCGGCCTGTAAGCCAGAGAAAGCCACGGGGGAAACCCACCCCAAAAGCATCCCCGCCGCCGCGCTCTGGCGGCGGGGGACCCCAAAAAGGCGAATTTCATGGATTGGTTAACGGATACAAAAATCCCGATCGGCAAGACCGCAAAGAAGCTGTTTGACTGGCTACAGGAGGCGGGCGAGCCGTTTTTCGACTGGCTCAGCTGGCTGATGGAACTCCTGATCGACGGCATCCTCTGGGCGCTGCAAACCCCGCATCCGCTGATCATTCTCGCCCTGTTTGCCGGCCTGACCTACGCGCTGCAACGCAGCTGGAAACCAACCCTTTTGGTCGCGGCGGGCCTGCTCTTTATCCTCAACCAAGGCTATTGGGAAGAGACCACGGAGAGCCTGACCCTCGTCCTGTCCTCCTGCGTTGTCTGCATGGCCATCGGCGTGCCCATCGGCATCGCCGCCGCGCATCGCCCGCGACTTTACGCATGGATGCGCCCGGTGCTGGACCTGATGCAAACCCTGCCAACCTTCGTCTACCTGATCCCCGCCATCGTGTTTTTCGGCATCGGCATGGTGCCGGGTCTGCTGGCGACGGTGATTTTCGTCCTTCCCGCCCCGATCCGGCTGACGCAACTGGGCATTTCCTCGACCCCCACCCCCTTGCTGGAAGCGGCGCAGAGCTTTGGCGCCACCCGGCGGCAGACGCTCTATAAGGTCGAACTGCCCTACGCCCTGCCGCAGATCATGGCCGGGCTGAACCAGACCATCATGCTGTCACTGTCGATGGTGGTGATCGCGGCGCTGGTCGGGGCGGACGGGCTTGGCGTGCCGGTGGTGCGCGCGCTCAATCAGGTCAACACGGCGCTCGGATTTGAGAGCGGTTTCGTCATCGTCGTGGTGGCGATTTTGCTGGACCGGATGTTGCGGATGGAGCGGAAGAAATGAGCGTAGCGGTTAAGTTTGACAATGTTTCCATCGTGTTCGGCGATGCACCGGAGACCGCGCTGCCGCTGATGGACGAAGGCAAGTCGCGCGAAGAGGTGAGCGAGGCGACGGGGCAGGTTCTGGGCGTGCATGATTGCTCCATCGAGGTCGGCGAGAGCGAAATTCTCGTGCTGATGGGCCTGTCGGGTTCCGGCAAATCGACCCTGCTGCGGGCGGTCAACGGGCTGAACCCGGTGACGCGCGGCGAGGTTCTGGTTTCCGATGGCGATGCGCTGGTTTCCGTATCCGGCGCCAGCCGCGCCGAGTTGCGCCGCATCCGCCTCAACCGCGTCGCCATGGTGTTTCAGCAGTTTGGCCTGCTGCCGTGGCGCAGCGTGGCGGATAATGTCGGGCTGGGGCTGGAACTGGCCGGGCTGGGCAAGCATGAACGCGCGGCCAAGGTGACGCAGCAGCTGGAACTGGTCGGGCTGGACGGCTGGGAGGATTACAAGGTCAGCGAATTGTCCGGCGGCATGCAACAGCGCGTCGGCCTCGCCCGCGCTTTCGCCACCGATGCACCGATCCTCCTGATGGACGAACCGTTTTCCGCCCTCGACCCGCTGATCCGCGCCCGCTTGCAGGATGAGTTGATCGAGCTACAGGGACGACTGAAAAAGACCATCATTTTCGTCAGTCACGACCTCGACGAAGCGTTCAAACTGGGCGACCGCATCGCGATCATGGAGGGCGGGCGCGTTGTGCAGATCGGCACCCCGCGCGACATTTTCGCCGCCCCCGCGAATGAATATGTTGCCGATTTCGTGGCCCATATGAACCCGCTGGGCGTGCTGCGCGCCGAGGATGTGATGGCCCCCATAGAAGGCAACGAAGGCGACGCCCGGCAAATCGCCGCAGACGCGTCGGTGCAAGAAGCCATGCAGGCGCTGACCGCCGGAGAAAAGCTTCTGCGCGTGATGCAGGACGGGGCAGAGGTCGGGCGGATCACGCGGGAAGATGTGTTGGCGAAACTCTTGGACCCGCGGGAATAACACCAAAAAAGCCGGGGCAAATCCCCGGCCTTTTCCTGTCTTTTCAGCAGCTTAAAGCTGCGCCAGAACCTCGTCGCTGGCCTCGAAATTGGTCGTCACACGCTGCACATCATCATCGTCTTCCAGCGCATCCACCAGCTTCATCAGCTTCTGCATGTCTTCCAGCCCCAGCTCCGTCGTCGTGGTCGGCTTCCAGATCAGCTTGGTGCTTTCGCTCTCCCCCAGCGCCGCTTCCAGCGCGGTAGACACATCGTTGAGATCGGTATCGGCGCAGTAGATGATATGCCCGTCCTCGGAGCTTTCGACATCCTCCGCCCCGGCCTCGATCGCCGCTTCGAAAATCGCGTCGTCGTCGCCCGCGCTCGCCGGGTAAACCACCTCACCCTTACGCTCGAACATGAAGGAAACCGAGCCGGTCTCGCCGAGATTGCCGCCGTTCTTGGTGAAGGTCGAGCGCACGGTCGACGCGGTGCGGTTGCGGTTGTCGGTCATCGCCTCGACAATCACCGCCACACCGTTCGGCCCATAGCCCTCATAGCGGATCTCGTCGTAATTCTCCGCATCCCCGCCCTGCGATTTCTTGATCGCGCGTTCGATCACGTCCTTGGGCACCGATTGCGAGCGCGCTTCCTTGACTGCGAGCCGCAGCCGCGGGTTTTTCTCCGGGTCCGGGTCGCCCATCTTCGCCGCGACGGTGATTTCCTTGGCGAGTTTGGAAAACAGCTTCGAGCGCGCCGCATCCTGACGGCCCTTGCGGTGCTGAATATTCGCCCATTTTGAATGGCCTGCCATGATGCCCTCCGTTAATTACCCCGCCTCTATAAAGGCTAGGCCCGCCCGGCTTCAAGTGCGCAAGTCTTTCGGCGTGTCCATCACCACATGCGTCATCAACTTGCGCACCCCCGGCGCGGTGCCGAGCCGTTCGGTGTGAAACTCCTTGTAGGCGGGCAAATTGGCGGTCTCGACCCGCAGGAGATATTCGCTGATCCCGGTAACATTGTGACACTCGCGCACCTCGGGAAATGTTTCCACCGTCTTTTCAAAGGCTTCCTGCGCCGCTTTCGAATGCTCCTCCAGCCCGACCGTCACATAGGCCACGAAACCGCGTCCCATCGCCTCCGGGTTCAAAACCGCGCGGTAGCCCTGAATCACCCCGGCCTTCTCCATTTCCTGCACCCGGCGCAGACAGGCAGAGGCCGACAGGCCGACCTTTTCCGCCAGTTGCGTGTTCGGAATACGCCCGTCCCGCTCCAGTTCATGCAAGATTTGTTGGTAAATCCGGTCCATTTTCAGCATTTTTTGCGCCTGTTAGCCATTTGTTAGGATTTTGCGGCTAAAACTGGCAGCGTTCAAGAGCGATTCAGGAGGAAAAATGCACCCATCTGAGTGATAGACGCCCGCCCAATCTGCGGCTATCACTCCAACCATGACCTATGATCAAATTGTGCTGTTTTCGCTGTTCGGAGCCGTCTTTGCCTTCCTGCTTTGGGGCAAGTTCCGCTATGACCTCGTGGCTTTCACCGCCCTGTTGCTCGGGGTCGTGCTGGGCGTGGTCCCAACCAAGGACGCCTTCGCCGGGTTCGGCCATTCCGCGACGCTGATCGTCGCGCTGGTGCTGATTGTGTCCGCCGGGCTGGTGCGTTCCGGTGCGGTGTTTCTGATCACCCGCAATCTGGTCGATCCCGCACGTCCCATCGGGTCGCATATCACGTTGATGGGCGCCATCGGCGGGGTTTTGTCGGCCTTCATGAACAACGTCGCGGCGCTGGCGCTGTTGATGCCGGTCGACATTCAGACCGCGCGTAAAGCGGGACGGGTCGCGGGGCTGACCCTGATGCCGCTGTCTTTCGCCACCATCCTCGGCGGCATGGCAACCCTGATCGGCACCCCGCCGAACATCATCATTTCCTCGATTCGCGAGGACAGCTTAGGCGAACCCTTCGCCATGTTTGATTTCGCCCCGGTCGGCGCGTTGACCGGGCTCATCGGTCTGGGCTTCGTGGCGCTGATTGGCTGGCGCCTGATCCCGCGCCCGGAAAACGCCGATACGAGCGATGCAATGGGCGAATATGGCCATTATGTTTCCGAGCTGGTGGTGAAAGAAGGCTCGAAACATATCGGCAAGCGGGTCGAAGACCTCTACCGCGAGGCGGAAAAGGCGGATGTGAATATCCTTGGCCTCGTGCGCGGCGGCAAGCGGCGCTACGGCACCTCGCGCACCCAGACCCTCGCCGCGGGCGATGCGCTGGTGATCGAGGCAACGCCCGAAGCGCTGGATGAATTTCGCGCCGCGCTGTCGCTGGCCTTCGCGGATGGAAAGCGCGAAGAGCGACTGAAAGCGGAGGGCGCGGGCCTGTCCAAGATCGAGATCGTGGTGACGGAGGACAGCCGCATCAACGGCAAGACCGCCGAGGCCATCGGCCTGAACTGGCGGCGGCAAGCGGTGCTGCTGGGCATTTCGCGCGGCGGGCGCAGTTTCCGCTCGCAGGTGCGCAAAACCAAGGCCAAAGCGGGCGACATCCTGCTGCTTCTGGTGCCGGCCGGACGTGAAGCCGCCGTGACCGAATGGCTGGGCTGCCTGCCGCTGGCGGAACGCGGATTGGCGGTGACGCAGAGCGAAAAGGTCTGGCTCGCCATCGGCATGTTCGGCGCGGCGGTGGCGGCGGCCTCCTTTGGGCTGGTCTACCTGCCGGTGGCGCTGGGGCTGGTTGTGGTCGGCATGGTGTTAACCAAGATTCTGCCGCTGGCGGAGATTTACGATCACGTCGAATGGCCGGTCGTGGTGCTGCTCGGCTCCATGATCCCGCTGGGCGCAGCGCTCGACAGTTCCGGCGGCACCAAGCTGATCGCCGGATCGCTAACCGGGCTGACCGAGGGCTGGCCCGCCTGGGCCGTGTTAACCATATTGATGGTCGTCACCATGACCCTCTCCGACGTGCTGAACAACACCGCCACCGCCATCGTCGCCGCCCCGATCGGCATCGAAATGGCGCAAAACCTCGGCAAGAACCCGGACCCGTTCCTGATGGCCGTCGCCATCGCCGCCTCCTGCGCCTTCCTGACCCCCATCGGGCACAAGAACAACACCCTGATCCTCGGACCGGGGGGCTACAAATTCGGCGATTACTGGCGCATGGGCCTACCGCTGGAAATCCTCGTCGTCGCCGTGTCGATCCCCCTCATCCTGCTGTTCTGGCCCCTATGATCCGCCAGCTCATTCTGGAGCAAATCGCAACGCGGCCGGGCAGTCCGCTGCACATGCATTACCGCCGCGGCACCAGCCACCGTCTTGTGGTCGCGCTGAGCGGGGTGGGCACCAATCCGCACGAACCACCACCCCTTGAATTTGTGCAAACCGCCATCACCAGCGCCAACAACCACACATTATATGTCAGCGATGCAAGCCGCAGCTGGCTCAACGCACCGGGCATGGACCGCGAGATCATAGAGGCCGTGAACCGCATCACCCATAAAGCCGGGCTTTCCGACGTCGTGCTGCTGGGCGATTCGATGGGCGCGAGCATGGCGCTGTTCCTCGCCGAACACATCCCCGCCCGCTCCGTCATCGCCCTGACACCGCAATATTCCGCCGACCCAAAGGTGGTGCCCGAAGAAAAGCGCTGGATGCGATTTCGCAAGAAAATCAAACACTTCTCATACCGCGAAGTCAAAATCCAGAACCGCCCGGATCAGTTTACCCTGATCTTGCATGGCGGCACGGAAGACGAACTGGTCCACGCCCTGCGCTTCCCGAATGTCCACGGCGTGCGCCACTTTATCCTGCCCGAAGAGGGCCATACCCTCAGCAAAAGCCTGAAGCGAAAGGGCATTTTACAGCCCGTCATTCAACTCGCCATCGAGGTGCGCCCCTTCCGGCTGCGAAAGCTGCTGGAGGCTCACGGCGCCGTGCCCAAACGCAGTTTTGAGGCTGCACGCCAGAGCAGAAATCGCTAAATCAGGATCAAAATTCTCTGCCTCTCCATCAGCATCCTGCTGATCTCGAACGCGAATTTTGATGCAGGGTAGTGCAGATTAAAGCGATTTCGCTCTAACCCGCCGCCCCGGAAAACGGATCGGGCACCGGATGCGCGGCGAGCCAGCGTTCGGCTTCTGCGACCAGCATTTCGCGGCGATTGGCCCGCGTCAACCCGGCAACATGCGCCTGCTCTCCCGCCGCTTCGACCTCGCGAATCGCATGTTTGAGCTGGTAAAAAATGTGCAAATCCGGAGTTTCGTGGTCGAACCACAGGCGCGACACCAGTTTCAGCGAGGCAAAATCCTCCCCGCCGGAAGCAACAATATCGCTCAAATGCCCGTGCGCCAGCCAGCGCGTCGCCTCCGCCTGATCCGCCGGGGTCAACAGGCCCAGTTCGCGCGTGGTCTGATCCACCAGCGCGTTGATTTCCGACCAGTGATAGGGCGCGGAAAGGGCCGTCAGAGCGAAGGCGCCGTCCGGGTAATGCTCCGCGTCGATCAAGGCCCAGCCCCAGGCCACCGCCTCCTTCGCGCATTCCAGCGTCAGCGCGCGCAGGGCCAGTAAGTCTCTGGTTTGGCAGGTTAAATTCACGGGTAGAGCGGCCAGAAGAACGGGATCATGGCGGAAGCGAGCAGTCCCATCGTCAGGTTGAGCGGGATGCCCACACGCATGAAATCGGTGAATTTATAGCCGCCGGGACCATAGACCAGCATGTTGGTCTGATAGCCGATCGGCGTGGCGAAAGAGGCGGAAGCAGCGACCATGACCGCGACCACGAGCGGGCGCGCGTCGATCCCAATCGCGGCAGCGATGCCGATGGCGATGGGGGTCACAACGACCGCCACCGCGTTGTTGGACACCAACTCCGTCAGCACCGAGGTTAACAGGTAAATCGCCCAGACGATGAGGAAGGGCGGCAGGGTGCCGAGATACGGCGCGATGGCCTCCGCGATCAGTTTGACCGCACCGGAGGCTTCCAGCGCTGCACCGATGCCCAACATGGCAAAAATCAACGCCAATAAGCGCCCCTCGATGAAGGAAAACGCCTCATCCGCGTCGATGGCGCCGGAGACCAGAACCACCGCCACCGCAATGATGGACAGGGCGAAAATCGGCGCCAGCCCCAGCCCGGCCAGCACCACCAACCCGACCAGCGCGCCAATCGCCACCGGCGCGTGACCGCGACGGAAAGCGCGCGCCGAGGGGTGCGCCACGTCGAGCAGGTTCATATCAACGGCGAGGCGCTGAATATCCTCCGGCGCGCCTTCGAGCAGCAAGGTGTCGCCCACGCGCACCGTCAAATTCTCCAATTGCTGGCCCAAATTCTGGTTCTTACGATGCACCGCCAGCGTATAAACCCCGTAGCGCCGCCGCAGCCGCATCTTGCCCAATTGCCGCCCAACCATGCCACAGCCCGGCGTGATCAGCACCTCAACCGTCGTGGTCTCAACCGCCGAAACCTGATCGACCCGCTTCAGGCTCTTGTTGCGTTGCAGCGACAACAACTCGGTCATCGCCGTGCGCAGCACCACCCGGTCGCCGACCTGCAACGTGACCTCTTGCAGATTGCGGCGCAGCGATTTGTCGCCGCGCACCACGTCCACGAGCCGCACCCCCTCGCGTTTGAACAACTGCACCCCCAAAACCTCGCGGCCAATCAGGTTGCTATCCGGCGGAATAACCGCCTCGGTGAAGAACTTTTTCTTCGACTTGTCCGTCAGCAGCGCCGCCATCGAGGCGCGTTCCGGCAGGAGTTTGCGGCCAAAGATAAACAGGTAAGCCATACCCCAAAGCACGAGGATAATGCCCAGCGGCGTCACCTCGAAAATGGTGAACCCCTTGAGCCCATTGGCGCGCGCAACCCCGTCCACCAGAAGGTTGGTCGAGGTGCCGATCAGGGTCATGGTGCCGCCAAGGATCGCGGCATAAGACAAGGGAATCAAGAGCTTGGAAGGCACGGTGCCCAAGCGGACGGCGAGTTGGGTAAAGACCGGAATCATCACCACCACCACCGGCGTATTGGACACGAAAGCGGAAGCGAGGATGACAAACGCCATCAACACGCCCAGTGCCAGCGCCGGTCGGGTCGCGGCTTTGGCGTCGGCCATGGCGGTGAACCAGTCGAGCGCGCCGGTGCGCACCATCGCCCCCATCAGGATGAACATCGCCGCGATGGTCCAGGGCGCGGGGTTCGACAGCACCGAAAGCGCGTCTTCGTAGGGCAAAACCCCGGTGATCAGCATGACCGAAACCCCGGCGATGGCCACCACCTCCGTCGGCAGGTTCTCGCGCAAAAAGGCCACGAACATCAGCGCAACAACGCTCAGGGCGATGATGGCCTGCACGGTCTGGGACAACTCAAAAATCTGCATGGGCACCCCCTGTTTGGAGGTATCTTCGCCGCAAGGCGCGCCGGTTTCAAGCCATAACCGCGTTACGCCGCGCCATGTCCAGTCGCCGCCAGCCGCCCGCCAAAGCGGAACGCCTCGGCGCGGGTGGCGTGGCCGGTGCGGTCGTCGGTCTCAACGTAAAAGCCGCAGAGCGTCGCCTCGCCATTGGCCGGCGTGAAGCGCGATTTCGACATGCCGGTGACGAACCGGCGCAGCGGTTCGGCCTTTTCCATGCCAATCACCGAATTGTAATCGCCGCACATCCCCGCATCGGTCAGATAGGCCGTGCCGCCGGGCAAGATCTGCGCGTCGCCCGTCGGCACATGGGTATGCGTGCCAACCACGACCGAAGCGCGCCCGTCGAGAAAATGCCCCATCGCCATTTTCTCCGAGGTCGCTTCGGCGTGGAAATCGACCAAAATCGCCTGCGCCACGCCGCCGAGCGGGTAGTTTTTCAGCGCGGTTTCGATGGTGTGGAACGGGTCGTCAAAGGCGCGTTTCATGAACACATTGCCTAAAACCTGCGCCACGACGATCTTGCGCCCGCGCGCATCCGAGAACACCCGAACCCCCTGCCCCGGCGCGCCGCGGCCGAAATTCAGCGGGCGAATGATGCGCGGTTCTTGCCCAACATGGCCGAACATATCCTTCTGGTCGAAGGCGTGATCGCCCAGCGTCACCACATCCGCCCCCGCCTCAAACAACAGCGCCGCATGAGCCGCCGTCGGGCCGCGCCCGCTGGTGGCGTTTTCGCCGTTAACCACGACAAAATCGAGCTTCATCGCGGCGCGCAGACCGGGCAGGTGTTCCGTCACCGCCCGACGCCCGGCGCGCCCCATCACATCTCCGAGAAACAATATTTTCATGGTGATGGCCTAATCCGCGCGGCTCAGAAACGCAACACTTCGCGGTCGGTTACGATCATGTCGAGCGGCTGGTCCGTTGGCTCAAGCGGCAGCGTGTCCAACTCCTGCGCCGCATAGGCAAAGCCGATGGCCGTCACCGGGCCGCGCCCGCGCAACCGCTCCAGCGTGCGGTCATAATAGCCGCCGCCATAGCCCAGCCGCCCCCCGCGCCGGTCAAACGCGACCAGCGGCAGGATCATCACTTCCGGCACCAGCATCTCGCCGCGCACCGGCACCTGAACCCCGAACGGACCAACTTCCAGCGGACAGCCCGGCGCCCAGGCCCGAAAGCGCAGCGGCTTGTCCGCGCCTTTAACGATCGGCAGACCAATCGCGGTTTGCGCCGCCATCTGCGCCATGACCGGCAGCGGGTTGATCTCGGTGCGGATCGGCATGTAGCCGGAAAGGATCTTGCGGGCAAACGGGGCCAACGCCTCGGCCAAATGCGCCTGCGCCGCTCCGTCCAGCCCATGCGCATGGGCCTTGGCCCGCGCCGCAAAGGCCTGTTTTCTCAGGGCTTTTTTCCGCTCCACCACGCTCATAGCAACATCACCGCCGCCAGCCCGAGGAAGGCGAAAAAGCCGACAACATCCGTCACCGTGGTCACAAACGCCCCCGAAGCCAGCGCCGGATCGATGTCGAGCCGCTCCAGCACCACCGGGATTACAACCCCCGCCAACCCCGCAATGACAAGGTTAATCACCATGGCCACGCCGATCACCACGCCCAGCATCGGCGTGCCGAACCAGACGATGCCGACCGCCCCCATGACCAGCGCGAAAATCACCCCGTTTACCACCCCGACCAACACTTCGCGACGGATCACCCGCCAGAGGTTGGCCGTGGTCAGGTCTTTGGTGGCCAGCGCGCGCACCGCGACGGTCAGGCTCTGTGTGCCCGCATTGCCCCCCATCGAGGCAACAATCGGCATCAGCACCGCCAGCGCCACGAATTGCGCGATCACCGCGTCGAACTGTGCGATGACCAGCGAGGCAAGGATTGAGGTCACAAGGTTCACCGCCAGCCACGGGAAGCGCCGTTTCGTGGTCTCCATCACCTTGTCCGCCAGCGAGCTTTCCTCATCGACCCCGGCAAGACGCAGAATGTCCTCCTCGTGTTCTTCGTCGAGAATGCCCATCGCGTCGTCGATGGTGATGACGCCGACAAGCCGGTCGTCCTCATCCACCACCGGCGCGGAAATCAGGTGGTATTGGTTAAAGGCATAGGCCACCTCGCCCTCGTCCTGCATGACGGGAATGGTGCGAAAACTGTCCTCGGTGATCGCGGTCAACGCCACTTCACGCGGACTGCCCATCAGGCGCCCAAGGGTAACATAGCCGGTCGGTCGCATACGGGGATCGACAAGGATCACATGGTAAAACTGCTCCGGCAAATCGTCCTGTTTGCGCAGAAAATCAATGGCTTGCCCGACATTCCAATGCTCCGGCGCCACGACAAGCTCGCGCTGCATCAAGCGCCCGGCACTGTCCTCGGGGTAACTCAGCGACTGCTCAACCACGACCCGGTCATCGGCATCGAGCGCGTCCAGAACCGCCTCCGCCTGCCCCGCCTCAAGGTCTTCAATCAGGTCAACAACGTCGTCGGTTTCCAGCTCACGAACCGCTTCCGCCAACACGTCCGGCGCCATCGCGTTCACGATGTCCTCGCGCAAGCCCTCGTCCAGTTCCGCCAGCACGTCCCCGTCGAAATCCCGGCCCGAAAGCTGCACCAGATGCGCCCGCTCCGCCGGGTCGATCTGTTCTAGAAGGTCGGCAATATCGGCCGGGTGCAACGGGTCCAACGCCGCGCCAAGCGCCTTTGCATCCCCCGCCGCAAGCGCCTGCAAGACCGGCCGCAACACCGAGCGGTCCAACTCGTAATCGCCCTCTTCCAGCGCCACGTCACCATGAAACTCTTCCGCCATGTCGCCCTCCGCCTTGCCTGCCCTTCCCTAGCCGCCACGCCCCGTTCCGCCAAGCCCAAAAACGGTTTTCTCCCGCGCCGATCCCGCGTAACCTCGCCCCAAGGGGACACAATATGCACATCCATCTCGGCCAGACCCTGAGCATTCACCAAAATCCGTTTCAGCACGGGCTGGAAGCGGCGCAGTATCACCGGCGCGGGGCGATTGTGGTTAACGCGGGCAAGATTGTTGTCACCGGCGAAGCGGATGAAATCTGTGCCGCCTACCCGCAAGCCGGGCGAACCGATCACGGCAATGGCCTGATCTCCCCCGGCTTTATCGACGCTCATGTGCATTTCCCGCAAACCGCCATCATCGCGAGTTGGGGCAAGCGGCTGATCGACTGGCTGGAAACCTATACCTTCCCCGAAGAGGCCCGCTTTGCCGATCCCGCCTATGCCGCCGAGATTGCCACGCGGTTTTTCGACCTCTCGCTGGCGCATGGCACCACCACAACTTGCAGCTTCGCCACCATCCACCCGGCAAGCGTCGACGCCTTTTTCACCGAGGCCCGCGCGCGCGGGCTGCGCGCCTTTGCCGGCAAGACCTGCATGGACCGCAACGCGCCTGAGAACCTGCGCGATACGGCGCAAAGCGCCTATGACGACAGCGCCGCGCTGATTGGGCGCTGGCACGGGCTGGACCGGCTGCAATACGTCATCACCCCGCGTTTCGCCCCGACCTCCAGCCGCGCGCAACTGAACGCTCTGGGCGCGCTTTGGGCGGAACATCCGGGCATGTTGATGCAGACGCATCTGAGCGAACAGACGGAAGAAATCCGTTGGGTTTCAGAGCTTTACCCGGAAGCGCGCGATTATCTCGACGTTTACGAAAGCGCCGGACTGGCCGGGCCGGGCGCGCTGATGGGACATGCCATTCACCTGACAGAACGGGAAAAAGCGGCGCTGCTCGAACGCGACTGCGCGCTGGTGCATTGCCCGACTTCAAACGCCTTCATCGGCTCCGGCCTTTTCGATATGGCGGCCCGGCAGGCGGAGGGACAGATCGTCGGGCTGGCCACCGATACCGGCGGCGGCTCCTCCTTTTCCATGCTGCGCACCATGGCCACCGCCTATGAAATCGCGCAACTGAATGGACAGGCGCTGCACCCGGCCCAGCTCTGGTGGCTGGCGACCGGCGGCTCGGCCCAGGCCCTGCGGGTCAGCGACAAAATCGGTCGCCTCGCACCGGGTTTTGAAGCGGATTTCATCGTATTGAACCTCGCCTCCACCCCCGCCATCTCCCAACGCGCCGAACGCGCAGAAGACATCTGGGAAGCGCTATTCCCGACCATCATGATGGGCGACGACCGGGCCGTGCGCGCGACCTATGTGGCGGGGATTAAGGTTAACGGAGATCAAGGTTAGGGCCATGCCCTACGTTTTTATCGCCCCGCGCTGCGAAAGTCGCACCATATGGGCCAGATACGGCTTTTGCGCCTCTGTCTCGCGCACCGCCGCATACATGCGCCGCGTCAGGCCGCCCTCGGTGATCGGGCGCAAGGCAAAATCCGGGTTGTCGCGGTAAGGACGTAACACCCAGTCCGGCAACACCGTCACCCCCCGCCCGCTCGCCACCAGCATCAGAATCATCTCCGTCAGTTCGACCCCCCGCATCCCCCGCGGTTCCACCCGTGCCTGCACCAGCAATTCGGTGAAAATATCCAACTTGGCGCGCTCGACCGGGTAATGCAGCAACATCTCGCCGGCAAAATCCTCCGCCTTGATATACGCCGCCTGCGCCAGCGGATGGGACGCGGCGCATACGAACATCGGCTCATAGTCAAACAACGGTTTGAACACGATGCCGGGGATCTCCACCGGGTCAGAAGAGATCACAAAATCAACCTCTTCGCGCCGCAGCGCCTCCAGCGCGTCAAAAGCCAGACGGGTGCGAATATCGACATCCACCTCCGGCCAGGCGTGGCGAAACTGCTCCAGAACCGGGAACAGCCAGTCGAAACAGGCATGGCATTCGACCGCAATATGCAGCCGCCCCGAGCGCCCCGCCTGCATGGCGCGAAACTCCTCCTCCAGCGCCGCCACTTCCGGCAACACCCGCTCCGCCAGCCGCAGCAATTTCAGCCCGGCAGGCGAGAGCTTCATCGGCTTGGACCGGCGGTGAAACAACTCCATGCCGACCTGTTCTTCCAACGCCTTGACCTGATGCGACAGCGCCGATTGGGTGATGAACAACATCTCCGCCGCCCGCGCCAACCCGCCCGCCTCATGGATGGCGCGAATGGTGCGCAAATGCCGAAACTCCAGATACATCGTGAACCGCCTTCATAAACTTCGTGAGGTTTATGAATTGGTCTCACGATTGCCGCCATGTTACAAGCCTAAGCTCTGAGCAGGCAGCAATCGGAATCAGCCATGACAACGCCCCGCATTTCCTTCGAGTTTTTCCCGCCGCAAAATATCGAGGCGACCTTTCGGCTGGCGGATACGGTGCGCGATCTGGCGCCCCTGCAGCCCAGCTTCGTATCCGTGACCTACGGCGCCGGCGGCACGACGCGCGAACTGACCCATGACGCGGTGGCGACGATCCATAAGCGCTTCGGGCTCAACGTCGCCGCGCATCTGACCTGCGTCGATGCAACCCGCGCCGAAACCCTTGAAATCGCAGAGAAATACGCGCAGGTCGGAGTGACGGAAATCGTCGCCCTGCGCGGCGACCCGCCCAAGGGCACCGCCCGTTTCACGCCGCACCCGGAAGGGTTCAAAAGCTCGGTCGAACTGGTCGAAGCGCTGGCGCAAACCGGCAAGTTCAAGCTGCGCGTCGGCGCTTACCCGGACCCACACCCGGAAGCCGCCGATGCCGATGCCGATGTCGCCTTCCTCAAGCGCAAGATCGACGCGGGCGCCCATTCCGCCATCACGCAGTTTTTCTTCGAGGCCGACACCTTCTTCCGCTTCCGCGACAAATGCGCCGCGGCGGGGATCAATGCGCCGATCCTGCCCGGCATTTTGCCGATCGAGAACTGGAAAGGCGTGCGCAACTTCGCCGCGCGCTGCGGCACCTCGGTGCCCGGCTGGCTCGATGACGCCTTCGCCAAAGCCGCCGAGGACGGCAGTCAGGACGCCCTCGCAGTCTCGCTGGCCACCGAACTTTGCAGCGACCTGATCGCTGGCGGGGTCGAAGATCTGCACTTCTACACGCTGAACAAACCGGGCCTCACCCGCGAAGTGGCACAGGCGTTGGGGGTAACAGCCTAAGCGTTCATCAGCCCCTGCACCGTCACCATGCGGTAATCGCCATAGCCGTTGAAGCGGGTGGCGGTGGCGGTGGCGTAAGCGCCGAGGCCGGGGAACAGGATATAGTCGCCCTCGACCACGTCCCCCGCCATCATCAGCGGGTCCGGCAGTTTGTCGAGCGAATCACAGGTCGGGCCGTAGATTACCCGCGCCTTTTGCGGCGCATTTTTGCGGCTGCCATCCGGCGCCACGACCGTCAGCCCCTCGACCGACCCCATCGACGGCGCTTCGCCCATCAGGCCGTAAATCCCGTCATTGAGGATCAGCGCGCCGCATTCGCGCTTCGATTTCACCTGCGCGGCGACCGAGAACGCGCCCGCGACCATCGCCCGGCCCGGCTCGCAGACCAGTTCCGGCGCGTCCGCGCCGAAAGCCTTATCAACCTCTTGATGGATAACGGAAAAAATGTCTTCAAGCGGGGTCACGCCCTGCCCGCGATCCGCCGGGAAACCGCCGCCCACATTGAGCCGCGCCAGCCGCACCCCCGCCGCCTGCGCCACGTCCGCCGCCGCGCGAATATAGCGCGCCCAAGCCTCGGGGTCGGCGCATTGGGTGCCGGGATGGAAGGTCATCGACGTGACCATGCCCGCCTCGGACACGGCCTTCAACAGCGCCGCCGCGCCCTCCGGCCCCTCGCCGAATTTCTCACCGAAATCATAGACCGCGCCCTCGATTGGCAAGGCAAGGCGGACGGAAATTTCGTGCCCCTTTGGCAGTTGGTCGAGCAATTTAGCCAGTTCGGAAAACCCGTCCACCGACCAGCTTTCCACCCCCGCTTCCAGCGCCATCTTGATCTCCGCCGGGGAGCGCACGGGGTTATTGTAATGCAGCTTGGCAATGGGGGAAATGCCGCGCACGAGGGCGATTTCCACCGGGCTGGCCACGTCAAACGCGCCGATACCGAAGGAAGCAAGGTTCTCGATCACCGCGCGTTCCGCGTTGGCCTTCACCGCATAAGTCACCAGCCCGCGAAACCCGGCCTGAAAACGCTTCGCCGTGGCCGCCAGCACTTCCGGCGCGAAGAACAGAACCGGGTCTTCCGGCGCGTTCATCTTCAGATATTCCACCCGTCCGGGCCAGATTTGCGGCAAACGACTCATTTCTCACCTGCTGAATGTGTTGCATTTCCTGTTCGCGGTCCTCTAATTTGGCGCATTTTTCCGGCGAATTAAAGCGACAAACCGGGAATTTCACGCTAAAATGTCGTGAAAATGACGGAGATTTGGGCGAATGGACGAGATTGACCGGAAATTGCTGGCCCTGCTGAAGCGGGATGCGCGAGCCCCGGTGGCGGAACTGGCCCGCGCGCTGGGGCTGGCGCGCTCGACGGTGCAGGGGCGGATCGAGCGGCTGGAGGCACGCGACGTGATCGCGGGCTATGCGCTGCGGCTGGGCAGCGGCGCAGGGCTGGGCCGCATCCGCGCCACGGTGCTTCTGAGCCTTGAGCCGCGCGCCAACACCGCCGTTCTGGCGCGCCTCCGGAGCCTGCCGGAAGTTGAGGTGGCGCATACGGTGAGCGGGCGGGCCGACCTCGTGCTGACGCTGGCCGCCGACACCACCGACGCGCTGGACCGCACCCTAGACAGGATTGGCGAGATCGAGGGGGTGAAGGGGTCGGAAAGCCTCATTCACCTGTCAACCAAGATCCGGCGAGGCTAACGCCCCTTCCCATCCCCGCCCCTATTGGATAGACCGGCGGGGCAACTACAACGGGACGTGTTTGGCGATGGAAAAGACCTTCGACGCAAAAGCAGCGGAAAACCGGATTTACCGGGCTTGGGAAGAGAGCGGCGCATTCAAGGCGGGGGCGAATGCCAGGCCCGGCGCGGAAAGCTTCACCATCATGATCCCGCCGCCCAACGTAACCGGCGCGCTGCATCTGGGCCACGCCTTCAACAACACCTTGCAGGACATCCTGATCCGCTGGCACCGGATGCGCGGCTTTGACACGCTCTGGCAGCCGGGGCAGGACCATGCGGGCATCGCCACCCAGTTGCAGGTCGAAAAGATGCTGGCCGAAACCGGGCAGCCGACCCGCGCCGAGCTGGGCCGCGAAGCATTTCTGGAGAAGGTCTGGGAATGGAAGGGGCAATACGGCTCCACCATCATCGAACAGCTCAAGCGCCTCGGCTCCTCCTGCGACTGGTCGCGCAACGCCTTCACCATGGCCGGCGCGCCGGGCGATCCGCGCACGGGGCACGAAAACAGCGCCGATTTCCACGACGCGGTGCTGAAGGTCTTTGTCGATCTGCACGAACAGGGGTTGATTTACCGCGGCAAACGGCTGGTCAACTGGGATCCGCATTTTGAAACCGCGATTTCCGATCTCGAGGTCGAGAATATCGAAGTCGACGGCCATATGTGGCATTTCAAATACCCGCTCGCGGGCGGCGAAACCTATACCTATGTCGAAAAGGACGCGGACGGGAATGTCGTGCTGGAAGAAGAGCGCGACTATATTTCCATCGCCACGACCCGGCCCGAAACCATGCTGGGCGACGGGGCGGTGGCGGTGCATCCCTCCGATGAACGCTACGCGCCGATCGTCGGCAAGCTCTGCGAAATCCCGGTCGGGCCGAAAGAACATCGCCGCCTGATCCCGATCATCACCGACGAATACCCGGACCCCGATTTCGGCTCCGGCGCGGTGAAAATCACCGGCGCGCATGATTTCAATGACTATCAGGTCGCCAAGCGCGGCGGCATTCCGATGTATAGCCTGATGGATACGCGCGGCGCGATGCGGGCGGATGGGCGCGCATATGCCGATGAGGCCGAAACCGCCGGGCGCATCGCCCGCGGCGAAGAGGATTTCGACGAGGCGAAAATCGCCGCCATGAACCTTGTGCCCGAGGAATATCGCGGGCTGGACCGTTTCGAGGCGCGCGCAAAGGTGGTGGCGGATATTACCGCCGAAGGGCTGGCGGTCATGCGCACGGTGACGCGCGAGGTCGACGGCGAACCCTTCACCGGCACCGAGCCTTACGTCGAAAACAAGAAAATCATGCAGCCTTTCGGCGACCGTTCCAAGGTGGTGATCGAACCGATGCTGACGGATCAGTGGTTCGTCGATGCCGAGGTGCTGGCGCAACCGGCGCTGGAAGCGGTGCGCTCCGGGGCGGTGCAAATCCTGCCGGAAAGCGGCAAGAAGACCTTCTTCAACTGGATGGAAAACATCGAGCCGTGGTGCATTTCGCGCCAGCTCTGGTGGGGCCATCAGGTGCCGGTCTGGTATGGCTTCGACCTCAAGGCGGGGGATTTCCACGACGACGAGGGCGACGGGGCGCTGGACCTTGTGGAGATGGGTCGCTTGCTGGGGCAGCAGGACTTCCTCGTCGGGCACGAACACATGCATGCGGCGCAGGATTTCGACGCGGTGGCCGAGAAGTTTGCCGACGTATTGGCCCTCCTGCCCGCACCGCTGAACCACGCGCAGGTGGTCGAGGTGGCGAACCGCGCCGAGGCCATCGAGCGGCTGGCCATGACGCTGGCGCAATACGAAACCTCCGGCGACCCGACGCACCTCGCCTTCCCGGTCTGGCGCGACACCGACGTGCTGGACACCTGGTTCTCCTCCGGTCTCTGGCCCTTCGGCACGCTGGGCTGGCCGCACGAAACGGATGAACTCAAGCGCTATTTCCCCGGCGATGTGCTGATCACCGGGCAGGACATCATCTTCTTCTGGGTCGCCCGCATGATGATGATGAGCCAAGCCGTCGCGCAGGTAAACCCGTTCCACACGGTCTATCTGCACGGGCTGGTGCGCGATGAGAAGGGCAAGAAAATGTCCAAGACCACCGGCAACGTCATCGACCCGCTGGAGATCATCGACGAGTTTGGCGCCGACGCCCTGCGCTTCACCAACACCGCCATGGCCTCCATCGGCGGCGTGCTGAAAATGTCGCGCGAACGGGTGGCGGGCTATCGTAATTTCGGCACCAAATTGTGGAACGCGGCGCGTTTTGCCGAGATGAACGAATGCAAGCCGGTGCCGGGTTTCGACCCCACATCGCCCAAACAGACGGTAAACCGCTGGATCATCTCGGAAACCGCCGATATCCGCGCCAGCGTTGATGCCGCGCTGGAAAGCTACCGCTTCAACGACGCGGCGCAGGGGCTTTATGCCTATGTCTGGGGCAAGGTCTGCGACTGGTATGTCGAATTTTCCAAGCCGCTGCTGAATTCGGACGACGCCGAGGTGGTGGCCGAAACCCGCGCCACCATGGCCTGGGTCATCGACCAGTGCCTGATCCTGCTGCACCCGATCATGCCCTTCATCACCGAAGAGCTTTGGGGCGCCATCGCTGAGCGGCCGAAAATGCTGGTTCACGCCGACTGGCCCGAATACGGCGCCGAGCTGCACGACGCGGACGCCACCGCCCGCATGCACTGGGTCATTTCGACCATCGAGGCCATTCGCTCCGCCCGCGCGCAGATGCACGTTCCCGCCGGGGCAAAAATCCCGCTGATCCTGCAAGAGCTGGACGATTTTGGCCGCGCGGTGCTGGCGGATAACGAGGCGCTGATCTTCCGCATGGCCCGCATCGACGCGGTCAGCGAACAGGCCGAATTGCCCAAAGGCTGCGTCACCATCCCGGTGAGCGGCGGCACCTTCGCCCTGCCGCTGGCGGACATCATCGACGTCGAAGAAGAAAAGGCGCGGCTGGAGAAAACCCTCGGCAAGCTGGAGAAGGAAATCGGCGGCCTGAAGGGACGGCTCAGCAACCCCAAATTCGCCGAAAACGCCCCGGCGGAAGTGGTCGCAGAAGCGCAGGCCAACCTTTCTGATCGCGAAGAGGACGCGGCCAAACTGACCGAAGCCTTGCGGCGGCTGGCAGAACTGGACTAAGCCCAGTTGCACAAACCGAACCAAAACCAACAAAACCCGGACCCAAACGGTCTGGGTTTTGTCTTTTTCAAACCAACGTCCGATGCAACAAGCCCTTTTCCAAACGGTCAAACTGTGTCACCCCTAGGCACATGACCGGCGCGACCAAAATCACCTGGGCCTTACTCGCCCTGCTCGGCTTCCTTTGGGGGGCTTCCTTTACGGGCACGACCGTCGCCATCGAGGGCTATGGGCCGTTTACCGTGGTGGCGCTGCGCGTGGCGATGGCGGCGGTGGTGCTGACGGCGCTGGCCCGGATCGGGGGGCATCGGCTTCCGGCGCGGGGCACGCGGCAATGGCGCCGGGTCTGGGCGGTGGCCATCGGCATGGGGTTGTTCGGCAACGTCCTCCCCTTCCTGTTGCTGTCATGGGCGCAGGCTCATGTCGCTTCCGGCTTTGCGGGCGTGTCCATGGCCGCGGTGCCGCTGATCACCCTGCTGCTCGCCTTTGTCATCCTCAAAACCGAAACCCTGACAGTGATCAAAATCGTCGGCCTGCTCCTGGGTGCGGCGGGGGTTGTGGTGCTGATCGGGCCGGAGGCGCTGGCCTCGAAAGGCGGCAATCTGGAGAACCTCGCCCGGCTGGCCTGCCTTGGGGCGGCGTTGTGTTATGCGCTGGCTACGGTGCTGGCGCGGCTGGTGCCGAACGGGGTGGATCAGATCGCCTTTGCGGCCACCATCACCATCGCCGCGACACTCCTCATCGCCCCCCTTGCCATCGCGGTTGAAGGGCTGCCCACTCTCGCCCCGGCCCGCCCGACCATCGCACTGATCCTGCTCGGCCTCTTCGGCACGGCACTGGCGCAAATCGTCATGTTAGCCATCGTGCGCGAGGCCGGGCCAACCTTCCTCGCGCTGGTCAATTATATGGTGCCGATCTGGTCGGTCGTCCTCGGCGCGCTGCTTCTGGCGGAAGCCCTGCCGCCAAGCCTGATCTGGGCCCTGGGCATCATCCTCGTCGGCGTGGCGCTTTCCGAAGCCAGCACGCTGAAGGCAATTTTCCGCAGGGACTAACCCGCGACCGCCCGCACTTCCGCCACGATCTCCGCCACGACCTGATCCAGCAGCGCCGGATCTTCGCTCTCCGCCATCACCCGGATCAGCGGTTCGGTGCCGGATTTACGGATCAGCAAGCGCCCGTTGCCCACCAGCCGCGCCTCCGCCTCCGCAATCACTTTTCGCACCTTTTCCGCCTCTAGCGGCGCGGAATCAGCCGAAAACCTTACATTTTCCAACTTTTGCGGCACGGTCTCAAAGGACTTGGCCAACTCGGATGCGGGCGCGCCACTGCGCACCATCGCGGCCAGAAACTGCAACCCAGCCAACAGCCCGTCACCCGTCGTCGCATGATCGGTCATCACGATATGGCCCGACTGTTCGCCACCAAGGTTATAGCCGCCCGCGCGCATCGCCGCGACCACATGCCGGTCGCCAACCTTGGTGCGCACGAGGTCCAGCCCATGCCCGGACAGGTAACGCTCCAGCCCGAGATTGGACATCACCGTCGCCACCAAAGCACCCCCGGCGAGCCGCCCCTCATCGGCCCAGCGTTTGGCGAAAAGCGCCATGATCTGATCGCCATCGGCCACCGCGCCGGTCTCGTCGATGATCATCACCCGGTCCGCATCGCCATCAAGACAAATGCCGACATCCGCCCCTTCGCGCCGCACGGTTTCTGCCGCCAGCGCCGTGTCAGTCGAGCCGCATCCGGCATTGATATTGGTCCCGTTCGGCGACACGCCCACCGGGATCACCTCGGCGCCGAGTTCCCAAAGCAGGTCCGGCGCCGCGCGATACCCGGCCCCGTTGGCGCAGTCGATCACCACCTTCAACCCGTCGAGCTTGCACCCCGCCGGGAAGGTCGTCTTC
The DNA here is from genome assembly GCA_002747325.1 of Rhodobacterales bacterium. Taxonomy (GTDB): domain Bacteria; phylum Pseudomonadota; class Alphaproteobacteria; order Rhodobacterales; family Rhodobacteraceae. The sequence goes on from PDOZ01000026.1 coordinate 82,513, forward strand.
AGAAACTCAACATAGCGTTGCCGCCCTTCGTCGATCCGCTTGGCCCGGCCAATATGTTGCGGCTGGCACGGGCGTACTTCACCGGCAACCAGCGCTTCAATCGCTGCCTCGTCGGCATCTGATAGTTTGAACCCATCGGGGCCGAAAAACTTGATGCCATTGTCATGAAACGGGTTGTGACTGGCGGAAATCATGATGCCCAGATCGGCGCGCATGGAATGGGTCAAACGCCCCACCGCCGGGGTCGGCACCGGGCCGAGCAACAGCACATTCATGCCGGTCGAGGTCAGCCCCGCCGTCAGCGCGTTTTCGATCATGTAGCCCGACAGCCGCGTATCCTTGCCGATCACCACCCGGTGATTGTTGCGCTCATCGCGGCGAAAATGCCGCCCCGCCGCCGCGCCCAGTTTCAACGCCATTTCCGCCGTCATCGGATAGGAATTCGCCAGCCCACGCACCCCATCGGTGCCGAAAAGTTTCCCTGCCATTCCCGCTACCCCTCTTCTGGCGACGCATGGATCGCCTCAAACAAATCAAGCGCCTGCCGCGTTTCCCGCGTATCATGCACCCGCAAAAATTGCACCCCCTGCCCCGCCGAATGCAGCGCGATGGACAAAGATCCGCCGAGTCGGTCCCGCGCGTTTGGCGCATCCGATAACGCGCCGATCAGGCTCTTACGCGACGCCCCCATCAGCACCGGCAGGCCAAGATCGTGAAAGGCGGCGATGCCCCGAATGAGCGCGATGTTATGCGCCGGGGTCTTGCCGAAACCAATGCCCGGATCGGTGATAATCCGCGCGCGCTGTACCCCGCGCGCCTCGGCAAAAGCGACCCGTTCGGCGAGATGGTCCAGCACCTCGGACAGCACGTCATCATAGGCCGGGTTGTCCTGCATATTCTCCGGCAAACCCTGCGCGTGCATCAGGCAAACCGGCACGTCGCGTTCCGCCACCAGATCGGCCAGCGCGGGATCGAAGGTGAAGGCGGACACGTCATTCACCATATCCGCCCCCGCATCCAGCGCCGCTTCCGCCACCGCCGCCTTGCGCGTATCGACGGAAATCGGCGTGGTGACGCCAGCGGCGCGGATGGCTGCGATCACCGGCACGATGCGCTGAATTTCCTCTGCGACCGGCACTTCCGCCGCGCCGGGCCGGGTGCTTTCGCCACCAATATCGAGCAGGTCCGCCTCCGCCGCCATCTCCCGCGCCCGGCGCACCGCCGCTTCGCGCGTCAAATGGGTGCCACCATCGGAAAAGCTGTCCGGGGTGACGTTCAGAATGCCCATGATGCGGGGCCGCTCAAGGCTCAACCCCGCGACGGGAGCGCGCGGGGCGCTCAGGCGCGCGCGGTCGGCAGCAGGCAAATCCGCCACCGCGCGCCCATCCGCAAGCCGCTCGAAGCGCACGAAACCCAACCCGGCCAGCGGCAGGCCCACTTCCCCGGCAAGCGGTCGCAACCAGGTCATTGCCCCAACTCCAAAAGCGTTTTTTCCGACACAAAATCAATGCCTTGCGCCGACAGTTCCCCCGACAGCCAGCGCGCCAGCCCCTCCGGGTCCACCGCCCCACGCAGCGGGTTATCCACCGCATCCAGCACCATTTTCGACGGCGCCCAGACCGAAAGATTGCCCTGTTTCATCGCCCAGTCCAGCTCCGTCCGACTGTCCACCACCACGCAACGCCGGTCCCGCGCCGCCAACCGCCAGGCGTTTTGCTCGATGGATAACAGGTCGATGCGGCGCTGGGTCAAGGCGTCGCCAGTCTGCACCCGCGCACCGGGCGCAAGGCCGACGCACAGGATCACCGGCAGCGCCCCCGCCTCCAGCCGGTCCAGCGCCGCGCCCAGCGCCGGCGCATCAATCGCGGCATTGTCCAGAAAGACCAGCCGGGGATGCGGCACTGCATCCTCCGGCGCCGTCACCGCCTCGCCGCGCCGCCGCACGATCTCCACCCCCAGCGCACCGGGGCCACGATCCAGCTTCTCAATGCGCACGAACACCCGCTCCGCCTGCGGCGCGGTCAGAATGCGCTGCGCGATGCGTTCGGCGAGGGTTTCCAGCAAGTTCAGTCGCTCCGAAGCCAACTCAGTCGCGATGGCCTCGGTGATCGTGTCATAGGACAGAATGCGGTCCACATCATCGCGCAGCGGCCCCTCCGGCGGGCGCACTTCAACGACGATATTGAACGCCACGCGCTGCGTCGTGCCGCGCTCGGACTGAAACGCGCCGATCTCTACGGCAACGACATGATCGCGCAGCGAAATCCGGTCCAGCTCATCGCCGCCGCTCCCCTCGGACCGCGCCAACGGGTGTTCAAAGGCCTGTGTGATTTCCGCGCTCATGCCGCTTCCTCCGTTTGCCCCGGAGTGCCCGCGCTGCGCCGGAAGGTCAACGGTAGAAGTGATGCACACCATAGGTCGCGGTGCGCTCGCGCTTTCGCGCCCAAGAGGGATTGACCCAGTTGGCGTGATAGTAAATCGCGCCGCCCGTCAGGTTGCGCGGCGCCCCTTCGAGCATCACCCGCGCCACCTTGCGCACCCGCTCCAGCGCGTTCGCATCGTTATAATGCTCTGGCCGCCCGTCGCAGGTATAGGTGAACTGACAGGCGAATTTGCGGCCCGTGCCCTGATTGATCACGCCGCAAACGCTATTGGGATAGGCCTTGCTGTCAACCCGGTTGAGGATCACTTCGGCCACCGCAACCAGCCCCTTCGCCGTTTCGCCGCGCGCCTCGAAATAGAGCGCCTCATAGAGACACTGATAATCCGCCCCGCCGCGCCCGGCGGGCAGGCTGCGAATCCAGTCCTCGGTGTAAATCTCTGCCGAACCGCCGGTCCCGGTCGTCGCCGACAGGCGGTTGACCCGCGTCACGCTGACCGCTTCCAACCCGGCGCGCTCCGCCCGAAACAACGCCTCCAAGGCAGAAACGTGACCATCCGTCGAATCAGCGCGGGCCGGAAGGCTGGCAAAAACGACGAGGAGAAGCGTGGCGATGGCGCGAAGCGGTAGCTGCATGAATGTCCCCAGGTGGCACCCCTGATAATCGGGAGGCCCGGCAAATATACGCCGATTCTCTAATCTGGTCCAGCCGGGCCCGGTTACCGCATCCGCGGCGGGCGCTGCATACCGCGGTCAAGGATCGCCAGTTGCGCCGCCGCGAGCCGGGCAACGGGGACGCGGAAGGGCGAGCAGGACACATAGTCAAACCCCGCCGCGCGGCAAAAGGCAATCGAGGCGGGGTTGCCGCCATGTTCGCCGCAAATCGACAGGGCCACGTCCGGGTTCGCCGCCCGCGCCCGCTCGGCACCAATGGTTAACAACTCGCCCACCCCCTCCTGATCCAAGGTGTGGAACGGGTCTTCCTCATACACCCCCTGCCGCACATATTCGCCCATGAACCGCCCCGCATCGTCGCGCGACAACCCATAGGCCATCTGCGTCAAGTCATTGGTTCCAAAGGACATAAAGGCGGTATGCGCGGCAATATCCCCGGTGCGCAGCGCAGCCCTCGGGGTCTCGACCATCACGCCCAGACGGTAGGTAAAGTCCATCCCCTGCTCAATGCGCACCTCGGCGGCAACCGCGTCGATCCGGGCCTTGACAATCTCCACCTCGCGACGCGCCGAGACCAGTGGGATCATGATTTCCGGCTCGACCGGATGGCCCTCGCGCGCCGCCTCGACGGTGGCTTCAAAGATCGCGCGGGCCTGCATGTCGTAAATCTCCGGCACGCTCACCCCGAGGCGCACCCCGCGCATTCCCAGCATCGGATTGACCTCCGAGAGCGCCTCCGCCCGACGCTGCACCGCCGCCAGCGGGATGTCGAGCGCTTCAGACAACCCGCGCAACCCCCGCCTGCCCGTGGGCAAAAACTCGTGCAACGGCAGGTCAAACAGGCGAATCGTCACCGGCGCACCGCCCATGATTCGGAACAATTCGGCAAAGTCGCGCCGCTGCATCGGCAGAATGCGCTCCAACCCCGCCCGCCGGTCCTCCGGCGCATTGGCAAACAGCATCTCGCGCACCGCCAGCAGACGATCCTCCGCAAAGAACATATGCTCCGTGCGCACCAGCCCGATGCCCTCGGCGTCGAACCGCAGCGCCATACGCGCGTCTTCCGGCGTGTCCGCATTGGCGCGCACCCCGATGTCGCGCGCCCCATCGGCCCAGTCGAGCAGCGCCCGGAACGTGTCGCCCAGCTCCGCCTCGCGCAAAGGCGCTTCCCCAGCCAGAACCTCGCCCGCCGTGCCGTCCAGCGTCACCATCTCGCCCTCGCCAAACACCCGGCCATCGGGCACGGTCAGCGTGCGCGCCTTGCTATCAATCTTGATCCCCGACGCGCCGACAACACAAGGCACCCCCAGCCCGCGCGCAATCACCGCCGCATGGCTCGTCACCCCGCCACGCTCGGTCAAAACCGCCCGCGCGGCGTGCATGCCGCGAATGTCCTCCGGCGTGGTCTCCCGCCGCACAAGGATGCAGGGCTGGTCCTGCGCCGCCGAAGCCTGTGCCGCGCGGGCGGAAAACACCAGCCGCCCCACCGCCGCCCCCGGACTGGCCGCGATGCCCGACGCGATGACGTCGCGCGGCCCCGTCGGGTCCACCTGCGAATGCAAACATTCGGAAAGCGAGCGCGGCGGCACCCGCAAAATCGCCTCCTCGCGGGAAATGATCTCATCCTGCGCCAGCGCCACCGCGATACGCAAATTGGCCAGCGCCGACCGGGGCACCCGCACCGCATCGAGGATAAAAAGCTGCTCGTTTTCAATGGTAAACTCGATTTCCATCTCTTCGCGCAGCCGCAAGCGGGCCAACGCACCAAAGCGCAACAAATCTTCCCAGTTCTGCGGCAGAACCTCCTCGATAGAGCGCCCGCGCGGGTCCGCCTTCAGGAACAGAACCTCACGCGCCGGCTCCTCCGACAACGCATCCCGCCCCTGACTTTTGCACATATACCGCCCGCGAATTTCACGCGCGCCGGTATCGCCGTTGACAAAACAAACGACCCCGGAACCGGACAAGCCCTTGCCCACCCCGAGCGCCATCCGCTGCACCACAAGCCCCAGCCCCGCATCCGCCGGTGCCCCCTTCGCCTCGCGCAACAGCCGGGCCGAAACGCCTTCCCAGGCCCGCGCCATCGAACGCAAAACCTCGGCCAACTGCACCTTCGGATCCTGCGGAAACGGCTCGTCGGTCTCATCCTCGTAGATCGCCAACGCCGCATCAACCGCCTCGCGCGTCAAGCCCGGTGGCAGGTCGAACGCATCCGGGTCCAGCCGCGCCACATGCACCGCATAAGACTGAATAAAGCGCAAAAACAACGCATTGGCCGCTGCCTCGCCATGGGTCTCGCACAAGGTCGCATAGGCCCGCTCGTTCATGCCAATATTGAGCATCGCCCCCGGCCCGCCCCAATCCGGGTCTTGCGAGGAAGGACGCACGGAAACCAGTGGCGTATCGCCAAATTCAGCCAAAAGCGCGTCCAGATCCGGCAAGTCCCCGGCAAAAATCCGATGCACCGCATCAAAATCCAACGCCAGCGTGCGCGGCACCGGCATGTCAAGGCGGATCAACCGCTGCAAACACTTCGCCCGCCCGCCATGGCGCTCCGCCGAAATATCCGCCGTCGGCGTGATCAGGGTAAAATCAGTCATCTCAGTCATATTCTGCACCGCAGCAAGTCCCGGATCACCATAACAAACCCGGCGCATATGGCAACGAAAGACAGGCCGCTGCGCCCCTGCGGGGCGTTTTGAGTATTTTTACTAAGAAGAAGACATCCGATAGGGACCACCAAACAAGAGCGCGGGCCGACTGCAAAGCCGCCCGCCCCTTCTTCTTAGCTTAAATACTCAAAACCGCCCCGCAAGGGGCGGCCCCCTAAAAGCGCGAGCTTTTTAAAGCGAGCTACCCCTCCACCCGGCTCAGATCCGCAACCGACAGGCAAATGTCGCGGATGCGCGCCAGAAGGTTCAGGCGGTTGCGGCGCACCACCTGATTGTCGGAATTGATCTGCACCGCCTCGAAGAAGGCATCAATCGGCGCGCGCAGGCTGGCCATCGCGGCCATGGCGGTGGCGAAATCTTCCGTTTCCAGCGCCGGGGCGATGCTGGCTTCCGCCGTATCCAGCGCCGCGAACAGCGCCTTTTCTTCCTCCGCTTCCGCGAATTTCAACTCCGCGCCGTAGCTGTATTCCACCCCGTCCGCCGCTTCCGCCTGCGACAGGATGTTGTTGGCACGTTTGAAGCCCTGAAGCAGGTTCTGGCCTTCCTCGGTATCCATCACCTCGCCCAGCGCGCGGGCACGATGCACCAGCAGCGTCAGGTCGTCATTCGCCCCCTCCATATGCAGACAGGCGTCGATCACGTCATGGCGCAGCCCCTCGCCTTTCAGATGCACTTTCAGGCGGTCGTGAAAGAAGGTCAGGAGATCGTCGGACAGGTCCGGCACTCGTTTTTCCAGCGCCGCAAAGGCCTCGCTCGGGTCGGACAGACGCTCCGCCACGGTGCGGAAGGCCGCGCCAAACACACCATGATCCGCAATTTCATCCAGCAGCGACCGGGCATCCGCATCGGGCAGCGCCGCGTTGGTTTCGCCCTCGATCCGCACCAGTTGCGCGTCGATATAGCGGTCAAGTTTCAGGTGCAGCCCATGTTCCAACACGATGCGGATCACCCCCAGCGCGGCACGGCGCAGGGCGAAGGGGTCTTTGGAGCCGGTGGGCTTTTCATCAATGGCCCAAAAGCCGGTCAGCGTGTCGAGCTTATCGGCCAGCGCCACGGCGGCGGAAACCTTCTCCGAGGGCACGTCATCGGACGGGCCGAGGGGCTGGTAATGCTGCTCCGCCGCATTGGCGACCTCTGCCGGATGCCCGGCGGGACCGGCGTAATACCGACCCATAAGCCCTTGTAATTCCGGGAATTCATAGACCATTTCCGAGGACAGATCGACCTTGGCCCAACGCGCTGCTTCCTCCGCCAGATCCGGCGCAACCCCCAGCGCCGGGGCCAGATCGCGCGCCAGCGCCGCGATGCGGGAAATCCGCGCCGCTTGCGTGCCGAGCTTGTTGTGGAAGGTGACGTTTTCCAGCGCCGCGATCCATTTCGCCCCGCCTGCTTCCGCCTCGCGAATGTCGTTGAGCCAGAAGAATTGCGCATCCGCCAGCCGGGCGAACAGCACTTTTTGGTTGCCCGCAAGGATGGTCGCGCCGTTATCGGCGGTAGTGCGGTTGGCGACGGTGATGAATTTCTCGATCCGCCCCGTCGCCGGGTTCTTCACCGACAGGAACTTCTGATGCTCCTTCATCGAGGTCTGCAACACTTCCGGCGGCAGGCTCAGGAAGGTGTCCGCAATGTCGCCCATCAAGACCACCGGATATTCCACCAGCCCGGCAATCTCCGCCAAAAGCCCTTTATCTTCAACCACTTCCAGACCCACCGCTTCCGCCGCAGCGGTCGCATCCGTCCAGATTTTCTCCGCCCGTTCGCCCGCATCCAGCACGACAAACGCTTCCGCCAGCTTGGCGCGGTATTTCGCGAAACCCGTTACCTCAAAAGCGTCCGGGGCCATGAAACGGTGGCCGCGCGTCGTTGCCCCGGCTTTGATGCCGTCGATCTCCAGCGGCAGCGCCCGCGTCCCCGCCGCATCCGACAGGATGGCGAGGATCGAGTGCAACGGGCGCACCCAGCGCAGGTTGCCCGCGCCCCAGCGCATGGATTTCGGCCACGGGAAACCGCGCACCGCCGCTTCGAGCGCCTCCGCCGCGATTTCCGCCGTGTCCCGACCCTGCTTTTCGATCACCGCGAAGTAAACCGCGCCCTTGGGCGTGTCGCGTTCCTCCAGCGCCTCGCGCGCCACGCCCGCACCGCGCAAAAACCCCTCGATCGCCTTCTCCGGCGCGCCCACTTTCGGCCCCTTGCGCTCCTCGCGCGTATCCGGCGACATGGGTGGCAGACCGGCAACCGACAGCACCAACCGGCGCGGGGTCGAATAGGCGTCGGCGCTGTCAAATTGCAGCCCAGCCTCGCCAAGCCCCTGACAAACAAGCTTTTTCAGATCTTCCGCCGCCCGCGCCTGCATACGCGCCGGGATTTCTTCGGAGAACAGTTCGATGAGAAGGTCCATGGCTTAATCCTGCGGCTTAGTCCTGATAGGTTTCGGTTGCGATAGGTGTCATGAGTTGGCTTCCGGGGCATAGCCCCCCGCGCGGGTCTGCACGAAAGCGTCGGCGCACATTTTCGCCAGCGTTCGCACCCGGCCGATATAGGCTTGGCGCTCGGTGACGGAAATCACGCCGCGCGCGTCGAGCAGGTTGAAGAGGTGCGACGCCTTGATGCACTGATCATAGGCCGGATGCGCCATGACGATGCGCTTGCCGGTTTTCGGATCCACATGCTCCTGCGCCAGAATGGCCTGACATTCGCGCTCCGCATCCTCGAAATGCGAAAGCAGCGCGTCGGTATTGGCCACGTCGAAATTCCAGCGCGCATATTCCTCTTCCGTCTGCTTGAACACGTCGCCATAGGTCAGCGGGATCGGGGCGGAAGGATCGTTGAAGGGCATGTCCATGACGTGATCGACGCCTAAAACATACATGGCGAGGCGCTCCAACCCGTAGGTCAACTCGCCCGAAACCGGCTTGCAATCATGCCCGCCGACCTGTTGGAAATAGGTGAACTGGCTCACCTCCATCCCGTCGCACCAGACCTCCCAGCCCAACCCCCATGCGCCCAGCGTCGGGCTTTCCCAATCGTCCTCGACAAAGCGGATGTCGTGCAACTCCATGTCGATGCCGATGGCGGCGAGCGAGCCGAGATAGAGTTCCTGCAAATCCGGCGGCGAGGGTTTGATCAGCACCTGATACTGGTAATAATGCTGCAAACGGTTGGGGTTTTCGCCGTAACGCCCGTCGGTCGGGCGGCGCGAGGGCTGCACATAGGCCGCGGCCCACGGGGTCGAGCCCAGAGCGCGCAGGGTGGTTGCGGGGTGGAAAGTGCCCGCGCCGACTTCCATGTCATAGGGCTGCAACACCGCGCAGCCTTTCTCGGCCCAATAGGTCTGAAGCCGCAGGAGGATTTCCTGAAAGCTCTTCGGCTGGGTCTTGGTCGCGTCGCTCATCGCTGCCTCACGGGGTTTGTCGCAAATTCTCCGCCTCAATAGGCATTCGGCCCCGCAGGGTCAATCGGGCGCGCCTTTATATAGCAGGGAATCTCGCCCGACAGGCTTGACGGGCCCCCCGCCCATCGTGCTAGCTGCGCCAAATTCAACTTTGTTGCTCAAAAGACCGGAAAGCCCATGAAACGTATCGTTTTTTTCTTCATCCTGACCATGAGCCTGTTGGCCACCCTGCCCGCGCGCGCGCAACAGGTGTCTTACTGGATTCAGGTGGAAGCCAATAACACTCTGCGCGCAGCGGAAATTTCCGTGCGCCGCTATGCAGAGCGCATCGACAACGTGAAAGGCTTTCGGGTCAACCGCACCGGCTGGTATGCCGTGGCCATTGGCCCGTTCACCGAAACGCAGGCCTTGCAGCGCCTGAGCGAGTTGCGCGCGCAATTACCGGGCGATGCCTATGTTTCCGACAGCACGCTCTATTCGACGCAGTTCTGGCCGGTGGGCGACAATGCGCTGGCAGCGGCGCCTGTGACGGAAACCGCGCCGCAAGCCCCGGTGAATACGGCCCCGGCAGCCACCGAACCGGCCCCGGCGGAAACAACACCCGCGGCCGAAACTGCCCCCGTTGAGAGCGCCCCCGCCGAACTACCGGACGAAACCAAGGCACAGGCGCGCGCCTCTGAGCGCAACCTTACGCGCGAGGAACGCAAAGCGCTGCAAATCGCCCTGCAATGGGGCGGGTTCTACACTTCCGGCATCGACGGCGCCTTTGGCCCCGGCACGCGCAACTCGATGGCACGCTGGCAGGAAGCCAGGGGCTACGAGCAGACCGGCATCCTGACCACCCGCCAACGCGCCGAGCTTCTGGCCGAATATCAGGCGGTTCTCGACACGATCGGCCTGACCCTGTTCAACGATCCGGGCGCGGGTATCAACATCACCATCCCCGCCGCCATGGTCAGCTTCAACCGCTACGAAGCCCCCTTCGCCCATTACGAAGGCGATCAGGGCGTGCGCGTGGTGCTGATTTCGCAGGCGGGCGACAAGGCGACCCTGTTTGGCCTGTATGACATCCTGCAAAGCCTCGCCGTGGTGCCGAAAGACGGGCCGCGCCAGCGCCGGGAGCGTGATTTCACCATCGAAGGCGCCAACAGTGAGCTGATTTCCTACACCTACGCCAAGCTGACCGACGGCGCGGTCAAAGGCTTCATGCTGATCTGGCCGCAGGGCGCACGGATCACGGCCGAAGATGGCAGCGAAAGCTATGAGGTTGACCGCCGCCGTGCCCTCGTCCTCGACGCCATGCGCCAGAGCTTCGCCCCGATCCCCGGCGCGGCCCTGCCCGACAATGCCGGGCTGGATCAGGCGGAACAGTCCATCGACCTCGTATCCGGGCTGAAAATCCGCAAGGCCGAACGGGCGCGCTCCGGCTTCTTCGTCACCGAGCAAGGCGATGTGCTGACCACGCTGGAAGCGGTGCAGAATTGCGGCTCGGTCACGCTGGAAGACGCCTATCCGGCCAACATCGTGGCGACTGATGAACAGCTCGGCCTCGCCCTCTTGCGCCCGCAAACCCCGCTGGCTCCGATGGCGATCGCGGAACTCCTGAACTTCGATCCGCGCATCGGCTCGGAACTGGCCGTGGCGGGCTTCTCCTATGGCGGACGCCTGCCCTCGCCGACCCTGACCTTCGGCATGCTGGCCGAGACCCGTGGGCTGGCCGGGGAAACGCAGATTTCCCGCCTCAACGTGACGGTGCAGGACGGCGATGCGGGCGGTCCGGTTCTCGATCAGGGCGGCGCGGTCATCGGCATGTTGCTCGCCGCGCCGACCGAGGGCAAACTCTTGCCGCAGGGCGTCGGCCTGACCGCCAAGGGCACCGCGCTGGCCGAGTTCCTCGCCGCCAACGGTGTCACCGCGACGATGACGCAAATTCAGGGTGCCCTGACGCCCTACGACCTGACCAACAACGCCGCCAACATGACGGTGCTGGTCTCATGCTGGAAATAACTTTCCGTAAACTCGCGAAAAGGCCGCCCCTCCGGGCGGTCTTTTTGTGCCCGTTCATCCCCGCCAGAAGCGCAGGGTAAATAGAACGTAAACCGACAACAGCTCCAGCCGCCCGATCAGCATGGCGGCGGTCAGAAGCCATTTCGCAGTGTCGTTGAGCGGCGCGAAATTGCCCGCCGGACCAATCGTATCGCCCAGCCCCGGCCCGATATTGGCCAGCGCCGTCGCCGCGCCCGAAACCGCCGTCACCGCATCCAGCCCGGTCAGGCCGAGCAACACCGACAGGATGCCGAGCGACACCACGAACATGACGAAAAACGCCATCACCGAGGACAACACGTCCTGCCCCACGGGCCGGCCCGCATAGCGCGGGGTGAAAATGCCGTTGGGCGAATGGATCGCCTGCACCTGCGCCTTGATCGAGGCGAACAGAAGCTGGTAGCGGAAGATTTTCACCGAACAGGCGGTCGATCCCGCGCAGCCACCAACCAGCCCGAGAAAGAAAAACACCGCGACCGGGAAAGCGCCCCAGGTCTGGTAATCGACGCTGGCATAGCCGGTGCCGGAAATGATCGAAGTGACGTTGAACAGCCCTTCACGGAACCCATGTTCAAAATGGTCGCCATTGAAGGCCAGCCGATACAGGGTCATGGCCAGCGTCACCGCAAAAATCACCCCGAGATAGGCGCGCACCTGCGGGTCGGTGAAAAGCGGGCGGGCGGTGCCCTGAATCATCTGGATATAGCGCACGAAGGGCAGGCTACCGAGGATCATGAACACGGAGGCAACATATTCCGGCGCGCCCTGATAGGCGCCCATACTGGCATCATGGGTCGAAAACCCGCCGGTAGAAATCGTCGTCAGCGCATGGTTCACCGCCTCGAAAGGCGGCAGGCCGACCAGCAGATAAGCCACGACATTTACCAAAGTCAGGCCGAGGTAAATCCACGAAATCCGCCCCGCAATATCCACCGCGCGCGGCAGCACCTTGCCCATGGTGTCAAAGGCTTCCGAGCGGAAAATCTGCATCCCGCCAACGCGCAATTCGGGCAAAAACACCATCGCCACAACAATGATCCCGACGCCGCCAAACCATTGCAACATCGAGCGCCAAAGCAGTAACCCCTGCGGCAGGTCGTCCAGCCCGGATAGCACGGTCGAGCCGGTCGTGGTCAGCGCCGAAACCGCCTCGAACATGGCATCCACCGGCCGCGCCTGTAACTCACCGAGATAAAGCGGCAGGGCGGCAAAAAGCGGCAGCGCGATCCAGATCAGCGTGGTCAGAAGGAAGGTTTGCTGCACCGATAACCCCTCGCGGGTGGTCGACGCGGTGGCAATGGCGCCAAAGCCGCCCACCGCCATGGTAATGACCGACGATTGCAGGAAGATCAGCCAGTCCGGGCGCCCGAAATACAGATCAATCCCCATGGGCACCAGCATGGAAGCCCCGAGGGCGGCAAGCACCAGCCCGATGACGTAAACGATTGGCCGCGGATCATACATGCGAGAGGCTTGGCGCGCCGCGCGCGCGCTGTCAAGCACCCGCGCGCAGGGTTACTTATGCACGAGGCTGGTGAAGAGCTTCGGATCGAGACTCGCAGCCTCAAAAGTCGGCCCCTCGGTCAGCACCGAAATCGCGTCATGCGAATGCAGGCTCTCTTGGTGGCTGGCGATCACCCGGGAGTCCCCGACCTGCTCCAACTGGCGCAATTCGTCGCAAAACAGCCGCACCGCGTCTTCGACGAAAATCGGGTTGGCCGCGTTGAGTTCCGCAAAAGCCTGCTCGTCCTCGCGTTTGACCATGACCTGCGTTTCCGTCGGCACCGCGCGGCGGCAGGCCTCAATCAGATCCTCGAACCAGAGCCGCCCCGCGCCCGGCTTCATCTCGACCGACACCCGCGCCACCGAGCGCTGCGAATGCGGCGTCGCCAACTGCCCGCGCACCGCCCGCGCATGTTCCGCCAGTTCCAGCGAACAGGGGCAAGTCGAGGAATACACATAATCAAGATGCAGGAAGCGCCGCCGCACCCCCGCCGTTTCCAACACTTCGATGGAAATGTCGTAATATTGATAGCCACTCAGGCCGGAACGCAGGCTTTCAACCCGCATCGGGTAGGAAAAAGACAATTCCACCCGCGCGTCAAGGCTTTCCAGATCACGCTTGTAACGGTCCAGAACCGCCTCCACCACGCGCACCGAAAACAGCGCCTCCGCCTCGTCGTAAAACGAGCGCATGATGCGCGACATGTTGATGCCCTTCTTGCTGGCCTCAAGGTCGACCGTGCCGGTGACCCGCGTGTCCAAAGTGACCTCCCCGCCCGCGCGCCGCTCAAAACGGATCGGCAGACGGAAGCCAGCAATGCCGACATGCTGCAACGGCACATGCGCGCCCCGGATCAGCGCGGCCGGGCCGTTTTGCAAATCCGGCATCGAAGCGAGATAATCGGCGTCCGGGGTGAACTCTGCCGGGTAGTCACGGCGCAGGTCAACAATCCCGGCCAAATCCCCGGCAAGCCGCGCCTGCTCCTCCGGCGACGCCGCCTGCATCGCCGCACGCAACAGCGCCAGCGCCTCCTGCGCCCCGTCCATTTTGCCACTCATCTTGTTCATGCCGGTCCCTCCTGCGCCCCCTTCATATAGGGTGCCCGCCGCCCAACGCCAAGTTCTGCGCTCAGACCGCCTCCAGCGCTGCGGTGAAATCGGCCAGCAAATCCTCAACCGCCTCCAGCCCGACCGACACCCGGACCAGCCCGCCCGAAATGCCCAAATGCGCCTTTTCCGCCTCAGGCAGTTTCTGATGCGTGGTGGTGGCGGGATGGGTCACAATGGATTTGGCATCGCCGAGATTGTTGGAAATCACCGGGATTTTCAGCGCGTTGAGAAACGCAAACGCCGCCGCCTTGCCCCCCGCCAGTTCCAGCGCAAACACCGTGCCGCCATGGGCAAATTGCTGCACGGCCAGATCATGCCCCGGATGGTCCTCGAGCCCCGGATAAATCACCCGCGCCAGCTTCGGATGCCCCGCAAGCGCCCCCGCCAAATGCTGCGCGTTGCGCGCCGCATGGCGAACCCGGAGGTCCAAAGTCTCCAACCCCTTGAGCATCACCCAGGCATGAAACGGACTCATCGCCCCGCCGGTATGCTTCATGTACTCTTCCAGCGCGCCGCGGATAAATTCCCGCTTGCCGAGGATCACCCCGCCAAGACACCGCCCCTGCCCGTCAATATGCTTGGTCGTCGAATACACCACCACATCGGCACCAAACTCAAACGCAGACCGGCCCACCGGCGTGGCAAATACACTGTCCACCACCACCTGCGCCCCGACCCGATGCGCCAACTCGGCAACGCGCGCCATATCAACCACTTCAAGGGTCGGGTTGGAAATGCTCTCAAAAAACACCAACCGCGTATCCGCCCGAATCGCCGCCTCCCATTGCGCCAGATCGGTGCCATCGACCAACGTCACCTCAACCCCGAACCGTCCCAGAACCTCCTCCAGAATGTAGAGGCAAGAGCCGAACAAAGCCCGCGCAGCCACAATATGATCGCCCGCCCGGCACAACGCCATCAACGCGCCATTAACCGCCGCCATGCCGGACGCGCAGGCAAACGCATCCTCCGCCCCCTCCAACAACGCCATCCGGTCCTCGAACATGCGCACCGTCGGGTTGCCGTAGCGCGCATAAATGAACGCATCGTCCCCCGCTTCGAGAAACCGCTCCTCCGCATGTTCCGCGCTGTCATAGACAAAGCCCTGCGTCAGAAAAACCGCCTCCGACACCTCGCCATACTGACTGCGGCGCGTACCCCCATGCACCGCCCGCGTCTGCGCTTTCCAATTCCGCATTGCCGCCTCCGAACCGCTCTCGATCACACACCCTGCCGCCTCCTTACCGCGCGCCGCACGGTCCGCAAAGCCGCATTTGAGTATTTATTCTAAGAAGAAGAACCAATCAGGAATAAATCACACACGCCTCAAGAACGGCAACGCCCCGCGCCCCCTTCTTCTTAGCACAAATACTCACAACACGGGCGGGCGAGCCGGGTGCTTATTCTGCTTTGTCCTCGGTGGAATAGCGGGAAAACACTCCGGCCTGCGAGAAGAAGAACACAAAAATCGCGATGGTCAGCCCGAAGGTTTTGAAGTTCACCCAGGCGTCGGTGGACATGGTGCGCCAAACGATTTCGTTCAGCACCGCCAGCCCGGCGAAGAACAACGCCAGCCGTTTGGTCAGCAGCATCCAGCCCTCATCCGTCAGGGGCAGGGTTTTATCCATCACCGCTTGCAGATAACTCTGCCCGCGTAGCAGGCCAAAGCCCAGAATAGCCGCAAAAAGCAGGTAAATGACGGTCGGCTTCATTTTGAAGAAGCGTTCGTCGTTGAACCAGACCGACATGCCGCCGAACACGATCACCAGCAGCAGCGTCACGATCTGCATTTTCGACAGCTCGCCGGTCAAGCGGTATTGCAGGAAGGTGGTCAGGGCGAGCAGCGGGATGAACAGCGCGGTCACGGCGACGAAACCAGAATACTCGGTGCCGCCAACGGTAAACACCTGATCTTTCAGGAAAACATAGCCGATGAAGAAGGCCAGAATCGGGCCGTATTCCAGTGCGGCTTTCACCGATGCAGCGGGTTTTTTCTCACTCATCTGACGCTCCTATTCCAGCCCGGTCAGGGCGCGGGCAAAATCTTGCGGATCGAAAGGCGCGAGGTCGTCGATCTGTTCGCCGACCCCGATGGCGTGGATTGGCAGGCCGAATTTATCCGCCAGCGCCACCAGAACCCCGCCCTTGGCTGTGCCGTCCAGCTTGGTCATCACCAGCCCCGACACGTCGGAAATCCTGGTGAAAGTTTCGACCTGCGACAGCGCGTTTTGCCCCGTCGTCGCATCCAGAACCAGCAGGGTATTATGCGGCGCGCTTTCGTCCTTCTTGCGGATCACCCGCACGATTTTCGCCAGCTCTTCCATCAGATCGGCGCGGTTTTGCAGCCGCCCGGCGGTGTCAATCATCAGAAGATCCGCCCCGTCCTGCGCCGCCTTTTCCATCGCCTCAAAAGCGAGGCTGGCCGGGTCGGAACCTTCCGGCGCGGTCAGCACCGGCACGCCCGCGCGTTCGCCCCAGACCTGCAACTGCTCCACCGCCGCCGCGCGAAACGTATCCCCCGCTGCGATCACAACCTTCTTGCCCGCCGCCTGAAACTGGCTCGCCAGCTTGCCAATCGTCGTGGTCTTGCCCGCGCCGTTAACGCCAACCACCAGCACCACCTGCGGGCGCTTGGGATAAATCGGCATCGGCCGGGCCACGCCTTCCATCACCCGTGCGATCTCATCGGCCAACAACCCCTTGATTTCGCTCACAGAAACCCGCTTTCCGAGGTGGTCTTCCGCGATATTGGCCGTCACACGCAGCGCCGTATCAACCCCCATATCGGAAGCAATCATCAGCTCTTCCAGCTCCTCAAGCATCTCGTCATCCAGCATGCGCCGCGGCTCTTCCGTGCGCCCCATCAGACGCCCCAGCACCCCCGGCTTCGCTTCGGCGGGCGCACTGGGTGGGGTCTCGACCTCCGCCTCTTGCGCCCCCTCTTCGACGATCTCCGACAACCCGGCATCAATCCGCGAAGAAGAGCGGGTCATACGGTCTTTTAGCTTCTTGAAAAACGACATCTGGCCTCCGTTCCCCCCTCAGTTAATGCGCTTTCGCCGATATGAAAAGGGGGCGCTCAAAATGCCAACACGCCGCGCAGGATCATCATCTGACCTAAAATGTAAAACACCCAGACCCAGACATCGAACCGCTCGCGCTTCTCCAGCCCCGCGAAACGGAACTCGCGCAGGCCGAGCAGCATATCGGAAAAGATGAAACTCACCGCCCCCGCCGTGACGAGAAAGGCAGGATGGGCGGCGGCGGTCAGGCCCATCGCGGTGATGATCCAGACATAGGCGCGCACCGGCCAGCCCAGCCCCTTGGCATAGGGGATCAGCCAAAGCTCGGTCGACACGGCCAGCGCCACCAGCAGGATCGCCAGAACCGGCGCCTGCGCAAAGACGAAAAGCGCGTCCGGGGCGCCTGCGGCGAAGGTAAAGACATAGCACAGATGCGCCAGCGCGAAGGCGGACAGGCCATAGAGAAACATCGACTGGCCGGGGCGCGACAGGGCCAGATCGCCCAGCGCCGACAAAAACAGTCCCGCAACGAGGAAGGCCGGGCCGCCCTCCAGCGCCGCCAGCAGCGAAAAGATCACCAGCGGCGCGGTCTTGACCGCACTTTTCATCGCGCTTTGCGGCTGGCGGATGATGAAGAGATAGCCGATGGCGGCGAAAAAGCCCGCAGGTTCCAAAATCTGTTCCATGGCCGCGACCCTACCCGCCTGCGCGCCCGCGTCAAGCGGGGCTTGTCAGGAGCGGGCACGGCGCGCATATTCCAAAGCGAGGGAGAACGACATGAAGAAACACTTTTCTGTGAGCCTGTTTGCGGCTCTGTGCGCCGCGCCGGCAGCGGCAGACGGAATTTTGAGCGCTGAAGAGTTCGAGGCACTGACCCTGAACAAAACCTATCTATACGCCAATGAGGACGGGGTGTATGGCGACGAGACCTACCTGCCGAACCGCCGCGCCATCTGGTCCTTTGGCGACGGAAATTGCATGAGCGAAAGCTGGTTTGAACGCGGCGAATTCCTGTGCTTCCTCCTGGACGACCGACAGGCCGGGGAAGAGACCTGCGTTCTGGTGCGCGAAGAAGAGGGCGGGGTGTTGAAGGTGTTTTCCCCGGACTTTGCGGGCGACGGGGTTCTGACCGCCATCGAGAGCGATGAGCCGCAAAACTGCACAACGACGCCCGAAACCCCCTCCGCTCCGAAGCCCGCCCCCGAAGGCGGCGGCAGATCGAACGGCAGTCGGCTGGGCGCTCCGAACAGCGGGAAGGGTTAGGATAAAACACGCGACATCTGTAATAAATTCTTTGCTTCCGCATCCTGCGGATTTCAAATGCGGTTTTGACACCCGTGTTGCAGATTGGTTAGGCTTCGCTCTCACGTACCACGATCAAAAGCCTTCAAAGGAGATCATTGATGAAACGCACCGGAGGATGCGCTTGTGGCGCCGTTCGCTTTGAAACCAACGCAGACCCCATCATGGTTGGAGCCTGTCACTGCACCGATTGCCAGAAAGAATCCGGGGGTGGTCCCAACTATGTAGCGTTGATTCCGGCCGACGCTTTTCGTGTCACCAAGGGGACAGCAAAGGCTTTTGCCAAGAAAGGCGACAGCGGGAAGATCGCCTTGCGATATTTTTGCCCCGATTGCGGCACGCCGTTGTGGAGCGAACCTGCCGACCAGCCCCTTTTCCCGGTAAAGCTGGGCGCTTTCGACCACGGGCACGGTCTGGTTCCGGCCATGCATATTTTCACCGCTTCGGCCCCGGCGTGGCATCAGATCGACCGTAGCAAACCCTGTTTTGAACGCGCTCCCGAGGGGATGTGAAACCGGGCGCGTCGCTGACCGCCAGCCATCACAAGCCGCGCGGATATGAATTGCGGACGGTTGCTGCGTGGGGCAATTTGTCGTGGCAACCGTCTTCAGAAAAAACGTCCACAGGCCCTAAAACAGTGACCCCTGCTCCGGTGGTTTCTTCGCAGGTTTCGGCGCGGGTTTAGCTTTGGCGCGCCCGTCCGGGCGGGCGGTCACTTTGCCGTCGGCAAACTCGATTTCCAGCGCCGCCGCCTGCCCCGCCGCTTTCGCGCCGGTCACCAGTTCCCCATCGCCGCACACCACGGCGAAACCGCGTGCCAGGGTCGCCTTGTAGCCCAGGCTTTGACGCATCCGGTCAACCGCCTCAAGCCGACGTTTCTCCCGCTCCAGCCCCGCCGCAGAGACCCGCGCCAGACGGGCGGCAAGCGCCTGAAATTCCTGCGTTTTTTCCGCCTGAACGCGCAATAGCCGCGCCGGGTCGAGCCGTGTCGCCATCTGGGCAAAGGCGCGGCGCTGCGCCTCGATCGGGCGGGTCAGGGCCGGGGTCAGGCGGCGGCTCAGCCCCTCAACCCGCGTCCGTTCCAACGCTACCCGCCCGTTCAGCAAGCCCGGCCGCAAATGCGCCGCCGCTTCCGTCAGACGCACCCGGCCCTTCTGGCTCACCGAGCGCAGGGCGACCGGCAGGCGGGCGGCGGCAAAATCCAAACGCCCGCGCGGTGCGTCGAGCAAAGCATCCGGGCGCGGCAAGATGCGGGCGAGGTCCGTAAGCCGTTGAGAACGCTGCGCAATCCCCTGCCCCGTGGCGCGCTGCAACCGCGTGCCCGCCTCCGCCACGCTGGCCAGCAAATCGAGCCGCACCGGCACGGCGAACTCGGCGGCGGCGGTCGGGGTCGGGGCGCGCTGGTCGGCGGCGTAGTCGATCAGGGTGGTGTCGGTTTCATGCCCCACGGCGGAAATCAGCGGGATTTGCGAGCGGGCGGCAGCGCGCACCACCGCCTCCTCGTTAAAACCCCAAAGATCCTCAATAGAGCCCCCCCCGCGCGCCACGATGATCAGATCCGGGCGCGGCAGGGCGCCGCCGGGGGTCAGGGCGTTGAACCCATCAATGGCGCGGGCCACTTCCGGCGCACAGGCCGAGCCCTGCACCGCCACCGGCCAGATCAGCACCTTGCGCGGAAAACGCTCGCGCAGCCGGTGCAAAATATCGCGAATGACCGCGCCGGAAGGAGAAGTGACAACGCCGATCACCTCCGGCAGATAGGGCAAAAGCTGTTTGCGCGCCGGGTCAAACAGCCCCTCCGCCGCCAGCGCCTTCTTGCGCTTTTCCAGCATCGCCATCAACGCGCCCTCGCCCGCCACGGCCAGATCGTCGACGTTGAGATTATATTTCGACTGCGCGCCGAAGGTGGTCAGCCGCCCGGTGGCGATGACCTCCATCCCCTCCTCCGGCAAGACCGAAAGTCGTCCCGCCTGCCCCTTCCATGTCGTGCAGGCCAGCACATTGCCGTCATCTTTCAGATCGTAATAGAGATGCCCGGAACGCGCACGAAACACCCGCCCCACCTCGCCGCGCACCCGCACCCGCCCAAACGCGGCTTCCACGGTCTTTTTCACCGCGCCAGAGATTTCCGACACGGTAAATTCGGGGGCATTCTCGCCGGGGGCGGCGTCGTCTAACAGGTCCATATGCCCGTTTTAGGCGGCGAGGCGCCAAAGGGGAAGCCCGGCTTTGCGCGGCGGTGGAAATCAGAGCAGAAATCGCTAAATCTGTATCAAAATTCGCTGCCTCTCCATCAGCATCCTGCTGACTTCGAACGCGAATTTTGATGCACGATGTTGCAGATTAAAGCGATTTCGCTCTAGAATATTGCTTCGGGACGCGGCAGTTTCAGGAGCAGCCCCTTTGCCAAACATTCGCACATACGCAGCCATTGCCGGAACCGTTCTGCTGACCGCCTGTTCGACCGGGGCCAATCATCTCGGCAACCCACTGACCTGGCCCATGGGCGCCCTCGGCACAGGGCTGGGAAATCTGGCCTATGGGGCGGAGCGCGCGCGGGTCGAAGCCTATGTCGACGCCCATTTCGATACGCTGGTCCACGAGATCGGCGCGGGCGGCGGGGCAACGCTGGACGATGCTTTCGCCGTGGCCGGGGTGCCGGAAACCGCACAGGCGGATTTCATCCAGCACATGCAGGGCTATGACCTCTCGCAACCGGACAATCTCGTCGTCGCGTTGATGGTGCATCGGGCGTAGAGCGCTTGCCCCACCCGCCCCTACGCGCTATGGCCTGAACCAGCAATGGAGGCGGCTTTGAACATTCTTATTCTCGGCGGCGGCGGGCGCGAACATGCGTTGGCCTGGGCGGTAAAACAGAACCCGAAATGCGACCGGCTGATCGTGGCGCCGGGCAATGCGGGCATGGACGACATCGCGGAATGCGCCGCTTTTGACATCGAGGACGGCGCGGCGGTCGTTGAATTCGCCAGCGCCAACGCGGTGGATTTCGTCATCATCGGCCCGGAAGCGCCGCTGGCGGCGGGGGTGGCGGACGCGCTGGACGCGGCGGGCATCCTGCACTTTGGCCCCTCGGCAGAAGCGGCGCGGCTGGAAGCCTCCAAGAGCTTCACCAAGGAGATTTGCGACGCGGCGGGCGCCCCCACGGCGGGTTACGCCCATTTCACCGACGCCGACGCCGCAA
Source organism: Rhodobacterales bacterium (assembly GCA_002747325.1). Lineage (GTDB taxonomy): Bacteria > Pseudomonadota > Alphaproteobacteria > Rhodobacterales > Rhodobacteraceae. Next base: position 103,817 of record PDOZ01000026.1, read on the forward strand.
AGGCCTATATCCGGGCGCAGGGCGCACCGATCGTGGTCAAGGCGGACGGGCTGGCGGCAGGCAAGGGCGTGATCGTCGCCATGAACGAGGCCGACGCGCTGGCCGCGATTGACGATATGTTTGGCGGTGAGTTCGGCGGGGCGGGCGCGGAGGTTGTGATCGAAGAATTCATGACCGGCGAAGAAGCCTCCTATTTCATCCTTTCCGACGGCAAATCCCTGCTGCCCATCGGCACAGCACAGGACCATAAACGCGTCGGCGAGGGCGATACCGGGCCGAATACCGGCGGCATGGGCGCCTATTCCCCGGCGCCGGTGCTGGACGAGGCGGTCGCGGCACGGGCGATGGCGGAGATTGTCGAGCCGACCATGCGGGTGATGGCGGAGCGCGGCACACCGTTCAAGGGCGTGCTTTATGCCGGGCTGATGATCGAAAACGGCGCGCCACGGCTGGTGGAATATAACGTGCGTTTCGGCGACCCGGAATGTCAGGTATTGATGATGCGCCTCGGGGCGCAGGTGCTGGATTTGCTGCTGGCGGCGGCGGAAGAGCGGCTGGAGGAGATCACAGCCAACTGGGCCGACGACCATGCCATGACCGTGGTGATGGCGGCGAAAGGCTATCCGGGCGCCTATGAGAAGGGCAGCGAAATCAAAGGGTTGGACGCGCTGGAAGAAAACTCCATGCAGATGGTGTTCCACGCGGGCACCGAGGAACAGGACGGCAAAATCACCGCATCCGGCGGGCGGGTGCTGAACGTCACCGCCCGTGGTGCGTCGCTTCAGGAAGCGCGCGACCGGGCCTATGCGCTGGTGAATCAGGTGGACTGGCCGGAAGGGTTCTGCCGCCGCGACATTGGCTGGCGGGCGCTTTAAACTCGGCTGGCGCTCTAAAGCTGCCGCTCCGGGATATGGACCACCAACCCGTCCAGCGCGTCGGTGATCTTGATCTGGCAGGACAGGCGGGAACGGGCGAGGTCCGGCTCGAAGGCAAAGTCGAGCATGTCCTCCTCCATCTCATCCATCGGCTTGAGCTTCGCCACCCAATCCGGCGCGACATAAACGTGACAGGTGGCGCAGGCGCAAGCCCCGCCGCAATCGCTCTCAACCCCCGGCACCCCATTATCGCGCGCCCCTTCCATCAGCGTATGACCATAGGGCACGTCGATGACATGCTGGGTGCCGGTGTGTTCTATTAAGGTGACTTTGGGGATCGTGGCCTCCATTGCTGCGCGGCGCGATCCTACGCCCTAGCGAGCGGAAGCAAAAGCCGTTAAACTGCACAAAAAAGGCAACGAGCATGAATTTGAAACCCGTCCTCGCCATCGCGCTCCTCCTCGCCGGCTGCACCGAAGCGCCGCGCGCGGCGGAAGATGTGATCATCACCGATTTCGCCGAAGCCCCGCCCGGCGCGCGGCCCGGTGCCTGTTACGGGCGCGACGCCACCCCGGCAACCATTGAGCGGGTAACCGAGCGGGTGTTGGTCGAGGCGGCGAAAATCGGGCCGGAGGGTAATGTCATCCGCCCGGCAAAATACGAGACCCGCAGCACGCAGCGCATCGTCGAAGGGCGCGAAGAAGTGTATTTCGAAACCCCCTGCCCGCCGCGCTGGACGCCGGATTTCATCGCCTCGGTGCAGCGCGCGCTGGCGGCGCGGGGGTATTTCAAAGGCCCGGCGGACGGACAACTGGACAGCAAAACCCGCGCCGCGATCCGCGCTTTTCAGCTCACCAAAGGCCTGAATTCCGCCATCCTGTCGACGGAAAACGCGCGGGTGCTGGGGTTGGTGGAAGTAGACCTGCCGGATTGAAACCAAAACGCCGGGCGATGCCCGGCGCTTCCGATTTCTGCTGATCCGCCCTTACAGCCCCGGCAGATAAAGCGTCATAAGTTCGGCAATCTGGCGTGTGATCGGGTCAATCCGCATCGCCCAGGCCGCCGCCTGTTCCGGCGCCGTCCCCGCTTCGAGACCCGCAAGCCGGTCGAGATAGGTGATTTCCCCGGCATAGGCGAGAAAGAACCCTTTGGTCAGGAAAAAGCCGATGATAAACAGCATCAGGGCAAAAACCGGCATCCCCCGCGAACGGCAATGCCCGACAACCCGGACGAACTCACCCGTGTGCTGATCAAAGTAGATCGACCCGGAGCCATGCTCACGGTGATCGCGCAGCACCCGCTCCAGCCGTTCGTTGTAAGTCGCACTATTATGAGCCGTCATCGTAAACACCCTCCGTCGGTTCCCCGACAAACCCCAATCTAGCCCCGTTCTCAGCGCAGTAGCGCAACGGAAAGCCACCCACGATTAAATGTAGGCAAAATTGTCTAAATTCTGAAGGTTTTCCTTAGAAACAATCCATTTCCTCCCCGGAACCAGCCAATTTTCGTCAAATTTTAACCATGTTTGAGCGGTTAAACGGGAGGTTCGCCGGAGGGAACGCGCTTACTTTTGCAGCAAAAGCGTGGTCCAGTCGCCGATCTCATCACGGGATTTCAGGCTAAATCCAGCGGTTTGATAGGCGTCGATCACCTGTTCCGCCTGTGGATTGAGGATGCCAGAGAGAATCACATGCGCGCCGGGGGCGGCATGGGCGGCCATGTCCGGGGCAAGCGCCACCAGCGGGCCTTTCAGGATATTGGCAAGGATCAGGTCAAACGGCGCGGCGGCAGTGATGTCGGCATGGGCAAATCCCGCCGCTTCCAGCACATGCACCTCTTCCGCCAACCCGTTGGCCGCCGCGTTGGCCCGCGCCACCTCAACCGCCACTTCGTCAATATCCGAGGCGATGACCGGGTGCGGCCAGACCTTCGCCGCTGCCATGGCCAGAACCGCCGTGCCGCAGCCAACATCAATGACGTTTTTCTTCACCTCGCCCGCCGAGATCAACCCGTCCAGCGCGCGCAGACAGCCCAGCGTCGTGCCATGATGCCCGGTGCCGAAAGCCATTGCCGCCTCGATCTTCAACCCAATCGCCGCTGGCGGCAGCTTATCCGCATCGTGTTCGCCATAAACAAAGAACCGCCCCGCCTCGACCGGCGCCAGTTCGCGTTTCACATGCGCCACCCAATCGGTCTCCGGCACTTCCGAGATGGTAAAATCCTTCGCCCCATGCGCCGCCGCGAGCAATGCCAGACCAACCGCATCCGGCGCCTCGGTGAAATATCCGCCGACCTCCCAGATGCCGCTGTCATCCTCCAACTCGAACACCCCAACCCCGGTCGGCTCCGGCGTCAGGCTCTCCAGCGCCTCGCCGAGCGCTTCGGCTTCGGCCTGACCGGGGAGCGTGGTGAGGGCGGTATAGGTAATGGTCATGGGATGTCCTTTCCAGGCCGGGGTATCGGCGGCGCGCCCGCGCGTCAAGCGCCGGTTCCGATGGGACAGGAAATGCCGGTGCCACCGATGCCGCAATAGCCGTTCGGGTTTTTGGCAAGGTATTGCTGGTGATATTCCTCGGCCCAATAGAACGGCCCGGCGGGGGCGATTTCGGTGGTAATCGGCCCGTATCCCGCCACCGACAGCCGAGGCGCATAGGCTTCAGCAGAGGCGCGCGCGGCCTGAAGCTGCGCCGCATTGCTGGTGTAAATCGCCGAACGATACTGCGTGCCCCGGTCATTGCCCTGCCGCATCCCCTGCGTCGGGTCGTGGCCTTCCCAAAACAGCGTAAGCAACTCCGCATAGCGCAGCCGCGCCGGATCAAAGGTCACACGCACCACCTCCGTATGCCCGGTCCGGCCAGTGCAAACCTCTTCATAGGTCGGGTTCGGCGTATATCCCCCGGCATATCCCGCCATGGTCATCCCCACCCCCGGCACCTGCCAGAACAACCGCTCGACGCCCCAAAAACACCCCATGGCAAAAAGAGCAACCTCGTGCCCCTCCGGCACATCAAGGGTGAACGGACAGTCAAACACAAAATGCCGCGCCGCCGTGGCAATCGGCACACCCCGCCCCGGCAACGCCTCCGCTTGTGGTATCAGTTTCGCTTTTGAAATCCCAAACATACGCCTCTTATAAAAGACCTTCCGCCAGATTGCACGGCTTTGGTCCAACGGATTGACGCCCCGCGAACCCAAACGCCGCCAGAGCAGAAATCGATAAATCTGAATCAAAATTCTCTGCCTCTGCATCAGCATCCTGCTAATTTCGAACGCGAATTTTGATGTACCATGTTACAGATTAAATCGATTTCGCTCTATTTGAGTATTTAACCTAAGAAGAAAAGGCGCGGGCTTCTTCTTAGGTTAAATACTCATTCGCGCCGCAGGCGCGCCCCGCCTTTCCTCAATAAAAACTCTGTGGATCAATATCAACGGCAAGGCGGGTGTCGCCTTTAGGGGGGAACGGCGCGAGCCAGCGGGTCAGGGCGCTTTGAATCGGCGCGGTTTTTTCGGCCTTGACCAGGAGCCGCACCCGGTAGCGGTCGCGGATGCGGGCGATGGGGGCGGCAGCCGGACCGTAGACCTGTGCGCCGATGGCGTCCAGCGGAGCGGTGGCGCGGGCGAGGGCGTTGCCGAGATCGAAAGCGGCTTCGGCGCTGGTGGCGGAAATGATGATCCCCGCGAGACGGCCATAGGGGGGGACGCCCGCGCTTTGGCGCTCAGTCGCCTCCGCGCGCCAGAAGTTTTCCTCTTCACCCGACAGGATCGCGCGGATGACCGGGTGGTCCGGTTGGTAGCTTTGCAACAGCGCCAGCCCCTTGGCCCCTTCGGCCCGCCCAGCCCGGCCCGCCACTTGCCGGATCAGTTGGAAGGTGCGTTCCGCGGCGCGCAGGTCGGAGCCTTGCAGACTAAGGTCGGCGTCGATCACGCCCACCAGCGTAAGCAACGGAAAATTATGGCCTTTTGCCACCATCTGCGTGCCGATGATGATGTCCGCGCCTCCGGCCGCAATGCGCTCGATCTGCGCTTTCAGGGCGCGAGCGGAGGCAAACAGATCCGACGACAGAACCGCCACCCGTGCCTCCGGGTAGCGCTCGCGCACCTCCTCTTCGAGCCGCTCCACCCCCGACCCGACCGGCGCCAGTTTGCCCGCTTCGCCACAGGCCGGGCAAGTCTCTGGCATCGGTTTACTTTCGCCGCATTGATGACAGATCAGACGGTTAAGGAAGCGGTGTTCGACCATGCGTGCGTCGCAATGGTCGCAGCCGATTTGATGGCCACAGGCGCGGCAGAGGGTTAGCGGCGCATAGCCCCGTCGGTTAAGGAAAAGCAGCGCCTGTTCGCCGCGCGCCAGTCGGTCCGACACCGCCGCCTCCAGGGTTGGCGAAATCCAGTGCCCGGCGGGCAGCGCCTCATCGCGCATGTCGATCGCCACCATTTCCGGCAGTTGCGCCGCGCCGAAACGGCTGGTCAGGTCAAGCCGGGCATATTTGCCATTCTGCGCGTTGGCCCAGCTTTCCAGCGAGGGAGTCGCGGTCGCCAAAACCACCTGCGCGTCGGCGATTGAGGCGCGCAGCACCGCCATGTCGCGGGCGGAATACAACACCCCGTCTTCCTGTTTGTAAGACGGGTCATGTTCCTCATCGACCACGACCAGCCCAAGATCGCGGAAGGGCAAGAACAGCGCGGAACGCGCACCGACAACAAGCTGCGCGCCCCCCACGCCGACCATCTTCCAAATGCGCCGCCGTTCGGTCATGGTGACGCCGGAATGCCACTCTGCCGGGCGCGCACCGAACCGGGCCTCGACACGGGCGACAAACTCCGTGGTCAGGGCGATTTCCGGCAGCAAAACAAGGGCTTGCCGCCCCGCGCGCAGACATTCCGCCACCGCCTCCAGATAGACTTCCGTCTTGCCCGAGCCGGTAACGCCACGCAAAAGCGTCGCGCCATAGCGCCCGGAGCGCACCCCGTCGCGAAGCTGCCGCGCTGCCGACTGTTGATCGTCGGTCAGCACCTTGCCGGGCCGATCTGGATCGAGCGGGGGGAACGGCACATCTCGCGGCGCTTCCTCTTCGCGCACCGCCCCCGCCTGCACCAAGCCCTTCACCACCGAAGTCGACACCCCGGCCAGTTGCGCCAGCTCTGACAGGGTGAAGCTCAACGCGCCGTATTCTTCCAGCGCATCCATCACCCGGCGACGCGCATCGGTCATGCGCTCCGGCACCGCCCCGCCACGCCGATACACCTTGCGCATCCCCGGCCCGTCGAGCAGGCCCGGCACTCGCGTCGCCAGACGCAGCATTTTGTTCATCGGCGTCAGGGTATATTCCCCCGCCCGCGTCAGAAACTCCGCCATCTCCGCGCGCATGGGCGCCACGTCCAGCACCCGCGAAACCGCGCGCAATTTCGCCGCATCAAACCCGGCATCTCCCGCGCCCCAGACCACGCCAACCACCTTGCGCGGCCCCAAAGGCACCCCGACATAAGCGCCGCTGACGCAGCCGCCCTCCGGGGCGCGATACGTCAACACCCGATCGAGCGGTTCCGCCGTGCGCACCGCAACCCGTTGCCCCGCTTCGAAAAATGCTACCTCAGCCAAGGCCCGCCTCCTGACCAACGCATTTCCCCTTTTGGGCCGGGTCTGAATCAACTATATCACGGCAAAAGTTAATAAACAGGAAACGCACGATGAAATTTTTTGCCGATACCGCCGATGTGGACGCGATCCGCGAACTTGACGCGTTGGGCCTCGTGGACGGCGTGACGACGAACCCCTCGCTGGTGAAAAAATCCGGTCGCGATATTCTCGAAGTCACCCGCGAAATCTGTTCCTTCATCGACGGGCCGGTCTCCGCCGAAGTCACCGCCACCGACGCCGACACCATGATCGCCGAGGGCCGCAAACTGGCGAAAATCGCGCCCAACATCGCCATCAAACTGCCGCTGACGCTGGACGGGCTGAAGGCCTGCAAGGTGCTGTCGGGGGAAGGCAACATGATTAACGTGACGCTCTGTTTCTCCGCCAATCAGGCGCTTCTGGCCGCGAAAGCCGGGGCGACCTTCATCTCGCCTTTCGTGGGGCGGCTGGACGACCTGAGCCTCGACGGGATGGAGTTGATCAACGACATTCGCACCATCTATGACAATTACGGCTTTGAAACGCAAATCCTCGCGGCTTCCGTGCGCAACGTCAACCACGTTAAGGAATGCGCCCTGATCGGGGCCGATGTGATGACGGCACCGCCGAATGTGATCAAGGCGCTGGCCAACCATGTTCTGACCGATAAGGGGCTGGACGCCTTTTTGAAGGATATCAAGGATGCCGGCCTGAAGATTCTCTGATCTTCAATTTTTCCGAAAAGCGCGCCGGTAAACTCGCGGCGCGCTTTTCATTTTTCAACCTTTAAGCGTAGAAACCGGCGAAAACCGGCAAAAAAGTTGCAGATTTTCAGCCAACGCCTGTTATACTGCGCCGCAACAATCCGGCAAAGACCGGAGCAACCAGACGAGGCAGAGATGACATCGAGCGCGCCCATCACCGAGGATCTGCGGGAGCAGTTAATTGAGCAACCGGAAGTGATTCTGAACGATCACGAGCTGATGCGCGCACTGGTCGCAGCCAATGAACGAGCGCTCGGGGCCAATGTTGTTGATATGCGCGGGATCGCGATGGAGCGACTGGAAGCGCGGCTGGACCGGCTGGAGGAGACCCATCGGTCGGTGATCGCGGCGGCGTATGAAAATCTGGCAGGGATGAACCTGATTCACCGCGCTGTGTTGCGGATGCTCGATCCGCGCGATTTTTCTCTGTTCATGCAGGATCTGGACGGCGAAGTGGCGGAGATTTTACGGGTCGATTGTGTGCGGCTGGTGTTGGAAACCGCGCTGTCGGAAGAGGAAGAAGCGGTACGCAAACTGGGCGCGGTGCTGGTCACTGTGGAGCCCGGTTTCATCGACACCTATCTCGGGCAATCTGCCCCCGAGGCCCGGCCCGTCACACTGCGGCAAGTGCAGGAACAGGACAGCGCCATTTTTGGCGATAGCGGCTATTGGATTCGGTCTGAGGCCACCATCCGGCTCGATCTGGGTGAAGGACGGCTGCCGGGGCTGTTGATCATGGGGGCGGAAGATCCGCATCAGTTCAAGCCCGGCCAGGGCACCGACCTGCTGGCCTTTTTCGGCGGCGTTTTTGAACGCTCGATGCGCCGTTGGCTTTCGTGATCCAAACACCCCAGAGGCGTGGGTAACGCGTGTCAGGTCCGCTCGCCATATCTCCCGGAATGCGCGATTTGGCCCAAGAGTGGCTGGCCCATCTGGCAGGGTTGAACAATGCCAGCCCCAACACGATTGAAGCCTATCGCGCCGATCTGTTTCGGTTTCTCACCTTCCTCACGGCCTATCACGGGCAGGCCTCCGGCACTGCCCTCCTGTCCCGCCTGCAACCCCGCGACATGCGCGCCTGGATGGCCGAAGAACGTCGGCAAGGACACTCCGCCCGCTCGCTGGCCCGCGCGTTGTCAGCCGTAAAGTCCTTCCTCCGCTGGCATTCGGACCGCGAGGGATTCGACGCCTCCGCCGCCCTATCCATCCGGGCGCCCAAATTCTCCGCCAAATTGCCGCGTCCGGTGTCCGAAACCGCGGCGCGCAATATGCTCGACATCGCAGCCGATGCCCCTGAAACGTGGATCGGCGCCCGCGATACCGCCGTTCTGACGCTCTTATATGGCTGCGGTTTGCGCATTTCCGAAGCACTTGCCCTGACCCGCGCCAACGCCCCCCTGCCGGACGCATTGCGCATCCGCGGCAAGGGCGGCAAAGAACGGCTGGTGCCGGTCCTACCCGTCGCACAGAACGCTGTCGACATCTACTTGCGCCTCTGCCCGCACGCCGCATCACCGACCGACGCCCTGTTTCTCGGCCAACGCGGCGGCCCGCTTTCCCCACGTATCGTGCAAAAAACCGTCGCCAATCTGCGCACCGCGCTCGGCCTGCCCGCCTCCGCCACGCCACACGCCTTGCGCCACTCCTTCGCCACGCACCTCTTAGCAAAGGGCGGCGACCTGCGCACCATTCAGGAACTTTTGGGCCACGCCTCCTTATCTACAACTCAAGCCTATACTGCCATTGACACCTCGCATCTGTTAGAAGTCTACCGAACATCACACCCCCGAACCTGATAAAAAACAAAAGCAATTTCAATACCTTAAATAGTTATAATTTTAGGTATCGACTAACGGTTTGTTTACTTTTCTGTGCAAGAATCACCTTATCGACGCTTGACCAGAAAGGACGGGCCATGAACGCCATATCGCCTTTGCTTAACTTCGCCGCCAATAGCGGAGGGATCGGAATTGCCGCAAAAGCGGCCACAATTGCCGGACAAATGCTGCCGGACGCCGATCGTTTATCCAACGCCGCCAAGGCCGGGCTAAATGCCGGGTTTTCCGCTGCGCTGGAGCATTTGGAAAACCAGAGCCATGCACCCGCCGTAAACAACCTCGCCAACCCGCCGGAAAACGCCGCCGGGGATGCGTTGGGAAAAGGAATACTTGCGGGAATATCCGCATTGAGAAACGATGCAGAACGCATCGACGCGGGGCATGGGCAAAGCAATAACCTGCCATGCGGCTGCCAGTCCGCAGCACAGTTGCAAATCGAAGCCCATCCGGCGCCTTTGTCACCACCGCCGCCCCATACCGCGAGCAGCCAGCGCGCGGCTGACCTCCTGCAACAAACCTATGCGCAGTTAGGCACCCGCCCCCACTAAGACGCAAACACATGACACGTAACCCGCAAATGAATGCAACAACGCTACCGCCAGCCGAGTTTGACGCTCCGAAATGTCATAATATGCCCTTTCGGATTGCGATTTCACAGGATTTGCGCCATGAAGCGCGCATGTCTAATAAACACCCAGCAATCCTCGTCCATTGGTTCACCGCGCTCGGCGCAATTTGTGCCATGATGGCCATGCTCGCCGCCGCCAACGCCAATTGGAGTACCATGTTCCTCTGGCTGGTCGCCGCCTTCATTGTCGACGGACTCGACGGCCCGATGGCGCGCAAGCTTGATGTAAAACAAAACGCCCCTGAAATCGACGGCGCGTTGATGGACCTGATCATCGACTATTTGACTTACGTCTTCATCCCCGCCTATGCACTGTTCAAATCAGGACTGCTGCCGGGCTGGTCCGGGTGGCTCGCCATTCTGGCCATCGTCTTTACATCGGTCGTCTATTATTCCGATACCCGCATGAAAACAAAGGATAATTCCTTCTCGGGGTTTCCGGGCTGCTGGAATATGGTGATCATTGTCCTGTTCGCCACGACCCCGCCGCCGTGGTTCTCGCTCACCATCCTGCTGGGCCTCGCCATCGCCATGTTCCTGCCGCTCAAGTTCATCCATCCGGCCCGCACCGAGCGCTGGCGCGCGGTGTCCATGCCCATCGCAATGGCTTGGACGTTTTTCGCTGGCTGGGCCGCCTGGGTCGACTTTGACCCGACCAGCTGGGCGCATTGGGGGCTGGTTCTGACCTCGGCTTACCTGCTTTTCGCCGGGATTTTGCAACAGGTCGTCCCGCAAAAAGTCGCCTGAATCAGCTTCTATAGAGAATAAAAAAGCGGGGCATCAAGCCCCGCTTTTGTTTGCATCTTACGCGATGGTTTCGGCGCAGCGTTGGCAGAGATCCGGCGCCGCATGGGTGCCGACATCGGGCAGGATTTTCCAACAACGCCCGCATTTCTCCCCTTCCGCTTTGGCGAAATACACCGCGATGCCTTCGATTTCCGGTAGGCGGAACGCCTCTTCCGGGGCGGTGTCGCCGGACACGGCGACCTGCGAGGTGATGCAGATATCGGCGAAATCCACCTGTTCCAGCACCGCGCGCAGCCCGGCATCCTGCACATAGACCACCGGCGCGGCCTCCAGCGACGCACCGATCACCTTGTCACGCCGCTGCACTTCCAGCGCGGCGGTCACAACGCGCCGAGCATTGCGGATGCCAGCCCATTTTGCCGCCAACGCCGCATCGCGCCACGCCGCCGGGGTTTCCGGGAAGTCCTGCAAATGCACCGAGCTTTCCGGCCCGTCGAACCGCTCCAGCCAGACCTCTTCCATGGTAAACACCAGAATCGGCGCCAACCACGTCGTCAGGCGGCGATGCAACAGGTCCAGCACCGTGCGCGCAGCGCGGCGGTTCAGGCTGTCGGCGCGGTCGCAATAAAGCGCGTCTTTGCGAATATCGAAATAAAAGGCCGACAATTCCAGCGTGGCGAAATGGAACACCGACTGGAAAACCTTTTGGAAATCAAAGGCTTGATAGCCCGCGCGCACCTCTTCATCCAGTTCGGACAAGCGATGCAGCACCCAGCGTTCCAGTTCCGGCATCTGCGCCGGATCGACCGCATCCGCCGCATCATACCCCGCCAGATTGCCCAGAATGAAGCGCATGGTATTGCGCAGGCGACGGTAGCTATCGGCCACGCCTTTCAGGATTTCCGGCCCGATCCGCTGATCGTTGACGAAATCGGACTGCGCCACCCAGAGGCGCAGGATGTCGGCGCCATATTGCTTCACCACGCTTTCCGGCCCGATCGTATTGCCCAGCGACTTGGACATTTTCATGCCCTTTTCGTCGAGGGTCATGCCGTGGGTGATCACATTCTTATAAGGCGCGCGGCCCTTGGTACCGCAGGCTTGCAGCATCGAGGAATGGAACCAGCCGCGGTGCTGGTCGGTGCCTTCGAGATAGACATCGGCGATGCCATCAGGCGCGCCGTCTTCGCGGTCGCGCAGCACGAACGCATGGGTCGAGCCGCTGTCGAACCAGACGTCCAGCACGTCAAACACCTGTTCATAGGCCTCCGGGTCAACAATGCCGTCAAGGAAGCGCTCTTTTGCCCCCGGCTCGAACCAGACATCCGCCCCGTCCGCCTCAAAAGCGGCGGTGATGCGGGCGTTAACTTCTTCATTACGCAACAGGAAGTCCGCGTCGGTCGGCAGCGCGCCTTTCTTGGTGAAACAGGTCAGCGGCACGCCCCAGGCCCGTTGGCGCGATAGAACCCAATCGGGCCGGGTTTCGATCATCGAATAAAGCCGGTTGCGGCCCGATTGCGGCACCCAGTTCACCAATTGGTCGATGGAGTTAAGCGCACGTTCGCGGATGGTTTTGCCCATCTCATCCTGCCCGTCGCCCAGCTCCAGATCGACGCTGGCGAACCATTGCGGCGTGTTGCGATAGATGATCGGGGCTTTGGAGCGCCAGGAATGGGGGTAGCTGTGCTTGATCTTGCCGCGCGCCAGCAGCCCGCCAACTTCGGCCAGTTTGGAGATCACGGCGGCGTTGGCATCGCCCTCCCAATCACCCTTCTTGGGCTTTTCACGCAGGATGCGCTTGCCGCCAAAGAACGGCAGATCGGCCCGGAACGACCCATCATCCATCACGTTATAGGTGATCACCTGCTGCAACATGCCCAAGTTACGGTAAAGCTCATATTCCTCCATCCCGTGCGAAGGCGCACAGTGAACAAAGCCGGTGCCTTCACCATCGGTGACAAAATCGGCGGCGCGGAAATCACGCGGCGCGTCCCATTCGCCATTTGCACCCTCAACCCCGGCCAGCGGGTGCAGCAGTGACAAGCCGGCCAGTTCTTCGGCAGATACATCGCGCTTGCGGGTCCACATATCATCGCTCAACCGGGCGCTAGCGAAGGTTTCGGCGGCGCGCGTATCAGCCAGAAGATAGCGCTCGCCTTTAGTGGCCCAGCATTCTTCAGGCGTGTCGATCACTTCATAAAGACCGTAAGAAATATCTTCTCCGAAAACCACTGCCTTGTTCGAAGGCATGGTCCAGGGCGTGGTGGTCCAAATCACCACCTTGGCCCCATTCAGAGCGCCTTCGGTGACGACCTTGAACTTGACCCAGACGGTGAAGCTCTCCTTGTCTTTATACTCCACCTCCGCTTCCGCCAGCGCGGTTTTTTCCACCGGCGACCACATGACCGGCTTCGAGCCCTGATAGAGCGCGCCGTTCATCAGGAATTTCATGAATTCCTCGGCGATGACGCGTTCGGCGTGATAATTCATCGTCAGGTAAGGATCGTCCCATTTGCCGGTGACGCCGAGGCGTTTGAATTCCTCGCGCTGGATGTCGACCCAGCCTTGCGCAAAATCGCGGCATTCGCGGCGGAACTCCACCACGTCGACCTCGTCTTTGTCCTTGCCCTTGGCGCGGTATTGCTCCTCGATTTTCCATTCGATCGGCAGGCCGTGGCAATCCCAGCCCGGCACGTAGCGAGAATCGAAGCCGAGCATCTGGTGCGAGCGGACGATCATATCCTTCAGGGTTTTGTTCAGCGCGTGGCCGATATGCAGGTGGCCGTTGGCATAGGGGGGGCCGTCATGCAGGATGAAGGGTTTGCGCCCGGCAGAGGTTTCGCGCAGCTTGTCGTAAACCCCGATCTCGGCCCAACGGGCCAGCCAGCCCGGCTCGCGTTTGGGCAGGCCCGCGCGCATGGGGAAATCGGTTTCGGGCAGATTGAGGGTATCTTTGTAGTCAGGGGTATCGGCACACATGGTCCGGTCTTTCGCGTTACACATAGGTAAGGGGTTCGGCGGCGCGAAGGTCAGCGCCTTTTCCCGGCGGCTCGCTCAGAGCGCCGGGCAGGTAATTCGTGTATGGGCTATCCACAGCATGGGAGCCTTATAGGCGAGGTGATCTTGGGCGGCAATGCCGGGATTTGAGTATTTGGACTAAGAAGAAGGGGGCGGTTTGGCGTTGGGGGCTTCTTCCGGGTCTTTTGGCGAGTCTTTTGGCGGGTCTGCGGGCGGCTCTTCGGGCGGGCCGAAGCGGTTTTGCGCCCAGCGGTCGAAGGCGGCGAGGCCGGCAAGCGAGAGGCCCAGGGCCAGCAGCGAGAAGATGCGGAACAGGCCGCCCAGGCCGGAAATGTCGATGAAGAACACTTTGGCCACGGCGGCGAGGATCACCGCCAGCCCGGCGCGGCGCAGGAATTGCGAGCGGCGGGTGAAGGAGCGGAAGATCAGGCCGACGCCGACGAGGATCAGCACGATGGTGTAGCTGTAGAGTTCCGGGGCGGTGTAGGTTGATGACGCGATTGCGGCGCCGCGCCAGAAATGGCGGATGGCGAGGAAGAGCCAGAGGGCGCCGAGGGCGGCGGCCCCGGTGCCGATAGAGATGCGCAATCCGCGTTTGAGGAAGGTGAAGCGTTGGGCGACTAGCCCCATGATGACGGCGGGAAGCAGGTATCCCGGCAGCATGGAGTTGAGGAAGGGCGGGCCAACCACGCCGTAACCGAATATCCGACCACCGAGCGGGTTCAGAACGGTAACGTTGACCGCGAGTAGCAGGAGGGCGATGGCGCCGTAGACCGTGGCGAGAATGATGCGCACGGGGTTGGCGCGGCTCGGCGCCTTAGTGCGCCAGAGCTGGTTGGCGGCGGAGATCAGCCAGACGGAAGCCATCAGCCCGACATAGCCGTGCCCGTCAAACGAGTCTTGCCCCAGCGCGCGGGCTACTTGCAGGATCAGGGCGGTGGCGAAAAGGGCCGCAAAGCTCCAGGCGGCACTTTCCGCGACCAGTTTGGTGCGCGGGCGATCCAGCGGTTTGAGCAGCCAGATGCAGGCAGCCATGGCGGCGGTGGCCCCGCCATAGGAGAGCAGCGTTTCCAGCATAGTGCCGTCGATGGCGACGCCAAGGCCGGGGTCGATGACGAGCCGGTAGGTCAGGGCGGCGGCGCCTGCCTGCACCGCCAGCCCGAGCGCGGGCATGGCAAAGCGGCGGTCGAGGGCAGCGGCGCCGACGGTCATCACGGCGAAGGCCAGCGTCAGGGCGCTATGCGACAGCAGGATCGACAGCGAGAAGGTGATCAGGCCGATCGCGGCAAGGGCAAAATAGCCCGCACGCAGGCCCGCGTCACCATCGCGGCGGGCAAAGGCCACTGTCAGCGCGGTGGTCAGTGCCGCGCCGACCATCGCCATGATGGCCCAGCGGTAGGTGCCGATAAACGCGGCGGGCGTCCAGAAAATCTCCAGCGCCGCGACGATGGCGGGCACCATCAGCGCCGCGCCGAAGGCCCAATAAACCGGCCAGCGCCCGCCCCACCACGACCGCGCCGCCGCAATCAGCGTTGCAGCAATGGCGAAGCCGAAGAAAACCTGCGGCGTGACAGGGGCAGGAACACCCTCGGCCCGCTCAAGCAACGCCCGGTAATCGTCAAAAACCTCCAGACCATTCAGCACCGCGATAACCGGGGCGGCGACAAGGGCCAGCGCGGGCAGAACGGCGAGGTCTTCCAGCGCCTCAGCCCGCCAGGCCCAGAGCGCCAGCATCGCCAGCGCCGCGGTCAGCCCCGCATAGCCGATCCAGAATTCCGACTCGCCGCCGACACCAACCCCGAGCATAAAGAAAAGCGCAAAGGGCAACAGCCCCGCCACCAGCCGGGTCGGAAATTCCGGCCATCCCAGCGGTCGCCCGAGCGCCACCGCTTCCAGCACCGTCGAACCGCCGTGATTGGGCCACAGGCTGCGCATCGGGATGGTTAAAGTCATCGCCAGAAGGGCCAGCATGTAGAGGACAAGGGCGGGCAGGTCGGGGATCGCGGCGGCGCTCAACACGCCTGCGGGCACCGCCAGTGCCAGCGTCAGCACCGAGACCCAGGCCCAGCGGCGCACGGTGTCGATGCCCAACCCGACCAGCGCGATGGTGGCGAAATAGATCAGCAGAAGGATGTTGGCGCCGGAGCCGGTGGAAACGACGAAGGGCGCACCGAATGCGCCGATGACGCCAATGGCGGCCAGAAGCGGCCCGGTGAACCAGCCCAGAACCAGCGCCACCGCCGCCACCAGAACCAGCCCGGCAAAGGCCATGAACTGCGGGATCAAGGCGTAAAGGTGGAAAGCGGAAAGGATGGCGCCGAACAGCGTCACCACGCCTGCACCAGAGAAAATCGAAGGAATATAGGCACTTACCGCCTCTTCGCCATCCCCGAAACGGCGGCGCACATATTCGCCCGCCACGATCAGCGCCGCCCCGAAGGCCAGCGCCAACCCGACGCGCATCACCGGCGGCAACAGCCCGCGTTCGATGCCATATTGCGCCAGAAACAGCCCGGCGAGGGCGAGCGAAAGGCCGGAAATGACGTAGATCCAGTTGCGCGTGGCCCAGCCCCTAAGCCGGTCGAAATTCGAAGCTTTCAGCACCACGGCTTTCGGCGGGGCATCGGCGGCAACCGGCGCGGGTTCAACCGGCTGCGCCTGTTCCGGCTCGGGGGATTCGACCTCGGGCGCCGCGACTTCAGGGGCTTCGGGAACAGACGCCTCCGCGACCGGCGCGCCTTCAGCCGCCTTTTCCGCCCCGCTCGCCAGCAGGAATTTCACCTGAGCTTCCAACTGGTTCACCCGGCGGCCCAGCCCGGACACTTTGACCAACGCGACGATCAGAAGGATGGGCATCACCAGAACTGCCAGCCCAGCCAACCCAAATACCATTTCCAGTGCGTCCATACCGGCCTCCCGTTTGCCCCGACCCTAAGCCGAAGCTCCCTTTACGTCCAGTCACTTACGCATCGAAAACCCCGGTCAGCGCACGTTTGATCAGGCCAGAAACCCGTGGGCGCGGGGCGCGGATGAAGGGGAGCGGGCGGCAGACCTCAATGGCCGCAACGCCGACCCGCGCGGTCAGAGCGCCGTTCACCACGCCTTCGCCAAAGCGGCGCGACAGTTTCGACAACATGCCCCCGCCCGCCAGCGAGCCGATCAGATCGTCGCCCACCGCCACCGCCCCGGTCGCCACCAGATGCGCCATCACCGCCCGCGTCAGCCGCCAAGTGCCGGCCACCCCCGCGCGCCCGCCGTAAATCTCGGCAATGCGGCGGATCATGCGCAAATTGGCGGTCAGCGCCGTGACCACATCCATCAACGCCAGCGGCACCAGCGCCGTCACCGTCGCCACCTGCCGCGCCGCTGCCTCGATTTCCCGGCGCGCCGCCGCATCAAGCGGTGCCATCAACTCGCTTTCCGCCAGTTGCAATAACGCATCCGCATCGAGCAGGTCCGCCTCGCGTTCCGACAGGTTGCGCAGCCCCCATTTCAACGCGTCCACATGGCCATAAAGCCGCTTCAACGATCGGTTCACCGCCAGCGCTGCCTCCCGCTCGCCGCCCGAAAGCGCCTCCCCCGCCGCGTGCTGCACCCGGTCCACCCGCCGCAACCGGGCAAATCCGGCCAGTTCACGCGCCGCGAGGATCAAAAGCGTGATCAGGATCGCCGCCAACAACCCCGCCGCAACCATGCCGAGAACCGGGTTGGCCGCGAGCAAGCCAGTGACGTAATTCCACGCCGCCAGCGAGGCCCAGAAGGTCAGAAACGACAGCGAAAGCCCCAAAAACCAGCGCCCCAGCCGCGAGCTGCGCCGCCCGGCCAGCGCAAAAGCCGCCTGCATGGCGCGCGGCTGCGGCGCGCTCTCAACCTCCGGCACCGGCGGAGCGGCGGCGGGGCTTTCCGGCGCCTCGTCCACCTCGATCAAAACCGGTGCGTTCCTGCGCTCGCTCATGCCACAGCCTCCGTTTGCGCCCGCCATTGCAGCCGAATATCAGGCAATTTCTCATCATTTCCCGCCCCATCGGTGCGGCCAACCTCGTGAAATCCGTGTCGGACATAAAAGCGCCGCGCGGCAAAATTTTGCTGAAAAACCCATAGGTTAAGCGGGTCTTGCGCCACCTGCGCCTCGCAAAGAAGGCGCGCACCAACACCGCGCCCACGGGCCGGACGGGCAACGTAAAGCGCCTGAATTTCCGCCCCGTCGCGCGCAATGAACCCGGCAAATTCGCCGCCCGCTTCCGCCACGCGCACCCAGCCGCGCCCGATCAGATCACGGGCAAACTCCAGCTCCGACCCCGCCGGATGCACCCGTGGCAGCCAGTCGGTTTCCGCCACCCAACCGGCCAGAACCCGCGCCACCTCCGGCGCGTCTTCCGCCCGCGCCGCACGGATCCGCACCGCGCTCATAACTGATCCCCAAAGAGAAATTCCGCCGCCCGGTCGAGCCGGATATGGGGCGGGCCATCGCCTGCCGCATTGGGCGCACCAGAGGGCGCAAAGCGCATGACGTCAAATTCCCCGTCGAGCCACGCCTCCGCCCCGTCCTGCGCCGGGGCCAGCAGCGCCATCGGATCGTCCGGCAATTCGCCCGGATACATGGCCGCCGTTTTGCCATTGAGCAAGGTGCCGCGCACGCAATCCAGCTCGCGCCCGTCATGCTCAACCCGCGCTTCCGTCGTGGCGCGCAGGGCGGCGATGGAGAGGGCGGAAACCTCAGCGCCCGCAAACTCCGCCCGGCCGATCGCCTCGCGCATCATGGCTTGCGAAAGCCCGGTCAGGGCGGGGTGCTGGCGGTGGTGCAAATGGTCGGCCTTGGTGGCGGCAAAGAGGATTTTCTCGACCCGGCGCCCAAGGAAAAGCTGGGTCAGAAAGGCGTTTTGACCGGGGCGGAAAGCGGCGAGAATATCGGCCATGGCGCGGCGCAAATCGTCCAGCGCCTGCGGCCCGGAATGCACCGCCCCCAGCACGTCCATCAACACGACCTGCCGGTCGATCCGGGAGAAATGATCGCGGAAAAAAGGCTTTACGATCCGGGACTTATAGGCATCGAAACGCCGTTCCATCTCGCGATACAACGCCCCGCGCGCAGGGCGCTTGCCCGGCATGGGCAGCGGCGCAAAGGTCAGCGCGGGCGAGCCCTCCATCTCACCGGGCAGCAGGAACCGCCCCGGCGTGCAATCGGAAAACCCTGCCTCGCGCGCAGCAACGAGATAGGCGGTGAAAGCGCGGGCCAACTCCTTTGCCGCCCCCTCGCTGAACTTCGCATCCGCCTCCGCCCGATCCGCCAGCGCGAGAAACTCCCCCGCCATCGGACGCGGCGCGATGCGAGTCAGGGTTTGCGCCGACCATTCGGCGTAACTCTTGTCCAATAGCGCGAGGTCCAAAAGCCACTCGCCGGGATAATCCACGATGTCGAGATGCACGGTTCGCGGCGAGCGCAGCCCCGCCAGCATCCCCGCCGGAGCCACGCGAAACGACAGACGCAATTCGCTGACCGCCCGCGTGCTTTCCGGCCAGCGCGGATCGGGGCCGGACAGGGCGGCGAGGTAGGTCTCATAGTCGAAACGCGGCACGGTGTCGTCGGGCTGGGGCTGCAAATAGGCCGACAGAATGCGCCCCTCCGCCTGCGCCGACAGCCCGTTCATCCGCCCCCGCTCCAGCAAATTCGCCACCAGCGAGGTGATGAAAACCGTCTTGCCCGCGCGCGAAAGCCCGGTCACTCCGAGCCGCACCACCGGCTCGAACAACGCCTCGCTGATCCCGTCGCCGAGCGCTTCAAAACTGCGGCCAATGCCGTCCGCGATATCGCCAAGCCCCATCTGCTCTCCCCTTTTGCCACAACATAGGGGCGCGGGGGCGGGAGTGCTAGGCCCCTTGCGCGTCCGCCGCGAAGGCGCTACCTCCGGCCCATGCCCAGATTTGCCCTCAAGATCGAGTATCACGGCGCGCCCTTTGCCGGGTGGCAGCGCCAAAAAGACCAGCCTTCGGTGCAGGGCGCCATCGAGGCGGCGTTGGGCAGGCTCGAACCGGGCGCGCATACCATTGCCGCCGCCGGGCGCACCGATGCGGGGGTGCATGCGCTGGCGCAGGTGGCGCATTGCGATCTGGCGAAGGATTGGGAGCCGTTCCGGCTCTCGGAGGCGCTGAATTACCACCTCAAACCCGCGCCAGTGGCCATCGTTGACTGCGCGGCGGTGCCCGACAGCTTCCACGCCCGCTTTTCCGCCACCGAGCGGCGCTATCTCTTCCGCCTGATCTCACGGCGCGCGCCGCTGGTGCATGAAGCGGGGCTGGCTTGGCAGGTGCGGCACCCGCTCGACGGCGAGGCCATGCGCGAGGCGGCTAAGCGATTGATCGGAAAGCATGATTTCACCACCTTCCGCTCAACCATGTGTCAGGCGGACAGCCCGGTCAAAACGCTGGACGCGCTGGAGGTTGAGGAAATCCCCCTCGCGCATGGCCGCGAATTTCGCTTCCACGTCCGCGCCCGCAGCTTCCTGCACAATCAGGTGCGCAGCTTTGTCGGCACGCTGGAACGGGTCGGCGCCGGGGCATGGAGCGCCGACGACGTGAGCGCCGCGCTGGAGGCCAGAGACCGCGCGGCCTGCGGCCCGGTCTGCCCGCCGGAAGGGCTTTACCTCGCCGGCGTAACCTATCCCGACGCCCCCTTCCCTCCCCCGGCCCAACCTGACATACTCGCGCAAACGAATAATTGAGCAGCACCATGTCCGACGATCTCCTGACGCAACCCGCCGAAAACGACACCTATGACGCCTCTTCGATTGAGGTTCTGGAGGGACTGGAACCCGTGCGCCAGCGCCCCGGCATGTATATTGGCGGCACCGACGAACGCGCGCTGCACCATATGGTCGCGGAAATTCTCGACAATTCGATGGACGAAGCCGTCGCCGGACATGCCAACCGCATCGAGATTGAACTGAAGGCCGATTATTCTGTCACCATCCGCGACAATGGCCGCGGCATCCCGATCGACCCACACCCGAAATTCCCCGACAAATCGGCGCTGGAAGTGATCCTTTGCACCCTGCATGCGGGCGGTAAATTCTCCGGCAAGGCGTATCAGACTTCCGGCGGTCTGCACGGGGTTGGCTCCTCGGTGGTCAACGCACTCTCCGACAGCATGGTGGTGCAGGTCGCCAAGAACCGCGAATTGTTCGAACAGCGGTTTTCGCGCGGTAAGCCCTTGGGCGGGGTGGAAAAAATCGGCGCGGCCCCCAACCGGCGCGGCACCGAAGTGACCTTCCATGCCGACGAGGAAATCTTCGGCAAACACCGTTTCAAACCCAAGCGCCTCTTCACCCTCGCCCGCTCCAAAGCCTACCTGTTCTCCGGCGTGGAAATCCGCTGGAAATCCGAGATCGACGACGGCGAAACCCCGACGGAAGCCACCTTCCATTTCCCCGGTGGCCTCTCGGATTACCTCAAGGAACGGCTCGGCGGCGCGACCACCTATTCCGAGACCGGCTTTTCCGGCAAGGTCGAGTTTCGCGAGAAATTCGGCGAGCCGGGATATGTCGAATGGGCGATCAACTGGACCCCTTCGCGCGACGGTTTTTTGCAAAGCTATTGTAACACCGTGCCGACCCCCGAGGGCGGCACCCATGTCACCGGCTTCTGGGCCGCGATCCTGAAGGGGATCAAGGCTTACGGCGAGTTGGTGGGCAACAAGAAGGCGACGCAGATCAATCGTGACGACCTGATCACCGGCGGGTCGGCGCTGGTCTCGACCTTCATCGCGGACCCGGCTTTCGTCGGCCAGACCAAGGACCGTTTATCGACCGAATCCGCTGCGCGCATGGTGGAAGGCGCGGTGCGCGACCATTTCGACAACTGGCTGGCCGCCGACACCAAATCCGCCGGCGCCATTCTCGACTTTCTGGTGCTGCGCTCCGAAGAGCGGCTGCGCCGCAAACAGGAAAAGGAAACCGCGCGCAAAACCGCGACCAAAAAGCTGCGCCTGCCGGGCAAGCTGGTCGATTGTTCCGCCACCAACCGCGAGGGCACGGAGCTGTTCATCGTCGAAGGCGACAGCGCGGGCGGCTCGGCTAAAATGGCGCGCAATCGCAAGACGCAGGCACTGTTGCCCCTGCGCGGCAAGATCCTCAACGTGCTGGGCGCCGCCTCCTCCAAACTCGGCTCCAACGCGGAAATTAACGATCTTTCTCAAGCCCTTGGCGTGGGGCTGGGCACGCGCTTCAACGTCGATGACCTGCGCTATGACAAGGTCATCATCATGACCGATGCGGATGTGGACGGCGCCCATATTGCCGCCCTGCTGATGACGTTTTTCTTCACCCAGATGCGCCCGATGATCGACCACGGCCATCTTTATCTCGCCTGCCCGCCGCTCTACCGCCTGACCCAAGGCGCGCGCCGCCTCTATGTCGCCGACGATGCGGAAAAAGACGCCGCGCTGGATAAAGGCTTGGGCGGAAAGGGAAAAATCGACGTGCAGCGCTTCAAGGGTCTGGGCGAGATGGATGCGAAAGACCTGAAAGAAACCACGATGGACCCCGCAACCCGCAAACTGATCCGCGTCACCATCGACGAGGACGAGCCGGGCGAAACCGGCGATCTGGTGGAGCGGCTGATGGGCAAAAAACCCGAAATGCGCTTTCAGTATATTCAGGAAAACGCGCGGTTCGTGGAGGAGCTGGACGTTTAAGCCGAAATCGCCAAATCCGAGTCAATTTGGCTCCAGATAATACGCTCATAACTTCCTGTCCGGATTCCCCCGAACAAAAGGGCAGCGGCTGAAGGACACATGACAGCGCGTTTCTTGAAACGCGCGGCGATGCGGCGGAAGCATTTGAATTTATTGAAGTATCTCTCCGCGCGGTTTGACTGGTGATAAATCGCA
Source organism: Rhodobacterales bacterium (assembly GCA_002747325.1). GTDB lineage: Bacteria > Pseudomonadota > Alphaproteobacteria > Rhodobacterales > Rhodobacteraceae. Next base: position 126,191 of record PDOZ01000026.1, read on the forward strand.
CGATCTACAGAGCATTGCATCTTGCGGTCACGTTGGACCGGAATATGAGCCTGCACCCCACGCGATCTGATACGCTTGGCCAGAGCCACCGCATCATATCCGCGATCCGCTACGACATGGACGGTGCGCGTGGGGCTTTCGATCAGCGCAGGTGGGATCGGTGGCGTGACCAGAATGTCGCGTTCAATACCCGTCCATCGCCGTCCCGGGCAACTCCGTGTGGTTTGTTCGGCAATAGCAAAGCAGCCTGAGAATCCCGGTTATTGGTACAGGCCCTGATCACATGCAGCACATCTAACGCACATCCCGAAAACACCGGAATCCCAGATGGTAATTCGAATGACTGCCCCGCGAAAGAATGCGGGTTCCGTGCCAAAACGGCGCCCGCCACCGCGCCCATTCCGGATGCGCCCGGATAGTATCCCAAATGAACCAACTGCCTTTCATTTCCGTCACGCCCAGCTTGGTTGATCCCGTCGACGCCATCTGATCCGCCGCCAGTGGCAGGTTCATATGCTCCGCAGCGTTGCCCTCAAGATCGTAAACCCCAAGCGCCGATTTGCACCCCGGAAACGCCCCCGCCGGATAGGTGTTGCTACCGCAACCGGACCACGACCCTCCATTACAAGAGGCGGTTTTGAACGACCCCTGCGCACAAATCCCCCGCCGCCAACGCGGTCCATAGGTCCAGTTCTTTTCCGCCCCCCATTTCGCATTGTGCCACGCCCGCATTGCCCCATGCGAGCCAAGGTCGAACCGATAATCCGGCGCCAGCAACGCCCCCGCCGCCGCGCCCTCCCATTCATGCGCGTCGCCAATACGCTTACCTTCTGCCGCACACAACGCCACCGCTTCATTCGCCCGAACCCACGTCACCGGATAAACCGTTGGAATATTTGGATATTCAAACATATCGACGCAAACCCGCGCATCTTCCGGCCTCTGCGTCGCCGGGTCATAAAGCGGCGCCATATACTTGCGCCCACAAATCCGCTCAAACCGGGAATTACGATAGTATTGCAACGGATCGCCCGGCACCCGCGCCGCCGCTTCCTCTGGCGTCATCGGGTGCCGGGTCACGGCTGGATTTCCCTGCCCTATCCGCCCCGAAGCAGAAAAAATCTTGCGAATACGCGCCATTTGCGCCGCAGTAACCCCGCGGATTTGCTGCATCTGCCGAAACATTACCTCGTTATTCTCGGCCAAACTCTGCGAAACCGCTGGAGCTGCCGCCAAAACCCCGATTGCCAGAAAAACTGCCCGCACACCCCGCATGTTCATTCCTTTCTGAGTAAATAAAAGAAGTCTCGATTATCCGAAAATCCAACGAAACGCGGCACCCGCCCATCGCCGACCCACGGATCCGATCCCTCCATATAATTACTCAAATGATTTGCCGTTAACCGGCCAGTTTCCTCATCATGACGGAACAGCGCCATGTAGGTCAATTCCGGGGAGTTCATGTCAAGCAACATGCCATAATCACACGCATAGGCCTGAAAAACCCGCGCCATCGCCGAAGGCGTCACAGAAGAAAAGTAACCATAAATCAAAAACTTACGACCAGAAACCTCGCGAATACACGCCCCTGACCGCAAGGTGCGAAGCTGTGCCTCCGCAGAGCCGGACCAATTTCCCGGCCCCCAACTGGATACCAGTTTTCCCGGCACGACCGCCCCCGTTTCCGGGTCGCGCTCCACCAACGGAACCCCATTTTGCCGCGCATAAGCAAGATTCGGAATTTCGTTAACTCTTTCTTCACTCCATGAGCCCATACTGACCTCACCGTCCAGACTCACCGTCAGAGTTGCCAGCGACGGCCGCAATCTGGAGAACGTCACGCCATTGGACAGAAAGCCATAATGATGCCCGCGCTCGATGCCCGCCATCGGCCCAAACCGCCACGCCCCGTGGTCGCGTTTGAACCCGCCCGCGAACGCTGCCACCGCACGGTGGGTCAGGGCTGGGCTCAACATGCCGTTCAAAACCAGCGGCGCAGGCCGATTGAACCCGTCCGGCCCCGGCAAGTTCCACTCGCCGGACCGCCGCGGTGGCCGCGAGGACCAACCCAAACCGGGATGATCCGTCCCCAATTCATAGCCAATGTCGAACCGGCTCAGATCAAACCCGACCAGATAAACATCCGCATTGCGCTCTGTCCCGTCGAGCCAGTTGGCCCCATCCCGCGCCGACAGGATTTCCTCTGCGATCAGGCCGGGCCGGACCACGGAAGCATAGACCCCCTGCGCATCGGTCACGGCATACCAGCCCCCGGCCTCCATACCGCCTTCCGCGCCCTCAACCGGAAGCCCCATTCCCGTGCGCAAAACCGGGCGACGCGACAGATTGGCCACGCCCAGCGCCGCCACCATCTCCCCGGCCTCAAGCCCCTCCGCTTCCTCGCCGGTCTCCAAAAACGCATCTTCAAAAAACGTGCCCTTGATCAAATTGACCAGCTTGTCGCCAAAAAACACATTCTCGCGCAGAAAATCCGATACCGCTTCGCGGTTGGTGCGCGACCCCGACACACGATTGCGCAAATAGGCGCGGTCTTCACAAATGGGCGCATAGGGCAGACCCGTCTGGGCAGCCTTTTCCAATTCCGACGGGCCATCCTGTGCAGCCCAGGGCCGGCAGGAATAGCGCTGCAACCCGGCGGAAATCACCAGCGCCTCGTCCGACAAAGAGTAGCGCCAATAATCCGCATCGGCATTCTCAAGATGATACGACCGAACACGCCCCTTTTCGTCTTCAATTTCAAGCAGATACCAGCGGTTCACCCCCGGATGCAGCGCGGTCAGTCGCACCTGCCGGCCATCCGGCAGCGCCGCTTCCTGCACCTCCCGCATCGGCGCGAACTCAATGACATTGGCCACTTCGCTCTGAAGATAGGTCTCCCATTGCGCCGCAAATTCCGGCGGGCGCGCTTCCTCCGCCAGCGCCGCCCCGCCAAACAATCCGATACCCAAAGCCAGTTTTCGCGCCAAATACATACGGCTCTCCCCCATATTCCCGATCCCGCCATACGGGAATCAGTGCCTGCACCGATCATAGTGCAAGCCGGGCGCGGGCCAAGCCTTTCGGTGCGGCACCCGCCGCCTCAAACCCCCAAACTATGCAAACGTATAGGCGGTTTTCACGCTGGTATAAAACTCGCGCGCATAGCTGCCCTGTTCGCGCGACCCGAAGGAAGACCCTTTGGTGCCGCCGAACGGCACATGATAATCCACGCCCGCGGTCGGCAGGTTCACCATAACCATGCCCGCCTGACTGTTGGCCTTGAAATGCGTCGCGTGTTTCAGCGAGGTGGTGCAAATGCCGGAGGACAGACCAAACTCGGTATCGTTCGCCGCGACCAGCGCCTCGTCGTAATCCTTCACCCGGATCACCGACGCCACCGGCCCAAAAACCTCCTCCCGGTTGATGCGCATGGCGGACGTGGTCTCCGTCACCAGCGCCGGCGCCATGAAAAACCCCTCGGTTTCGCGGTTCAGCCGTTCGCCGCCAAACACAGTGCCGCCCTCGCCGCGCGCGATCTCGACATATTCCATGTCCTGCGCCAGTTGCGACGCATCCACAACCGGCCCCATCTGTACCCCGCTCTCCAACGCATGTCCGATCTTCATCCCCGCCATCGCCTCTTGCAACGCGCGCACGAAACGGTCGTGAATGCCCTCGGTCACGATCAGGCGGGACGAGGCGGTGCAGCGCTGGCCGGTGGAGAAAAACGCGCCATTGAGACAGGTCGCCACCGCCAGATCGAGATCCGCGTCGTCCAGCACCACCATCGGGTTCTTGCCACCCATTTCCAGCTGCGTTTTCTTCAGCTTCGCCCCGCAAGCCGCCACGATCCCCTGCCCGACCGGCACCGAGCCGGTGAACGAAATCGCGTTGACGCGGGCATCCTCGATCATCGCCGGCCCAACCCGCGAACCGCGCCCGAAGATCAGGTTGAACACCCCGGCAGGCAGGCCCGAACGCGAAATAATCTCCGCCAACGCATGGGCCGAAGCGGGCACCAGTTCCGCCGGTTTCAACACCACCGCATTGCCATAGGCCAGCGCCGGCGCGACCTTCCAGGCCGGAATGGCGATGGGGAAATTCCACGGTGTGATCAGCCCGACGACCCCCAGCGGCGCGCGTGTCACCTCAACGCCAACCCCCGGACGCACCGAGGCCACCGCATCGCCCGACAAGCGCAGCGCTTCCCCGGCAAAGAACTTGAAAATCTGCCCCGCGCGGGCCACTTCCCCGATGCCTTCCGGCAGGGTTTTGCCCTCTTCCCGGCTCAACAATTCGCCCAGTTCATTGGCCCGCGCCAACAATTCGGTGCCGACAAAATCCAACACATCAAAGCGCTGCTGCGGCGTGGATTCGGCCCAGATTTTGGCCCCGTCCGACGCTGCCGCCAGCACATCTTCCAACTCCGCATCGCTGGCCGAAACCGCCGTGCCCAGAATATCGGACACATCCGACGGGTTCACATTGTCCGTCGCCGCGTCGCCGCGCCATTCCCCGCCGATAAGGCTCTGATAGATCATGCTGGTCTCCTCTGGTCCCGATCGCAGCGACGCAAACGCGCCGCCAAATATCCGTTATTCCTGCCACCGGGACCGGTCAATTCCAAGCAAAATCTGCGCGGTGCGCTCAAAATCCTGCGCCACCTGCGCCCCGTCAGGTCAGAACCAATAAGCCACCGATTGCAGCCGCTTGCGATCAAACCCCGCCCGTGCGCGGAAATAATCCCGCACCGCCGCCGCCTGATCCTTTGACGCCGCAAACCAGACGCCATAATCCGCGCCAAAATCCACCTCCGTCCCGGTCATGGCCGCCACCAGATCATCGCCCCGGTCGCGAAAAAGCCACGTCACCTCGTAATCGCCGCCGCTGGGCAAATCCTCCACATCCGCCTCAGAGCCCACAAGAACAAACACCTTTCCCCCCTGCCCCGGCTTCGCCGCCGCAAGCTGACGCGCGATGGCAGGCAGCGCGGTTTCATCCCCGCCAATCAACGCCCATTCGCGCTCGATCAGCCAACCGCCCCCCGGCCCCATAATGCCGACAACCTCCCCAATCGGCCGGGTCTCGGCCCATTCCGAGGTAAACCCGCCGGGATGGCGAAAAATGTCAAACACCAGCGTGCCGGTTTCCACGTCCAGCGCGCGGATGGTATACACCTTGTCCACCAACGCCGCCGCGCCCTCCGGCCAATCCGTCGTCCCCCGCGCATTCATCCGCGGCCATTGCGGGGCCCCTGTGCGATGCTTTTGCCGCAACAAACGGAAATGCAGCCCGCCGCTGGCAAACCGCGCAAACCCCTCGCCCGCCAAGGTCATGCGCAGATAGGACGCCCCGCGTTCCTCAACCGACTGCACCCTGCCCAGCCGAAAATTCACCGGCAACGCCCCCGCCCGATGCGCCCCGCTCCATGTCACATTCGCCAGATCCGACCGAAATTGACCCAAAAAATACGCCGCACTTTCGCGCATCAGGACCAGGTTTCCCTCGCCCTCCGCCGATACACGCAACAGAACCGCGTCGCCTTCAAGCCGCAGCCGCATAACGCCAAAGGGGCTGGTGATGTCCAAACCGTCCCCGCGAGGCTCACAGCCATATTCCAACTGCGCCATCATCGCGGCGACGAAGCGCACAAATTCCGCGCCGTCCCCCACCCGAAATCGCGCTTCGCTGACAGATGCCCCGGCCATGCGCCCGCGTTACGCTCCGCCGTTCAAAGCGTCCGCGAACCAGTCCCAAAGCGCTTCCGGTTCCGGCGGCAGGGCTTCGGCCAACCCCTGCGTGAAGTCGAGAAAAGCGGGCAGGTTGAGGGCGTTGGTACCGACCAGCACCGGCACCTCCGCCTCCAGCGCCGCCGCGATCAACTCGCGAAACCCGCGCCCCTCCGCTTCGTGTTTACCAAACTTGTTGATGATCACCGCATCCGCCCCGGCGTCAAAGCGCGCCTGCGCGTGCCCCACCGCCGCTTCCAGCGCATTCGGGTCCAGCCGACACCCCTTGCTCGCCGTGCCAAGGCTCTGCGAAATGCGCAGCACCGGCCCGTCCGGCAACACCTTGATGTCCATGTGGCAGGGGCGATCCGGGCCGGTTTCGGTGTTGATCTGCACCGTGCCGCAGGTCGCCTTACCCGCCGCCGCCAACCGCTCCGCCAGCCCGGCCAGCAACAGGTCTGTATCGCCGCGCCCGGCGGCCATCGTGTAGGCAATGCGCATATTACAGGTCTCCAAAGGGTAGGAAATTCAACATCTTACCCGCCTCAAGCTCCGCCACCTCCGCCGGGATCATCAGCATCCCATCGGCGTCGCTCAGGGTGGCCACGCGGTGCGAATGGGTGGCGCTCGCGGGTTCAGCCAGGGCGCGCCCCGCTTCGTCAAACCCGGTCAGACGGGCCAGGCGCAGCTCCGCGCGGCCCGGCTTGTGACGCAGCGCTTGCGCCAAAACCACCGGCCGCACCCCCGGATCAAACGCCGCCCCGGTGAGCCGCGCAACGATCTGCCGCCCGAAGAGCGTATAAGTCGCCAGCGCCGAAAACGGGTTGCCCGGCAGGCCGAGCCAGTAGCTGTCGCGCAGCCGCCCAAGGCTCACCGGCTTACCCGGTTTGATCGACACTTTAGAGAACAGCAACGCGCCACCAAGCGCCAGAAATTCCGGCTTCACATGATCCGCCACCCCGACGGACACGCCCCCGGAGGTGATGATCAAATCCGCCTCAGCGCTCAGGCGCATCAGCGCAGCGCGGGTGGCCTCCGCCGTATCGGCGCCGTGAACCATCTGCGTCACCTCAACATCCGGGCGGTGCAGCGCCGCGGCCAGCGCGGGGTTGTTCACATCCCAGATCTGCGCCCCCTCCAGCGGTTCCCCCGCCGGACGCAGCTCATCACCGGAGATCAGGAACGCCACCCGCACCCGACGCCGCACCCGCAGCGCACCGTGCCCGCCCGCCGCCGCCGCCGCAATCTCGCGCGCGCCCAGCCGGGTGCCGGGAGACAACAGCCGGTCGCCCGGTGCCATATCGCCCCCCGCGCGGCGGATATTGGCGCGCGGCTCCGGCGCGGCCGTCAGGGTAATCGCGTCGCCTTCTCGGGTCACATGCTCCTGCATCACCACCGCATCCGTCCCCTCCGGCACCGGCGCGCCGGTCAAAACCTGCACCGCACCATCAAAGCGCGCGGGCGGCACAGAACCGGCCAACACCCGCCCCGTCACCGGCAGGGTCCACGGCCCCTCGCCCGCAAAATCCACCAGTTTCACCGCATAGCCGTCCATGGCGGAATTGTCGAAAGGCGGGGTCAGCGCCCGGGCGCATACCTCCTCCGCCAATACCCGCCCCGCCGCTTGCGCCAACGGCACAATCTCGGTCTCGCCCACCGGCGCCACTTCCGCCTCGATCCGCGCCTGCGCCTCTTCGATGGGCAACAAGGGGTCCGGCAGGCTGTCACAGTCACAATCGCGCGTCTTTGTCATGTCTTTTGCCTTACTTGCGAAGTTTACCGCACTCTACGCCCAGATGCGGCAGAGGGAAACACCTGCGTTCCGATATTCGCCAGGGCGCGTGCGGCCCGTTTAATCCGGTTGACAAAACGCCCTTGGACGCGACAGATAGCCGCGATGGGTCCCGGCGGCGCACAGCGTGGTCGGGATGAAAAAGGGAACACGGTGCGGTGTAGCCAACAGGCGCCAAATCCGTGACTGCCCCCGCAACTGTGAGCGGAGAGCGACCCGTCAAGCCACTGGACCTAACGGTCCGGGAAGGGACGGCAAGCTTTGACCCGCGAGTCAGGAGACCTGCCATCGGAATTTGAACGCAACCGGGCGGTGGGCCCAGGGGGTTGAGATGCAGATTTTCCGGAAGGTTCCGGTGCGCGATATGCTGCCTCCTGACACGAGGCAGAGATGGACGCGACCCTTTACCTGATTTCGGCGCAGCATGTGTCGGCGGGCCGGTTCAAGGATCTGGCCGGTAAGCTGGAGGCGCAAGCGCCGGGGCTTGCGCGTGCCATTCGTCTTGAGGCGGAGGGCGACGGGCTTTGGGCGGCGCTGGACACATTGCGCGCCGCCGGGGCGTGCCGCATTGAATTGCGCCCGATCGGCCTGCCCTTCTCGCAAAGTCTGGAACGCTGGTTGCCCGGCGCGGCGGGGCGCTGGCTGTCACAGCAATCCGCCCCCTGCCCCGAATTGTTCATAGCCGATGCACCGCAATTCGATGCGCAAACCATCCGCGCCGCCGCCCGTGCCGAAGTGGCGCTGCGCCCGATTACGCCGGACCCGAAGGGACATCTCGGCAAGGGGTGGGACATGCCGCCGCCCGCGCGCCACCATATCCTCCTCTGCGCCGGGCCGCGCTGTCACCTCTACGACACGCCCAACCTCGCTGCCTTTCTCAACGAAGAAATCCGCCGCGCCGGGCTGGCCGATGACTGCCTCGTGACCACCACCGGCTGCCTCTATCCGTGCAATTCCGGCCCCGCCCTCGTGCATTACCCGGTGGGGCACTGGTATCAGATCCGCGACGCCAAAGCCGTCAGACGCTTCGTCGCAGAAGCGCTCGTTGCCGGGCGCATCCCGCGAGACTTACATTTCCACACAACAGGAGACCCCTATGAAACTGCTTAAACTTGCCCTGCCGCTGGCCCTGATGGCGGGCGCAGCCCATGCCGAAAGCGTCACCATCGACAGCTGTGACGTGTCCCAGACCTTCGCCAAGGCGCCGACCCGCGCCATCACGCTGAACCAGTAGGCGACCGAAGTCATGCTCGCCCTTGGCCTCGAAGGCTCGATGGTCGGCACCGCCTATATGGACGACGAAATCCCGGCCCAGTGGCAGGCCGCTTATGCGACCGTGCCGGTGCTGGCGGAGAAATATCCGGCCCGCGAAGTGGTCATGGCCGCCGAGCCGGACTTCCTCTTCGCCGGTTTCAGCTCCGCCTATTCCGAGAAGAACCTCGGCGCGCAGGCGGAGTGGAACGAGTTGGGCATCGGCACCTATCTGGTGGACGCGTCCTGTAAAGCGCATCACCCGAAGAATGAGCCCTTCACGGTTCAGCCGATCCTGACCGACATCGAGATCATTGGCGATATTTTCCATGTCGAGGACCGCGCCGATGCGCTGGTGGCCAAAATGCAGGCACGTCTGGACGCGGTGAAAGCGCATCCGGCGGGCGCGGGCAAATCCGTGTTCATCTTTGACAGCGGCGATGAGACCCCGTTCTCCGTTGGCTGCTGCGGCACGCCGACCCTGCTGGCCTCGCTCACCGGGCTGGAAAACATCGCGGGCGATGTTGAGGGCACCTGGATCGACCTCGCATGGGAGCGTGTTGTCGCCGCTGACCCGGACGTGATCTTGCTGATCGAAGCCGACTGGTCCACCGCCGCCGACAAGCGCGCTTACATGGAAGCCGACCCGGTTCTTTCTCAGCTGACCGCCGTAAAAGAGGGCCGTTTTGTCTCCGTGCCGTTCTCGGAAACGCTGCTCGGCATGCGCTTTGCCGACGGGGTGGAGAACCTGAACGCGCAACTGGCCGACCTGCACTGACGCTGCGGCCATGCGTTCCCGGTTTCCGATCCTCTTCCCGCTGTCGCTGGGGCTTCTGGCCCTGGCGATGGTGGCGGGCGTGCTTTGGGGCACGGCCGACATCACCTGGGGGCAGCGCCTCGCCATCCTGACCGGCGCGCCCGAAGCGCCGCGCGGCCTGAGCCTGATCGTCTGGCAATGGCGCATCCCGCGGGTCTTGGCGGTGGCACTGATCGGAGCCGGGCTGGCGCTGGCAGGCGGACTGATGCAGACCGCCCTGCGCAACCCGATGGCAGACCCGTATCTCATGGGCCTGTCCTCTGGCGCCAGCGCAGCGGCGGTCGGCGGCATCATCTGGTTGCCGGACAACATCACCGGCGCCATCGGCATTCCCGCGCTGGCCTTCCTCGGCGCGGGCACCGCCTTTGCCATGACGCTCGGCCTGTCGATGCGGCGCGGCAGGCCGCTCGATCCGCTGGTCGTCATCCTCGCGGGCGTTGCTGTTTCTCTTATGTTTCAATCCCTTACCGCGTTTTTCCTCTATCTTGGCGACCCGCACGCAACCCGCTCCGCCATGGGCTGGCTGATGGGCACGGCGGCGGGCACCGAATGGGCGGAAGTGCCGATGCTGGCCATTGGCGTGACCCTTGTCGCCCTGCCGGCGCTGTGGCGCGCGGGCGATCTGGACGCAACGCTGCTGGGCGATGAGCGGGCGGAAGACCTCGGGGTTTCCGTCCTGCGCCTGCGCCTCGCCATCTTCGTCGCCACCGTAGTGCTGACCGGGCTGGCCGTGGCGGTGGCGGGCATCGTCGGCTTCATCGGCCTGATCCTGCCGCATATGGCACGGCTGCTCACCGGCGCGCGCCACCGGGTCATGCTGCCGCTGGCCATGTCGCTCGGCGCCACGACGCTGGTGGCGGTGGACCTGCTCTGCCGCCTGCTGCTGGCCCCGGAAGAACTGCCGCTCGGCGTGTTGCTGGCCCTCTTCGCCGCGCCGCCCTTCATCTACATTCTGCGGGGGCTGCGCCGTGATGCCTGAACCAACCCTGGAACTGCGCAACCTCAGCGTGGCCATCGGCCAGACGCCCTATGTGCGCGACGTGTCGATCGCGCTGGCGCCCGGCGAAGTGTTCGGCCTGCTCGGCCCCAACGGCGCCGGCAAAACCACCCTGCTGCGCACCCTCTATCACGCCGCCCGCCCCAGCGCGGGCGAAATCCTGCTGCACGGCCGCGCGCAGGCGGACTGGCCGCGCCGCGACTGGTCCCGCGCCGTGGGCGCGCTGGTGCAAAGCTCGGGGTTGCTGGCCGGGCTGACGCCGGTGGACATCGTGGATATCGGCCTGCGCCCGCTGGGCCTGACCCGCGCCGAAAACGACACCCGCCTTGACGCGGCCCTGCGCCTTGTCGGGCTGACAGAGCAACGCGACCAAAGCGCCGAAAGCCTGTCAGGCGGCGAATTGCAGCGCTGCTATTTTGCACAACTCTTGGCCCGCGACCCGGAGCTATACATCCTCGACGAACCGACCAACCACCTCGACCTGCATTACCAACTGCGCCTGCTCGACGAGGTGCGCGCCCGCGGTAAAACCGCACTGGCCACCTTCCACGACCTCGCCATCGCCGCCCGCTATTGCGACCGGGTCGCGGTGATGGAACAGGGCCGCGTCGTCGCGATGGGCCCGGTCCAAGAGGTGCTGACCCGCGACCGCCTGATCCAAAGCTACCGCGTCGAGGCCGAACTGATAAACGGCGCGTTGTATCTCGAAAGGCCGGTTCTGGATTAAACGCCTTTAACCACCTCTACACAAAGAACGCGGAACGGCAAGCAATGGCGGCAGAAGCAATGCGGTCCATCTCTGGATTCGGGTGGTAATGTGGACCACGCACAATTCCAATGCGGTCCACAATCGGAAATAACTTAATCTTTTCAAAGGGTTGTTTTTATCTGGTGCCCCCACACGGACTCGAACCGCGGACCTACTGATTACAAATCAGTTGCTCTACCAGCTGAGCTATAGGGGCGCTGGGGTTTCTTAGCCGGGGGGCGGCGGGCGTTCAAGGGGTTTTCGCGCCTCAGCTCTGCCCGCCGGTTTTTCCCTTCGCCGCCACGAACACCGCGATCAGGCCGACCAGCATGACGATCAGCGCCGCCGGGCTGGCTTCGCCCAGTTGTTCCAGCGAGGCTTTTTCGTACACGCGGGTCGAGAGGGTGTGGAAATTGAACGGGCGCAGGAGCAGGGTCGCGGGCAATTCCTTTACGCTGTCAACGAAAACCAGCACCAGCGCCGTGCCGACGGAGCCGCGGATCAGGGGGAGATAGACGTCGGTCAGGGTGCCGCGGGCGGTGCGGCCGAGGGAGCGGGCGGCCATGGGCAGCGAGGGCGAGACCCGGCCCAGCGCGGAATCGGTTGCGCCCTGAGCGATGGCGAAAAAGCGCACGGCGAAGGCGTAGACCATGGCGAAGGCGGTGCCGGTCAGCACGAGGCCCGGATCCCAGCCGGTCAGCGCCAGAACCCCGTCCGCCATCGCATTATCGAACGCGGCGAGCGGGATCAGGATGCCAACGGCGAGGACAGCGCCGGGGGCGGCGTAGCCCAGCGTGGTGAAGGGCAGGAGCTTGCGCGGCAAGGTCGAACGCGACAGGCGCACGCCGTAAACGAGGAGCAGCGCGGCGATGACCGTCACCACCGCCGCTGCCCCGCCGACAGCGACCGTATTGACCGCCGCGCGGATCAGGCCGGGCGCGTAGAACCCGTCGAGATTATGCCAGGCGTGGTCCAAAATCACCCCGACCGGCAGCACGAAACCAACGGAAAACGGCACGAGGCAGACGATGGTCGCGGTCCAGCCCGCCGCGCCGCGCAACCGCACCGGCTGCGACGGGCGGATCTGGCGCGCGGTCTGGTAAAATCGGCTCTTGCGCCGCCCGGCCCGCTCCAGCCCGAGCAGCAAAAACACCAGCACCAACGACACCAGCGCCAGTTGCGCCGCCCCGCCCGCGTTGTTCATTTCCAGCCAGGTGGTGAAAATCCCGGTGGTGAGGGTCTGCACGGCGAAGTATTCCACCACGCCAAAATCCGCCACCGCTTCCATCATCACGATGGCCATGCCCGCCGCAATCGACGGACGCGCCAGCGGCAGGGCCACGCGCCAGAAGCGCTCAAACGGCCCCGCGCCCAGCGTGCGGGCAACCTCATACACCCCGCCGGATTGCTCGCGAAAGGCAGCGCGAGCGAGAAAGTAGACATAGGGGTAAAGCGCGGCGGAAATGACCACGATGGCGGCGCCAAGGGTGCGCACCTCGGGGAACCAGTAATCGCGCGCGCTCTGCCAGCCGAAAATCTCGCGCAACGTGACCTGCACCACGCCGGAATAATCGAGAAAATCCACCAACGCATAGGCACCGACATAGGCCGGGATGGCCAGCGGAAACACCAACGCCCATTCGAGCCAGCGCGCGCCGGGGAACCGATACATCGCCACCAGCCAGCCGGTCAGCGTCCCCGTCGCCCCCGCCAGCAACGCCACGCCGAGCGACAGCAACACCGTGTTGGTCAGGTAGCGCGGCAACACCGTGTCCATAAGGTGCGGCCAGATGTTTTCTGTCGGGTTGAAGGCGAGCCAGACCAGCGCCAATATCGGCCCCACCACCAGCGCCGCAATGCCCAGCACCAACAGCGACCAGAGGCTTGGACGCCACAAGCGGGCGCGCAAAACCGGATTGACGCGCGAAGCCGATCTGGACGGGCTGACAAAGACCATCGGGGCATACCTAAGCAAATTCATCAGGTATCCCCTACCCAAAACAAACTGGACTGTCCAGAGAGCAGACGTATATTGCTTCAAAACTCAGGGAGACCCGCATGAAAATCGCGTTTCACATGGGCGCCCATTGCACCGATGAAGACCAGTTGCTGAAAACCCTTTTGCGAAATCAGGATGTGCTGGCGCAACACGGGGTCGGCGTGCCCGCTCCGAGCCGGTTTCGCACCCTGTTTCGCGACGCGGTGCAGAGCCTTGACGGGGCAGCGGCCAGCGCTCAGATGCAACAGGGGCTGATCGACGCGCTGCGCGACCATCAGGACGTCACCCGGCTGATCTTTTCGCGCGACAATTTCATCTGCAACGCGCCGAAAGCGCTGGAAAAGGGCGTTTTATACCAGCGCGCGGGCAACAAATCGCGCGCCTTGCGCAACCTGTTCGCCGATCACGAGGTCGAGTTCTTCTTCGCCATGCGCAACCCCGCCACCTTCCTGCCCGCGCTGTCGGGCGCCATGGAGCCGCGCGAGTTCCACGACATGATGCGCGGCGTGGTGCCGGAAAACCTGCTGTGGTCGGAGATGATCCGCGACATCCGCACCAACAACCCGGACTGCCCGATCACGGTCTGGTGCAACGAGGACACGCCGCTGATCTGGCCGGAAGTGCTGCACACGCTGGCCGGGATCGACGCGCGCGTCCCGCTGCAAGGCGAGTTGGACATTGCCGCGTCGATCATGGCGCCACAGGGCTTTGCCCGGCTGGAGAGCTACCTCGCAACCCATCCCCCCGCCAACCCCACGCACCGCCACCGCGTCCTCGCCGCTTTCCTCGACAAATACGCGCTGGACGAGGCGATGGAAGAGGAGGTTGACCTGCCGGGCTGGACACCGGAATTGGTCGTACAGCTGAGCGACATCTATGATGGCGACATGCAGGACGTGGCGGAAATTCCGGGGGTGCGGCTGATCGAGCCATAACGCGCAACAGAAATTCCTTCGCGATTTCGCCATCCTCCCCTACTCTGAGAAAAAACAGGGAGGGTGAGATGAGAACATTTGGAAAATGGCTGGGCCGGTTGCTGCTGGTGCTGATCGTCGGGATTGTCGCGGTGCTGATCTTTGCCCCCGGCTATATTGAGCGCGAACGCAATATTGTCGCCCCGCACGACCCCTTCGAAATCTCGCAAGCGGCGGCGGCGCTGCATGCGGATCTGTTCATCGGCGACTGGCATGTGGACCCGCTATTGTGGAAACGCGACCTCAACGAACGCGGCAGCCGCGGGCATGTCGACGTCCCGCGCATGTTTGAGGGCAATGTCGCGCTACAGGTTTTCACCGCCGTGACCAAAAGCCCCGCCGGACAGAATTACGAAGAAAACAGCGCGGATGCGCGCGACAACATCACCCTGCTGGCGCTGTTGCAACTCTGGCCGGTTTCAACCTGGAACAGCCTCACGGAGCGCGCGCTGTATCAGGCGGAGAAACTGCACACCTTCGCGGCCGCATCGGACGGCAAGCTGCGCGTCATCACCACGGCGGCGGAGTTGGACCAGTTCGTTGCGGATCGGGCAGCCGGGCAGAAGGTCGTCGCCGGCATTCTGGGCATCGAGGGGGCGCATCCGCTGGAGGGGGACATGGCCAATCTCGACCGGCTGGTCGCAGCGGGCTACCGGGTCATTGGCCTGCAACATTTCTTTGACAACGAGTTGGGCGGGTCGCTGCACGGGATCGGCAATCAGGGGTTGACCGAATTTGGCCGCGCGGTGGTGCGGGAAGTGGCGGCGCGGGGGCTGGTTCTCGACGTGGCGCATTCCAGCCCACAGGTCGTTGACGATGTGTTGGCCATTACCGACATGCCGATTGTGGTCAGCCACACGGGGATTTATTCGCATTGCCAGACCCCGCGCAACCTTCAGAACGAACAGATGCAGCGCATCGTCGCGCGCGGCGGGGTTGTGGGCATTGGCTTTTGGGCCGATGCGGTTTGCGATGACAGCCCGGACGGGGTGGCGGGCGCGATCAAGGCGGCGGTCGACCTGCTGGGGGAAGATCATGTCTCCCTCGGCTCCGATTATGACGGCTCGGTGCCGACCGGGTTTGACGTGTCCGAAATGCCCGCCCTGACCGACGCCCTACTGCGCGTCGGCCTGAGCGAAACGCAAATCCGCAAGGTCATGGGGGAAAACATGCTGCGCGTCCTGCGCGCGAGGCTGGGGGGATAATCGGCGCGGGCTTACATGCCCAGCGCTTCCTTATACATCTCCAACACCGCCTCTTCTTCGGCAATGTCGTCCTTGTCGCGCTTGCGCAGGGCGATGACCTTGCGCATGATCTTGGTGTCATAGCCGCGCGCTTTTGCCTCGGCCATCACCTCTTTTTGCTGCTCGGCAATGTCCTTTTTCTCCGCTTCGAGGCGCTCGAAACGCTCGATGAACTGACGCAATTCGTCGGCGGTGACGCGGTAGCTGTCGGGTTTTGCGGTTTCGAAATCGTTCATCTCTGCCTCCTTGGATCGGGCTTGCCTGCCTGCTTTCGGCATATCGGGGCGGCGGGGCCAAGGCAAGACCGCTGATCGCTTTTCAGCGCCGGGGGGATGTGTTATAGCGTTATGCGAAAAATCTGAATTACTTAACGCTGCCTGAAATCAAAGATTTCAACGCGTTAAGTGATGCTCTATATTGCAAATATTTCGTCAAACGCTATAGGCGCTCGGCCAAAGAGGCCAGCGAAGGAGCCGGAACATGCATTGGTTAATCATCATCGGAACCACGATTTCCCTGTTCGGGCTGATCGGGCTGGTCCTTTCGGCGCTGCGCGTGATGCGGGCGCGCAAATCCGGCGCCAGCGACGACGACCTGCGTGAAGCCATGCGCCGCGCGATGGTGCTGAACATGGGCGCATTCGCGATTTCCGCCCTCGGGCTGATGGTGGTCGTGGTCGGGGTGATTTTGACGTAAAGCGAAATCGCTTTAATTTGTAACATCCAGCATCAAAATTCGCGTTCGAAATCAGCAGGATGCTGATGGAGAGACAGAGAATTTTGATCCGGATTTAGCGATTTCTGCTCTAGGCTGAATCGACATTCATCGCATCCATAGCATCGCTGATGCGAGATGGATGAAGCTGAGAAAGTAGACGGCGCGCCTGTCGAAGCGGGTCGCG
>PDOZ01000046.1 GCA_002747325.1 Rhodobacterales bacterium
GGCCGGGCGCAGGACCCCCAGGCAGTTGGGGCCGATGGGGCGGACGCCGTGGGCCCGGGCGCGGGCGAGCATGTCGTCCTGAAGCGCCTTGCCCTCGGCGCCGATCTCGGCGAAGCCGGCGGAGATGACGATGACGTTGCGCACGCCCTTGGCCCCGCATTCATCGATGAGGCCGGGCACGAAGCGGCCGGGGATCGCGACCAGGACGAGGTCGAGGGGCCCCTCGATGTCCGCCAGCGAGGCGTAGACGGGGCGCCCGAGGATCTCGCCGCCTTTGCGGTTGACGGCGTAGACCGCGCCCTGGAACCCCTTGGCGCGGTCGTCGGAGTCGACGGCGCCGTACAGCAGGTTGCGCAGCAGCGCGTGGCCAACGGACTCGGGGCGGGCGCTGGCGCCCACCACCGCGACCCCGCGCGGCGAGAAGAAGGCGTCGAGGGGGGAAGGCGTGCTCACGGGTCGTCCTCCATGGGTGCGTCGTCTCTGCTGCCTGGATCGCACAGATGGTCCGCGGCGGCCAGCGCGCCGGCCGGCGCGCCCATGGCGGCCAGGGGGCGGCGCAGATCGTCGGGGATCGCGGCGGTCGCCACGACGCGCTCGCCGGAGCGCCGGATTGACACCCTGGACAGGACGATTGCAACGGCGATGACGCCGGACGTGACGCCGATTAATACCCAACGCAGGGTGTCGAGATACGAGACCAGCGGAACCGGGCGGCGTGCTTTTGTTGGGCTAGCTTTTCGAGGCCAATCTGACGTATTTTCCTGTGCTCACAAGGCGTTGGAGACATACGCTTCCCCGAGGATCGGCCCGCCGATATGCAGTGCCCCGTCGCGCAGGGCGGCATCAACCCGGTAGGTCTGGGCAATCTGCGCCCGGCTGAGGACACTTTCCGGCGGGCCCTGAGCCACGATCCGGCCCTCTTCCATCACCGCCACCGTGTCGCAATAGCGGTTGGCGATGGTGAGGTCGTGAAGACTGGCGATGACGATCCGGCCACGGCGGCGGACCTCGTCGAGCAGGCGCAACTGGAAATGCAGGTCGAGGTGGTTGGTCGGTTCGTCGAGCACATAAACCTGAGGGTCGCGGGCGAGGAGCTGGGCGAAATAGCAGCGCTGCCGCTCGCCGCCGGAGAGGTTTTCGGCGTTCTGGTCGCGTTTGTCGGACAACCCGACGAAGTCCAGCGCGGCGTCGCGGCGGGTGGCCTTTTCGGACGCCTCCAGCGGCAGCGGGTTCAGTCCGATCTCGACAATATCGGCCGGGGTCAGACCGGCCAGCAGGCCCTCCCCCTGCACCAGCGCGCCGACAGAGCGCGCCCAGTCGGTCCAGCGCCAGTCGGGCTTGGGGCGGCCGTCCAGCACGATCTCGCCACCGCTCGGGCGCACCGAAGAATAGAGCACCCGCAGAAGCGTGGTTTTGCCCGCGCCATTGGCGCCGAGCAGACCGAGGAACCGGCCTTCGCTTACGGTGAGGCTGACATCGCGCACATAGTCGCGGCCCGCAACCGCGACCGAGATATTGCGCAGTTCAAGACGTGGGTCAGGCATCGCGGCGCAGCCCCCTCAGGATCAGGATGAAGGGCGGTGCGGCGAAGAGCGCCAGCAACACGCCGAGGGGCAGTTCTTCGGGGGCGAGCAACAGCCGGCAGAGCAGGTCGACCGCCACCAGCACCGTCGCCCCGAGGCTCGCGGCCAGCGGCAGCAGAACCCGGTGACGCGCGCCGGTGATCAGCCGCGCCATATGCGGCACGATCAGCCCGACGAAGCCGACGATCCCCGCCACGGCGACCGCCAGCCCGGTGAGGATCACCGTGCCGAGAAAGATCGCGAAACGCAGCACACCGACCCGGACACCGAGGGCTTCGGCGCGTTCGTCGCCGAGCAGCACCGCGTCGAGATCGCCTGCCCGCCACAGCGCCGGCAGGGCGATCAGCGCCACGCCGATGGCCAGAACCGGCACTTCGTCCCATTCGGTGCCCGCCGCGGTGCCCATCAGCCAGCCCATGGCGGAGCGTGTGGCGTGGGGGTCACCGACATAGAGAAAGAACGCGGTGAGCGACTGGAACATCAGCGACACCGCCACACCCGCGAGGATCACCACCAGCGGGTCGAGGGGCTGTCCGCGCCGCATCGACAGCACCAGCGTCATCGCAAAGGCCAGCGCCGCCCCGAGGAAGGCCAGCACCGGCACCCCCACGGCGCCGGTGACCCATGCGGCGACGGCCGCGGCCGAAGCCCCCGACGACAGGCCCATCAGGTAGGGGTCGGCCATCGGGTTGCGCAGGGCCGTTTGCATCAACGCCCCCGCGAGCGACAGCCCCGCGCCGATCAGCGCCACCGCCAGCACCCGTGGCACGCGCCATTCCCAGACGATCATGCTGAGGCCGCGGGGGGCGTCTTCGGCCAAAACCGACATTCTGGCATGTATCGACTGGACCGGTTTTGACGCGGCGGCGTGAGCCGCGAAGACACCGGAGAATGCCCATGCGGCTGAATCTCAGGTGCAGCGGATCGAACTGAGCGATGGTGGCAGGCCAATCGAAGCGCGACGTGTTGCACGAACCATCGCCACCAATGAATTCGATCCATCTTTTGCCGTTCGGGTGTTGTCCGACCTTGTCCCGAACCCGTTTGTTTGCCGCCAGATCGTTGCCGACCTGATCACGGCACTTTCAGCCCGTGGATTCACGCCAGAGAAGATCGGTTCTCTGGCAGCACTGATCGTGGATGAGGCGCGCAAGGCACTGGATGCCGAGCGCAACATTCGGGCAGAAGCCTATTTCAAACAGGCGGTAGACGATGGGCGCATTCAGTTCCGCCCGCGGATCGATGGTCGCAACTGGATCATGCCATTCGAAATGGACACCTCTGAGCCGGAGAATGCCGATCAAGTGCTTGGGAATAATGGTGGCGCGCTTGAAAAGAGCCTCTTCACCCCCGTGTATCAAGCCGAACTGAACGGCGACGAAAGGGACGTTGCCGTCTATCTCGACGCCGACGACGCCCTTGTCTGGTGGCACCGCAACGTCGCCAAATCCCAATATGGGTTGCAGGGCTGGAAACGGAACCGCATCTTCCCGGACTTCATCTTTGCTGCGACGAAGGACGATGGAAAGCGGCGGATGACGGTGCTGGAAACCAAGGGCGACCAACTCGACAACGCGGATACGGCCTACAAACGGGATTTGTTGTCGGTTCTCTCGGAGAGCTTCGTTTGGGATCAGACAAGGCCGTCTGGCGAACTGGAACTGGTGACGGACACTGGCGAGACGGTTGAATGCACTCTTATCCTCATGAGTGAATGGTCTGCGAAGCTGCCGGAATACCTTTCAAGCACCTCCTGGCGCCTCGCGCCGGTGATGCCATGTCACCAGCGTCAAATCCGTCACTTAAGGCACTCGAGATACCCCATGATCCCGGTCATCGCCCGATCCGAGTGGGCATCGTGCTCCCTGCAAAGGCGTTCATAGGTGCGTAAATGCATGCCTTTGGGTCTACCCCAACCGTTTCCTTCCAGTATGCCTCCGGGCCAGTTCAACCTGTCCCGGATACGATCTGCTCGCCGACTCGCCCGGTCCCATGGCTTTTGCCTCTGCGACGCATAGACGAGTCGGTGGCAATGACGACAGGCAAAGATCGCGCCGCCGTAGAGGATCGCGACCCGACGGTTGCAGCCGCCTGCGGGGCAGCGAAACCAGTGACGTTCACCGCCCAAATGGCAAGGCGTTGTGTCGAGGTAGATCGGATAGCTTTCGTCCTGCCAATCCCCGCCATGGTGTCGATGGCGATAGGTCAGGATAATCCGCCCGGGTTCGGTCCTGATCCGGATCGACGCCACAATGGCCCCGTTCCTGGACCATTGCCAACCGTAGGCTTGTCCAGGCGATAGCAGTCCTTCCCGCTTCAGTCGTCGCACGTCAATCGCGCGGTAGTCCTCCGTGGTATCTGCGCCGAACCCGAGGCGCATATCGTCGTGGTGGACGTAGTACAACGCCATCATGTTGGCGGCATACCAGAGCCGGCTCAGCGCTGGGGCGAAATGCGCTGCGGCAACCTCACCGACGAAGATGCGCCAACCCGTCCCATATTTGCGCTGAGCCTCGTCTATGAACTCCGGTCCTTCGATCTCAATGACGCGCTGGATGACACTATCGGACATGTGTTGCACCTGGCGCTTCACCGTGGGCAACGCCTTCTTGATCCCGTTCACCGGGTTTTCGTGGGGATAATGCCCCGCTCCCTTGGCCCAATCGAAAATGGTCGAAAGCCTCTGCTTCAGACGCCTTGCGGTCTCGTGCCTTTCGGTCCAGATCGGCGCAAGGACTGACAAGACGTCAGCCGTTCCGATTGTGTGCAGCGGTCGCTTCCCGATTTTTGGATTGGCGTAGTTCTCGACCGTCGCCAGCCATGTTTCGGCATGTTTCTTGTTCTTCCAAGTCGGAAGGAGTTGCGCATGAACCCGCCGCGCCGCTTCTTCGAAGGAAAGCGATTTCTGTTTTCGGATCGTGTCAGGGTCGCCGCCTTCACGTGCGATCCGCCTGAACTCGCGAGCCTTTGTTCTTGCTTCGGCGAGCGAGACGAGACGTGCAGAACCAAGCCCGAGGTCTCGCCGCCGTCCATGAACTACCGTCCGCAATATCCAGGATTTCGCACCCCCTTCACCTGCTTTCAGGTAAAGCCCTTCGCCGTCGCCATAGAAGCCCCGCGCTTTGAGGCTATTGACCTTCCTTGCGGTGAGCTTGGTCATTGGTCCATCCCAACATCGATGTTGGGAAGGCATGAGATGATTTGCAGTTGGCTGAGAGGTCGATTTCTCTAATTTGTCATTTTTTCAAGCGCATACAAGACCCCTTGAGGCCGGGAGAGATTCCGATTTGGTAGACCTAGGCTCCACCAGATCCCCCCTGTCATTTACCAGACGACCCCTCCGTCATTTCTGAAAACCTGCCGTTTCTGCAAGGCCCGTGTCTGCGAGCCGGAAGATGCAATGCGACTTGTGCTCTGGTCTTGCGTACTCCGGGCCATGCCACCGCCCGCGAAAGAATCGCATTGATATTCCCGCCGTTTTGAGCGCAAAGTTGCGGCGATGGTGACCGGGTGCGGCGACGCGTCCGGTCTGAAATGGGAACATGGTGCGGTGCCGCGAGGTGCCAATGCCGTGACTGCCCCCGCAACTGTAGGCGGCAAGTGGGCTGCATATGCCACTGGGTCGAAGCGACCCGGGAAGGCGCAGCGCCACGTTTGAGCCGCGAGTCAGGAGACCTGCCATCCCGGGCGCCTTGGCGCCGGTAGTTCAACTTTGTCCAGGCGGGGTGTCCCGGGGGAGAGACGAGATGGACGACAGGGCCTTTACCTGTGACATGACCGGTTCCCCGTGCGCCTGCGCTGTTCTGCGGAGGGCGGAATGGGGTCTGATATTCATCCGGGCGACGGGCTGACCCCGGCCGCGCAGGGCGTGGCGGTGCTGTTTGTCGTTTCGGCTTACACCCTCAGCCGGGGGGCGCTGGCGCGTCTGGAGGCTGCGGCTCTGGCGGGCGCCCCCGGGGCGGCGCGGCTGATCCGGCTCGAGGAGACCGGGCCGGACCTTCTGACCACGCTGGACCAGATGCGCGCCGAGGGACACCGGCGGATCCGGGTGCAGCCTTTCGGCTTTCCCTTTCCCGAGAGCCTGCTGACCTGGCTGCCCGGGGTGCTGGCCCATTGGCGCGCCCGCGGCAATACTGACACCGAGGTCAGCCTCGGCCCGGACCCGGGGCGCGACGCCGTCGCGCTGAAAGCCTTTGCCGCCGCGGCGCTGGCGGGGGAGGCGCGCCCGGTCGAGGGCACGCGCCCGCGTCTCGGCAAGCCGGGCTGGAGCCTGCCGCCGGATTTCGACTTCCACCTTCTGGTCTGCACCGGTCCGCGCTGCGCGATCCATGGCGCTG
>PDOZ01000033.1 GCA_002747325.1 Rhodobacterales bacterium
GTTTGGCCATGTGATTGCCCCCAGATTGCTCAATATGGGGCTCTATGAATCACACAAACACACCCTTTGGGAATCCTGAATGTCGATTGGTCCTAGGGCCTGACCGGGACCGGCGTGTCGGAGACCAGCCGCAGCCCCAGATGCGCCGGCGGGCTGCCAACGGCGCAGCCGCCCCGCGCCGGGTCGCGCACCAGAATTGACAGGGCAGCCATGTGTTCGCCGGCGGCGAAGAAAGCCGGGCAGCGGTCGTCGGGGATTTCCCTGCCTTCTTCGGACCCTGCATAACAATCCTGTGTCCATTCCCAGACCGAGCCGGGCAGGTCGCCGATCCCGCCGGAGGTCATGTCGAAACTGCCGGTCTTTTTCAGCGCCCGGCTGGGCAGGTTTTCCAGCATGTAGGACGAGGCCCAGCTCAGGGACGGATCGGTAAAGATCGGGTCGGGTTCATGCGCCACTTCCTGAGCCATGAATTCCCATTCCGCGACTGTGGGCAGGCGGAAGGTGTGGCCGGAGTTGGCGTTGATCCAGGCGAGAAACTCACCCGCGTCGAGATAGGACACCCCGGTCGCGGGAGTGGTTTCGGACTGCATGTCCGGGCGGGTGCGGATGTGCAACGCACATGCGCCAGCGTCGTGGCAGGCGTTCCACTCGGCAATCGTTACCTCGTATTTCTGCGCGTAAAATCTATGCCCGTCCGGCATGATGACCGGCTTTTCGGCCATGATCGGTAAAATGTCGTAATTCAGCGCAGGGCCGCGCATCTGCCAATAGATCGCGGCCCCGGCAAGTGCTGCCGCACCTATTCCCAGAAATACACCGAGTTTTTTAACAGCAGCACTCATTTTTTTATCTCCTGATTTGGGATCAGAATTCGTGCGGAGCGACGACCTGTTCCATCAGGCCGTTATCCCACTGACCTTCCACCACAAAGTGCGCGGTGGCGCCCAGAAGAACCGCTTCGATCAGGTTGTGGTTCACATAGGCGTAAACCCCCGGCTGGCGGAAGGTGTACATAGCCGCCCCGGCGCTGCCGCCCCGGATGAACCAGGTTTCCAGATTGGTCTGCGGCGCATCGTTGAAGGAACCGGCTTCCCAGACATAATCGCCATGCCCGCCGATCAGGTGCGGACGAGAGTCGCGGTTGGCCTGGTTGTGGATCATCAGCACGGTTTCGCCGACCTTTGCCTTCAGGGCGTTTTCGCCGGTCAGTGCGCCGACGGCGCCGTTGAATACGCTATGTGTCGGGATCAGGCCGCGCATGGCTTCGAAGCTTTCTTCCCAGTCCTCGGCAGCGCCGTTATAGTCGATGTATTCGCCGTCTTCATTTATCGGCAGGTAATAATCCTGCTCACCGATATAAGCGATGCTGTCGTAGCGCAGCGGGTTGCCGTCCTTGTCCTTCAGGCCATCGCGCGGCAGAACCATCAGGGCGCCGTTCATGCCGTGGACCACGTGGTAGGGGATCATCTGACCGCCGGGGGCGCAGTGATAGGTGAAGACGCCCGGCTTGACGGCTTTCCAGCGCAGCACGGTTTCTTCGCCCGGGAAGACATGGGTCAGACCGCCGCCGCCGAGTGCGCCGGTGGAGGCGTGGAAGTCGATGTTGTGTTCCATCGAGCTGTCCTTCGGATTGCGCAGGGTCAGTTCGATGTAATCGCCTTCATGCACGATGATCAGCGGGCCGGGGACGGAGCCATTATAGGTCAGCGCCCAGATCGACGCGCCGGTATCCTCGTCCACCACCATTTTCTTCTCAATGGTTTCCATGGTGATCTCGACGATCTTCGGCTTGCCGGTGGCAACCTGTTCGTGCTTCGGCGCGAAGGGTGGCATCACCAGTTCCTGTTTCACGCGCTCATAGCCGGACAGGTCCGCTGGTTTTGCATTGCTGGTGACGACCTCTTCGTCAACAAACTGCACCATCGGCTCGCGCGGCGTGACCGGGGCGGGCATGCGCCGGACAGCGGCATTGGCCGTTCCAACCGCACCGCCGGTAAGGGCTGCGGCACCCGCAAGGGCCGATCCGCGCAACACGTCGCGGCGGGTGGCCTTAAGGGCGGTAGGTTTCGAAGTTTTTGCCATGGTTTTCACCTTTCTTTGGGTTGTATGGCGACCCCCGGCGGGAGTCTGCCTTGGCAACGGGGGCGCGTGGGGAAAGGCGCATAACGGCGCCAACGCGCCCCGGCTTTGCGCGCAAAGCGGATCGCCCCGCGCGAAAATTCTTGTTTGCAATCACGCGTCGCTGGCCGGAAAATTCCTGTGCTAGCTGGACCCCATAAAAGCTACCGAGAAACATGGCCCGCCGCGTGCCAAGCAGGATGGCGTAGCGGTTGGGCGACTTCTGAACGGCTCGGGTCATGGGCCTGACCTGTCTGGTGATGCTGCGTGACAGGTTAGGAACTGTATGGACGCCAACCTTGATCCAACGCAAGGAAAATGGGGATTTTTTCGGTTTGGGGGGAATAAATCTTGTTGTTTTTCAATGGGGTGCGACAATCTTACCCGTTTTTGTAGGATTTTTCAGCTTCAGGTGTCTTTGGGGCGCTCTTGTGGCCGGAATGGTTGTGGAGGTTGGTTTGCTTCTTGATGCGTGTTCGGCGGCAAGGTGCCCGTAACGGATGCAGGGCGGTCATTTCGGCGCGGCGCGGGGGCGCTGGGTGTCTCTGTATATAGGGAGAGAGATTGCGGTCGGAGCCGGTGCGGCGTGGCAAAGACCTACTGTTTTTGTCAATTATTTAAGGCTTTGCGTCGCGCTATCTGGTTTCGCCCGAGTGATTCGCCGTAATATTTGCCGCTTGGTCAAAGGTTGCGACCGGGAAAGCCGAAATTTGCGGAATTTTGCCGGAAAAAAGTTCCCTCAAAGCCCGATCCGGGGGCGGCAATCTGTTGGCAACGCAGCTTTTCGGCTCTAATAAGGGCGCGGAGAAAATGACGGTGGATTTCGACTGCTCAGGGCGAAACCCGCCTCCCGGTGACGGGAAGCCTCGAATTCGGGCGGTCGCTGAGCAAAAAAGGTAGCCAGGCTGAAGAGAACACGAAAAACATGCAGCATTTCAAATTGAAAAAGGGGCTGGACATTCCTGTTTCCGGCGCCCCCGCTCAAACCATCGAGAACGGCCCCGCTATTAAGCGAGTCGCGGTGCTTGGGCGGGATTATGTCGCTTTGAAGCCGCGAATGGCGGTTCAGGAAGGCGATGAAGTTCAACGCGGCACGCCGCTCTTCTGTCACAAGGACGCGCCGGAGGCACAGATGGTGTCGCCCGTGACCGGCAAGGTAGTTGCGATCAATCGCGGCGCGCGCCGGGTGTTGCAGTCGGTTGTGATTGAGGTGACGGATGCCGACGACAAGGGGATCGACTTCTCCAAGGTTGGCGACGCGGAAACCTCGGAAGGGCTGACGGAAAAGCTCTGCGCTTCCGGCCTGTGGACCTCGTTCCGCACCCGTCCGTATTCCAAGCTGCCGGTTCCGGGCACCCGCCCGCAGGCGATTTTCATCACCGCGATGGACACCGAGCCGCTTTCGGCGGATGCGGCGTTGATCATCGGTGAGGCGAAGGAAGATTTCGCCGCTGGTGTGGCGGCGGTGGCCAAGCTCTCCGAGGGCAAGACCTATCTCTGTCAGGCACCGGGCGAAGCGCTCGTATCGGCGGAAGGCGTTGAGGCGGTGGCCTTTGAGGGGCCGCACCCGGCGGGTCTCGCGGGCACGCATATCCACTTTCTGCACCCGGTTCGCGCCGAGGATATGGTCTGGACCATCGGTTATCAGGACGTGATCGCTATCGGTCGCTTGCTGAAGACCGGCTATCTGGACCCGTCCATCGTTATCGCGCTGGCCGGACCGGAAGCGAAGAACCCGCGTCTGATCCGCACGGTGATGGGCGCCTCGACCGAAGAGCTGACCGCGGGCGAGGTTGCGACCGATACGCCGCGCATCATCTCCGGTTCGCTGCTTTCGGGCGATCAGGCGGAAGGTCCGTTTGCCTTCCTTGGCCGCTTTGCCCGCGCCGTGACCATCGTGTTGGAAGACCGGCGTCAGTTCCTGCTGGGCTGGATCACGCCGCGCTCGGATCAATACGCGGTGCAGCCGGTGCTTGGCTCCGCCTTCTCCAAGAAACTCTTCGACATCGGCACCAATCAGGGCGGCGGTCGCCGCGCCATGGTGCCCACCGGCACGTTCGAGGAGCTGATGCCGCAGGACTACCTGCCGACCCAGCTTCTGCGCGCGCTGTTGGTGATGGACACCGATCAGGCCCAGCTTTTGGGCGCGATGGAGTTGGACGAAGAGGATTTGAGCCTCGTGGGCTTTGCCTGCCCCGCCAAATATGAATACGGTATCGCGCTGCGCGACAGCCTGACCAAGATCGAAAAGGAGGGCTGACGCATGGGATTGCGCAACTTCTACGACCGGATCGAGCCGCATTTCCTGAAAGGCGGCAAGCTGGAGAAGCTCTATCCTCTCTATGAGATGGTGGAGGCTCTGACCTATTCCGGTAAAGCCGTGACCACCAACGCGCCGCATGCGCGTTCCAATGTCAACATGCAGCGGATCATGACCTATGTGGTGATTGCCACCATCCCGGCGATCCTCTGGGGCATGTATAACACCGGCCTTCAGGCTAATTCTGCCATTGCTGCCATGGGTGCGGGCGCCGAGACCGGCTGGCGCATCGGGCTATTGCAGGCGCTCGGCGTGTCGCTCAATGCGGATAGCTGGTTCGCCAATGTGCTGCACGGCGCCCTGTATTTCCTGCCGATTTACATCGTGACCCTCGCGGTCGGTGCGATCTGGGAAGTGCTGTTCGCCACGGTGCGTGGGCATGAGGTGAACGAAGGTTTCCTCGTGACCTCGATGCTTTTCGTGCTGATCCTGCCGGCCTCGACGCCGCTCTGGCAGGTCGCGCTGGGCATCAGCTTCGGCGTGGTTATCGGCAAGGAAGTCTTTGGCGGCACGGGGAAAAACTTCCTCAACCCCGCCCTGACCGGCCGTGCCTTCCTCTATTTCGCTTACCCGGCCAGCATGTCCGGCGACGCGATCTGGACCCCGGTTGACGGTTTCTCCGGCGCAACCGCGCTCGGTGTGACGGCGGCAGAGGGCGTTGAGGCGCTGGCTGCAAAAGGGATCACCTGGATGGACGCCTTCACCGGCACGATCCAAGGCTCCTTCGGCGAGACTTCCGTCATCGCCTGCGCCATCGGCCTGACCTTCCTCCTGATCACCAAGATCGCCAACTGGCGTCTGGTTGTCGGGTGTCTGGGTGGCATGATCGGCTTCTCGCTGCTGCTGAACCTCATTGGTTCCGACAGCAACCCGATGTTCGCCATGCCTTGGTATTGGCACCTCGTGGTTGGGGGTTATGCCTTCGGTCTCGCCTTCATGGTGACTGAGCCGGTAACCGCTTCGCACACTAATGTCGGTCGCTATATCTACGGCGCGCTGATCGGGGTGATGGTTGTGATGATCCGCGTGATCAACCCGGCCTTCCCGGAAGGCATGATGCTTGCCATTCTCTTTGGCAACGTCTTCGCACCGCTGATTGACTATTTCGTCATCCAAGCCAACATCAAACGGAGGGCACGTCGTCATGTCTGACACTACCGAAGCTCCGAAAGGCCCGATTGGCCGCTTTCTTGCCGCGTCGCCTGACGGCGTTGGCAAGACCATCACCGTCGCTGTGACGCTCTGCCTGTTTGCCTCCATGATCGTGTCGGTGGCCGCCGTGTCGCTGCGCCCGGTGCAGGAAGCCAACAAGCTGCGCGACAAGCAGCTCAACATTTTGCAGGTGGCCGGACAATACGAGCCGGGGATCGACATCACCGCCGCGTTCGAAGCCTTCGAGGGCCATGTTCTCGACATTCGCACCGGCGAGCTGACCGACGAATTCGACCCGGCGACCTTTGACGATCTCGCCGCCGCCGATGACCCGGCTCTGTCGCGTGCCCTGTCGGACGACCCGGCTTCCATTGGCCGCCAGTCCTACTACCGCACGATCTACTTCCTGCGCGACGAAAACGGTGCGCTCGACAAGGTGATCCTGCCGGTGCATGGCTATGGTCTCTGGTCCACGCTTTACGGCTACATGGCGATTGAAGAGGACGGCAACGATATCTTTGGGTTGCAGTTCTACAGTCAGGCGGAAACGCCCGGTCTGGGTGCCGAAGTGGACAACCCGCGCTGGAAGGCGCTGTGGTTGGGCAAGAAACTGCGGGATGAAAACGGCGTGATGCAGATCAATGTCGGCAAAAAGGCTACGGCCGCCGGTGCAGATTATCACGTCGACGCGCTCGCGGGGGCAACCCTGACGTCGCGCGGGGTCGATAATCTGGTGAAATTCTGGATGGGTGAAGAGGGATATGCGCTCTTCCTCAGCAAATTGCAAGCAGGAGAGTTCTGATGTCTCAGACCAAACGCGAGCTTCTGATCGACCCGATGGTCGACAACAACCCCATCACCTTGCAGGTGCTCGGCATCTGCTCGGCGCTGGCGGTGACTTCCTCCCTGAAAGTGGCGCTGGTCATGGCCATCGCGGTGACGTTGGTGACGGCGTTCTCCTCGATGTTCATCTCGATGCTGCGCAACCAGATCCCGACCTCGATCCGCATCATCGTGCAGATGGTGATCATCGCGTCGCTGGTGATTCTGGTGGACCAGATCCTGAAAGCCTATGCTTTCGAAGTCTCCAAGACCCTGTCGGTCTTCGTCGGCCTGATCATCACCAACTGTATCGTCATGGGCCGGGCGGAAGCCTTTGCCATGTCGAACCCGCCGGTGGCGTCGTTCATCGACGGTGTTGGCAACGGGATGGGCTACGGTCTGATCCTGATGCTGGTCGGGATCATCCGCGAGCTGTTCGGCTCCGGGTCGCTCTTCGGCTTCACCATTCTGGAAACCGTGAATAACGGTGGCTGGTATGTGCCGAATGGCCTGTTGCTGCTCCCGCCCTCCGCCTTCTTCGTCATCGGTCTGCTGATCTGGGGCTTCCGCACCTGGAAACCGAACCAGGTCGAAGAGCGTGACTTCAAAATTCAAGTGATGGAGGCACACTGATGGAAGGCCTTATTTCGCTGGCCGTAAAGGCCATATTCATCGAAAACATGGCGCTGTCGTTCTTCCTCGGCATGTGTACCTTTATCGCAGTGTCGAAGAAGGTCAGCACCGCCATGGGTCTCGGTATCTCGGTGATGATCGTGCAGGCCATCACCGTGCCCGCCAACAACCTGTTGCTCACCTACCTGTTGAAGCCGGGCGCGCTCGCCTGGGCCGGTTTCCCGGATGTGGACCTGACCTTCCTTGGTCTGATCTCCTATATCGGCGTGATCGCGGCCATCGTGCAGATCCTCGAGATGGTGCTGGATAAGTTCTTCCCCGCGCTTTACAACGCGCTGGGCATCTTCCTGCCCCTGATCACGGTGAACTGCGCCATTCTCGGCGGCTCGCTCTTCATGGTGGAACGCGACTACAACTTCCCGGAAGCGGCCACCTACGGCATCTCCTCCGGCTTCGGTTGGGCTCTGGCGATTACTGCCATGGCCGGTGTGCGTGAGAAACTGAAATATTCCGACGTGCCGGACGGGCTTCAGGGCCTTGGCATTACCTTCATCACCGCAGGTCTGATGGCACTCGCCTTCATGTCCTTCTCCGGTGTGAAGCTGTAAGGAGAACGCAGAATGGAAACCTTTACCCTAGGCGTCATCCTCTTCACCCTGATCGTGCTGGCTTTGGTTCTGATCATCATCGGCGCGCGTTCGAAACTGGTCTCGACCGGGGATGTGCAGATCACCATCAACGGTGAGAAAACCATCTCGGTGCCTGCGGGCGGCAAGCTGTTGCAGACGCTGGCAAATGAGAAGCTCTTCGTGCCTTCCGCCTGTGGTGGCGGCGGCACCTGCGCCCAGTGCCGGGTGAAAGTCTTCGAGGGCGGCGGGTCGATCCTGCCGACCGAGGAGAGCCACATCACCAAGCGCGAAGCTGCGGCCGGGGACCGTCTGTCCTGTCAGGTTGCCGTGAAGCAGGATATGAGTATTGAAGTGCCCGAAGAGGTGTTCGGCGTGAAGAAGTGGGAATGCACCGTGCGTTCCAACCACAACGTCGCCACTTTCATCAAGGCGCTGATCCTCGACCTGCCCGAAGGCGAAGACGTGAACTTCCGCGCTGGTGGTTACATCCAGATCGAGGCCCCGGCCCACAAGCTGAAATACACCGACTTCGACATCGAAGAAGAGTATCGCGAGGACTGGGACAAGTTCAATCTCTGGCAGTATGAGAGCATCGTCGACGAGCCGGTGGAACGCGCCTACTCGATGGCGAACTACCCGGACGAGAAGGGCATGATCATGCTCAACGTCCGCGTGGCCTCGCCGCCGCCGGGTTCGACGGGCATTCCCGCCGGTAAGATGTCGTCCTATATCTTCAACCTGAAGCCGGGCGACAAGGTGACGATTTCCGGTCCGTATGGTGAGTTCTTCGCCCGCGACACGGACAAGGAAATGGTCTTTATCGGCGGTGGTGCCGGTATGGCCCCGATGCGCTCGCATATCTTCGACCAGCTCAAGCGCCTGAAAAACCGTGACCGGAAGATCACCTTCTGGTATGGTGCGCGCTCGAAGCGGGAGATGTTCTTTGTCGAGGACTTCGACGGTCTGGCCGAGGAATTTGACAACTTCGAATGGCACGTCGCTCTGTCGGACGCCATGCCGGAGGACAACTGGGAAGGCTATACCGGCTTCATCCACAACGTCCTTTACGAAGAATACCTCAAGAACCACCCCGCACCGGAAGACTGCGAATACTATATGTGTGGTCCGCCCATCATGAACCAGTCGGTGATCAACATGCTGCTCGATCTCGGCGTGGACCGGGAAGACATCATGCTGGACGATTTCGGCGGGTAAAACCCAAACCAGAAAAGCAAAGGCGCCCCGCGGGGCGCCTTTTCCTTTGGAATGGTTGCGGCTTTAACCGACGATCATCTGCTTCATCCGCAGCGCTTCATATTCCAGCTCTTTCAGCCGGTGCCCGACCACATCGCCAACCGTAACAATGCCACCGAGCTTGCCGTCGGTCATCACCGGCATATGGCGGAACCGCCCCTTGTTCATATGTTCCAGAACCTCGATCAGCCGGTCCGAGGGTGCGCAGAACTGCACCTTTGTGGTCATCAGATCGCGCACCGATTGCGGCAGGGTCTTGCCCGGCGTGTCGGCCAGTCGCCGCACGATGTCGCGCTCAGAGAGAATGCCTTTGACCTCATCCCCTTCCGTCACCATCACCGCCCCGATCCGCTTTTCGCGCAACAGGTTAACAACCGTCCCGATCGTGTCGTCTGGACTTACGCAATAACAATCCGTCCCCTTGGCCTCCAGAATACTCGCCACCGTGCTGTCGGTCGTCGCCAGATTGCTTTCGGCCGATTGCGAATAGGTGCTCTTGTCGTCCTTGTCTCCCTTGCTGGGGGATTGGTATGAAGTGGGTGCCATGGTGTTCTCCTTGGATTGCCTGCTGGTAGTTCAGTTTAGCGCAACTTTATGTCCTGACCAGACTTGTTTTGTGGCAAATGTTACAATAATGGAGCCGAAATGCCCGATCTGACCCTCACGCCCCTTCCCGCCACGGTGATTTTCGTCGCCGCCGTCATCGCGGGTTATGCCTTTCGGCGCGCCTGGAAAGAGCAGCCGGAGGGCTGGCAGAAACGCGCCTGGATCTCCGGCCTGATCGCCGGGATCGGTTTTCTTACTTTGGCCTTCATTCCGCTGAAATATTAGAAGTTTCTTAAGGTTTTGGCCCTACAGTCAGGTTTGACAGCGTAAAGGGCGGGTGTCATATACCCGCCAACACTTCGTGGCAAATCCGCCTGATTCTCAGGGCCAGTGACCTCAAGGAGCCTCCGCCATGCGCCGCCTGACCGCTTTTTCCGCTATCGCTGCCATCTTGCTGTTGGCGGGGTGCTTTTTTGACCAGAAACCGGACGTGGTGCGCCTATCTGGCAAGGCGATGGGCACGACCTATAACATTGTCGCCATCGGTGAGGAACTGGACGAATCGGTGCTGGCGGCGGAAGTCGACAAGGTGCTGGCTTCGATGAATGACAGCCTGTCGAACTGGAACCCGAATTCGGAAGTGTCGCGCTTCTCCAAGTCTGAAAGCCTCGCGCCGCAGCCGATTTCCGACGATTTCCTTGCCGTTATGGCCGGGGCCAACGAGGTGCATGAACGCTCTGGCGGGGCATTTGACGTGACCTTGGGGCCGGTGATTGTGCTGTGGGGTTTCGGTGACCGCGAACCGACTGACCCGATCCCCTCCGACGAAGCCATTGCCGCCGCGCTGGCCGAAGTGGGGCAGACACGCCTTCTGACCCTTGATCCGACGGCCAAAACCCTGACCAAAAACCAGCCGAACGTGAACGTTTATGTCGCCGCCATCGCCAAGGGGTATGGTATCGACAGGATCGCCGCTGCGCTTGCCGCCAAAGGGGCGGAGCATTACATGGTGGAAATCGGGGGCGACCTTGTGACCCGTGGCGTGAACGAGAAGGGCGAGCCGTGGCGCATCGGCATTGAAACGCCGGAGCCGGGGATGCAGGAAGCGATTGAAAAGATCATCCCGGTGTCCAATCTCGGCATGGCCACTTCCGGCGATTATCGCAACTTCTTTGAACAGGACGGCAAGCGTTATTCGCATATCATCGACGCCACGACCGGCCGCCCGATCACCCACGCGACGACCTCCGTCACTGTCCTCGCCGAAGACGCCATGATGGCGGATGCCTGGGCCACGGCGATGTTGGCGCTCGGTGCGGAACGCGGCATGGAAATCGCCAAGACGTATAATCTTGCGGTTTATTTCATCTCGCGGGATGTAAATGGCGGCGAAGGGGCGTATACTTCCGCTGCAAGCCCGCGTTTCACCGAGCTGACCGCCAAGGAGTAAACCGCTATGAGCACTTTCATCCTCGCTTTCGTTCTGCTTTCCCTCGTTGTGCTGGGCATGAGCCTCGGCGTGATTTTTCAGGGCAAGACGATCAAAGGTTCCTGCGGCGGGTTGAACGCCATTTCCGGCGCGGACCGCTGCCTTGTCTGCAACATGGAGATCGACCCCAATTCCCCGCTGGTGGATACGCTGTCGTGCAATTCCAAGGTGAGCAGCAACAAAGCCGCGAAAGGTCCGATGGACTTCAAGATGCCGGTCTGAAACGGCCTTTGCCAACCTCATAAAGCAGGCTGTTGTGGCCTGCTTTTTTGTTTGTTTGGGCGAGGGCGATTCCTTTGCGACCGCATCGAAGGGGCGGGAATCACCTGAGCCGTTTGCCGCCCGGTGTAACGGCGTTTCTTTTTTTGTCGCCACGTCGTCGCAATTCACCGCAAATTGCAAAATTTTGTTTATTAAACAATGGCTAAACCCTTGTTAAGCAAAATGGGCAATATCTGCATGGCTCAATAATTTGAGCAAAATACAGGAAAATAGATGAAAATGTTGCGCTACTGCCCGCCATTGGGTTAGGAAAATTCCACGTTCCGGCCTGACCGGGATGTAAGAGACAATGGGCTTGCCCCAAGGGAGAGAGATATGAACCTGAGCAAATTCACCCGCCGCACGGCTATCGGCCTTGTTACTGGCGCCGCGGTTTTCGCAACGACCGCCACCGTCGCCGCCGCCGAAACCGTGCGCCTGCGGTTCCACACCTTCTATGGCACCGAGATCGACCCGATCGCCAAGAAATTCCGCGATGCGGTGAAGGAAGCCTCCGACGGCACGCTGCGCATCCAGTATTTCCGCGGCGGTGAGTTGGTTGCATCCGATCAGTTCCTTGATGCGGTTTCCAAGGGCACCATCGACATTGTGCATGGCACCGGCGGTTACTGGTCCGGTCAGGTTGACATCGGCAACATCGAAATCGGTCTGCCGGGCGCATGGACTTCGGTGGAGGAAGCCAAGCGGATTTTCAACAGCGAGCCGGTGGCGTCGCTGCTGACGCAGGCCTATGCCGATGCGGGCACGGTGTTTCTCGGCAAGGGCTATGGCCATGACTACGACCTGCTGACCAAAGAGCCGGTTTCTTCGCTGGAAGACCTGAAAACCCGTAAAATCCGCGCGACGTCCAACGTGGCGAAGGTGCTGGATCATTTCGGCATCCCGACCGTCTACCTGCCCGCGCAGGAGCTGTATATCGGCATGTCCACCGGCGTCATTGACGGCGCGATTTACGGCGGCCCGGTTGAATACGAGCAGCTCAAGCTGAACGAAGTCGCCAAGCATTACACTTACCTCAACATGCTGATGCCCGGTTGGACCGAGACTTTCCTCGCCAACCCGGAAACCTGGGCCAAGCTGTCGGACGAGCATAAGGCAATCCTTGAGAAAGCCATCGCGCAATTCGCCGATGACATTCACCAGTGGCTGGCCGACGGCAATACCGGCGTGGCAGAAGGCACTTTCGAATACGCAACCCTGCCCGCGGAAGATTCGAAAGCGTTGACCGAAGCGGCACAGGTTGTCTGGGAAGCGGAAGCCGCGCGTTCCGAGCGCAACCGCATCATGATTGATGCGCTGATCGCCAACGCGAAGGCCGAAGGTCGCCTCTGATGCGGCTTTTGACAAGGTATCTTGTCCTGCAAGATGGTCTGTCCGACTTTGTCGGGCGGGCCATTTCCTGGCTGGTTCTGGGGTTGATTGGCGTGTTGATGCTGGAAATCGTCGCGCGCTACTTCCTCAATTCCCCGACCATCTGGGCGCATGAAACCTCGACCATGCTTTACGGCGCGTTTTGTATCCTCGCGGGCACCTATACGCTGCGCCACCGGGGGCATGTGCGGTCCGAGGTGATTTACGGCGCGTTGAATACGCGCTGGAAGGCGTTGATGGACACGATCATTTTCGCAATGGGTCTCGTGGTTCTGGCGGTGTTTCTGGATATGGCCATCGACTTCGCGGCGCATAGCTGGGAAGTGCGGGAATATTCCAACAAGTCGATCTGGCAACCGCCGATTTATCCGATCAAGACGGTGATTCCGGTGGCGGTTGGGCTGTTGCTGTTGCAAAATATCGCCGAATTCCTGCGGGCTTTCTTCACCTTGCTTGGGGTGCGTTATGAGGATCCGCGGGCGCTGGAATTTGGCGAGGATGTGGATCTGGAAATGCTGGATCCCGCCGGGGACGCGGAGCAGGGCACGAAGGCCTGATACGAGACAAAGGTCGCGCAGGGGCGGCTCTGCGCGCGAGACAACACGGGAAAGCTGGGAGGAACCATGGCTGATCTCGATCCGATGACCGTTACGGCGATCATGTTCATTTCTATGTTGGTGCTGATGGCGATGGGGGCTCCCCTTGCCTGGGCGCTGACCATTACCGGCTTGGGCAGTGCCTATATGCTCTGGGGGCCGGGCGGGCTGGACCTGCTGGTCTCGTCGGCCTATGGCGCGATGGATAACTTCCTGCTGGTTGCTCTGCCGCTGTTTATTTTCATGGGGCTGGTGCTGCAACGATCCGGCATTACCGACAATTTGTTTGGCATGATTCACAAACAGATGGGCGGTATTCCGGGCGGTTTGGGCGTTGGCACGGTGATCATCTGCGCGCTGATTGCGGCGATGGCGGGGGTGTCCGGCGCGGCGACGGTTTCGTTGGGCATCATTGCGCTGCCGGCGATGCTGAAGCGGGGCTATGATAAGCAGCTTGTGACCGGAACCATCATGGCGGGGGGCGCGCTGGGCTTCCTGATCCCGCCCTCGGTGCTGATGATCATTTACGCGTTTTTGAGTCGGGACAGTGTTGGCAAGCTCTTTGCCGCAGGTCTGATGCCGGGGCTGATGCTGGCGGGGATTTATATCACCTATATTCTGATCCGCGCCCGTCTGAACCCGAAGCTCGGGCCTCCTGCGGAAGAGCAATTCACCACGCTGGAGAAATTCGCGGCGCTTAAGCATCTGATTGCGCCGGGTCTTTTGATCGCGACGGTACTGGGGTGTATCATCGGCGGGGTCACGTCGCCGTCGGAGGCTTCGGCTATTGGCGCGGCCGGGTCGCTGCTCATTGCCGCGCTGTATGGGCGGTTGAACTGGGACCTGCTGCGCTATGTCATGCTGGCGACCACCAAGCTGATGGGCATGTTGATGTGGATCACCATCGCGGCGGTGTTCTTTTCCAAGATCTATGTTGGCCTTGGGGCGGGCATGATCGTGGGCGAGTTCATTGAGGATTTCGAATTGTCGCCGATGCTGGTCATCGTGGCGATGCTGGCGACTTATTTCGTGTTGGGCATGTTTCTGGACGATTTCGCCATTGTCTTCATCACAGTGCCGCTTTTCGTGCCGATCGTGCGCGATCTGGGCTATGATACGACGTGGTTTGCGGTGCTGTTCATCCTGTCGATGCAGTCGGCCTACCTGACGCCGCCCTTCGGCTACAACCTGTTCTACATGCGATCCGTGGCGCCGCCGGAAATCTCCATCGGGGATATTTATAAAGCGGCGCTGCCTTTCGTAGCCTTGCAGATTTTGGGGCTGGCCCTTGTGGTGATGTTCCCGCAAATCGCGCTTTGGCTACCAAGCGTGTTGTTTTGATACGGTGAAGGGGGGCGCTGCCCCCCTTTGCGCATCTTGCGCTGCGCAAATTCCCCCCGGAGTATTTGTGCTAAGAAGAAGGGGGCGCCTAGCCTGAAATGGGCAGGCGGAAGCTCAATGCCTCGCCGATATGGTTCCTCTGCACCTGTTCGCTGCCCGCGAGGTCTGCGATGGTTCGGGCGACGCGGAGGACGCGGTGATACCCGCGTGCGGTCAGGCCGAATTTTTCCGCCGCTTTGCGCAGCATTTCCTGCCCTGCTTCGTCTGGTTTTGCCACCGCGTCCAGCGCGTTGGCGTGTAAATCTGCATTGACCGACAGCGGCGTGTCCTCGTAGCGCTGGTTTTGCACCGCGCGCGCCTGCGCCACGCGCGCCGCGATGGTGGCTGAGCTTTCTCCGGTTGGCGCTTGTTCCAAATCGAAGACGGAGACCGGCGGCAGGTTGATGCGCATGTCAAAGCGGTCCATCAGCGGGGCGGAAATGCGGCCGAGATATTCCTCGGAGCAGATTTTTCCGCGCCGACAGGGGTGTTCTGCGTCCACCGCCGCCCCGCAACGACAGGGATTTGCTGCTGCGACCAGCAGGAACCGGCAAGGATAGGTGACGTGTGCGCGTGCCCGCGAGACCATCACCTCGCCGCGTTCGATCGGTTGGCGCAGGGTTTCCAGCACCGGGCGCGGGAATTCCGGCAACTCGTCCATGAACAGCACGCCGTTATGCGCGAGGCTGATTTCGCCGGGGCCGGCCCGCTGCCCGCCGCCGATGATCGCCGCCATCGAGGCGGTGTGGTGCGGTTCCAGGAAGGGGCGTTCCTGTGCCAGCCCGGAGCCGTCGATCAGCCCGGCCACCGAATGCACCATCGATGTTTCCAGCATTTCGCGCGGCGTCATGGGGGGGAGGATTGAGCGCAGCCGCGCCGCGAGCATGGATTTTCCTGCGCCGGGCGGGCCGACCAGCAAGGTATGGTGGCGACCGGCGGCGGCGATTTCCAGCGCCCGTTTGGCCCGTTCCTGTCCGCGCACGTCCTGCATGTCCGGGCCGCTATGCGCGCGGGCGCGGTGCATCGGTTCGACTGGGTCCAGCGGTGTTTTGCGCGTCAGGTGGGCAACCGCGCCGCTGAGCGAGGGGGGCGCCAGAACGGTTGCGTCGCCGACCCACGCGGCCTCGCCCCCGCTGCCGGTCGGCACCATCAAATCCTTGCTTTCGGAGGCGGCGGTCAGGGCGGCGGGGAGGGTGCCGATGACCGGGATCAACTTGCCTTCGAGGGATAATTCTCCCATTGAAATCAGTTGGTTAGCCGCATCTTCCGATACGACCCCC
This sequence comes from Rhodobacterales bacterium, assembly GCA_002747325.1. GTDB lineage: Bacteria > Pseudomonadota > Alphaproteobacteria > Rhodobacterales > Rhodobacteraceae. The sequence goes on from PDOZ01000033.1 coordinate 15,873, forward strand.
ATCGCGGTCAGAAGCGCGATGGCGATGGGGAGATCGTAATGCGAGCCGTCTTTGGGCAGGTCGGCGGGCGACAGGTTGATGGTCACCTTTTTTGGCGGCAGGGCGATAGACATGGCCGCCAGCGCGGCGCGCACCCGCTCGCGCGCTTCCGAGACCGACTTGTTGGCCATGCCGACGATGGCGAAGCCGGGGATGCCGGGCGAGAGCGCGCATTGCACCTCGACCAGCCGGGCTTCGACGCCTTCCAAGGCGATGGTGTAAGTTTTTGCGCTCATTTCCGGCTCCATTCCTTGCGGAAATGGTTAACCGGAAATTCTTACCAAGAGGTTAACACGTTAACTAAGATTGCGTGCCCGACGGGAAAAAATTCATACCGGAATCGGCCAGTTATCGCGCGGCAGATCTAGTTTGTAAGGCTCCGGGTCGTATTGGCGCGCGATCCCTGCGGCGCGCCATTTGCGGAAGGCGGGGCAGGTCAGATGGGCGTCGACATAGGCGCGGGCGGCTTTTGAAACCGGCAGGTTATAGCCTGCAATCCGCGCGGCGACTGGGGCGAAAAACACGTCGGCAAGGCAATAGGCGCCGAAGAGCCAGGGCGTTTCGCTGTCGCTTTGCGTGCGGGCGTGCCTCCAGAGGGCGTCGAGCCGCGTCAGGTCTTCGCGCAAGGCATCAGACGGAGTAAATCCCTGATAAACCCCGAATAATTGCATCGGGCATTCGCTGCGCAGGGCAGTGAAGCTGGAGTGCATTTCGGCGGAAAGCCAGCGGGCAAGGGCGCGATGGGCGGGATCGTTGGGCCATAAGCCTGCTTCCGGGTGGCGCTCGGCGAGGGTTTCGGCCATGGCCAGCGTATCGCCGACGACCAGCCCCTCCGGGGTCTGCATCACGGGCACGAATCGAGCCGGGGCGAGAGAGAGCAGATCCGCTTGCAGGTTGCCGGAATACAGCCCCAGAAGTTTGCTTTCACAGGAGATGGAGAATTTTTCGAACATCAGCCAGCCCCGCAGGGACCAACTGGAGAAGGCTTCGTCGCCGTAATAGAGTGTATAGGTCATGCGTTAAGGTTAACGCGATGATAAGGTTAACAAAAACGCTAAAATTTGATTGGGTTCATCAAGAATTGTGACGGTGCTGAAGACGGCGGGCACGGTGAGCACCGAAAGGAGCATGTGACGGCGCAAGCGGGATTCACGGCCGAAAATTGATCGGGTCGGCTTGACCTTTGCCCGGCGTGAAAACCGTGCGGGTCACGGAGAGGTTGTCGATTTTCTGGGCCAGTGCATCGCGGAGCGGCAGGTTCAGGGCGCGTTGGATTTGCCCGACGATCACCCCCATATGCGCCACCACGATCAGCCTTTCATGCTGCGCCGACAGCCGCGTTACCGTTTCTGTCACCCGCGCCACCATCTCGGACCAGCGCTCGCCGCCGGGGGGGAAATGGGTTTCGGGGTCGTCCCAATAGACGCGCATCAATTCGGGAAATTCGGCGCTCAGATCGGTATGGGTGCGGGTTTCCCAGTCGCCGAAATATATCTCGCGCAGGGCGGGATCGTGCGGCAGGCGGGGGCGGTTTTGCGCGATGGCGTCGGCGGTGGCCACGGCGCGGATCAGGTCGGAGGAGATGACCGGCGCGTCGGGCAGGTAGGCGGCGAGGCGGGCGAGCGCGGCGGTATCGGACAGGTCGGCGGGCACGTCGGTCCAGCCGACGATGTCCTTGCGGTGGGTCGGGCCGTGACGGACCCAGAAAATCTCACGCATGACGCCCCTTCAAGACCTGAGCAATCCCCGCCGAAACCAGCACCACCTTATCCGCTTGCGCGGCAATCAACCGATTGATTTCGCCTTGTTTTTCAGCGAAGCGGCGGGTCAGAGTGTCGGCGGCGATGCCACCGAGACCGACCTCGTTGGAAACAATGACCAGCGGGGTTTTGGCCGCGTCGATGGCATTCAGAAGCTGCATGAACTCCGCCTCCAGATCGCTCTCCGCCAGCAGATGATTGGTCAGCCACATCGAGAGGCAATCGACCAGCACCATGCCGCTTTCCTCCAGCAAAATCGCGTCGGCAAGGTCCATCGGCGCTTCGAGGTTGCGCCATTCTGCCCCGCGCCGCGCTTTATGGGCACTGATTTTTTCCGCCATTTCCGCGTCGCGCGCTTCGGCGGTCGCGATGTAGGTCGGGGGGAGGCCGGAGGCGGCGATCAGGCGTTCAGCGAAGTCGGATTTGCCGGAGGCGATGCCGCCTAAGACAAGGGTCAGGGGGGGGAATGGATCGGTCATGCTTTCGCGTAACATTTTCGGCGGGGGGGAGGCAAGCATTGCGCGCAGCGTCCCGGCCCCGTAACAAGGGGCAAAGCGGAGGCGCATATGCTGGATGGAAAACGCATTCTTCTGATTATCGGCGGCGGGGTGGCGGCGTATAAGTCGCTGTTTCTGATCCGCGAATTACGGGCGCGGGGCGCGAGCGTGGTGCCGGTTGTGACGCGGGCGGGCGAGGAATTTGTCACCGCCTTGTCGGTGTCGTCGCTGGCGGCGGAGCGCGCCTATACGGAGCTGTTCGATCTCACTGACGAGGCGGAGATGGGCCATATCGAGCTGTCGCGTGATGCGGATCTGGTCGTCGTCGCCCCGGCAACGGCGGATCTGATCGGCAAGATTGCGGGCGGGCTGGCCAATGATCTTGCGTCGACCCTGCTACTGGCGACGGACAAGCGGGTGTTGCTTGCGCCGGCGATGAATGTGCGGATGTGGGAACATGCATCGGTTCAGCGCAATGTGGCCCGGCTCAGGGAGGACGGCGTGTTGTTCGCTGGCCCGGATGCGGGGGCGATGGCGTGTGGCGAGTTTGGGCCGGGGCGCATGGCGGAGCCGGAGGCGATTGCCGATGCGGTGGGTGCGGCGTTGGCGGATGGGCCGCTCAGGGGCAAGCGGATCGTGGTGACTTCCGGTCCGACGCATGAGCCGATCGACCCGGTGCGCTACATCGCCAACCGTTCTTCCGGCGCGCAGGGCACGGCGATTGCGCGGGCCTTGGTGGCGCTGGGGGCGGAAGTGATTTTTGTCACTGGCCCGGCGGAGGTTGCGCCGCCGGAGGGGGTTGAGCTGCGCCGTGTTCAGACCGCGCGCGAGATGCTGGAGGCGGTGCAATCGGGCTTGCCGGCGGATGCGGCGGTGTTCGCGGCGGCGGTGGCGGATTGGCATGTTGTCGGGGCGTCGGACCAGAAGATCAAGAAGGATGCCAGCGGCGCGGTTCCGGCGCTGGAATTTGCGGAAAACCCGGACATTTTAGCGACGATTTCCAAGAGCGAGGCGCGGCCGAAACTGGTTGTCGGCTTTGCGGCGGAAACCAATAACGTCATTGAAAACGCGACGAAAAAACGGGCGCGCAAGGGGTGTGACTGGATTTTGGCCAATGATGTCAGTCCCGAGACCGGCATCATGGGCGGGACGGAGAATGCGGTGCATCTGATTACCGGCGAGGGGCGCGAGGACTGGCCGCGCATGGGCAAGGACGCGGTGGCGCGCAAGCTGGCGGACCGCATGGCGGAGGTGTTGGCGGATGGTTGAAATCCGGTTTGAATGGCAGGCGGGCGCGGATCGGGACATGGCCCTGCCGAGCTATGAAACCAGCGGCGCGGCGGGGGCGGATTTGCGCGCCAATTTCCCGCCGGAGACCCGCGCCGAGGGCGTGACCCTTGCACCGGGCGCGCGCGCGTTGATCCCGACGGGACTTGCGGTTGCCATCCCCGAGGGGTTCGAGATGCAGATCCGGCCGCGTTCCGGGCTGGCCTACAAACACGGCGTCAGCGTGCTGAATACGCCCGGCACCATTGACAGCGATTATCGCGGGCCGGTCGGGGTTTTGCTGATCAACCACGGGGATGTGCCGTTCGTGGTGGCCCACAGGGAGCGCATCGCGCAGGCGGTGATTGCGCCGGTAGTGCAGGGTGTTTTCGTGCAGGGCGCGTTGGACGAAACCACGCGCGGCACGGGCGGATTTGGGTCGACGGGAACGCGGTAATGTCAGTGGTCTTTCTTGTTTTTGCAGCGATTTTGCTGGCGGGCTGGTTGTTTGATTTGCCGCGCGGGCTTGTCTGGGGGCTGATCATTTTACTGTTTGCCGCGGTGTTTTCGGCGGTGGTGTTTTTGCCCGAAGAGAGCGGTTTGCGGCGCGCCATTGGCGGCACGCCCGCGGGCTGGGGCACGGTGATTGGGGTAGTGGTGCTGATCGGCGCCTATATCCGACTTTTGCGCGTCATTCGCGCCCGTGTTGCGCCGCAGGAGGCCGTGCAGAGCGGGCCGTTTTCCGATGCGGAACTGGGTCGCTATGCGCGCCAGATCACCTTGCGCGAGATCGGCGGGCCGGGGCAGTTGGCGCTCAAACAGGCGAAGGTTCTGGTGGTCGGCGCGGGGGGGCTTGGCTCGCCAGTGCTGCAATATCTGGCGGCGTCCGGGGTTGGGCTGATCGGGGTCATTGACGATGATGAGGTGGACAATTCCAACCTCGCCCGGCAGGTGATTCACCGCGATGCCGATATTGGCCGCCCGAAGGTATTTTCCGCCGAAGCGGCGATGCGGGCGCAGAACCCGAGTGTTGAGGTCAAGACCTATAACCGTCGTTTGAGCGAGGAAAATGCCAAGCTGTTGATCGCGGAATATGATCTTGTGATCGACGGGACGGACAGTTTTGACAGCCGTTATCTGGTTAACCGTGCCGCCGCGGCGGAGGGGGTGCCAATGATTGGCGGGGCGCTGAGCCAGTGGGAAGGCATGGTGTCGGTCTATGACCCGGCCTCCGGTGCGCCCTGTTACCAATGCGTGTTCCCCGAAGCCCCCGCGCCGGGGCTGGCGCCCAGTTGCGCGGAAGCGGGGGTGGTCAGTCCGCTGCCCGGCGTTGTCGGCTCAATGATGGCGCTGGAGGCGATCAAGGAAGTGACCGGCGCGGGCGAGGGGTTGCGCGGGCGGTTGCTGATTTTTGATGGCCTGTCGGGCGAGAGCCGGATGATGAAGACCAAACGGCGGGCGGATTGTCCGGTTTGCGGCGCGGGGTGAAGGACGCTTGCGGGCTGGACCTTCCGGCGCGGGGGACGTAGCTTCGCCGCAAAGGAGTTTCCCCATGACCAATGCCCTGCTGTCCGACTGGCACACCGACTTTGGCCTGCCGCCGTTTTCCGAGATTTCCGACGCTGATTTCGCGCCCGCTTTGGAGGCGGCGATGACGGCGATGCGGGCCGAGATCGAGGCGATTGCGCAGAGCGATGCGGCGCCGACTTTTGCCAACACGATCAAGGCCTTGGAAGAGGCGGATGCGCTTTTGAGCAAGGTCGGCGGGGTGTTTTTCAACCTTGCGGGCGCGGATGCCAACCCGGCGCGGGACGCGGTGCAGGCGGAGTTTGCGCCGAAATTTGCCGCCCTGTCGTCCGAAGTGGCGATGAACCCGGCGTTGTTTCAGCGTATCGAGGCGGTTTGGCAGGGACGCGAGGAAGCGGAATTGTCGCCGGTTGAGTTGCGGGTTCTGGACCTGCACCGGCGGGAATTCGTCCGCTCCGGGGCGCTTTTGAACGCGGAAGATCAGGCGCGGATGAAGGAGATCAAAGAGCGGCTTTCGGTTCTGTCGACGCGGTTTGTGCAGAACTTGCTTTCGGATGAGAAAAGCTGGTCAATGGAAGTATCGGAGGCCTTGTTCGACGCTTTGCCGGGCTTTTTGCAAGCGGCGATGCGGGGGGCCGGGTCGGCGGATGCGCCGGTGGTCACGCTGTCACGCTCGGTCATCACGCCGTTCTTGATGTTTTGCTCTGACCGGGCGGCGCGGGCGATGGCTTATGAGGCCTATGTTTCGCGCGGGGCCAATGGCGGGGAGACCGACAACCGCGCCATTGCGGCGGAGGTGTTGCAACTGCGTGCGGAGCGGGCGGCGTTGCTGGGCTATGCGGATTTCGCCACCTACAAGCTGGAAGAGGAAATGGCCAAGACGCCGGAAGCGGTGGACGAGCTGTTGCGCGCGGTGTGGGAACCGGCGCGGCGGGCGGCGGAAACGGATGCGGAAATTCTGGAGGCGATGCTGGTCGAGGATGGGTTTGCCCCGCCGTTGGAGCCTTGGGATTGGCATTATTATTCCGAGAAGCGCCGGGTTGCCGAACATGCGCTCGACGAGGCGGAGATCAAGAGCTATCTCGGGCTGGACAACATGATCGAAGCGGCGTTTGACGTGGCCAAATGTTTGTTTTCGCTGGAGTTTCGCGAGTTGGACGGGGCGTATTATCACCCGGATGTGCGCGCCTGGGAGGTGATGCGCGACGGGGAGCATATGGCGGTTTTCCTGGGCGATTACTTCGCGCGCGGCTCGAAGCGTTCCGGGGCGTGGTGTTCGACGATGCGCCCGCAGCACGGCGCGGTGCGTCCGATCGTGGTTAATGTCTGCAACTTTGCCAAGCCGGAGGCGGGGCAGGCGGCGTTGCTCTCCTGGGACGACGCGCGCACTCTGTTCCACGAATTCGGCCACGCGCTGCACAACATCCTCTCCGACGTGCCGTTCAAATCCATCGCGGGAACCTCCGTAGCGCGCGATTTTGTCGAATTGCCGAGCCAGCTTTACGAGCATTGGCTGGAGCTTCCCGAGGTGCTGGACCGTTTCGCGCTGAACGTGGAGACCGGCGCGCCGATGCCTGCGGATTTGCGTGATCGGCTGCTGGCGGCATCGCATTTCAATACCGGGTTTGGCACGGTGGAATATGTCGCCTCCGCCATGGTCGACCTCGCGTTCCACACCGGCCCGGCCCCGGCGGATCCGATGCAGAAACAGGCGGAAGTGCTGGAAGAAATCGGCATGCCCCACGCCATTCGGATGCGCCACGCCACCCCCCATTTTGCCCATGTCTTCGCGGGCGATGGCTACGCGGCCGGCTATTATTCCTATATGTGGTCCGAGGTGATGGACGCCGACGCGTTTGCCGCTTTTGAGGAGGCGGGCGGGCCGTTTGACCGCGAGATGGCGCAGCGGCTGGAAACCCATATCCTCTCCGCCGGGGCGCAACAGGACGCAGCGGAGGCTTACCGCGCCTTTCGGGGGCGGATGCCGGGGGTTGAGGCGCTGCTCAAGGGGCGGGGTTTGGCGTGAGGCGTTAGAGCAGAAATTGATAAATCTGTATCAAAATTCTCTGCCTCTCCATCAGCATCCTGCTGATTTCGAACGCGAATTTTGATGCGCAGTGTTGCAGATTAAATCAATTTCGCTCTAGCACAACGCCTTCTCCCGGATGCGTCGCATGGCCCGTTTGGCGAAGTTATCCTTGGCTTCTTCCAGCATGTGCCGGTGCAGGAACCAGTAGAAGAACTTCTCGAAGGGGAAATCGGCCATGGCGTCGGCGCCGTAGTCGATGCCGTCGCATAGCTCGGAAGCGGTGCGGGCGGTCAGGGTGGCGTGGCGGTAATCGCTTTTGGCACAGGTCACGACCGGCTTTTTCTGCATCAGGGCCTCAAACCCGGCGGCGGAATTTTGCGTTACCACCACGTCGGCTTTCGCGATCAGGTCATGCACCGAGGCGTCCGACAGCCGCAGGTTGGGGAAGCGTCCGATCAGACTTTCGATCTCGGCGCGCCGGGCGGCGTCATGGCGTGGGTGAGGTTTGACATAGACCGGGCGGCTGCGCTCATGTTCGCCGATGGTGCGCAGCATTTCGGCATTGGTCAGGTAATGGCTGCGGAAACGGTCCTGTTCGATGTCTTGCAGGAAAACCACCGCGCGGGCCGGATCTAACGCATCCGGGTTGCGCGGCGCCTGTTCGGCCTTGGAGACATTGTGTTCCAGCATCCAGCCGCGGACCCCGTTGAAGAAATACTCCGCCGCGCCCCAGTCGACATTATCAGGGCAAAACTGCGTGTGGCGCAGGGTGGAATCGGCGAAGGGGCCGGTTTCGTCGAGATACCAGAAGCCCTTGATATAGCTTTCTTCGACATGCAGCAGGTTGGGCGCGTAACGCGGCGCGCCGCCCATCAACAGGTGCATGTAATGGCGCGGATTGTGCAGCAGTTGCTCGGATTCGCGGCTGCCCGCCCGGACGAGGTGACAGGCAATGCCTGCCGCATTGGCCGCGTCGATCAGCTTGGGCAGGAAAGCATCGGTGCCCGCGCGCGCATCTTTGTGCCAGCCATCGCCCGCATGCACGATCAGGTTGCGCCCGCCGCACGCATTGAGGGCACAGGCCGCAACTTCGCTGTCCACGGGCCGCAGCCCTACGGGAAAACTTCCTCGGAGGTCACGCCCCAGATGTGTTTCTTCTCTACCCATCCCTTGATCCCTTCTGCCCGAACCCGACACCACGCGGGTTTGCATCTTTCGATGGACACGATCACCCCCGCTTCCAGATGCGCCTTGACCAGCGAGCGGGTATCGGCGCTGGCGTACAGCCCGGCGAGGTCGGTTTCGACCAGCCCGGTGCGCGCACCGGAGAGCAGCATGTAATGCACCCAGCCGCCGACCCCGTCCTGATCCTGCACCCGGCGCCAGTGTTCGTATTCGCCGACGACCTGAAGCGGCATGCCCCGGCGCTGGAACACCCAATCGATGCGGTGCGACAGCGACGGACCGCGCCGCACATTGGCTTCGCGCGCTTTCAGGGAGACAAAGCGGGGGAGGGGCAGGCCGGTCTGCGGCCCGCGCTCACCGGCCCACGCGGTTCCCGCCATCTGGCCCATCATCAGGAAACAGAGGAGAATCGCGGTCAAAAACCGGACCTGCCGGGGAAAAAACAACTGTGCCTGCCTCATCTTACGCTCGGTTATCGCGGTTCTTGTGTTTGATTGCGCTACTGACGCTTGTGCCTTTCCGCGTTCCCTGCCACCATGCCCGCGACGAACCGAAAAGAAAAGCGATTGGAGGAGGTTCATGGTGTCAGAAAAGCTGAGTGTTGTCGTTACGCGACGCTTGCCGGATGTGGTCGAAACCCGGATGAAGGAGCTTTTCGACGTTGAGCTGAACATGACAGACACGCCGATGCGCCGCGAAGAGCTGGCGGCGGCGATGCGTCGGGCGGATGTGCTGGTGACGACGCTGACCGATCCGATTGATCAGGGGATGCTGGCGCAGGCGGGTGAGCGGCTGAAGCTGATTGCCAACTTTGGCGCGGGGGTGGACCATATTGACGTGTCCACCGCCCGGCAGCGCGGCATTCTGGTGTCGAACACACCGGGGGTGGCGGATGACGATACGGCGGACATGACGCTGGCGCTGATCCTCGCGGTGACGCGGCGCATCCCGGAGGGGCTGGCGCTGATGCAGTCGGGCAAGTGGAGCGGCTGGTCGCCGACCGCGATGCTCGGCGGGCGGATCGCGGGGCGGCGGCTCGGTATTCTCGGCATGGGCCGCATCGGTCAGGCGGTCGCGGCGCGTGCGCAGGCGTTCGGGATGCAGGTGCATTACCACAACCGCCACCGTCTGCACGCCGATATCGAGGCCCGATACAACGCGACCTATTGGGACAGTCTCGATCAGATGGTGAGCCGGATGGACATTCTGTCGGTCAACTGTCCGCATACCCCCTCGACTTTCCACCTGATGAACGCCCGGCGGCTCAAGCTGATGAAACCGGAAGCGGTGATCGTCAACACGTCGCGCGGCGAGGTGATCGACGAAAATGCCCTGACGCGGATGCTGCGTGCCGGGGAGATTGCCGGGGCGGGGCTGGATGTGTTCGAGCATGGTGCGGAGGTGAACCCGCGTCTGCGCGAGTTGGAGAACGTGGTTCTGCTGCCGCATATGGGCTCTGCGACCCGCGAAGGGCGGATCGAGATGGGCGAGAAAGTTCTGATCAATATCAAGACCTTCGCCGACGGGCATCGTCCGCCGGATCAGGTTGTGCCCGGAGCGTTCTGATGCGTCGCGCCGTTGCTGCCCTGCTCACCGTGCTGTCACTTAGCGCCTGCGAACGCGGGCTGACGGCGAATGAGACAGCGATGGCGCGCGGCCTGTTTGGCGATACGCTGAACGTGGAGGCGGTGCGGGTGCATGCGGGATGGGGCTTGTTGCCGCTGCCGCGCCCCAAGCCGGTGCCGGAAGGCGGGCCGCAGGTTCGCGCCGCGCCGAAGGGTCTGTGTGATCGCAAGCGTTCGACGCGCCGGGTCTGGCGCTGGCCCGCCGCGTTCGTGTTGTATAACGACGTTTTCTTCAATCACGACTATTACCGCCCCGACACCTTCGCGGGCTTCCCCAATTCCGCGCCGTTCCCCGCTTCGGTGATCATGGCGCATGAACTGGTGCATGTCTGGCAATGGCAGAACGCAGCACTGACGGGCTATAGTGTCTCGGAAAGCGCGGGGGAGACCGTCAAGCATATCGACCCCTACTGGTTTGAAACCGCGCGCGGCTCGGAATTTCTGAGCTATGGCTTTGAGCAACAGGGTGCGATGGTGCAGGATTTCACCTGCTACGCCCTGTTTGATCCGAAGAACCCCAAGGTCGAGGAACTGGCCGCGATTTTGCGCCCGGTTCTGCCGGTGGACGGGTTCCTGAAACTGACCCGCGCGCGTTAGGCCCGCTTGAAACCCGGCGGCGAAACTGGCATGGGGTGAGGGCTTTAGGGAGGTATCCGTGACAGGGCAGGGATTTGATCGTTGGCTGGCGCGTATGATGCGCGAAATGCGCACCCGGTATCGGGTGTTGGCGCTTGGCTTTCTCGTCCTGCTGCTCTTCAGCGCCGGCGGCCTGTCGCGGCTGAAATTTGACGCGGAAATTCTGCGCTTCTTTGATAGCGACATTCCGGCCTACAGCGAATATATTGAAGTATCGCGGAATTTTGAGAGCGATTTCAACGACATCATCGTGCTGTTTGAGGCGCCGGACCTTGCGGAACCGGCGGTGATGACAGCGATTTCCGATTTTTTGCTGGAGGTGCAGTTTCTCGACGGTGTGCGCGAGCCGTTTTCGCCGCTTTCCGCCAGCCTCGACGGCGAACCGCTTTTGCCCTTCCCGGTGCCGCCACAGGCAGAGATGGCGGCGCGGTTGGATGATGCCTATGCCCGGCTGCCAGCGGTCAGCAACCTGATGGCCGAGGACCGCAGCGCCCTGATCGTGGTCTTGCCGATCCATCAGCGCGGCGCGCCGGAAAAAGCGGCGGAAACGACGCTGATCGGCGCGGTTCAGGCGCTGGCGGCCACGGCGCAGCAACAGGCGGGGGAGGGCGCGAAAGTGCGGCTTTCGGGCTACCCGATTTTGGTGGATTTCATCACCCATGTGCTGGTGCGCGACATTCTGTTGCTGGTCGCCATCGGGTTCGCCGCCGGGTTGCTGGTCTCGGTGATTGCGCTGCGCTCGGTGGTGCTGGGCATGCTGACCCTGCCCGGCCCGATCATGGCGGTGCTGGTGGCGCTGGGGCTGCATGGCTGGTTCGGCGTGGCGGTCAACACGGTGACGGTGAACCTGCCGGTGCTGGCGCTGGTGCTGGCGATTTCGGATTCGATCCATATCTTGTTTGAGCGCGCCCGGCAGGGGCAGCGCGACAACCGCCGCGCCACGGTGCGCGCGGTGCGTCGGGTTGCGGTGGCCTGTATCTTCGCCGCGATCACCACCGCCGTCGCCTTCGCCGCGCTTTCCATGTCGCGCTCCGAGATTATTGCCGAGATGGGCTGGATGGGGGTGATCGTGACCCTGACTTCGGTGTTGGTGGTGCTGTTCACGCAGACCATGGTGCTGATGACCGCCGGGCATTTTGCCTGGTTCGCGCCGCTGCTGGAGCGGTTGGAAAATCACCCCGGTCTGGGCGAGCGCTTCCGCTTTCTGGGCCGCTTGGCGCTGCGGTATCCGCGCCGGATTGCGGTGCTGTCTATCGTCGGGCTGGTGCTGACCACGGGGCTGTATTCGCAAGTCGAGCCGCGCTATTCGCTGATGGAAACGCTGCATGAAAGCTCGGAAACCTATCAGATTTTTCAGGCGGTTGAGGACAAGGTAACGCCGGTTTCGGTGGTGCAAATCCCGGTGCATACGGTCGATCTGGCGCAGGTACGTAAGGTGCATGATGCGGTGGCGCGGATCACCGGCGCGCGCGCGGTGCAGAGCATTGGCGGCTTTGGCGAGGAATGGGACAGCGCGGAAGAAATTGCGGCAAATCTGCCCGAACCGCTGGCCGCGCGGCTGGTTTCCGAAGACGGCACGCGGGCGTTGGTCACGGTGCCGTTCCGCTATGAGAGCGGAGGCGAAGCCATTGCGTTTGCAGAGAAAATCACCGAAGGGCTGGCGGCGGATCCGACCCTTGCAGGCATCGAGATCGGCGCGGTTTCGGGTCTGCCGGTGATGAGCGCGCGGGTTTCGGAGATCGTGTTGGATGAGATCAACCGCTCGCTGCTCATCGCCCTGCTCGCGGTTGTTTTGCTGATCTATTTCTGGCTGCGCAATGCCCGGATCGCGCTGTTGTCGCTGATCCCCAACATGCTGCCGGTGACGATGATCGGCGCGTGGCTCATGCTGTCGGGCACGGGCGTGACCTTCGCCAACGGCTTTGCGCTGACCGTGGCGTTCGGCATCGCGGTGGACGACACGTTGCATGTGCTGAACCGGCTGCGCCTGTCGGGCGCGGTGCATCGTATTGATCTTGCGCCGCTGCGCGAAGCGCTGGCCGAGGTGACGCCCGCGCTGGTGACGACGTCGGCGGTGCTGGTGCTGGGCATGAGCGGAATTTTTCTTGCCGAGAACAAGAGCACCTATGATTTCGGCAAGATCGCGATTTCGGTGTATATACTGGCCTTGCTGGCGGATCTTCTGGTCCTGCCTGCCTGTCTCGCGGCCTTTGGGCCGAAGAGTTATTTGCGACGCAAGAGGAGCGGTGAATGATGCGATTTTTGGCGGTTTTGGCGGTGGTTCTTGCACCGGGCGCGGCGGTTTCGGCGGAGCTTTTCGAGGTTTCCGGCCCGTGGGTCGGCGAGGGGTTGCTGGCGACGGGGGCTCAGGATCCGATGCAGCGCGGGCGCTGTAAGGTGAGCATCGCGCCGTCGGAAAACGAGGTTTCGGTTACGGGCCGCTGCGCGGTTGCGGGCGGGGCGTCGGAGATTTCCCTGAAGGCGGTGCGCCTTGGCGGCGGACGGGTCAATGCGGGGTTCTGGTCGGCGGCGACCGGGCAGGTGGTGCAGCTTGCGGGCAAGGAACGCGGCGCGCAGATCGCCCTGACCTCGACCACCGACCTGATGGTTGACGATGCGCCTTTCGAGAGCCGCGTCACGGTGCGCGAGGCGGAAGGGGAGGCCTTCACCATCGAACAACTCATGCGCCCGGCGGGGGCGGAAAAGTGGCGTATGGTGATGGATATGACCTTCCGGGCGGGAAAGTGACGCATAGGCGCCGGGCTGGTGGGAATTTGGTGGAGCCGATCGGGATCGAACCGACGACCTCGTCGTTGCGAACGACGCGCTCTCCCAACTGAGCTACGGCCCCAACGCAGCGGTTTCTGGCGCCAAATCCGCCTCGTGTCAAGCGGATAGCGCCAGATTGGCTGCGGAAATTCCCGTCCGCCGCTCTACCCCGGCATCCGCGCGTTTTGGCGCACGAAATCGGCGATGGCGGCGGCGGGCATGGCGCCGGACTGGCGGGCGATTTCGCGGCCGTTCTGGTAGAGAATCATCGTCGGAATGCCGCGGATATTGTGTTTCATCGAGACCTTTTGATGCTCTTCGGTGTTGATCTTGGCCAGCCGCGCATGGGGGGCAATCGCCCCTGCTGCCTTGGCAAATTCCGGCGCCATCATCCGGCACGGCCCACACCACGGCGCCCAGAAATCCACCAGCAGCGGCAAGTCGTCCTGTCGCATCGCCTTGGCCAGCGCGGTCGGGTCGGTGTCGCGCACCTTGCCGTCGTTCAGTTTCGTGCCGCAGGTGGCGCATTTCGGCCCCGCGCCGATCTTGTCGCCGGGCACCCGGTTGACCGTGGCGCATTCAAGGCAGGTCATTTTCACTGGTTTGCTCATGGGGGTCTCCACACATTCGTTTTGGGGAATATATGTGTTGTGTCACCGGCTATCAAGAGCGCGGGCAAGAGGGCGGGGCGAAAGCACCGGGTGGGCGCTTTCGCCGGTAGGTTCATGCCTCATAGGCTTCGAGCGGCGGGCAGGTGCAGATCAGGTTGCGGTCGCCGTAGACGTTGTCGACCCGGTTCACCGAGGGCCAGTATTTGTCGACCCTGAAGGCTCCCGGCGGGAAGCAGCCCTGTTCGCGGCTATAGGCGCGGTCCCAATCGCCAACGAGGTCTTCGACCGTGTGCGGCGCGTGGGTCAGGGGGCTTTCGGCGGCGGTCAGTTTGCCGTCTTCGATGGCGCGGATTTCCTCGCGGATCGATAGCATGGCGTCGCAGAACCGGTCCAGCTCCGCCTTGGTTTCGCTCTCGGTCGGCTCCACCATCAGTGTTCCAGCGACAGGAAAGGACATGGTCGGGGCGTGGAAACCCGAATCGATCAGCCGCTTGGCAATGTCATCAACGGAAATACCCGCGCTTTCGACAAAGGGCCGGGTGTCGATGATACATTCATGCGCCACTTGCCCCTCCGGCCCGGCGAACAGGATGTCGTAGGCGCCGGACAGGCGTTTGGCGATATAATTGGCCGAGAGGATGGCGACACGGGTCGCCTGTGTCAGCCCTTCGCCGCCCATCATGCGCACATAGGCCCACGAGATCGGCAGGATCGAGGCAGACCCGAACGGCGCAGAAGACACCGCGCCCGCATGGCCGTTCAGCGGGTCTTTTGGCAGGTGCGGCGCGAGATGCGCCTTGACGCCGATCGGCCCCATGCCCGGCCCGCCGCCGCCATGCGGGATGGCGAAGGTCTTGTGCAGGTTGAGATGGCTCACATCGCCGCCCAATTCGCCCAGCTTCACCAGCCCGACCAGCGCGTTCAGGTTCGCCCCGTCGATATAGACCTGTCCGCCGAATTCATGCGTGATGTCGCAGATGTCGCGCACGGTTTCTTCAAAGACACCATGGGTAGAGGGGTAGGTGATCATTGAGGCCGCGAGCTTGTCGCCTGCCGCCTCCGCCTTGGCGCGAAAATCGGCCACGTCGATGTCGCCGTTGGGCGCGGATTTGACCACGACAACCTTCATCCCCGCCATATGTGCGGAAGCCGGGTTGGTGCCATGCGCCGAGATCGGGATCAGGCAGATATTGCGTTCCCCTTCGCCGCGGGCGCGGTGATAGGCGGCGATGGTCAGAAGCCCGGCATATTCGCCCTGCGCGCCGGAATTGGGCTGCATGGACATGGCGTCATAGCCGGTGATTTCGCAGAGCCGTTGCGACAAATCCTCGATCAACTCGTGATAGCCGCGCGCCTGTTCCGGCGGGCAGAGCGGGTGCAGCATCGAGAAATCGCGCCAACTGACCGGCATCATCTCGGCGGCGGCGTTGAGCTTCATGGTGCAGGAGCCGAGCGGGATCATGGCCCGGTCCAGCGCCAGATCGCGATCCGCCAGTCTGCGCATATACCGCATCATCTCGGTCTCGGCGCGGTTCATGTGGAACACCGGATGGGTCAGATATTCCGACTTGCGCGCCAGCGCGTCGGGGATGCGGTAGGCAATGTCGTCCGGGTCGTCCTGCGCGTCAATGCCAAAGGCGCGCCAGACCGCTTCGATCACCGGCGCGCGGGTCGCTTCGTCCAGCGTGATGCCGACCTTGCTGTCGCCCACGGGCCGGAGATTGATCTGCTCCGCACGCGCAGCGGCGAGAACCGTTTGCTGCAACGGGCCGACCTCAACCGTGATCGTGTCGAAAAACACCTCCGGTTCGACGGTAAAGCCCGCTTCTTCCAACCGCCGGGCGAGCCGCGTGGTCTTGCGATGCACCCGCTGGGCGATGGCTTTCAGCCCCTCTGGCCCGTGGAACACGGCGTAGAACGAGGCCATGACGGCGAGCAGCGCCTGCGCGGTGCAGACATTGGAGGTGGCCTTTTCGCGGCGAATATGTTGCTCGCGGGTTTGCAGCGCCAGCCGATAGGCCTTGTTGCCGCGCGCATCGACCGACACGCCAACGATCCGCCCCGGCATGGCCCGTTTGTGCTTTTCCGTGGTCGCCATATAGGCCGCGTGCGGGCCGCCATAGGCCATGGGGACGCCGAAGCGCTGGGTCGAGCCAACGGCAATATCGGCACCCATTGCCCCCGGTTCTTTCAACACGGTCAGGGCGAGCGGATCGGCGGCAATCACGCCTACCGCCTTGTTTTCGTGCAGCTTTTCCATCTGAGCCGTAAAGTCGCGCACATGGCCATGCGTGCCGGGATACTGGAAAATCGCGCCGAACACCTTGTCCGCCTCCAGCGCCTCCGGCGGGCCGATGATAATCTCGATCCCCAGCGGCGCGGCGCGGGTCTGCATCACCGCGATGTTCTGCGGGTGACAGGCTTCATCGACGAAAAACGCCCCTGCTTTGGACTTGGCAATGCGCTGCGCCATGGTCATCGCTTCGGCGCAGGCGGTGGCCTCGTCGAGCAGCGAAGCGTTGGCGATTTCCAGCCCGGTCAGGTCGGAAACCATGGTCTGAAAGTTGAGCAATGCCTCCAGCCGCCCCTGTGAAATCTCCGGCTGATAGGGCGTGTAGGCCGTATACCACGCGGGGTTTTCCAGAATATTGCGCTGAATCACCGGCGGGGTCACGGTGCCGTGGTAGCCTTGCCCCAACAACGAGCGGAACACGGTGTTTTTTGCCGCCGTGACCCGCGCCTTGTGCAGCATTTCGCGCTCCGTCAGCGGTTTGCCGAAATCGAGCGGCGATGCGCTGCGGATCGAAGCCGGGATGGTGCGGTCGATCAGCGCGTCGAGGCTCTCGGCCCCCAGCACCGCAAGCATCTCCGCCATCTCGGCGGGCGCGGGGCCGATATGGCGGCGGTTGGCGAAATCATAGGGGCGATACGTCGTTGGCTCAAAAGGCATTTTCTGGTCCTGTTACCCGATGAAGGCTTTGTAAGCGGCTTCGTCCATATACTCGTCCAGCGCGCTCAGATCCTCGACGCGCAGCTTGAAGAACCACGCCTCGCCTTCCGGGTCGTCATTGACCTTGCCCGGCTCGTCCTCAAGCGCGGTGTTGACCTCGGTCACTTCGCCGTCAATCGGCGCGAGGATGTCGGAGGCCGCCTTGACGCTTTCGATCACCACCACTTCGTCGTCCTTCGACATGGTGTCGCCCACCTCCGGCAGTTCGACAAACACCACATCGCCCAGTTGCTCTGCGGCGTGTTTGGTGATGCCGACGGTGACAATATCGCCTTCAACGGCGAGCCATTCATGCTCTTCGGTAAATTTCATCTTCTTCTCCCTATCGCTTGTATGTGGCTGGCCGGAACGGCAGTGGGGTGATGGTAGCGGGCAGACGTTTGCCGCGCAATTCGGCGAAAATCCGGGTGCCGGGGGCGGCGTGTTGGCTGGTAACGTAGCCCATCGACATGGGGCGGCCAAGGCTCGGGCCAAAGGCGCCGGAGGTGATCTCGCCCATCGGTTCGCTGGTATCCTCGGTGGCGAATAGCTTGGTGCCCGCCCGCATCGGTGCGCGGCCTTCGGGCAACAGGCCAACCCGCTTGCGCGCCGTGCCGTTTGTCGCTTGCGCAAGGATGATCTCTGCGCCGGGGAAGCCGCCCGCGCGCGGCCCTTCGCGCCGGGCCTTTTGGATCGCCCAGCCAAGGTCCGCCTCAATCGGCGTGGTGGTCTCGTCGAGGTCGCTGCCATAGAGGCACAGCCCGGCTTCCAGCCGCAGACTGTCGCGCGCGCCAAGGCCGATCGGGGCGACGGCGGCGTCTTTGAGCAGGGCGCGGGCGAGGGGGTCGGCGCCCGCATCCGGCACCGAAATCTCGAACCCGTCCTCGCCGGTATAGCCCGAGCGCGAGACCCACAACTCCCCGAAATCGCTGGGAAAAACTGCAACATCCATGAACCGCATCTCTGCGGCGCCCGGCACAATCTGTGCCAGCACCCGCTCCGCTTCCGGCCCCTGCAACGCCAGCAGCGACCGCCCTTCGATCCCCTCAACCGCCTCGCCCAGATGCGCTTTCATATGCGCAATATCGGCCTCAGCACAGGCGGCGTTGACGACAAGAAACAGGTGGTCGCCACGATTGGCAATCATCAGATCGTCGAGGATACCGCCCGCGTCATTGGTGAAAAATCCGTAGCGCTGCCGCCCTTCTTTCAGCCCGACAACCGAGACCGGGACCAGCGCCTCAAGCGCCTCCGGTGCGCAACGCAGCAGCACTTGCCCCATATGGCTGACATCAAACAGCCCGGCGCGCTCGCGCGTGTGTTGATGTTCTCCCATGACCCCCATGGGGAATTGCACCGGCATTTCCCAGCCCGCAAACGGCACCATCTTGCCGCCCAATTCGCGGTGCAATGCGTTCAGTTTGGTTTGTTTCAGCCCGTCCATGGCGCATCCTCCCAATAATCGGGCCAAAGCCCGTGGATGCCCCCTCTGTCCCTTCGCCTGAGATCGTTATCCCTTCGGCGGACGCGCGCGCGCCTCTCTCCAGAGTTCCTCCCCGTGCGGTCCGGTTGCCTGAGAGTTTACCGGGGCGGTTGCTCCTTCGGCACTGGCACTGGGCCAGATTCTCCCGACGCGGGGTAAGCGCAGCCTAGCGAAGCGTTTCCGCCGCGGCAAGTGGTTTAGGGCGTAGACCCATACCCCCTGCACCACTGGCGCCAAATCCGCGAAAGATCAGCGGTTTGGCGCGCGCCGGACATAGTGGGTCTATTTCTAAGCGCGTCGGGCCGCTGATATGAGGCGGATTTGACGTCCGTTTTTCCGAAGGAAAACCGTTTACAGAAGGCCCGCCTTTGGCGGGACGGATTTGCCAGATTTTTGCTCTGAGCGTCTTCGCGACACCTTGAAATAGAACCACTATTCCTGCGGTGCCGCTCATAGTCAGAACAAAAATCTGACAAACCAGTGGTGCAGGGGGTATGGATCTACGCCCTAACGTCGCACCTTCTGCAACAGCGGCATCAGGTCCGACATATCCGGCCCCCGCTCCATCCCCGTCAGCGCCTTGCGCAGCGGCATGAACAGCCCGCGCCCCTTGCGCCCGGTGGCCTCTTTGACTGCTGAAGTCCACTGCCCCCAGCTCTCCGGCCCAAACGGCATTTCCGGCAATAGCTGCATGGCGGTGGCGACCATTTCCCGGTCCTCCTCCGCAACCAGCGGCTCCGCCCCGTCGCGGCACAGCGCCCACCACGCCTCAAGATCGCCCAGCGTGGTGATATTCTCGCGCGCCACGTTCCAGAACGCCTCCGCCATCGCCTCCGGCACGCCCAGCGCAGTAACCATATCGCGCACCGCTTCAAACGGCGTTGCGGCAAGGTAATGCGCGGTCAACGGAAACAGATCGTCCTTGTCGAACTTGGTCGGCGCGGAACCGAAGGTGTTCAGGTCAAACCCGTCGATGATCTCCTGCATCGACATGCGAAGCTCCACCGGCTGCGACGACCCAAGCC
Organism: Rhodobacterales bacterium; assembly: GCA_002747325.1. Taxonomy (GTDB): domain Bacteria; phylum Pseudomonadota; class Alphaproteobacteria; order Rhodobacterales; family Rhodobacteraceae. The sequence goes on from PDOZ01000033.1 coordinate 35,314, forward strand.
GCGCCAACAGCGACAGAATCGCCGCCGGTTGCACCCCCGCCGCGCGCAGATCGCGCAGCGCCAGCGTTCCCAGCCGCTTCGACAGCGCCTCGCCCTGCGGCCCGGTGAGCAGCGAATGATGGGCAAATTCCGGCACATCCCCGCCAAGCGCCCGGATGATCTGAATCTGCGTCGCGGTGTTGGTCACATGGTCCGACCCGCGCACGACATGCGTGATCCCATAATCAATATCGTCGCAAACGGAGGCCAGTGTGTAGAGAAACTGCCCATCGGCGCGGATCAGAACCGGATCGGAAACCGAAGCCGCATCAATCGACAAATCGCCCAGAATGCCGTCGGTCCAGTTGATCCGCTCATGGTCAAGCTTAAACCGCCAAACCCCATTGCCCCGCTCGGCGCGCAACGCCTCGCGCTCCGCTTCCGACAGCGCCAGCGCCGCCCGGTCATAAACCGGCGGCCGCCCCATGTTCAAAAGCTTCTTGCGCTTGAGATCCAACTCGGTCGGGGTCTCGAAACACTCATAAAACCGCCCCGCCGCACGCAACTCCTCCGCCGCCGCCTCATAGCGATCCAGCCGCGCCGATTGCCGCTCCATCCGGTCCCATTCAAGCCCGAGCCATTCAAGATCCTCCTGAATCGCATCGGCATATTCCGCCTTGGACCGCTCCGGGTCCGTATCATCCAGACGCAAGATAAACTGCCCGCCGGACTTGGCCGCGATCAGATAATTGAACAGCGCCGTGCGCAAATTGCCAATATGCAGATAGCCGGTGGGCGAGGGGGCAAAACGGGTAATGGTCATAGCGGTCTCCTTACCCGCCCCCTTTTCACAAACCACCCCGCTTGTCCACATAAACCCCTTCTTCTTAGCCTAAATACTCCGGGGTGAATTTGCGCAGCAAAGAGGGGCAGCGCCCCTCACCCGCCTTAACTTTCATCCCGCCAGCGGTTCACAATCGGATAGCGCCGGTCCAGCCAGAAGGCGCGCGGCGTCAGGCGGGTGCCGGGTGCGGACTGAAACCGCTTGTATTCCGAGATCAGAATCAGATGTTCCACCCGCTTCACCACCTCGCGCTCAAACCCTTCCGCCACCAGTTCGGCTACGGAAACCTCCCGGTCCACCAGCCCCTCCAGAATGGCGTCCAACACCTCATAGGGCGGTAAGCTGTCCTCGTCTTTCTGGTCCGGGCGCAACTCGGCGGAAGGTGGCTTGTCGATCACCCGCGGCGCAATCACCTCGCCCGCAGGTCCGCGCATCCACGGGCGGTGATGGGCGTTGCGCCAGCGGCACATCTCGAAAACCCGCGTTTTGTAGAGATCCTTGATCGGGTTATAGCCCCCCGCCATATCGCCATAAATCGTGGCATAGCCCACCGCGACTTCGCTCTTGTTGCCGGTGCTCAGCAGCATTTCGCCGAACTTGTTGGACAGGGCCATCAGCAACAGCCCGCGCAGCCGCGACTGGATGTTTTCCTCGGTCACATCCGGCGCCAGCCCCTCGAAAAACGGTGCCAGCGTGTTGGTGATCGCGTCGCGCCCCTCGCGGATCGGCACAAAGTCGTAACGGCAGCCCAAGGCGCTGGCCACCGCCTTCGCGTCCTCCAGCGATTCCGGTGAGGTATATTCCGACGGCAACATGACACAGCGCACATTTTCCGGCCCCAGCGCATCCGCCGCAATCGTCGCCACGATGGCGCTGTCAATGCCGCCGGACAGGCCCAGCAGAACCTTTCTGAACCCGGTTTTGCCCATGTAGTCGCGCAGGCTTTCCACCATGGCGCGGTAGTCGCCCTCCCATTCGTCCAGCACCGGCACCACCGGGCCGGGCACCGGCTGCCATGTCCCGTCATCGGTTCCGTCATGGGCGAAATCCACATGCTGCACCGCGTCGTCAAATTGCGGCAGTTGCAGCACGGTTTCGCCACGCGCATTCAACACAAACGTGCCACCGTCAAAGACCTGATCGTCCTGCCCGCCAGTCATGTTGAGATAGATCAGCGGCAGACCAGTCTCCGCCACCCGCGCCCGCATATGCGCTTTGCGCACCGGGTCTTTGCCGCGGAAATAGGGCGATCCGTTGGGCACCAGCAGGATTTCCGCCCCCGCCTGCGCCAACCGCGTCGCCACGCTGTCCGCCCACCACGCATCTTCGCAGATCGGCGAACCGATGGTCAGCGGGCCGACGCGGTAGGGCGTGTTGTCGTGTGAGGCGGTGAAATGGCGCTCCTCGTCGAACACGGTCTCATTCGGCAGGTGATATTTCAGTGCCCGATGCACGACCTTGCCGCCCGAGAGAACCCAATAGGCGTTATAGAGCGCCGCCCCGTCATGATATGGCCCGCCAATGCCGAGCGCCGGCCCGTCCGCGCACTCCACCGCCAGCGCCTCGATCTCCGCCATCGCCGCGCGGTAAAAGCCGGGGCGCATGACCAGATCCTGTGTCTGATAGCCGGTGATGAAGGCTTCGGGCAGGGCAACGAAATCCGCCCCCGCCGCCTTGCCCTCGCGCCACGCCGCTTGCGCCTGCGCGCGGTTGCCCGCGAGATCGCCCAGGGTCGGGTTGAGCTGTGCCAGAGTCAGGCGGAACGTCTTTGCCATATCGGGTCTCCTTTGCCCCTGATGTAGCAGGAAATCGCCGGGATGAAAGCGCCGGATGCGATGCTTTGCCCGTATCCTGCCCGTATCGTGGGCAACAACAGGGGAAAGCGGGGGAAAAACATTGTCAGGCCGCGGGGTGTGCCGTAGGTTCGCCCCACGGGTAGGATTCACACGAAGAGGTTCGCATGGCTCACGTCATTTCAAGGCTCGCCGCCGCAGGATTTGTCGCTTTCAGCATCGCGAGCGCCGCCGCCGCGCAGGGGGTGGAAACCAAGCAATACGATGATGGCGCGGTTTATGAGGGCACGTTCAAGGATGGCGAGCCGCATGGGCGGGGCGTGTATCGGATGCCCTCGGGCTATGAATATGAGGGCCAGTTCGTTGACGGAGAGATTCGCGGCACCGGCGTGGCCCGCTTCCCCAATGGATCGGTCTATGAAGGCTCCTTCGCCAAGGGCAAGCCGCATGGCATCGGCAAGATCACCTTCGCGGACGGGTCGAGCTATGAGGGCGACTGGGTCGATGGCAAGATTATCGGCACCGGCGTCGCGCTCTATGCCAACGGTGTGCGCTACGAGGGCGGGTTCCGCGAGGCCAAGCACCACGGCAAGGGCCGGATGCAAAGCCCGACCGGCTATGTTTACGAAGGCGATTGGGTGATGGGCGTCAAGGAAGGGCAGGGCAAATCGACCTATGCCGATGGTTCGGTTTATGAAGGCGCGATGGCGGCGGATCAGCGCAACGGCGAGGGCGTGTTTACCGCTGCCGACGGTATGGTTTATGCGGGCACCTGGGTGAACGGCAAAATGCAGGGCACCGGCACCCTGACCCAGCCGAATGGCGATAAATATGAAGGCCCGTTCGTGGCCGGGGTGCGCGAGGGCGAGGGCCGTGTGACCCATGCCAATGGCGATGTCTATGTCGGCACTTTCGCGGCCGATAAGCGCCACGGGCAGGGCGTGTTTACCGGCAAGGATGGCTATCGCTACGAGGGCCAGTGGGTCGAGGGGCAGATCGAGGGGCAGGGCAAGGTGTCCTATCCCGACGGCTCGGTTTATGTAGGCCAGTTCCGTGCCGGGCTGCCTGATGGCACGGGCCTGATCACCTATGCTGACGGGGCGACCTATGAGGGCGGCTGGTCCGATGGGGTGTTCTCCGGCAAGGGCGTTGCCAAATATGCGGGCGGCGCGACCTATGAGGGCGCTTTCGCTGCCGGGCTTTACGAGGGAGAGGGCACGCTGACCTATCCTTCGGGTTATTCTTACGCGGGCGGTTGGAAGGCCGGGCTGCGCCACGGCATGGGCAAAACCACCTTCGCGGACGGTGCCACCTATGAAGGCGAGTTCGCGGCGGACAAACGCTCCGGGCAGGGCACGTTGTCGAAACCCGACGGGTCCGGCTATGTCGGCGCCTGGGCCAATGGGCTGGCCAACGGACAGGGCAAGGAAACCTACGCCGATGGTTCCGTTTACGAAGGCGCATTTGTCGATGGGGTGCGCGAGGGCGAGGGCACCGTGACCTATGCCGACGGCACCAAGGCATCCGGCCAGTGGACCGGCGGTATTCTGGCTTCGATGCTGGAGGGACAGTAGGCGCGCATGAGGGGGGAAGGCGAAAAACCCGCCTTCGCGCGCAAAAACCCCCTTTTCAAGCGGGCCGGGCTTTGTATGATGCGCCTATGATGAATGCAGCGACCAAAACTGTTTCTGGTTCGATCCATGCGGCGGCCCCCGGCCTGTCGCTAGACGCGCTGCTGCTGCTTAGCCGCCTCTGAGCGTGCCCTTTGGCGCGTCCGCTCAGAGGGGAAAATCCGCGCCAGAAGACACACGCTAAGCCTGAAATTCTCGAAAGAAACACCATGAATATTCCGACCGACAAAGACCGCGTTTTGATTTTTGACACCACCCTTCGTGACGGCGAGCAAAGCCCCGGCGCGACCATGACGCATGAGGAAAAGCTCGAAATTGCCGAGCTGCTGGACGAGATGGGCGTCGATATTATCGAAGCCGGGTTCCCCATCGCCTCCGAGGGGGATTTTGCCGCGGTGAAAGAGATCGCGGAGCGCTCGAAAGATGCGGTGATCTGTGGCCTGTCGCGCGCCAATTTCAAGGACATTGATCGTTGTTGGGAGGCGGTGAAACACGCCGCCAAGCCGCGCATTCACACTTTCATCGGCACCTCGCCGCTGCACCGTGAAATCCCCAATCTCACCAAGGACGAGATGGCGGATCTGATCCATGAAACCGTGAGCCACGCCCGCAACCTGTGCGACAATGTGCAATGGTCGCCGATGGATGCGACGCGTACGGAGCATGATTATCTTTGCCGCGTCATCGAGATCGCCATCAAGGCGGGGGCGACAACGATCAATATCCCGGACACGGTGGGCTATACCGCGCCGCGCGAGAGCGCCGATTTGATCCGTATGCTGATTGAACGCGTGCCCGGCGCCGATGAGGTGGTTTTCGCCACGCATTGCCACAACGATCTCGGCATGGCGACCGCCAACGCGCTGGCGGCGGTCGAGGCGGGTGCGCGCCAGATCGAATCGACCATCAACGGTCTCGGCGAGCGCGCCGGCAATACCGCGCTGGAAGAGGTGGTCATGGCGATGAAAGTGCGTGGTGACATCATGCCGTTTTACACTGGCGTTGACACGACGAAGATCATGAACATCTCCCGCCGCGTGGCGCAGGTTTCCGGCTTCCCGGTGCAGTTCAACAAGGCCATCGTCGGCAAGAACGCTTTCGCGCATGAGAGCGGTATCCATCAGGACGGGATGCTGAAAAACCCGGAGAATTTTGAGATCATGCGGCCGGAGGATATCGGCCTCGCGGGCACCTCGCTGCCTTTGGGCAAGCATTCCGGGCGCGCCGCGCTGAAAGCGAAGCTCAGCGATCTGGGCTTTGATCTGGCTGATAACCAGCTCAAGGACGTGTTCGTGCGCTTCAAAGACCTCGCGGACCGCAAAAAGGAAGTGTTCGACGAGGATCTGATTGCGCTGGTGACGGACGGGTCGGACGCGGAGAACGACCGTATTCAGATCAAGTCGCTGCGTGTGGTCTGCGGCACCGAGGGGCCGAATACGGCGGACATCGTGCTGTCGGTGGATGGCGAAGAGAAGAAAATGTCGGCGACCGGCGACGGTCCGGTGGACGCAACCTTCAACGCCATCAAACAGGTCATTGCGCATGGCGCGCGGCTGCACCATTATCAGGTGCATTCGGCCACGGTCGGCACGGATGCACAGGCCACGGTCTCTGTGCGCCTCGAAGAAGATGGCAAGATCGTTACCGGCTATTGCTCCGATACCGATACGGTCGTCGCTTCCGCCAAGGCTTACGTCACCGCGCTCAACAATCTTCTGGTGCGGCGTCAAAAGACCAAACCCGTCGGGGTGTAGTATCGGCGGAAAGGGGTCCGCGCGGCCCCTTTTTTGCGCATCGGTCATAATCGCCCTTGACGCAGGCAGGTGGGCCGCTTACCTGCAAGGGGCTACGTTACCTCTATCGACCCTTTCTCCTCTCGGCGATTGGCACCGATCTTGCCCTGACGCGCCGAGCTGCCGCATGTTGCGGGCAGTGATACTATACTAAGGAGAACACGGAATGGCTTCTGGCACCGTGAAATGGTTCAACGCAACCAAAGGTTTTGGCTTCATCGCACCGGATGAGGGCGGCAAAGACGTTTTCGTTCACATTTCCGCCGTTGAGCGCGCAGGTCTGCGCGGCCTCAATGACGATCAGAAAGTGACCTACGATCTGGAATCCGGCCGTGATGGCCGTGAGAGCGCCATCAACATCGCGCTGGCCTAAGAACTCTGCGTGCGGGCCTTGGGGTCCGCGCGCATCCAGCCCGGCGAAATTGCGGCCCGGCGGAAACGTGCCCATTGGCGCCCAAACCCCCCTTTTCTGCGCCAAAGAGGCTGTTATAAGACTCCGAACATCCAAAGCGTGAGATCGACATGTCCATTTTATCCGGCATTTTCAGTTCTGATATGGCCATCGACCTGGGGACCGCGAACACGCTGGTCTATGTGAAGGGCAAGGGGGTTATCCTTAACGAACCTTCCGTTGTGGCCTACCACGTCAAGGACGGCGTGAAAAAAGTGCTGGCGGTGGGCGAAGATGCCAAGCTGATGCTGGGGCGCACCCCCGGTTCCATCGAGGCCATCCGCCCGATGCGCGAAGGGGTGATTGCGGATTTTGATACGGCGGAAGAGATGATCAAGCATTTCATCCGCAAGGTGCATAAACGCACGACCTTTTCCAAACCGAAAATCATCGTTTGCGTGCCGCATGGCGCCACCCCGGTGGAAAAACGCGCGATTCGCCAGTCGGTCCTGTCGGCAGGGGCGCGCCGCGCCGGGCTGATCGACGAACCGATTGCGGCGGCGATTGGTGCCGGGATGCCGATCACCGACCCGACCGGCTCGATGGTGGTCGATATTGGCGGCGGGACCACGGAAGTTGCGGTGCTGTCGCTGGGCGATATCGTCTATGCCCGCTCCGTGCGCGTCGGCGGCGACCGCATGGATGAGAGCATCATCAACCATCTGCGCCGCCAGCATAACCTGCTGATCGGCGAGACCACGGCGGAGCGCATCAAGACCTCGATCGGCACGGCGCGCATGCCCGATGACGGGCGCGGCAGTTCCATGCTGATCCGCGGGCGCGACCTGCTCAACGGGGTGCCGAAAGAGTTGGAAATCAATCAGGCGCAGGTTGCCGAAGCGCTGGCCGAGCCGGTGCAGCAGATTTGCGAGGCGGTGATGACTGCGCTGGAAACCACCCCGCCGGACCTTGCCGCCGACATCGTCGATCGCGGCGTGATCCTGACTGGCGGCGGCGCGCTTCTGGGCGAGCTGGATCTGGCCCTGCGCGAGCAGACTGGCCTGTCGATCTCGGTGGCGGATGAGAGCCTGCATTGTGTGGCGCTGGGCACCGGCCGGGCGCTGGAATTTGAAAAGCAACTGCAACACGTCATCGACTACGAAAGCTGAGCCTTTCGCTCGGTAAGTCCGGGAGAGCCGGTTGGCACGAGGAAAACGCAGCAGCGAGGAATATACCCGCCCGGTCCGGCGTATGCTGATCGGGGTTTTGCTGCTGTTTCTGGTGGCGGTGTTTGCCTTCTGGCGCATCGACAGCCCCCGCGCCGAACGCTTCCGCGCCCAGATCGTCGATGCGGTCGTGCCTTCTTTCGAATGGGCGCTGGTGCCGGTGACGCGCTTTGTCGAGATGGCGGAAAACTTTCAGAGTTACGCCAACATTTACGAGCAAAACCAGGAGCTTCGCCGCGAGTTGCAGGAGATGAAGATCTGGAAAGAGGCGGCGACGCAGCTGGAGCTGGAGAACGCCGAATTGCGCGCGCTGACCAATCTGCGGGTCGATGCGCGGCTGTCCTATGTGTCCGGCGTGGTCATGGCCGATAGCGGCACGCCCTTCCGGCAGACGGTGCTGCTCAATATCGGCGCGCGCGACGGGTTGGTCGATGGCTGGGCGGCGATGACCGGCTCCGGGTTGGCGGGGCGGGTTTCTGGTGTTGGCGAGCGCACGGCGCGGGTGATTTTGCTGACCGACGCCTCTTCCCGCCTGCCGGTATTGATCCAGCCTTCGGGCCAGACGGCGATTTTGATGGGCGACAACAGTGCCGCGCCGCCGCTGCAATTCATCGAAAAACCCGATCAGGTGCGCCCCGGCGACCGGGTGGTGTCCTCCGGCGATGGCGGGGTGCTGCCTGCCGGGTTGCTGGTTGGTGAGGTGTTTCAGGGCGCGGACCGGCGCCTGCGGGTGCGCCTTGCTGCCGATTACGAATATCTCTCATTCCTGCGCGTGTTGCGCAGTCATCCGGGGGAGGTGGTGGACGATACCGGCGCGCTGGTCGCGCTGCACCCGGCCCCGGTTGCGCCGCTTGAAGAGAGCGAGGACGGGGATGCGGCGGAAAATGCGGCGGAGGAAACGCCGTGATCGCCCCGGTCACCCTCAACCGGCTGGCCTTCGGCGCTTTGTTTGTGTTGCTGGCGGTGCTGGCAATTTTCACCCGGCTGTTGCCTTTGGGCGATCTCCCCGGTGCCTTACCACCGCCGGATTTCATCGTGCTTCTGGCCTATGCCTGGGTGATCCGCCGCCCGGACTTCGTGCCTGCGACGTTGTTTGTGGCGCTGATGTTGGTGTCGGATTTCCTCTTCCTGCGCCCGCCGGGGGTCTGGACCGCGATTACCCTGCTCGGGCTGGAGTTTTTCCGCGCCCGCTCGGGGGCGCTGAAAGAGGTGGGGTTTGCGCTGGAAATGGCTTGGGTCGCCGGGGTTCTGCTGATCGCAACCCTGACGGAACGCCTGTTGCTGGGGTTGTTTTTCGTCGATCAGGGCGCGTTTTTGCTGTCGCTTTCGGGCTACGCCATCACGGTGCTGTTCTACCCCGTCGTGGTGGCGGCCAGCCGCTACGGTTTCGGCCTGCGCCGCCTTAATCCGGGCGAGCATGTGGCGGAGGTGGGCATCCGATGAGGCGGCATCCGGCGGATACGGAAAAGAGCGTGAAAACCATCACGCGGCGCGCTTTGATGATCGGCGGGGCGCAGCTGGCCTTCGGGGCGGTCTTGGCCGGGCGGATGCGGCATTTGCAGGTCGATCAGGCGGAGGAATTTCGTCTGCTGGCGGATCAGAACCGGGTCAATATCCGGCTCTTGCCTCCGGCGCGCGGGCTGATCGTGGACCGGACGGGCATGATCCTCGCCGCCAACGAGCAGAATTACCGCATCGTCATGGTGCGCGAGGATGCGGGCGATCCGGGGGAGGTGATCGAGCGGCTGTCTAAGCTGGTCTGGCTCGACCCGGAGGAAACCGCGCGGGCGCTTGAAGAGATGGAGCGGCGGCGCGCTTTTGTGCCGGTGACGATTGCGGATCGGGTATCCTGGGAGGACGTGGCGGAAGTGGCGGTCAATGCGCCGGCGCTGCCGGGCGTTTTCACCGAGGTTGGCCTGTCGCGGGTCTATCCGCTGGGCGCGGATTTTGCCCATGTGGTGGGCTATGTCGGGCCGGTTTCGGACTACGATCTCAGTCGCATTGAGGATCAGGACCCGTTGCTGCAAATCCCGCGTTTTCAGATCGGCAAGACCGGGGTGGAGGCCAAGCTGGAGCGCCGTTTGCGCGGCTCGGCGGGGATCAAGCGGGTTGAGGTGAACGCGGTCGGGCGCGAGATGCGCGAGTTGGGCCGCGAGGAGCCGGTTTCCGGCGCGCCGGTACAACTGACCGTGAGCCATAAATTGCAGAATTTCGCCGAGGCGCGTCTTGCCGGAGAGAGCGCGGCGGCGGTGGTGATGGATGCGCGCAACGGCGATATTCTGGCGCTGGCTTCGGCGCCGAGTTACGATCCGAATAAATTCGTGCGCGGGATTTCTTCCAAGGATTACAGTGCCTTGCTGGAAAACCCCTACCGCCCTCTGCCCAACAAGGCGGTCGGCGGCGCCTATCCGCCCGGCTCGACCTTCAAGATGGTCACGGCGCTGGCGGGGCTGGAGGCGGGGCTGATCACGCCGGAGGACACCTTTACCTGCCGGGGCTTCATCGAAGTGCATAATCGCCGGGTTCACTGCTGGAGCCGGGGCGGGCATGGCAAGGTTAATCTTCAGCGTTCGCTGACCGAGAGTTGCGACGTGTATTATTACGAACTGGCGCAGATTGTCGGCATTGAGCGCATCTCTGCCATGGCGCGCAAGCTGGGGCTGGGCGAGCGCTATGATCTGCCGCTTTCGGGCGTGTCCGGGGGGCTGATGCCGACCAAGGCGTGGAAGCGCGAAACGCGGGGCGCGGATTGGGTTGTGGGCGACAGTCTGAACGCGGCGATTGGGCAGGGCTTCGTGCTGGCGACGCCGGTGCAACTGGCGGTGATGACGGCGCGGATCGCCACCGGAAAGGCGGTTTTGCCGCGCTTGGTGCGGGCGGTGGATGGGGTGGAAACCCCGGTGCAGACCGGCCCGCTCGACATTTCGGAAGCAGCGTTGCAATCGGTGCGGCAGGGCATGTTCAGCGTGGTGAACGGGCGGCGGGGCACGGCGCGTTCCTCGCGGGTGGCGGCCAAGGAATGGACCATGGCGGGCAAGACGGGCACCAGTCAGGTGCGCAACATCACCGCCGCCGAGCGCGCCGCCGGGGTGACGCGCAACGAGGATTTGCCTTGGGGGCGGCGCGACCATGCGCTGTTCGTGGCTTATGCGCCGGCGGAGGCGCCGGAGGTGGTGGTGTCGGTGGTGGTGGAGCATGGTGGCGGCGGTTCGACCGCAGCGGCCCCGATTGCGCGCGACATTTTGCTGGCGGCGGCCTATGACGGTGTGCCCCCGCTTTCGGCCTATCCGGCGGCGCAGCGCGGCACCATCCGCAGCCGTTTCAACGGGCTGGAATTGCGCGATTTCTCGGCGGAGGAGGGGCGCAGCGAGGCATGAGTTATCTTGAGTATCATCAGAAATGGACCCCTTCCGGCCCGACCAAAATCCTCTATTTCAACTGGGTTCTGGTCGCGCTGATTACGGCGGTCGCCTGCGCGGGCTTTTTGATGCTCTATTCCGTTGCGGGCGGGGATTTTTCCCGTTGGTCGCAGCCGATGGTGGAGCGGTTCGGCATGGGGCTGGGACTGATGTTTTTCATCGGGCTGGTGCCGATCTGGTTCTGGCGCAACATGGCCGCGCTGCTTTTCGCCCTCTCGCTGGCGCTGTTGGTGGCGGTGCCGTTTATTGGCGAAACCAACATGGGGGCGCAGCGCTGGATCAACCTTGGTTTCATCCGCTTGCAGCCCTCGGAACTGGTGAAACTCACGCTGGTGATGGTGTTGGCGGCTTATTATGACTGGCTCGATGTGAAGAAGGTTTCGCATCCGCTCTGGGTGTTGGTGCCGGTCGTGCTGATCCTGTTGCCCGCCTTTCTGGTGCTGCGCCAGCCGGACCTTGGCACGGCGCTGTTGCTGGCGCTGGGCGGCGGGGCGGTGATGTTTCTGGCGGGGGTCAGCCTGTGGTATTTCGCGGCGGTTCTGAGCGCGGGGGTGGGGGCTGTGGTGGCGGTTTTCCTGACCCGCGGCACGCCGTATCAACTGCTGAAGGATTACCAATATCGCCGCATTGATACTTTCCTCGACCCCTCGCTTGACCCGCTCGGATCGGCCTATCACATCACGCAATCGAAGATCGCGCTTGGCTCCGGCGGCTGGACCGGGCGGGGCTTTATGCAGGGCACGCAGAGCCGGTTGAACTTTTTGCCGGAGAAGCAGACCGACTTCATTTTCACCGCGTTGGCGGAGGAGTTCGGCTTTGTTGGCGCGACCTCGTTGCTCATCGCCTATTTCCTGATCATGGCGACCTGCGTGATCTCGGCGCTGCGCAATACCGACCGCTTCGGCTCGCTGGTGACGCTCGGCGTGGTGGTGGTGTTTTTCCTGCTCTTTGCGGTGAATATGTCGATGGTGATGGGCATGGCGCCGGTCGTCGGCGTGCCGTTGCCGCTGGTCTCGTTTGGCGGCTCGGCCATGCTGGTGCTGATGATCGGCTTTGGCCTCGTGCAATCGGCGCATGTGCATCGGGCGCGTAGTCGGTAGGGGCGTAGACCCATACCCCCTGCGCCACTGGCGCCAAATCCGCGAAAGATCAGCGGTTTGGCGCGCGCCGGACATAGTGGGCCTATTTTCAAGCGCGTCAAGCCGCTGAGGTGAAGCGGATTTGACGTCTTCGATTTGCCAGATTTTTGCCCTGAGCGTCTTCGCGACCCCTTGAAATAGCCCCACTATTCCTGCGGTGCCGCTCATAGTCAGAGCAAAAATCTGACAAACCAGTGGTGCAGGGGGTATGGGTCTACGCCCTATAAAATACCAATATCCGCCAGCGCGGCGGAGAGTTCCGGCGGCAGGTCCACCTCCCCCGCACGGCCGGGCAGATCGGCGGGGGCGTCCTCGGCGCTGAGGTAGCGCCAGCCCTGAAAGGCGCGGCGCGGGGCGGCGACGACGCGCACCAGTTTGCGCTCCAGCACGATGCCACAGCGCCGAATGCCATCCGCGCCGATCACTTCTTCCAGCCCCATGATCCGCTGCCGCGCCGCGACCTGCCCCTTGATGATCCAGTAAAGCGACCCGCCCGCCAAAAGCTCCGCCTCGCGTTTGGGCCACATGCGGGTGATATGGCGTGAGCGCCCGTCAGCATAATCCGCGCCGCGCATTTTCTGCCACGCATCCAGACTCTCGACGCTCTCACAGCCGACGCAGAGTTTGATCAGGTTCACATGTTGTGCCATTTTATCCACCCCCGCCGGACCATAGGCCGGTTCCTTGCCGGAGGACAAGTTGGCGGCGATGATTGGAAACGCATTGTTGCGAGAATCAGGCGCGACGAATCGCAGGTGGGGCTGTAACTTTTCGCGACTTGGGAATGATCAGGGTTGGGCATGTTTCGATTTGGTTTGTGTGTTTTGGCCGCTTTGGTGGCGTTTTCTTTCCCCGTAATGGCGCAGGAGCGCACGACGCTGGGGGTTGGGCGGTTGTTTGTGAACGACGCCATGGGGGATGGTCAGGATCGCTGGCGCACCGGCGCTCATACGATCAGCGTGATGCGCGGCCCGGAGGGGATGCAAAGTCGGCCGGGGCAATACGGTGTGCTGATGGAATACCGCTTCGCCAACCGGATCATGGCCCCGTCCAACCTCGTGAGCCCCGCCGTCTGGGATCGCCGGTATGCGGGGATGCTGTCTTTCGGGGCGTATAGCCATTTTGCCCGCGACGGGTTTGAATATACGGTGGGGTCCGAGTTTGTGGCGGTTGGGCCGATGACCGGGCTGGGGCGGTTTCAGAGCGCGGTGCATGATCTGATCGGCATGGAAGCGCCTGGTGCGGGCACCTTGGCCAATCAGATACCCAACGCGATTTACCCGACGCTGGCTTTCGAAATCGCCAAGCCGTTCCCCATCGGCAACGCCGTTTTGCGCCCCTTCCTGCAAGGACGGGCGGGCGACGAGACCTATCTACGCGCCGGGGCCGATCTGCTTATCGGCTCGAATTTCACCACCGGCATTCTGGTGCGCGACGAGACCACCGGGGTTCTGTATCAGACGCTGGAAGACGTGCCGCAGACCGGCTTATCCTTCCTCCTTGGTGGCGATGTGGCCAAGGTGTTTCACTCCGCTTATCTGCCCGCTTCCGATGGCTATGCCCTGACCCCGTTGCGCTATCGCCTGCGCGCGGGCCTGCATTATCAGGGCGAAAAGGCGGGTGTGTTCTACGGTCTGACCTGGCTTGGCCGTGAGTTTACCGCCCAGCCGGAGGGCCAGCTTGTCGGGGCGTTGCAGGTGCAGTTCCACTTCTGACGCCCTCTTTTCAAGCCGAATCACCTGTGTTACCTTTCGGTCAATAAAGAAGAAAAATGGCAGGTATACAGGTATGCGAACGGAGCTTACGGGCACGTTTGTGCTTCCCGTGGAAGGAACGGCGACCGACGATGTGGCTGGCGCCCCGGTGCGAACGCTGGGGGTCGGGTCGGTTTGGGTGCGTCTTGGCGCCGCGATCCGGGTCGATGGGCCGGGCGAGGTATTGCAATTGGGCGTTCCGGCAGAGGAAGCGCAGTTTCGCGCGCGGGTGGCGCAGAAGGCGGGGCGGATGCTTGGCCTTCCCCTTATCGCGCGGCGCGAGGATGGCGAGGACGATAGGTTTGAGGGCGGGCGCGGTTTTGTGCTGACGGATGGCTACCGGGCCTATCGCGCCAGCGTTCTGGATATGTCCGACGGGCGTGAGTTTCTGCTATTTGCGGGCAGGGTGCCGCCACGCGGCGTGGAGCTTTGGGTGGTGCGCGCCGATCTGGCGCGGGGCAATTTGCGGCGCGATACGCAGGAAGCGACCGGGGTGATTTGTTTCACACCCGAGACTCGCATTCGCACCGAGGCGGGCGATAAGCTGGCGCGTGATATTCGCGCAGGCGACCGGGTGCAGACCAAGGATAACGGCGTGCAGGAAGTGATGTGGACCGGCGCGCGGCGTTTTTCCGGCGCACGGCTCTATGCGACGCCGGAGCTGCGGCCTATTCGGCTCAAGGCGGGGGCGCTGGGCGTGGACCGGCCGGACGAGGATCTTGTCGTGTCACCGAACCATCGCATGTTGGTTCAGGGCGCGCGGGCGCAGGCGCTGTTTGGCAGTGATGAGGTGCTGGTTTCGGCGCGCGATCTGGTGGATGACGGGCGTATTCTGCGCGACCATAAGCTGTGCGAAGTGACCTATGTGCATTTGCTGCTGCCGCGCCATGAGATCGTTTTCGCCAATGGGCTGGAAACCGAGAGTTTTCAGCCGACGGATGCGGCACTGGCGGGGGTTGAGGCGCAGGGTCGCGAAGAGATCTACCAGCTTTGCCCGGAACTGCGGACGGCCCCCGCGCTGCCGTTCGACGCAGCACGGCGTGTAGTAAACCGCGGCGAGGCGGCGCTTTTGCTGGGATAGCTTTAATTTTAGGGTTTTTGCCGTTGACTCACCCCTGCGGGTCTCTATAAGCGCAGCTTCATTGGTGTTGGTGGCCCCCGCAAGGGGATGCCTGTCATGCTGTAAAGGCAAGAGGACAACGCCCTTATCAACCGGCACGCCCCGGCGCGCCTCTTATAAGGAGATCAGCTGTGACCAAACGCACCGCTGCCAAGTACAAAATTGACCGCCGTATGGGCGAAAACATCTGGGGCCGTCCGAAATCCCCGGTTAACCGCCGCGAATACGGCCCCGGCCAGCACGGCCAGCGCCGCAAAGGCAAGCTGTCCGACTTCGGTCTTCAGCTGCGCGCCAAGCAGAAGCTCAAGGGCTATTACGGCGACCTGACCGAAAAGCAGTTCCGCCGCATCTTCGGCGAGGCCGAGCGGGTGAAGGGCGATACGGGTGAAAACCTGATTGGTCTGCTGGAAAGCCGTCTGGACGCGGTGGTGTATCGCGCCAAGTTCGTGCCGACCGTTTTCGCTGCCCGTCAGTTCGTTAACCACGGCCATGTGACCGTGAACGGCAAGCGCGTCAATATCCCGTCCTACCGCGTGAAGGAAGGCGACGTGATCGAGGTGCGCGACAAGTCCAAGCAACTCGCTGTTCTGCTGGAAGCCGTGCAACTCGCCGAGCGTGACGTGCCGGATTACATCGACGCCGACCACTCCAAGATGAAGGCTACCTTCGTGCGCCGTCCGGGCCTGTCCGATGTGCCTTACCCGGTGATCATGGAGCCGAACCTCGTCATCGAATACTACGCACAGAATTAATTCGGTGCGATAGGATTGGAAGGGCCGTCCGTTCGGGCGGCCCTTTTTCGTGCCGGCTATAAGTGTTGCGCAAAGGGGGCGCATGGCGGGGAAATGTGCCCGAAACCGGCTTTGCCCGTCTTCGCGCTGGCCCGATGGTGCGGTGCGGGCTAAACCCAAGGAGTTAAGGGGGAAGATCATGTCTGGTGGACCAACGCCGCGGCCCGGCATTCTGGAAATCGAATTGTATCAATCCGGCGGTGCCTCCGTGGAGGGGGTGGCCAATGTGGTGAAATTATCGGCCAACGAAAACCCGTTCGGCACGTCCGATGCGGCGCGCGAAGCCTATGCGCGCGCCGGGCGTGAGCTGGCCCGCTATCCCGGCACCGGGCATGAGGATTTGCGCGCGGCGATTGGCGAGGTGCATGGGCTGGACCCGGAGCGCATCGTCTGCGGCGCGGGGTCGGACGAAATCCTGATCAACCTGACGCGGGCCTATGCCGGGCCGGGCGACGAGGTGATCTGCACCGAACACGGCTTTTCCATGTATCCGATCGTGGCACACGGGGCGGGGGCGACGCCGGTTGTGGTGGCGGAACGCGAGCGGGTGGTGGACGTGGACGCGATCCTCGCCGCCGTGACCGACAAGACCCGCGTCGTTTTCATTGCCAACCCGGCCAACCCGACCGGCACCATGGTCGGCGCGCGCGAGTTGTCCCGGCTGGCCGAGGGGTTGCCGGAACAGGCAATCCTCGTGCTGGACGGCGCTTATGCGGAATATGTCGAGGGGTTCGATGGCGGCGCCGCGCTGGTCAACCGCTTTCCCAACGTGGTGATGACCCGCACCTTCTCGAAGATCTACGGCCTCGGCGCGCTGCGGGTCGGCTGGGCTTATGCTTCGCGCGAGATCATCGACGTGCTGAACCGCATTCGCAACCCGTTCAACCTCTCGGCTTCGCAACTGGCCACGGCGGAAGCCGCGATGCGCGATCAGGATTGGGTCGCGCGGTGTCGGGCGGACAACGCCCGCCTGCGCGCGCTGCTGGCGGAAGGGCTGGCGGAACATGGCGTCCCCTCAGACACGTCCTGCGCCAACTTTATCCTCGCCCGTTTCGCCGATGCGGCGGAGGCCAATGCGGTGGATAACCACCTGAAAGAGCAGGGTTTTATCGTGCGTAAGGTCGCGGGATACGGCTTGCCGCATTGTCTGCGGATTACGGTGGGTGACGAAGCATCCTGCCGCCGGGTGGCGCATCTGGTGGGCGCGTTCAAGGGAGGGAACGGCGATGGCGCATGAGGAAATTTACCCGCGCGTGGCCCTGATCGGCCTTGGCCTTATTGCCGGTTCTATGGCGCATGCGATGCGGCGCGGCGGCTTGGCGGGCGAGATCGTCGGCACGGCGCGTTCCGCCGAAAGCCGTGCCATTGCCCGCGAAATTCAGCTTTGCGACCGCGTGGTTGATACGGCGGCGGAGGCGGTGCGGGACGCGGATCTTGTGGTTCTTGCGGTGCCGGTCGGCGCGATGGGGGCGGTGGCCCGCGAAATCGGCCCGCATCTGAAACCGGGCGCGACCGTCACCGATGTTGGCTCGGTGAAACAGGCGGTGATCGACACGGTCGGCCCGCATATGCCGGAGCATGTGCATTTCGTCCCGGCGCACCCCTTGGCGGGCACCGAACATTCCGGTCCGCGCGCGGGTTTTGCCACGCTGTTTGACAACCGCTATTGCCTGATCGTGCCGACGGCGGGCAGCGAGCGGGGGGCGGTGGATCGCCTGCGGGCGCTGTGGCTCGGGATGGGCGCGAAGGTCGAGGAGATGGACCCGGAGCATCACGATCTGGTGCTGGCCGTGACCAGCCACACGCCGCACCTGATCGCCTATACCATGGTTGGCGTGGCCGACGATCTTGGCCGCGTGACCGACAGCGAGGTGATCAAGTATTCCGCCGCCGGTTTTCGCGATTTTACCCGTATCGCGGCTTCGGACCCGACCATGTGGCGCGACGTGTTCTTGAACAACAAGCAGGCGACGCTGGAAATTCTGGGCCGGTTCACCGAGGAATTGTTCGCCCTGCAACGGGCCATTCGCACGGGCGACGGGGACGAATTGTTTGACTATTTCACCCGCACCCGCGCGATCCGGCGCGGCATTATCGAGGCGGGGCAGGATACGGCGGAACCGGATTTTGGCCGCAGCTTAGAGCATTCCGACGCGGCGGAGGGCGTATGAAACTCCGCGTGATGATAGCCCTCGCGTTGCTGGCTTACCCGGCCTTGGCACAAGCGCCGCAGGAAGCGCCGCGCCCGCCTGTGCGTCCGGGGGCGGCGGTACCGGCGGCGGTTTCGAACCTCGCGCCGCGCGTGGTGGCCCGGCCACCAATGCGCCCGGCTGTGTCAGCGGCACCCGCCCCAGAACCCACCACGCAACCTTCTACCCCGGAGCCGCGCGGTTTTGTCGACCCGATCACCGCCTTCATGGAAAGCATCGGCGCGGCGGGGCAGCGACGTGCGATGGAGGTTCCCGGCGGTTCGCCGCTGGCGGTTTTGCGCTCGCCGCGCCCGGAACGGCGCCCGACTACCCTGCCGCGCACCCCCGCTGTCATCGCGCCTTCGCCGGGCGGGTCGGTCTGTGGCGTGGCGTCGATCAAGGGGCAGAACCTCGCCTCGATCCCCGGAACCCTGCCCGGATGCGGCGTTACCAACCCGGTCAGGATCACCGAGGTGGCGGGGGTTCGGCTGTCCCAGGCAGCGACGGTGGATTGCACCACGGCCAAGGCGCTGGAATTCTGGACGCGCAAGATCGCGATCCCGACGGTTGGGCGCACCGGCGGCGGGCTGGCGCGGATCAACGTCGTTGTGTCGTATAATTGCCGCAAGCGCATCGGCACCCGCAGCAACCGCATTTCCGAACACGGCAAGGGCCGCGCGATTGACATTACCGGCTTCACCATGCGCAACGGCGAAACCTTCACCGTGCTGAAGCACTGGAACAGCGGCACTTACGGCAAGATACTGAAATTGATGCACAAAGGCGCTTGCGGCCCGTTCGGGACCGTGCTTGGCCCGCGCGCCAACGCCGCTCACCGCGACCATTTCCACTTCGACACGGCGCGCTATCGTTCCGGCTCTTACTGTCGTTAGGCGTTTACGGCACCCGCAGGTCTGGGGCGTCGCCGATGGGGAAGGGGCCGAGATAGATGCGACCATCCTCAAAAGTCACGCGGGTTTCCAGCGTGTTGGGGTCGTCGGAGGCCATGGCAATCAGTTCCAGCGCCTGTTGCGCAACGGTCAGGTATTCCATCGGGATCGCCCCGGTCGCGACCGCCAGATCAAGCGCGGCGCGCCATTGCGTCAGGGTCAGGTCCAGCGATCCGGTCGGCTGCCCGCGCTGGTCCACATCGAGATAGCCGCGGATGTCAAACCGCAATTCGCCCCATTCCAGCGCTACCTTGCGCAGGTTGATCCAGATCGGCTGCGGGCGGCGCTCCTCAAGTGTGCGCAGGTCGAAGGGGCGGTCGTAGCGGCTTTGCAGGTCGATCACGGCGCTTTTGATCACGGTCGGCAATCCGCCGGACTGGCGCAGATCGGTCAGCATCCCGTCGCCCAGTTGCAACGAATTTAGGGCGACGTGCTGGTCGAAAACGTTCTCTTCCGTCACGATGGAATTGGCGCGCATCGCGACCAGCCCGGACGCCAGCCCCATGCGCCAGCCGCTGCCGGAGATGATCGCATCGGTGATCTCTGTCGTTGAATCGGTGAGTGGAAAGCCGTTTTCCAGCGACATTTTCATGGAGGACGTCAGTTGTTCCGCTTCGATGATCACCGTGCCTTTTGGCGAAGCGAGCAATAGCGGGCCCGAGAAAGAGGCGGTCCGGTGATGCGGCATGTAGAACTTTGACAAAAGGTCGAGGCGCTCGGACGACAGGGCCACCTGCGTTGCCGGGTCGCTCAGTTCGAGATCGGTGACGGTGGTGTCGAGCCGGAAGGGATAACCGCGGGTCGTCAGATCGGTATAGCTCGCGGCCCAGTTCTCCGCCCGGCGCGCGTCCAGCCATTTGTCGATCACGAAATTGGTGCCCTGCGCGGCGATGAACCAGACGAGGCTCCAAAGCAGCGCGGCGGCGATGAGAAACTTGACGAAACGGCGGGTAAATCGGGGCATGGCAATCTCTTTAATTGTGTATTCTTCTCTTAACGCGGGCGCGGGGCGGCGTAAACCGCTTGGCAGGACGGGGCAAACCGCCTATCGTCTGGGCAAAGAAACAAGGCAAGAGGCGGTCATGGAACAGCCGGTAGGCGGGCCTGTCGAGGGGCTGGGGAATGTTTCAAAAGCGGTGGCGCAGCCCTATTTTGCGCAGCCGGTGCGGCAGATTTTGCTGATCGCGATTGCGCTGGGGCTGGTCGCGGCGGGGATTTGGATGGTGCTGCCAGCGATCCTGCCGGTAATCCGCGCCAATTTGTATCTCAACGGCGCCATCCTCTTTGTCTTCGCCATCGGGCTGTATGCCGCGCTGTGGCAAGTCGCGCAGATCGTCAATTCGGTGCGTTGGATTGCGCGTTTTGCCCGCGGGGAGGACATTTCCGAGACCCGCGCCGCGCCGCGTTTGTTAGCTTCGCTGGCGGAACTGATGCGCGAACGCGGCGTGTCGATGCAGATCGGGGCCAGCTCGTCGCGCTCGATCCTGGACAGTGTTGCCATGCGGATCGACGAGCAGCGCGAGATCACCCGCTACATCACCAACACCTTGATTTTCCTTGGACTTTTGGGCACGTTTTACGGGTTGGCCACCACGGTTCCCGCTGTGGTCGACACCATCCGCTCCCTCGCGCCGAGCGAAGGTGAAGAAGGCGTTGCGGTGTTCAATCGCCTGATGACTGGGCTGGAGGCGCAGCTTTCCGGTATGGGCACGGCGTTTTCGTCCTCGCTTTTGGGTCTCGCCGGGTCGCTGATCGTGGGGCTGGTCGAGCTTTTCGCCACGCACGCGCAGAACCGCTTTTACCGCGAGTTAGAGGAATGGCTGTCCTCGATCACCCGGCTGGGCTTTGCCACCGGCGAGGACGGGCAGGTCGATCCGCGCGGCGCCGCCGCGTATCTCGCGCATATGGCCGAGCAGATGGAGAGCCTGACGCAGATGTTTACCCAATCCGATGTTAGCCGCGCCATGGTTGACGAGCGGTTGGGCACCTTGGCGGATGCGGTGGATCGTCTGGCGCGGCAAATCCATGAGGAGGGCGTTTCGACGCCGCATATCATCCGCATGGCAGAGGGGCAGGAGCGGTTGATCGAGGCGGTGCAGGGGCGCGGCGTGGACGGATCGAATGCCGAAACGCAGGCCCGTTTGCGCTCGATGGACGTGCATCTGCTGCGAATCCTTGAAGAAGTTTCCGCCAGTCGACAAGAAGGCATGTCCGAGTTGAAAGACGAATTGGCACGGCTGAACCACCTGCTGCGTCACGGCGCCGGAGAGGCGTAATGGCCCAGTTGCGGCGCAATTCCCGTACCATGTCTGGCTCGATCTGGCCGGGATTTGTCGATGCGATGACCGGCCTGCTGTTGGTGTTGATGTTTGTGTTAACCATTTTCATGGTGGTGCAATTCGTGTTGTCCGAGACCATTTCCGGGCAAGAACACGAGTTGGAAGAATTGTCGGCGCAAGTGGCGGAACTGGCCTCGGCGTTGGGCTTGGCGGAGGAAACGAACGCCGAAATGGGGGTGGAATTGGGTCTGCTGCGCACCACGCTGGACGAGGCGAACGCAGAGGCGGCGGCGCAGTCGGCCTTGATTGCGACCTTGCAGGCGGATCTTGAGGGCCGCGAGGCCGAAATCGCATCACAATCCGCCAAGATCACCGCGTTTGAGGCACAGGTTGCGACGCTGTTGGCCGAACGCGATGCGGCGCGCGGCGAGGGCGCGGTTTTGTCGGCGCGGGTCGAGGAGTTGGAAGCGGCGGAGGCCCGGTTGATCACGCAGGCGGAGGCGTTGAATCTCGCTTTGGCACAGGCGCGCGACGAGATGGATGCGCAGGTTGAGGCGGCGCGGCTGGCGGCGGCGCAGCGCGAGGCCTTGCAGGCGCTGATTGCCGATCTGGAAGCGCAGGTTGCGGAACGTGATACGTCCTTGGCGGCGGCGTTGGCGCGGTTGGATGCGGGCGAAAATGCGGCTTCCGGTCTGTCGGAGCGGGTTTTGGCGTTGGAAGCGGCGTTGTCGGCGGAAGAGGCCAAGCGGCTGGAAGAACTGGCGGCAGCGGAAGCGTTGCGCGCGCGGTTGGCGGAGGTTGAAGAGAACCTCTCTGCGGAGGAAGCGGCGCGGTTGGCGGAAATTGCGGCGGCGCAGGCTTTGCGGGAGCGGTTGGCCAATGCGCAGGATGAGTTGACGGCGATGACTTTGGCGCTGGAGGCGTCGCGCAAGGAGGCGGAGGATACGTTAACCTTGTTAGCGGCGGCGGAAGCGGCAAAGCAGGGATTGGACGAGAAGCTGGCGCAGGCTTTGCTTGAGGCGGAACAGCTGCGCACTGTGGCGGGCAGCGAAGACGAATTGCGGGCGCAGTTGGCGGCGGCGTTGGCAGCGAAGCTGGCGGCGGAGCAGGGCACGGCGGCGGCCTTGTCGGAAGCGGAGGCCAAGGCGGCCTTGCTGGCGGCGGCGAATACGGCACTCAGCGATGAAAAAGCGTTATCGGCGGAGGCGGCGCGCAAGGTGGCGCTGTTGAACGAGCAAGTGGCTGCGCTGCGGGCGCAGTTGGGCGCGTTACGGGCGATTTTGGATGAAAGCGAAGCGCGCGATGCTCAAGCGCAGGTGCAGATTGAGCTGTTGGGGTCGAAGTTGAACGCGGCTCTGGCGCAGGTGGCGGCGGAAGAGCGTAAACGGGCGGCGCTGGAGGCGGCGGAGCGGCGGCGGCTCGAGGAAGAAGCGAAGCAGCTTGCCAGCTATCGCTCTGATTTCTTTGGTAAAGTTCGGCAGGTGCTGGATGGTCGCGAGGGGGTGAAAATCGTTGGCGACCGTTTTGTCTTTAGCTCGGAAGTGTTGTTTGCATTGGGCGAAGTTGAGTTGTCCGAGGCGGGCAAGGCGCAGATCGCGCGGGTGGCGGCTTTGTTGAGCGAGGTGGCGGATGAGATGCCGCCGGAGGTTGATTGGATCGTGCGTGTTGATGGGCATACGGATGCGACCAAGTTGCGTCCCGGCGCGGCATTTGCGGATAACTGGGAACTGAGCCAGGAGCGGGCGCTTTCGGTGGTGCGCTATATGATCGACGAGTTGGGGTTTGCGCCCGAGCGGTTGGCGGCAACCGGGTTTGGCGAGTATCAGCCGGTGGCGGCGGGTAACAGCGCGGCGGCGAATGCGGCGAACCGGCGGATTGAGCTGAAGCTGACGGAGCGGTGATTTACTCCGGGGTGACCGGGAAGTCGGCCTCGAAGCTCTCGATTTCTGCGCCGTTTCGGCTCAGTGCGATGCTCAGGTGAACCGGGCCGCTGATATTGGCGCGAAGCTTTTTGCCGGCGAAAACGGTTCTAAGCACCTGTTTTTTCTCGATTTCGATTTGATTTCTTGAGACTTTTCCGGCGGGTGTGCGGATTTCGATGGTCAGGAGGTCGCCGGGATAGGGGTTATGCAACAGGGCCCAGCCGACGAGGGCGGGGGCGTTTTCCGGGATGGATTGCTGCGGCGGGATTCCGGCTTTGGCGTCTTGGTGCGTGACCGGGCCGAGGGCGAGGCCAGCGGAGACAATGCCGGTTGGGGCATATTCAATTGGGGTGAGCCAGAGAGCGGTTGGTTCGCCAGCCGTGCCGCAAGCGGTGACGCCTTCGGCGTCGAACGGGTCGATGACGGCGTTGTTTTTGCGCAGGACAAGGTGCAGATGGGGGAACTGGGTTTTGCCGGACAGGCCGATCGCCCCGAGCATTGCACCCATCGGCACCCGTTGGCCGCGTTGCACGGCAACGGAGCCGGATTTCAGGTGGCAGTATTGTGAGGTCCAGCCGCCGCCGTGGTCGATCATCACGCCGTTGCCGCATTCTTTGCCTTCGATGTCGGCGAGGGTTTCGGGGGTTGAGGCGCGGTCCGGCATGCCATCTCGGGTGGCGGTGACTTTGCCCGGCGCGACGGCCAGAACGGGGATGTTTTGTGCCATGGCGCTGAAGCTGGTCAGGGCGATGTCGGTGCCTTTGTGCCCGTCGTAACTATTTGGATTACAAGTGAAATCCGCTGCGCCGGGGCCGGGGTCCGCGTCGACATTCTGCAGGAAAAAGCAATCTTCCCCGAGGGTGCAGTCCACGGGGAAGCTGATCCTGAACTCGCGGGCCAGCGCCGGGAGGGTTAGTGCGATGAACGCGAAGAGGGCGGCGATGAGGCGCATCAATCAGCGGTGAGCAGGGGCGGTTTTTTCTTCGGTGCGATTTTCTTTTTCGCCGGTTCCTCGATGATCAGATCAAGGGCGCCGTCTTTCATGCCGACCTTGACCAGCCCGCCATTGGCCAGTTTGCCGAACAGCAATTCTTCCGCCAGCGGCTTTTTGATGTGTTCCTGAATGACGCGACCGAGCGGGCGGGCGCCCATGCGCGAATCGTAGCCCTTGGCGGCGAGCCATTCGGCGGCTTCGCGGGTTAGCTCGATGGACACGCCGCGATCCATCAGTTGCGCTTCCAGTTGCAGGACGAACTTCTCGACCACTTGCAGGATCACTTCCTTGCCAAGCGGCGCGAAGCTGATCACCGCGTCGAGGCGGTTGCGGAATTCGGGGGTGAAGGTGCGCTCGATGGCGGCGGTATCTTCGCCCTCGCGGCGGTCGCGGCCAAAGCCGACCGCTTCTTTGGCTTGTTCCGATGCGCCTGCGTTCGAGGTCATGATCAGCACGACATTGCGGAAGTTTACCTTGCGGCCATTATGGTCCGTCAGCTCGCCGTTATCCATGACCTGCAACAGGATGTTATAGACATCCGGATGGGCCTTTTCGATTTCGTCGAGCAGCAGCACGCAATGCGGGTGCTGGTCGACGCCATCGGTCAGCAGGCCGCCCTGATCGAAGCCGACATAGCCCGGAGGCGCGCCGATCAGGCGGGAAACGGCGTGTTTTTCCATATATTCGGACATATCGAAGCGCAGAAGTTCGACGCCGAGATTGTCGGCCAGTTGACGCGCGACCTCGGTTTTGCCGACCCCGGTCGGCCCGGCGAACAGGTAATTGCCGATGGGTTTTTCCGGTTCGCGCAGGCCCGCGCGGGCCAGTTTGATGGCGGAGGACAGGGCTTCGATCGCCGCGTCCTGTCCGAAGACCACCCGTTTCAGGGAGCGTTCCAGATCGCGCAGCACTTCGGCGTCGTCTTTGGTCACGTTCTTTGGCGGGATACGGGCGATTTTGGCCACAACCGCTTCGATCTGTTCCGTGTCGATGCGCGCGATGCGGGCGTCTTCGTCCAGCAGATGCTGCGCCGCGCCCGCTTCGTCGATCACGTCGATCGCCTTGTCGGGGAGTTTGCGGTCGTTGATATAGCGGGCGGAGAGTTCGACCGCGGCTTCGATGGCGTCATCGGTATATTCGATGTCGTGATGCTCTTCGAAATAGGATTTGATGCCCTTGAGAATTTGCACCGTGTCTTCGACCGTCGGTTCGTTGACGTCGATTTTCTGAAAACGGCGCGACAGGGCGCGGTCTTTTTCGAAATGCTGGCGGAATTCTTTATAGGTTGTTGACCCCATGCAGCGCAGTTTGCCGCCTTGCAGGGCGGGTTTGAGCAGGTTGGAGGCATCCATCGCGCCGCCAGAGGTTGCTCCGGCGCCGATCACCGTGTGAATCTCGTCGATGAACAGCACCGCGTCGGGGTGTTCTTCCAACTCGCTCATCACCGCTTTCAGCCGCTCTTCAAAGTCGCCGCGATAGCGGGTTCCGGCCAGAAGCGCGCCCATGTCGAGGGAGTAAACGATGGTTTCGGAAAGGATTTTCGGAGTTTCGCCGGAAGTGATACGCCGGGCCAGCCCCTCGGCAATGGCGGTTTTGCCAACGCCGGGATCGCCGACCAGCAGGGGGTTGTTCTTGCGGCGGCGGCACAGCACCTGAATGCAGCGTTCGACCTCGGCATCCCGGCCGATCAGCGGGTCGATATTGCCGGCGGCGGCCTTGGCGTTGAGGTCGACGCAATACTTGTCGAGCGCGGTTTCCTTGACTTCTTCCGTCGCTTCTTCGCCCGCGAAGGCTTCTTCAAACTCGTTGGCGCCCTGCACCGGGCGGCTCTCGCCGAAAGCCGGGTCTTTGGCAACGCCGTGGGCGATGAAATTCACCGCGTCGTAGCGCGTCATGTCCTGTTCTTGCAGGAAATAGACGGCGGTGCTTTCGCGTTCGGCGAAGATGGCTACCAGCACATTGGCGCCGGTCACTTCCGAGCGCCCGGAGCTTTGCACATGGATCGCCGCGCGTTGGATCACCCGCTGAAACGCTGCCGTCGGCACCGCTTCGGACCCTTCGACATTGGTTTCCAGCGAGGAGAGGTCTTCCTCAATGAAGGAGATCAGCGTGCTGCGCAGTTCGGCCAGATCGACGGCACAGGCCCGCAGCACCCGGCTCGCATCCGGGTCTTCCAGCAGCGCCAGCAGCAGATGCTCCAGCGTTGCCAGCTCGTGACCGCGCGCATTGGCGTTGGCCAAAGCGGCATGGATGGCCTGTTCCAGCGAATTGGAAAAAGATGGCACGTTCTGCACTCCTCGTATCGTCGGGCATGTTCACAACACCGCCCCTCATGCTTAATGTTCGGTTTTCTTTCCCGCAGCTTCAAGCGTTCATGGCAATTATTTCCGCTTCATGGCGCCTTTTTCTTAAGATTCCCTTAAAAACGGTCCTTGCGAGCGCGAATTTCGGCAAAAACTTTCTCATCGGGGGCATTTTCCATGCCGAGGGCGGTTTTGACCTCGGGGAGATCGGCGCGCAGGAAGGGGTTGGTGGCCAGTTCGGTGGACAGCAGCGAGGGCACGGTGGCCTTGCCTTGTTGCCGGGCGCGGGCGGTTTCGGCGTTGCGCTGCGCGAGGGCGGCGTTGTCCGGCTCAATCGTGACGGCGAAGCGGCCGTTGGCCTCGGTATATTCGTGCCCGGAACAGATCAGCGTATCGGCGGGCAGGGCTTTGAAGCCGGAAAGGCTTTGCCACATATCGGCGGGGCTACCCTCAAACAGCCGCCCACAACCCAGCGCCATCAGGCTGTCGCCGGTGAAGGCCATGCGGGCGTCGGGGATGTGAAAGGCGATGTGGCCGGTGGTGTGGCCATGTGCTTCCATCACCTCGACCCGGTGGCCCGCAAAATCGGTCGTGTCGCCGGGGGCGAGGGCTTCGGTCAGGGCGGGGAGGCGGTGTGCATCGCGGGCGGCGCCGATGACCTTGGGCTGGTGATGCTCCAGAATGCCGGGCACGCCGTCGATATGGTCCCAATGGTGGTGGGTCAGAAACAGATGTGTCAGCGACCAGCCACGGGCGTCCAGTTCCGCGAGGATCGGCCCCGCTTCCGGCGCGTCAATCAGCGCGGTTTCGCCGCTTTCGGCGTGCAGCAGGAAAGCGTAATTATCCGCGAGGCAGGGGATGGTGATGAGTTCCAAGGTCATGGGGGTCTCCCTTTCGCTCTGACTTTGCCTTTGTGGGCGCGAAGTTGCAATAGGGCTGGTCATTGGCGGGCGTTGGGGTAGGGTAGGGCCATGCATTTAGACGTTCAGGATCTCAAGGGTTTTTACTATCGTTCCCAGCTTGGGCGCGCGGTGCAGCGGGTCGTGCGCGGGGCGGTGTTGGAGCGTTGGCCGGGGGCGCAGGCGCAGAGCGTGGTGGGCTATGGTTTCGCGGTGCCGCTGTTGCGCCCCTATCTCAAGGAGGCGCGCCGGGTCATTGGGCTGATGCCGGCGCCGCAGGGGGTCATGCACTGGCCACCGGGGATGCAGAATGTCTCGGTGCTGTGCGAGGAGGCGCTCTGGCCGCTGGATACGGGGATGGTGGACCGGCTGGTGATGATGCACGGGCTGGAAACCTCGGATAACCCCTCGGCTATTCTTGACGAGACCTACCGGGTGCTTGGTCCCGGTGGGCGGGTTCTGTTCATCGTGCCGAACCGGGCGGGGCTGTGGTCGCGCTCGGATGCGACGCCGTTCGGCTTTGGTCGCCCCTATACGCTGGGCCAACTCGAAACCCAGCTTCGTCTGCACGGGTTTTCCATCGAACACCACCGCGCCGTGCTGTTCCAGCCGCCCTCTGCGCGCCGTTTCTGGCTCAAGACCGGACCGGCCTGGGAGCGGATGGGGGGGCGTATCCCGTGGATTGCAGCCGGGGGGGTGCTGATGGTTGAGGCGACGAAACAAATCCCGAAACCTGTGCGGCCGGGACTGGCGCAACGGGTGCGCAAACCGCTCTCTGTGTTGGAAGGGCTGACCGGCGAGGCGCAGCCGCTGCCGACCCCGAAAACCGTGCCCTGAACGGCCTG
Source organism: Rhodobacterales bacterium (assembly GCA_002747325.1). Classification (GTDB taxonomy): domain Bacteria; phylum Pseudomonadota; class Alphaproteobacteria; order Rhodobacterales; family Rhodobacteraceae. Next base: position 63,575 of record PDOZ01000033.1, read on the forward strand.
CCTGCGCCCGGATTTCGCGCGACCGCGATTCGAGGATTTCCGACGAAAAGACTGGGTGAATTGTTGCGAATTCTTACGCCAGGCGCGCTGAGGAAGCCTCGCCCCCAAACAGGCACAGACAATCCGGGCCAGGAAACCCCGCACCGTGACGCAGCGTTCAAAATGCCGGCTACCATTCCTGCCCCTTTATTTCTTGCCCATAGGGAAGGGTCCGGCGGCGGCATTGGGGCGGCTACCGGCACCTTTACCAACGAATGTTGGCGCAAAACCTGTTCAACGCGGTTGCGGGATCGTGCTTCACCTGCTAGACCCACGTCGATTTCAGATGGTGCGCGCTCGCGTGCTTTCTATTGGGCCGCCCCGGTCGCGAAAGGCTTGGGGCAAAGACATCGAAAGGGTGGACGTGTCGGACGCTTCGATTTCAACTGGCATCGCGCAGCGCTACGCAACGGCGGTTTTCGAACTGGCCAAAGAGGGGGGTAATCTGGACGCGGTCGGTAATGATCTCGACGCTCTGGAAGCTGCTCTTGCAGGTAGCGCGGAATTTGCCGCTCTCATCACTTCGCCGATTTACACGCGCGAAGAAGCCACAGACGCTATTGCTGCGCTGGGCACAAAAATGAAACTCACCAAAGAGGTCTCCGGCGCGCTGGGCGTCATGGCGGGCAAGCGCCGCCTCTTTGTCCTGCCGCAGCTGATTTCCGCGCTGCGCACCGCGATTGCACAGGACAAGGGTGAGGTAACTGCGGAAGTGACCGCCGCCAAGGCGATGACCAAGACGCAGCAGGACAAACTCGCCAAGGCGCTGAAAGCCAGCATTGGCAAGGATGTAAAGATCAATGTCGCCGTCGATGACAGCCTCATCGGCGGCCTCGTCGTTAAAGTGGGTTCGAAAATGATTGATAGCTCAATCGCTTCGCGCCTGAATGCACTGCAGAATTCCATGAAAGAGGTCGGATAATGGGTATCCAAGCAGCAGAAATCTCTGCGATCCTGAAGGACCAGATCAAAAACTTTGGTCAGGAAGCCGAAGTGGCTGAAGTTGGTCGTGTGCTTTCCGTCGGTGACGGTATTGCGCGCGTATATGGTCTGGACAATGTTCAGGCCGGTGAGATGGTTGAATTCAACGGTGGCATCCGCGGGATGGCGCTGAACCTGGAAGCCGACAATGTCGGTGTGGTTATCTTCGGTTCCGACCGCGACATTAAAGAAGGCGACACGGTCAAGCGCACCAATTCCATCGTGGACGTGCCGGCGGGCGACGAGTTGCTCGGCCGCGTTGTGGACGGTCTGGGCAATCCGATCGACGGCAAAGGCCCGATCGAGACCAAGAACCGCCTCGTTGCGGACGTGAAAGCGCCGGGCATCATTCCGCGTAAGTCGGTGCATGAGCCGATGGCGACCGGCCTGAAGTCGGTGGACGCGATGATCCCGATTGGCCGGGGCCAGCGTGAGCTGATCATTGGCGACCGTCAGACGGGTAAAACCGCCGTGGCGCTCGACACCATCCTGAACCAGAAGAGCTACAACGAAGCCGCTGGCGACGATGAGAGCAAGAAGCTTTACTGCATCTACGTCGCTGTGGGCCAGAAGCGTTCCACCGTGGCGCAGCTGGTTAAGAAGCTGGAAGAAAGCGGCGCGATTGATTACACGATCGTCGTGGCCGCAACCGCGTCCGACCCGGCGCCGATGCAGTTCCTCGCTCCTTACGCCGCGACCGCCATGGCCGAGCATTTCCGCGACAATGGCCGTCACGCGTTGATCATCTATGATGACCTGTCGAAGCAGGCCGTGTCCTACCGTCAGATGTCGCTGCTTCTGCGCCGTCCGCCGGGGCGTGAAGCCTATCCGGGCGACGTGTTCTACCTGCACTCCCGCCTGCTGGAGCGTTCCGCGAAGCTGAACGAAGATTTCGGTTCCGGCTCGCTGACCGCGCTGCCGATCATCGAAACCCAGGGCGGCGACGTGTCGGCCTTTATTCCGACCAACGTGATCTCGATCACCGACGGTCAGATCTTCCTCGAAACCGAGCTGTTCTATCAGGGCATCCGCCCGGCGGTGAACACCGGCCTGTCGGTGAGATGGCCGCCTTCGCGCAGTTTGGCTCCGACCTCGACGCCGCGACCCAGCAGCTCCTGAACCGTGGCGCCCGTCTGACCGAACTGATGAAGCAGGCACAGTATTCGCCGCTGACCAACGCGGAAATCGTCTGCATCATCTTCGCGGGCACCAACGGCTATCTCGACAAGATCGACGTCAAGGACGTTGGCCGCTTCGAGAAGGGCCTGTTGAACCACCTGCGCACCAACGCGACGGACCTGCTCGACGACATCACCAACAACGACCGCAAGGTTAAAGGCGAACTGGAAGACAAGGTTCGCGCCGCGCTCGACGCTTTCGCAGCGGGCTTCGCGTAAGGTGATGATCTGAGAGGAGACTGGCGATGGCCAATCTTAAGGACCTGAAAAATCGGATCGAAAGCGTCAAGTCGACGCGGAAGATCACCAAAGCCATGCAAATGGTCGCGGCCGCAAAACTGCGCCGCGCCCAGGAAGCGGCGGAAGCGTCCCGGCCCTATTCGGAGCGCTTCAACGGCGTGCTTGGCGGTCTGGCCCGTGCGGCGGCTGGTGCGGAAAACGCGCCGAAACTGCTGCGCGGCACCGGCTCCGACCAGGTGCAGCTCGTGGTGGTGATGACGGCGGAACGCGGCCTGTGCGGCGGCTTCAACTCCTCGATCGTGCGCATGGCGCGCGCCAAGATCGAAGACTTGCTGGTCGCTGGCAAGACGGTGAAAATTCTCACCGTCGGCAAGAAGGGCCGCGAGCAGCTCAAGCGCGATTACGAACACCTGTTCGTCGATCACGTGGACCTGTCCGGCGTGCGCAACCTGAGCTATGACAACGCGCAGGAGATCGCGACCGACCTGCTCAACCGCTTTGACGCGGGCGAGTTCGACGTGGCGACCATCTTCTACAACGTGTTCCAGAGCGTGATCAGCCAGATCCCGACCGAGCGTCAGGTGATCCCGGCGGATTTCCCCGCCGAGGAAGGCGAGGCGGAAGCGGCGTCTGCGGGCGTGGTTTACGACTACGAACCGTCAGAGGACGAGATCCTGGCAACGCTGCTGCCCTCGGGCGTGGCGACCGCGATCTTCTCGGCGCTTTTGGAAAACGCTGCATCGGAGCAGGGCGCGCGGATGTCCGCCATGGACAACGCAACCCGCAACGCTGGCGAAATGATCGACAAGCTGACCATCGAGTTCAACCGCTCGCGTCAGGCTGTGATCACCAACGAGCTTATCGAAATCATTTCGGGCGCCGAAGCGCTCTAAGGAATCGGAGAAACAACAATGGCAAACGCAAAGGGCAAAATCACGCAGGTGATTGGCGCCGTTGTGGACGTTCAGTTCGAGGATCATCTCCCCGAAATTCTGAACGCCCTTAACACGGACAACAATGGTCATAACCTGGTGCTGGAAGTGGCGCAGCATCTGGGTGAAAACACCGTTCGGACCATCGCGATGGACGCGACCGAGGGTCTGGTGCGCGGTCAGGACGTGACCGATACCGGCGCGCCGATCGCGGTGCCGGTGGGCAACGCAACGCTGGGCCGCATCATCAACGTGGTTGGTGAGCCGGTCGACGAAAAAGGGCCGATCGCTTCCAAGGAAGCCCGCCCGATCCACGGCGACGCTCCGGCATTTGACGAACAGTCCACCGAGACCGAAATTCTTACCACCGGCATCAAGGTCATCGACCTGCTGGCCCCCTACACCAAGGGCGGTAAAATCGGCCTGTTCGGCGGCGCCGGCGTGGGCAAGACGGTTTTGATCATGGAGCTGATCAACAACATCGCGAAGGTGCATTCCGGTGTGTCCGTGTTCGCTGGTGTTGGGGAGCGGACCCGTGAGGGCAACGACCTTTACCACGAGATGATCGAATCCGGCGTTATCGTGCCGGACAACCTTGAACAGTCGAAAATTTCGCTGGTTTACGGCCAGATGAACGAGCCGCCCGGTGCGCGTATGCGCGTTGCGCTGTCCGGTCTGACGCTGGCGGAACAGTTCCGCGACGATACCGGCTCCGACGTGCTGTTCTTCGTGGACAACATCTTCCGCTTCACGCAGGCCGGTTCCGAGGTGTCCGCGCTTCTCGGCCGGATCCCCTCCGCTGTGGGCTATCAGCCGACGCTGGCCACCGATATGGGCGCCATGCAGGAGCGGATCTCCTCGACCAAATCCGGTTCGATTACCTCCGTGCAGGCCGTTTACGTGCCCGCGGACGACCTTACCGACCCAGCTCCGGCAACCTCCTTCGCCCACCTCGACGCGACCACGGTTCTCGACCGTGCGATCTCGGAAAAGGGCATTTACCCGGCGGTGGACCCGCTCGGCTCGACCTCGCGTCTGCTGGACCCGCTGGTCATTGGTGAGGAGCATTACAAGGTCGCGACCGACGTTCAGGAAATCCTCCAGCGCTACAAGTCGCTGCAGGACATCATCGCCATTCTCGGCATGGACGAACTGTCGGAAGAGGACAAGCTGACCGTGGCCCGCGCCCGTAAGATCGAGCGCTTCCTGTCGCAGCCCTTCGACGTGGCGAAAGTGTTCACCGGCTCCGACGGTGTGCAGGTGCCGCTCGAAGACACCATCGCTTCCTTCAAGGCGGTTGTGGCTGGCGAATACGACCATCTGCCGGAAGGCGCCTTCTACATGGTCGGCGGCATCGACGAGGTGATCGCCAAGGCCGAGAAGATGGCTGCGGAAGCTGCCGCTTGATGAGCTTCGGCCCCCCGCTTTGGGGGGCCATTTGCACCCCGGCGATGGTTTCGACCTCGCCCAATAGGAGGCCGATATGGCTGATGTGATGCAATTCGAACTGGTTTCGCCCGAGCGTCTTCTGACCTCGGTGAAAGCCAGCACCGTGCAGATCCCCGGTGCCGATGGCGACATGACCGCCATGCCGAACCACGCGCCGACCATCACCACGATCCGTCCCGGTATCGTGCGCGTGTCCGGCCCGGAAGGCGATGCGGAATATGTGGTCACGGGCGGTTTCGCGGAAATTTCCCCGGAAACCACCTCGATCCTCGCCGAACATGCCCTGCCGGTGGCGGAGGTGACGCAAGAGGTCATCGACAAGCTGATCACCACCGCCGCCAGCGCGACCGACAACGCCACCAACGAAAAGCTGGATATGCTGGCCAAACAGGCAAGCGATCTGGCTGCGGTAGCGGCGGAACTGGGCCTGAAAGGGAACTGATAGCTTTTTCGCGTGAGCGGTTGAGAAACAAGATTAAACCCCCTGCGCTGACGGCGCGGGGGGTTTTTCTTTTCTGGGTTAGAGCAGAAATCGTTAAATCTGAATCAAAATTCTCTGCCTCTCCTTCAGCATCCTGCTGATTTCGAACGGGAATTTTGATGCTCTATATTGCAGGTTAAAACGATTTCGCCCCAAAAAAAACGCCGCCCAGAAAGGCGGCGTTTCCATTTGCTTTCAGATGCTTACAGCAGGTCCGCAAGCTCTTCGCGCCGCGCCTCCTGATAGTGATCGAACGCGGAAGTGAAGCGCGCCGTGCCGCGTGTGGTCGAGGCGAGGGCGGCGAACAGCCCGCCGACCTGCGTCACCGGCAGATGCGCTTCGAACACGTCCCAGCCCGCCGCTTCCGGGTCCGCTTCAAAGCCCAGAACCTGCCCTTTCATGCCCGAAATCACCGGCACCATGGCGCCGGAATAGATCGACGGTAGGGAGATGCGGATTTTCTGGATTTCCTGCAACAATACGGTGCCGACTTCCGCCAGCGCCTCGCGGGTCGCCGCGGCGCCCGCCATGCGGAAGGCGTAGTCGGAGCTGTCGACCGAGTGGCTCTTGCCGTCGGTCAGCTCAATGGCGATGTCGACCACCGGGAAGCCCTGCGGCCCCTTGTTCAACGCCTCGCGCGCCCCGGCTTCAACCGACGGGATGTAATTCTTCGGCACCGCGCCGCCCTTGACAGTTTCGGTAAAGGCAAAGCCCTCGCCGCGGCCCAGCGGTGTGAAGGTCATCACCACATCGGCAAATTGCCCTGCGCCGCCCGATTGCTTGCGGTGGCGGTGATGCACCTCGGTGCCGCGTTTGGCGGTTTCGCACAGGGCGGGGGGCGGCGCGGTTTCTTCCGCCTCGACCCCGAAATCGGCCCCGAGCTTCTCCATCACCCGCCGCATATGGCCAACCCCGTGGCTGGCGACGACCGGGTTGCCCGTGGCCGCGTCCTGCGACAGCGTAAGCGCCGGATCGACCTCCGCCAGCCGTTCCAGCGCGGAGGCCAGCCGCGTGTCGTCCTTCTCATGCACCGGCGTCACCACGCGGGCATAGGTGCTTTCATGCGGCTGCGCCCAGTCCGGCAAACGCTGATGCGCGTCCGCAAGGATCGCCTCGCCCGCCGACAGGTGATCGGATTTGACCGCCAGCCCGATCTCGCCCGGCTTCAGCCCGTCTAACTGCGTGCGCGCGTCCAGCGCGGTCAGCCCGCCGATATTGGCCCCGCCAAGGCTCTGCCCCGCTGCAACCTGTCCGCGCATGTCGCGCAGCACGACGACCTTGCCCAGATGTTTGCGAATATCGCCCAACACCCCGACGGCCAGCACATCGGCCCCGAGTCGGTCGGCGGCGACGGAGACATCGGGCGCTTCGTGGCGCAGGGATTTCATCAGCCGGGTGATGCCGTTTTGCCCGGTCGCCGAACCGAGGAAGGCGGGGATCAGGTCGTGATGGGCCAGGGTCTTGGCGGCAACGTCATAGACCTCGCCCGCCGCAACCGCTTTATCTTCAATGATTTCTTCCAGCAGGTGGTCGTCAAAATCGGCATAGCTTTCCAGCATCTCGGCGCGTGCTTCTGCTTCGCGTTCCTGCGCGCTGGCGGGCATTTCGATCAGGGTCGAATGTCCGCCCTCCTCGAATTTCCACGCCCGTTCCGATACGAGGTCCACCACGCCGACAATCTCCGAGCCCTCCCGGATCGGCACTTCGCGCAGCACGATATGGTGGCGCGAATAGGTTTGCAGCGCGGAAATCACCTCCGACATCCGGCTCCCCGCCGCGTCCACCTTGTTGATGAAAATCAGGCAGGGCAGGGCGGCGGCTTCGATCATGCGCAGATACGGCGCGGCCAGAACGGCGGCCTCCGCATCGGCGGGCACGACTAGCACAGCCGCATCGGACGCCGCCAGCGCCGCCCCGACCGGCGCGAGGTTTTCCGCCCCGCCCGCAACGTCAATCGCCGCCCAGTCCTCGCCCATGAAGTCGAAATTCAGCATCCGGGCCACGCCGGGCACGTCGAACACCCTGCCGGGCTTGCCTTCGAGCGCGACCAGCGCGTCGGTCAGGGTCGATTTACCCGCATTGGACGGGCCGAGAATGGTAACGCAGCGCATGAGAATCCTCCTTAATCCTGTTCTGTTTCCCCCACGCTGCCAAATCCCGCGCCCCGGCGCTTTGCGTAAGATCAACAAATGGCTTGTTTGCAGGCGGTTGCGGGGCTACTGCGGGGCATGTTGAACAATGTGATCTCCCGCTGGTCCGCAAAACGCGGCCCCATGTTTTTTGTCCTGCTGATCATTTTCATGAATGCGTTAGGCATCGGGTTGATTTATCCGATGATGCCGGACCTGATGGTGCGGGTCGGGGCGGCAGGCGTGTCGGACGGGGCGATGTGGGCCGGGTTGCTGATGGTGACCTATGCCGGGGCGCAGTTCCTTTTCGGTCCGATTGTTGGCGGGATTTCGGACGCGATCGGGCGCCGCCCGGTGCTGCTGGTCGCGCTGCTGGTTCTCACGGCGGATTACCTCGTCATGGCGCTGACGACCTCTTATTGGCTCCTCGTTTTGGTCCGGTTGATCGGCGGCATTGCCGGCTCGACCTTTATCACCGCAACCGCCTATCTCGCCGATGTCTCGCCCAAGGAACAGCGCGCCGCGAATTTCGGCCTCATTGGTGCGGCGTTTGGCGCGGGATTTGTTGCCGGACCGGCCATAGGCGGGGTGCTGTCGGCCATCGACCTCGCGCTACCGTTTTACTTCGCGGCGGCAATGGCGGCGGCGAATTTCCTCGGCGCGCTGGTCTTTTTGCCCGAAAGCCTGCCCGCAGAACGGCGCCGGCGTATGACACAACGCGATTTCAACCCCTTCGCGGCGCTGACGGACGCCTTCCGCCTGCCGGGCCTCGCCCTGCCGTTGATGCTGCTCTTTGCCCTTGAACTGCTCAACATGGTTTACCCGACGCTCTGGTCCTTCTGGGGCCGGGCCGCCTTTGGCTGGTCGGCGGCCATGATCGGTACCAGCTTTGCCGCCTATGGCATCGGCATTGCGCTGACACAGGGCGTGCTTTTGCGCCTGTTCATTCAGTATCTGGGGGAAGGGCGCACGTTGATGATCGGTGCGAGTTGCTCGGCGCTGGCGCTGGTAGGGTTTGGCCTTGCGCCTTGGGGCTGGCTCGCCTTTGCCTTGATGCCGCTGGCGTGGTTTGCGGATATGGTGCCGCCGAACCTGAGCGCGGCAATGGCCAATATGGTGGACGATGCGCGGCAGGGCGTGTTGCAGGGTGTGATTTCCTCGCTCGGCTCGGTTGCCGGGATCGTCGCGCCGCTGGTTTTCCCGCCCTTCTTTGCTTTTGTCAGCGCCGAGGACGCGCCGCTTTACTGGCCCGGCGCGCCGTTTTTCGCCGCTGGTCTCGTCATGCTGGCGCTGTTGCCGTTTTTTTACCAGCTGAGCAGGCGTCTGAAATAGGCACAGGTTGCAACCTGTCGCGCGGTCGGGCAGATTTGCGCAAAGACGAAGTTGAGGGCGCGAACCATGCGGCGATTTCTGACGCACCGGCTGGGCATTGATCAGGGCAGTCATGTGCTGTTTTCCGATTTTCAGCACGATGGCCTGATGTGGACCGGCGAGGGGGAGCGCGAGTTTCGCGAGGCGATCCGCTTTCGCGAGCCGTTCTTTGCGGTGCCGATGGTGCAGGTGGGGATTTCGATGTGGGACGTGGACGGGTCCACCAACCAGCGCATCGACATTTCCGCCGACAAGATCACCCGCACCGGCTTTCAGATCGTGTTCCGCACCTGGGGCGACACGCGGGTGGCGCGGGTGCGGGCGGACTGGATGGCCTTGGGCGAGGTGCCAAATGAGGACGATTGGGACGTGGATTAACCCCGCGCCCCGCCCGTCTGGCGTCAGGAGTAATATTTATCGTAAAGCGGCTCCAGCGCGGCGTGGTCGAATAGCGAGGAAACCGAGGTGCCGCCCCAGATGTTGAGGATCGCCTGCGCGAACATCGGCGCGGTCGGCACGATGCGGATATTGTCGGCGTTCAGCACCGGCTCCGTCGGCTGGATCGAATCCGTCAGCACCAGCGATTTCATCACCGAATTTTGCACCCGCTCCACCGCCGGGCCGGACATGACGCCGTGTGTGATATAGGAATGCACTTCCTGCGCGCCGTTTTCCATCAGCACTTCAGCGGCTTTGCACAGGGTTCCTGCGGTGTCGCAAATATCGTCAACGATGATGCAGCGCTTGCCGGACACGTTGCCGATCACGGTCATTTCCGCAACTTCCCCCGGCTTCTCACGCCGTTTGTCGACGATGGAGAGCGGTGCGCCGATGCGTTTGGCCAATTCGCGCGCCCGCGCGACCCCGCCCACATCCGGGGAGACCACCATCACTTCGTCCAGACAATCCTTGAAATTGTGTTTCACGTCGAGGGCGAAGATCGGCGAGGCATAAAGGTTGTCCACCGGCATGTCGAAAAAGCCCTGAATCTGCGCCGCGTGCAGGTCCATGGTCAAAACCCGCTCCACGCCGGATTGCGCGATCATGTTGGCAACCAGCTTGGCGGAAATCGGCGTGCGCGCCTTGGTGCGGCGGTCCTGCCGGGCATAGCCGAAATAGGGGATCACGGCGGTGATGCGGTTGGCGGAAGAGCGGCGCAGGGTGTCGGCGATGATCAAGAGTTCCATCAGCGTGTCGTTTGCCGGGTTCGAGGTCGACTGGATGATGAACATATCCTCGCCGCGCACGTTTTCGTGGATCTCGACGAACACTTCCGAATCGTTGAAGCGCTCAACCCGCGCATCCACCAGCGAGACCGGCCGCCCGCGATGCACCCGCATTCGCTGGGCGATCCCTTCCGCTAAGGGCAAATTGGCGTTGCCGGAGATGAGTTTCGGTTCCTGAACAGAGGCGGGCATGGCAGCACTCCCTGGGCTAGGTCTGGATTGTAACAGAATCGCGACGTGGCGCTTGTTGACACCGCTTAACACCCGGTTAGGTTCAAAGCCACAACTCTTGCGCCGCTGGGGCAAGGAAAATGCAGGGAAGGGGCCGGTTTTGGCAGATACGGCAGGGCTGGAGAAGGTTGCGGGCTATGACACGCGGGTAATTCGCTATGGTGCGGGTCCGCGCGCGGCGCTGTTTTTGCATGCGTCGATGGGCAATGCGAAGGACTGGACCGGGGTGCAGGCCGAGCTTCTGGAGCAGTTGACCATGACCGCGTTCGACCGTCCTTCGCATGGCCGTGCGCCGCGCTGGCAGGGGGGCGATGCGCTGGCCCTCTTTGAGCAAAGCGTCGATATGGCGGGGGCGTTGATTGACGGGCAGGCGGACGTGATTGCCCATTCCTTCGGCGCGACGGTAGCCCTCGGGCTGGCGCTGAAAATGCCGGAAAAGGTCCGCAGCCTGACTCTGTACGAGCCGGTGCTGTTTGGGGCGATCAAGGAACGCCCCGAGCCGCAGGCCTTCTTTGGCACGATGGGGCGCTTTCAGCAGTTGATCGAGGCGGGCGACGAGGCCGAGGCGGCCCGGTTGTTCAACGACGCCATCATGCCGGAAGCGCCCTGGGCCGCCTTGCCGGAGCCGATCCGCGCGGCGATGGCGCGTCGCATTCACGTCATCGCCGACGAAGGGCCGGTGGTGATGGGCGAGGTTGCCGATCTGGCCAATCCGGCGCGGCTCGCAGGGCTGAACATGCCGGTGCAATTCCTGCACGGCAGCCGCTCGCCCGCGATGTTTGGCGCGGTAATCGCCTATTTTTGCGCTCATATCCCGCAGGCGCAGCGCAAGATTATCGGCGGTGCGGGGCATATGGGACCGCTGACGCATCCGCGCGCGATTGCGATGGAAATCGAAGCGTTTTTAAGGGCTTAGCGGATCAGCGCGAGGAAGTCCTCCACCATGTCTTCCGTGCCGGACCAGTCGCAGACCATGCGCGCGGTGAGCATTTCCTCCGGGTCGTCACCCGCCAGCGCTCCCTCCCAGACGTAGTATTGCGCGCCCGCGCGGTGCAGTTTTTCATGCGCCCAGCGGGGGAATTTGGCGAAACTCATATTGGCCTCGGCGCGCCAGACCAGTTCGGCATGGGGCAGGGCGGCGAGGCCCGTTGCCAGCCGGGCGTTGGTTGCATTCGCGCGTTTGGCCAGATCGAGCCACAACCCGCCCTCGAGATAGCCCAGCATTTGCGCCGCGAGGTAGCGGTGTTTGGATAGCAGATGCGCCCCGCGCTTGCGCCGCAGCTCGAATTCCCAGCTATGTTTCGGGTCGAAAAAGATCACCGCCTCAACCCCCATCGCGCCGTTCTTGGTCGCCCCGAAGGACAGCGCGTCGATGCCCGCGCGCCACGACATTTCCGCCGGACTGGCTCCGGTGGCGACCAGCGCATTGGCGAAGCGGGCGCCGTCGAGATGCACTGGCAGGTTGTAGTCTTTCGCCACGCCCGCGAGCGCCTGAATTTCTGCCGGCGTGTAAACCGTGCCGCATTCGGTCACGTTGGTTAGCGAGACCGGCCCGCGCTGCGGCCCATGCACGCCGCGGGTTTCCTCTCCATCAATACGCTGCCGTAGGGTTTTGGGCGTGAGCTTGCCGTCCGGCGTGGCAATCGTCGCCAGTTTCGCCCCGCCGGTGAAAAACTCCGGCGCGTTGCATTCGTCCTGCCTGATATGGGCGGCGTCAGAACAGAAAATAGCGTCATATGGGTTGCAAAGGGTTGAAAGGCAAAGGGAATTTGCCGCCGTCCCGGTCGCGACCAAATGCACCGCCGCATCCGGTGCCTCGAACAGATCGCGCAGGCTTTGCACCACTTCGGTAGTGAACGGATCACCTCCATACGGCACCGAATTTTTCTCATTGACCCGCGCCATCGCCGCCATGATCTGTGGATGCACCGGGCCGGTATTGTCGGAGCCAAAAAACATCAGGTTTCCTCCTCGATCAGGTAAAACTCCCAGTCGTCCTCGTCGACGGTTTCCTCGGAAATCGCCCAGCCCGCCACCGAAGCCCCGGCGGCCCTTGTGCTGTTTGTATCGCCGGTTCGCAGCGGGTGCCAGTCGGGAAGCGGTTTATCTTCGTGCCGCAGCCGGTAGGCGCAGGAGGCGGGCATGAAATAGGCCACATCCGGCAGGGATTTCGGGCTGAGAACGACGCATTCGGGAACGTATTGCAGCCGCGTTTCGTATTTGGTGCAGCGGCAGGTGTCGGTGTCGAGCAGTTTGCAGGAAATGCGGGTGAAATGCACCTCGCCGGTATCGGCGTCTTCGAGCTTGTTCAGGCAACATTTGCCGCAGCCATCGCAGAGCGCTTCCCATTCGCCGGGGGTCAGTTCCGAGAGCGGCAGAGTCCAGAACTGGTCGCGATGGGCCGGCACGGCTCAGGCCAGAAGCGCGCGGGCGCGGTCGCAATCGGCGCCCATCTGCGCGATCAGGGCGTCGATACTGTCGAATTTTTGTTCCGGACGCAGGTATTCCAACAGGCCGACCGAAATGTGTTCGCCGTAAATATCGCCTTTAAAATCAAAGATATAGCTTTCAAGATTGGGCAGGTTTTCGCCAAACATCGGACGGGTGCCGAGCGAGGCCGCGCCGCCATATTCGCCCGCGAAAGATCCGGTCAGGATCGCGACCTTGACCGCGTAAACGCCGAATTTGGGCGGGTGAATCCCGGCGATATTGAGATTGGCGGTCGGGAAGCCCAGGTCGCGGCCGCGCTGGTCGCCGCGCACCACTTCGCCTTCGATGCGGTGCAAATGCCCCAGCATCCGGGCCGCGTCGGTCGGGCGGCCGTCGCTCAGGGCGCGGCGGATGGCGGTCGAACTGATTTCCTCGCCCAGATCGGCCATCAGCGGGGCGATGGTGACGCCAAATCCGAGGCGTTTTCCGAGTTCGACCAGCATTTCCGCGCTGCCCTCGCGGTCGCGGGCGAAGCGGAAATCGGCGCCGACGATGACATGTTTCAGGCCCAGCCCGTCGTGGATCACCTTGCGGGCGAAGTCCTCGGCGGAAAGGGCCGACAGCGTGTCGTTGAAGGACAGTTCATAGAGGTTTTTCACTCCGAGGCTTTCCAGCCGACCCGCTCGCGCGGCGGCATTCATCAGACGGAAAGGCGCGGATTTGGGCGCGAAATATTGTCGCGGATGCGGCTCAAAAGTCATCACGCCCAGCGGTGCGTTCAGTTCAGCGGCCTTTTCGCGGGCGATGTCGAGGACATATTGATGCCCGCGATGCACCCCGTCAAAATTGCCGATCGCCGCGACGGCGCCGCGATCCTGAGGCTGGGCAAATTGGTAATCTCGTGTGATGCGCATGGCTGGGGCTTAACGGCGCGGGGGCTGTGGCGCAAGGGGGTAGGCTACCTTGTGCGGGTTGGGGCCAGCACGGTCGCCTCGCCGGTCAGCACCAGCGTATGCCCGACATGGCATTCGGTTTTCAGTTTGACCCGCCGTTTCGCGGCATTGATTTCCAGCACGGTTACATCGGCGCGCACTTCCGCACCGGGGCGCACCGGGGCGATGAAGGTCAGATTCTGGGTCATATAGATGGTGCCGTGGCCGGGGAGTTGCTCGCCAATGACGGCGGAGATCAGCCCGGCGGTCAGCATCCCATGCGCGATGCGGCCTTTGAACAGGGTGCCCTTGGCGTATTCCTCATCCAGATGCACCGGGTTGCGGTCGGTGGAGACATCGGAAAACATCTGAATATCGTCGTCGGTCACGACTTTGGTCAGGGAGCGGGTCATGCCCACTTCCAGGTCTTCGAGATAAATCGTTCCGCGTTGTGTGCCGTCCAGCATGGGGCCTCCGAGCAATGGTCCGAGTAATAATGTGGCGCATAAGGCGCCGAACAGAAAACATAGTTACTTCGCAGGTGCAGCAATTACAAGCGATTCTTTTGCTATCGCAGCATCCCGATGACCAATGTAGGAACAATTTGTTGATTTTCGGTAAACGCGCGCAACAAATCCGGGTCGGGCTGTATTTTCGTGCCGGTTTCGGCCCGCGCCAGCCCGCCGGTGATGAACAGGCTGTCGATGTCCTCGCCGATGGCGCCGGCAATGTCGGTATGAATCCCGTCGCCGAGGGCCAGCGTGCGTGCCGGGTCAAAATCCTTGCCCTGAGCGGCGAGAAGGCGGCGGGCGAGGTCATAGATCGGCGGGTGCGGCTTGCCGAAATACAGGCTTTCGCCGCCCATTTTGGTATATTCCGCCGCCACCGCGCCCGCGCACCATTCGCGCGCCTCGCCGCGGTCAACCATCAGATCGGGGTTGGCGCAGAGCAGTTTCAGCCCCTTTTGCTTGGCGAAAAGCAGGTCGGGGCGGCTGTCTTCCACCGGCGCGCGCGGGTTGAGTGGGCCGCAGCAGACGATGCCTTCGGCCTCGGATAGCGGCACGCGGGTGATGGCAACGGGATTGTCGATCACTTCCATCGGGTCGAAAAAGCTCTCATCATGCGGCTGGCCCATGAAATAGACCTTTTCGCCTACCGCGCCGGTGAACATGGCTGCGCGGGCCGAATCGCCGGAGGTCACGAGCAGATCCCATGTGTCGCGCGGCAACCCCATCTTGTCGAGTTGCGCGGCAACGGCGGTGCGGTGGCGCGGGGCGTTGGTCACGAGAACCACCGTCCCTCCCCCGGCGCGATAGTGTTGCAGCGCGGCGACCGCGTCCGGGAAGGGCCGGATACCATCATGCACGCAGCCCCAGAGGTCGCACAGCAGCAAGTCGTAATTGGCGCTGACATCCGCCAGTTTTTCGATGATCCGGGTCATGGGCCTTCCTTCGCGTTTTCCCGTCTTTATCCTCTGCGCGCTGCCGTGTCACCCCGCGCGCATCTGTCGCTTGGAAATGGTGCAGCGATCTTTTATGGAGGCGACGAAAGGGGAAGCTCATGTTGAAATGGATGTTCGCTGCGGTGACAGCAATCGCGATTGGGGTCGTGTCGTTCTTTGCTTTCGTGCTGAACGAGGCGGACGGGGTGCCGTTTGAACACCGGGAGGCGACGCTGGCGGAAATGCGCGCGCCGGATGCGTTGCTGGTCGATATTCGCACGGCGCCGGAATGGGTCGATACCGGGGTGATCCCGGAGGCGGAACTGGTGACGTTTACCTATCCTGATGTCTTCCTAGAGGATATTCGCGGCCAGTTGGGCGATAAAAAGCTGGTCCTGATCTGTCGCACCGGCAACCGCTCCGGGCGTGCGGCGCAAATCCTGTCGGAGATGATCGACAATCCGATCCTGTCGGTGGATGGCGGGATGCGCGACCTGATTGCGGGTGGCTACAAGACCAGCGCTCCGGTGCGGTAAAGCGCAAAAGCGGGGCGACACGCGCGCCCCGCTTGCGAAAAGTGGCTCACACTTTCAAATTCGGGATGATCTGCTTTTTGCGGCTGACGATGCCCGGCAGGACCACCGCGTCGCCTTCAACCTTGGCGTTGAAGCTCTTTTCCGCCACGGTTTTCACCAGATCGTTCGGCACCAGCAGGGTCGCTTCTTCATTCAGGATGTCCACCACGAAGAGCAATACCTGATCGACCCCGTCCGCTTCCGCCACGCCGGTCATGCTGTCCATCAGCGACGCTTTGCGGTCCAGCACGATTTTCGGCGCGGTGGTTTCCAGCACCGAGACCCGGAACTTGGTGCCCTCAACCGCGTATTCCTTCGAGTCCATGCGCAGCAATTCGGCGTCGGAGAAGGCGGAAACATCGGATTTGGCGGCGAACATTTCTTCCGCGTAATCCGGCACCGACACGCCCAGCTCGCGCGCGAGGATGGCGACGACGTCGCGGTCGCGGTCCGTGGTGGTCGGGGAGCGGAATTCCAGCGTGTCCGAGAGGATGCAGGACAGGGCCAGCGCCTTGATGTCGTCGGGCATGGTGGCGGCCTTGTCGCCCATCAGGTCATAGAGGATGGTCGCGGTGCAGGCGACGGGGCGGATGGTGATGTCGATCGGCCCTTTGGTTTCCAGCCCGCCCACCAGCTTGTGATGGTCGATAATGGCACGCAGATCGGCGCCGTTGATATTGGCGGGCAGTTCGGCCGGGTTGTTGGTATCGACGATGACGCAGGGCTGGTCGTCCGCCACGTCTTCGATGATCTCCGGCACCTCAAAGCCCCAGCGTTTCAGCACAAAGGCCGCTTCGGTGTTGGGCTGGCCCAGCAGGACGGCCTTGGCGTCCACGCCTTGCTGCTTCAGGAACCATTCCCAGATCAACGCCGAGCCGGTAGAGTCGGTGTCGGGGGATTTGTGGCCAAATACGAGTGTGGTCATGTTGCTGTCCATGTTAGCTAAGTTCCGGCCCCTTTTAAGCGCCGCACCGTCGCTTGTCATCCTTTGTTATCGCCTCTGTTTAACGGCGGGCAAACCCGCTATCAGGGGGCATGGGTAAAATCGCGGAAACAGAGCTGTATGGTCCGGTGAAGGCGCATCTTGAGGCGGCGGGATTTGAGGTCAAGGCAGAAGTGGCGTCGGCGGATGTGGTTGGGGTTTCGGGTGATCTGATTGCGGTGGTTGAGCTGAAGACCGGCTTTTCGCTGACGCTGTTGCAACAGGCTGTGGCGCGGCAGAAGGTGACGGAGATGGTCTATGTTGCGGTGCCGCGCTGGGAGGGCCGGGCGGGGTGGCGCGCTTTCAGGGGAAATATCGGATTGTGCAAGAGATTGGGTCTTGGGGTGCTTTCGGTGCGCTTAAATGATGGATTTGTGCAAGTCCATGCCGACCCGCTGCCCTTCCGTCCGCGCCCGTCGAAGCTGCGTCGGGAACGGCTGTTGGGCGAGTTTTCCCGGCGCGCGGGGGATCCGAATACCGGCGGGGCGCGCGGGCCGGTGGTGACGGCGTATCGGCAGGATGGGTTGAAACTGGTGGCCTATCTGGCGGTGCATGGGGCGTCGAAGGGGGCAGTGGTGGCGCGGGCGACCGGGGTGGCGCGGGCCACGACCATGATGCGCGACAATCATTCCGGCTGGTTTCAGAAAGTCGCCACCGGGATTTATGATTTGTCGCCCGAGGGCCGTTTGCTTGACTTGTCTCAAGGTGAAAGCGGCGGGGCGTGTTAGACTCGGGCCGAATTCAGGAGGGTATATTATGAAATTCCTGCACTATTCTGCACTTGCTTTGGTCCTCAGCGCCGGGGGCGCGCTGGCTTCGGAAAACGGGGTGGAGATTGATCTCAACTCGCTGGAAACCCTTGGCGAGCAGTTGTTTTTCGATGTGAACCTGTCGAAGAACCGCACACAGTCCTGCGCGACCTGTCACACGCCGGAAGCTGGTTTTGCGGATGCGCGGGAATCGGCGGCGGGCAGGATGGCGTCGCTGGGCGATGACGGGGTCAGCATCGGCGACCGCAACGCGCCGACGGCGAGCTATGCCAACCAGACCCCGCGGTTCCACCGCACCGAGGAGGGCGAGTGGATCGGCGGGCAGTTTCTTGACGGGCGCGAGCCGGACCTGGAAGGGCAGGCGGGCGGTCCGCCGCTCAATCCGGTGGAAATGGGAATGCCGGACAAGGCCAGCGTGGTGGAGCGCATCCGCGAGAACCCGGACTATATCGCCGCTTTCGAGGCGCTTTATGGGGCGGAGATTTTTGACGATGTGGACGCCGCTTACCGCGCCATGACCGAGGCCATCGCCGCCTTTGAGCGCACCTCGTTCTTCTCGCCTTTCGACAGCCGTTACGACCGGGCGCTGCGTGGCGAAATTGAACTAACCAAACAAGAAGAGCTGGGCAGGCTGCTGTTTTTCTCCGAACAGTTTACAAATTGCAACCTTTGCCACCAGCTGCGCCGCTCCGCGCTCGCGCCGGACGAGACTTTCGCCAATTACGAATATCACAATATCGGCGTGCCGGAGAATACGGCGCTGCGCGAGGTCAATGGCGTGACCCAGATCGACCGTGGCCTGTGGCAGAACCCGGCGGTGGAGGGCGACCCGGCGACGCTGGGGCAATTCAAGGTGCCGACCCTGCGCAACGTCGCTGTTACCGGGCCGTATATGCATAATGGTGTGTTCGAGGATTTGCGCACGGTGATCCTGTTCTACAACAAGTATAACTCACGCTCCGAGGCGCGGCAGATCAACCCGGAAACCGGCGAGCCGTTCCGTCCGCCGGAAATCCCCGGCACGCTGGCGATGGAAGAGCTGACCCACGGCCCGGCGCTCGATGACAAGCGTATTGACGCGCTGGTCGCCTTCCTCAAGACCCTGACCGATGCCCGCTATGAGGATCTGTTGGAAGAGTAGGGGAAACCAGTTGTAAACCGTGACAAAAGAATTTTGCCGCCGCGCGTTGACAGTGCGGCGGGGCGTCCTTACCTATGCGCCGTTAGCACTCGCGACAGGTGAGTGCCAAAGGGAAGCAACATAGTTAAGGAGCCTGAACATGGCCTTTACCCCTCTGCACGACCGCGTGGTCGTTCGCCGCGTGGAAAGCGAAGAGAAAACCGCCGGTGGTCTGATTATCCCGGACAGCGCCAAGGAAAAGCCCGCCGAGGGCGTGGTTGTGGCCGTTGGCGCCGGGGCGCGTGACGAAGATGGCGATCGCATCCCGATGGATGTGAAAGCCGGCGACAAGATCCTGTTCGGCAAATGGTCCGGCACCGAAATCACCCTCGACGGGGAAGAGCTGCTGATCATGAAAGAATCCGACATCATGGGCATCATTGCCTGATTGTCCCCAGAATTAAGAATAAGGAATACGCAAGATGGCTAAGGACGTAAAGTTCGAGACCGAAGCCCGCAATGCGATGCTCAAGGGTGTGAACATCCTCGCAAACGCGGTGAAAGTGACCCTCGGCCCGAAAGGCCGCAATGTTGTGCTGGACAAGTCGTTCGGCGCGCCGCGCATCACCAAGGACGGGGTTTCCGTTGCCAAGGAAATCGAGCTGGAAGACAAGTTCGAGAACATGGGCGCGCAGATGGTGAAGGAAGTTGCTTCCCGCACCAACGATGAGGCTGGCGACGGCACCACCACCGCGACCGTTCTGGCTCAGGGCATTGTTGCCGAGGGCATGAAGTCGGTTGCCGCTGGCATGAACCCGATGGACCTCAAGCGCGGCATTGATCTGGCGACCGAAAAGCTGGTGGCCTCGATCAAGGACATGGCCCGCGAAGTGAAAGACAGCGATGAAGTTGCGCAGGTTGGCACCATTTCCGCCAACGGCGAAGCCGAGATCGGCCGTCAGATCGCCGACGCGATGCAGAAGGTTGGCAACGAAGGTGTGATCACCGTCGAAGAGAACAAGGGTCTGGAAACCGAGACCGTTGTGGTTGAAGGGATGCAGTTCGACCGCGGCTACCTGTCGCCGTATTTCGTCACCAACGCCGACAAGATGCTGGCGGAGATGGAAGACTGCATGGTGCTGCTGCACGAGAAGAAACTCTCTTCCCTGCAAGCCATGGTTCCGCTGCTCGAGCAGGTGATTCAGAGCCAGAAGCCGCTGCTGATCGTTGCCGAGGACGTGGAAGGCGAAGCGCTGGCGACCCTCGTGGTTAACAAGCTGCGCGGTGGTCTGAAGATTGCTGCGGTGAAAGCACCGGGCTTTGGCGATCGTCGTAAGGCCATGTTGCAGGACATCGCCATTCTGACCGGCGGTCAGGTTGTGTCCGAAGATCTTGGCATGAAGCTCGAGAACGTCACCATGGACATGCTCGGCACCGCCAAGAAGATCACCATCTCCAAGGAAGAGACCACCATCGTCGACGGTTCCGGCGACAAGGCCGAGATCGAAGCCCGCGTGGCGCAGATCCGTCAGCAGATCGAAGAAACCACGTCCGATTACGACCGTGAGAAGCTTCAGGAGCGCGTGGCGAAACTGGCCGGCGGCGTGGCCGTGATCAAGGTTGGCGGCATGACCGAAGTGGAAGTGAAAGAGCGCAAGGACCGTGTCGACGATGCGCTGAACGCGACCCGTGCGGCGGTTCAGGAAGGCGTCATCGTTGGTGGCGGCGTGGCTCTGGTGCAGGCGGCGAAGGTGCTGGATGGTCTGGAAGGCGAGAATGCCGATCAGAACGCTGGTATCGCCATCGTGCGTCGCGCAGTCGAGCATCCGCTGCGCCAGATCGCGGAAAACGCGGGCGTCGACGGCGCCGTGGTTGCGGGCAAGGTGCGCGAGAGCGACGACCCGGCCTTCGGCTTCAACGCCCAGACGGAAGAATATGGCGACATGTTCGCGTTTGGCGTCATTGACCCGGCCAAAGTGGCCCGCACCGCGCTGGAAGACGCTGCTTCCGTGGCCGGTCTGCTGATCACCACCGAAGCCATGGTTGCCGACAAGCCCGAACCGGCTGGCGCGGCTCCGGCAGGCGGCGGCATGCCCGACATGGGCGGCATGGGCATGATGTAAGCGCTTCGCGTAGCGAAGCGCGCACCCGACAGGCGAATGTTATTCAGACATTTGCTAGAGCGGAAAAGCGCCATAAATAATAACGGCTCCCATTATTGGGGGCCGTTTTTCGCTTATAGCTCATAAAAACCCACCGCCCCGCTTTAAACTCGCTTCGAGAGCGTCTATGTGAACCTTGATAACATTCCATCAGGGGATAACGCATGTTCCGAAAAATCTTGCCCGCCGCATTGGCGCTCGCCGTTTCCGCCGCTCCGGCCGTCGCCGATGACAGCGCAACCTGGCTGTTTGGCGGCGATGCCTATCTGGCGGGTAATTCCGTCAAACTCACCAACGACATGGCGGGCGATTTGTTCGCAACCGGCAACCGGATCAGTGTCGACGCGGACCTTGCGGGCAGCGCTCATATGGTCGGTCGTATCATTGGCGTTGAGGGCCGGATTGGCGGCGATGTTTATGCGGCGGGTCAGACGATCGAGCTGGATGGTCCCGTGGCGGGCTCGGTAACGGCGATGGGGCAAAACGTCCGCATTTCGGAGCCGGTTTCCGGCAATGTTCGTATTGGGGCCGGTGATATTGCGCTTGATGCCCCGGTGGCCGGTTCTGCGGTTATCGGAGCTGAGTTTATTGCCCTAGACGGGGTGATTTCCGGCGATCTGGCGCTGTCTGGCGACGAAATGGATTGGGGCAAAAACGCTCGCGTTGAAGGCGTGTTGCACCTCTACCATGACGACCCGGAAAGCCTTGATGTGCCTGAGCGGGTTGCGGATACGGTCGAGTTTCATAAAGCTCGTGATTTTGAGACGGTGGCGGATGTCCCAGCTCACCGAAAGCCCAGCCCGGTTCGGAAATTCATGAGCTTTGTCAGTGGTATAGTCATTACTGCGCTGTTGATTTTCATCCTCGCTGCTTTGGCGCCGAACTGGATGATGACGATGCGCGAACGCGCTTTGGATAACCCGATGCGCACCGGATTCATGGGGCTGATCGGCCTGTCTGCCCTCATCGGTTCGGTGGTTTTCCTCACCATGACCGGCATTGGCATTATTCTGATCCCGTTCGTCATTCTGGGCGCGGTGGCGCTGGGCGTCTTGGGCTACCTGATCGGAACCTATACGCTGGGCGTCTGGGCGGTCGATGCGGCGGGGCGCGGGATGCCGGAGAACAACACCGACCGGGCGCTGGCCGCGCTTTCGGGGGCGGCGTTGGTAACTTTGCTCGGCTTTGTTCCGTGGCTCGGCTGGCTCTTCTCCATGGTGGTGTTCTTCCTTGGCGCCGGGGCGTTGGTGACCCGCTTTGCCACCCCGCGTCTGAGCGCATAATCCCCCGATGGGCGCGGCTCCGGTCGCGCTTATCGAAGTGTTAACTTTTTGAGACTATTGTGGCCCCATGTTACGTCGAATCGCCTTGCTGATCTTCCTGCTCGCACCTGCCCCCGCTCTGGCCGGTGAGTGCATTATCATGCTGCACGGCCTTGCCCGCACGCCCGCTTCTTTCGTGATTTTCGAAGAGGCACTCAAGGGGGCGGGGTATAAAGTGGTTAACGTGGGCTATCCGTCGCGCGAGGCCGACATTGCCGCATTGGTCAAACAGGCGGTGCCTCCCGCCGTAGCCGCCTGCGCCCCGCGCAAGACCCATTTTGTTACCCATTCAATGGGCGGCATCCTGACGCGGATGTATCTTTCGCAGGATCGCCCGGCCAATATGGGGCGCGTGGTGATGCTGGCCCCGCCAAATCACGGCAGTGAACTTGTTGACACGTTCGGCGAGTATATGTGGGGCGACGTGCCGGTGTTCGAATTGCTGAACGGTCCTGCGGGCATGGAACTGAGTACGGATGCGGGATCGACTGCCCAGAACGCCGGCGCGCCGTCTTATGAGCTGGGTATCATCGCCGGCAATCTCTCCATCGCCCCGGTCTTTTCCGCGCTGATCGACGGGGAAGACGATGGCAAAGTCTCGGTCGAAAGCACCCGGCTCGAAGGCATGACTGACCATATCGTCCTGCCGACGACCCATACCTTCATCACGGTGAATCCGCTGGTGCTGGTGCAGGTGCTGGAATTTCTGCGCCACGGAAGATTCGATCACACGATCACCATGGCCGACGTTCCCGAACGGCTGGCGCAGGAGATGGGGTATATCACGGACACGGAAGGTTAACTTCGCCGCGTCACCCGGTTTACATGCCCCATCTTACGACCCGCTTTGACCTCGGCTTTGCCGTATAGATGCAGCGCTGCGCCCGGTTCCTGCGCAATTTGCGGTGCGCACAGCACGTCGTCGCCAATCAGGTTTTCCATCACCACATCCGCGTGACGCACCGGATCGGCCAGCGGCCAGCCCGCCACCGCGCGGATATGTTGTTCAAACTGGTCCACCGCGCAGCCGTTTTGCGTCCAGTGACCGGAATTATGCACACGCGGGGCGATTTCGTTCACCAGCAATTCTTCGCCGGAAACGAAAAACTCAACCCCCATCACACCGACATAATCGAGCGTGTCCAACACCTTATGCGCGGCAGTCACCGCGCGTTCCGCCAGCGCGTCTGGGATATTAGCGGGCAGGGTGGTGCGGTGCAAAATCCCGTCGCGATGCACGTTTTCTCCCGGCTCAAAGGCGCGAAACGACCCGTCCAGCCCCCGCGCCGCGATGACCGAAATTTCCCGCTCAAAGGCGATAAAACCTTCCAGCACCGAGGGCGCTCCCGCCATCGCGTCCCAGATCTGCGCCAGATCCGCCCCCGCCGACAGCCGCGCCTGCCCTTTGCCGTCATAGCCAAACCGGCAGGTCTTCAGGATCGAAGGAATGCCAATTTCCGCCGCCGCGCGGGTCAGGTCTTCGGCACTGTTCACCGCCGCGAAAGGCGCGGTTTTCAGGCCCAGATCGTTGAGAAACCGTTTCTCGATGATGCGGTCCTGCGAGATGCGCAGCGCCTCGCGACCGGGCCGCACCGGGCGCAGCGCTTCCAGCACATCCAGCGCCTCGGCGGGGATATTTTCAAACTCATAGGTGATGACATCGACCGAGCGGGCGAAACTTTCGAGCGCGGCGTGGTCGCTGTAATCGGCAGTGGTCACGGCGGCGGCGACATCGGCGGCGGGTGGGTTGGCGCCCGGCTCGAAAATATGCGTGGCCAGCCCAAGGCGGCTGGCGGCAACGGAGAGCATCCGGCCCAATTGCCCGCCGCCCAGAATGCCGATCACGGCGCCGGTTTGCAGCGGTTCAGTCATCGCTCGGCTCATCCGGGATCGAGGCGGAAAGCGCCGCGCGCCAGGCATCGAGCCGCGCGGCAAGTTCCGCATCTTCGTTGGCCAGAATGGCCGCCGCCATCAGCCCCGCATTGGCCGCCCCCGCCGCACCGATCGCCATGGTCGCGACCGGAAAACCCTTGGGCATCTGCACGATGGAATACAGGCTATCAACACCGGACAGCGCGCGGGTCTGCACCGGCACCCCGATCACCGGCACGCGGGTTTTCGACGCCATCATGCCCGGCAAATGTGCCGCCCCGCCCGCGCCGGCGATGATCGCCTTCAAGCCCTTGCCCGCCGCCGCACGGCCATACTCCCAGAGCCGGTCCGGGGTGCGGTGCGCCGAAACGATCTTGGTTTCATAGGCCACGCCCAATTCGTCGAGAATGCCCGCCGCCTCGCGCATGGTCGGCCAGTCGGACTGACTTCCCATGATGATCCCAACCTTGACTTGCGTCATTGCGTCCTCCTCTGCCCGCGCCCCTTCCGGCGTTTCAGGCGATAATATCCGGGAAAATCTTGTCTTCGAGCCGCGCAATCTTGTCCTTCAGCGCCAGCTTCTGTTTCTTCAGCCGCTTCAGCGTCAGCGCATCGGCGCGCGCTGCTTCCTGCAACGCAGCAATCGCCTCGTCCAGATCGCGATGCTCGCGCCGCAGCACTTCGATCTCGACCCGCAAAACGTCTTCGGATTTCATCTCTTCGGCATTGGACATGGTTGGCCCTTCTGGCTGATTTGCCGCCAACCTAACCAATTTCCGCCGCCACTCCAAGCCCATCGACTTGCGAACCGCCCCACGCGTCCCCATATCTTGCCCAGGTTCAGGGGTGCCCGGCGCGGACCCCTTCACGTCGCTTATTGAAAGGACATGTCGATGGCCAAAATGACACTCGGATCACACCCGTTCATGCTTGGGTTTGACCAGTTGGAGCGGATGCTGGAACAGGCGGAAAAATCCGGTACGGAGGGCTATCCGCCGTTCAATATCGAGCAGGTGAGCGAGCACGCTTATCGCATCACCCTCGCGGTGGCGGGCTTTGCCGATGAAGATCTGTCGATCACGGTGGAGAACCGCAGGCTTCTGGTGCGCGGTAAGGTGTCCGAGCGCGAAGACGGGCGGGTTTTCCTGCATCGCGGCATTGCGGAGCGCCAGTTCCAGAAGAGTTTCGTGCTGGCGGAAGGGGTCGAGGTGCTGGGCGCGGCGACGGAAAACGGATTGCTGCATATTGATCTGGAAAAGATCGAGCCGGAGCAGGTGTTGCAGAAAATCGAGATTAACCGACTTTAAGGCGACGCTTCGGGCCAGATCCGCAGCTTTGCATGAATTTGTGCGGCGGTGGTGCGGTTGTCTTGCGCCCGTGCGGTGTCTTGTAACGCGCCGGGGGAGGGCAGTGGCGTCGCCAGGGCACGGGCCTCTGTGGCGGGGGCGGGTGTCAGGCCTGCGGCCCAGAAATGGCCTGATAGCCAGAGATCGTCCGCCCACCATGCCGGGCCAGCAGGCGTCGGGATGCGTGCGGCAATCTCCCCCGGCACGATCGCCCCGGCGAAGCCCTGCACCACCGGCAATCCTCGGCGTTTCAGCCGCGCGATGGGCCAGAGCGCGGCGGCGGCGACGCTGCCCGGTCTGTAGGCCATGCGCAGCGCGTCGGCCCAGCCATCCGCGTAATGCCAGTCGTCGTCGCAATAAAGAATGTCGGCCTGCGGGTACGCGCGGGCCGGGGCGAGGAGCTTACCTGCCGGGCCGAGGTCGGTTTCGGTGCGGATCACCTCGACCCCGGGCAGTTCTGGCAGCGGCGCGGGGGCGAAGCGGCGGTAGCTGCGCGGGATCGTCAGCGCCAACCTGTCTGCCCCCTGTCGTGCCAGTGCCGCGAAAACCTTCGGCAGGGCCGGGAAACGCGGCGGGATTGAGGTCAGGGCGATGACCAGCATGGCCTATCCCGGATGGCTGCTGCAAAACGCGTAAAGCGCGCGCATTTCCGGGTGTTGCATCACCTCTTCGAAGCGGTCGTGGTGGGTCTTGACCGCTTGTTGCGTCATCTTGCGCAGCGCACCGTTGGTTTTTACGTTCATTGCGTCCATTTCCGCGTGCAAGGCGGACCCAAAGCGTTGGATGCGCCGGTCGATCATCTGGTTCTTGTTGCGCTTTTTCCAATAGTCCTGATCAATGGCGCGGTTGGCCTGATGCGCGCTGCCCTTGAAGGATTTCAGCACGAAGCTTTGCGGATCGCGGGTGATATAATGGTTGATCTGCGCGAGGCTGCGTTCGTTAGGGTCGGTGCATTGGAAGTTGCGCAATTCGAACGCGTCGGTGTGCAGACCTGAGCCGTTAACGTAAACCGGCGGGTTCGGGTCGTAAGGGATCAGCATGGGTTTATGGATGCCGGGGCGGACGAAGCGCTCGCGTTTGAACAGGGATTTGAACGGGATGGGGCGGTTCACGATCCAGTAGTCATGCTCACTCATGACGAAGCGTTCGGTGACGAGACCCGGTTCGATGCCGTAAGTGTGGCTGGAGCCGAAGCGTTTCCAGCAGATAAAGGCGCAATCGGCGTCGTCGGGCAGGGCGGCGATCAGCGATTGCACCGTGCCGTCCCCGGTGCGCACCACCAGAAACTCGTCCATATCCAGCGCCATTGCCCAATCCGACGCCTGATATTCCGGTTGCGCCGCCCCGCGCCAATAGGCCTTGACCTGATGTTTGCCCCGCGGCGCTCTGTTGTATTTGTAGGTAATAAAGTCGTGTTTCGCGAGCGAGTGCATGATCTCATGCGTGCCATCATCAGAATCGTTTTGAAACATGATGATGTTGTTGAAACCGATCAGCCGGTGATAGGCGACCCATTCCCAGATATAGGGCGCCTCGTTTTTGGCGGTGGTGATCAGGGTTGTGGTCGGGGTCTTGTCGGGCATGGCTTATGGTTCAGGGTTGGGGCGCAGGGTGGCGGCGGCACGGTTTTTCAACAGCAGGCGCAGCTTGCGCGGACGGCCTGCGATGGCAAACTTAAAGCTATCCGTCAGAATGCCAAGGTCTTTCAGCCGTTGCGGCACGTTATGGTGCGTGCGCGGCAGGATATAGAGGCGCAGGTTGTCGCGGTGCGGGAAGGGGTCGCGCTGCGGGGCTTCGCGGCCGTGGCGCCCGAAGAGGACGGTATATTGCGGCCCGTCGCGCAGGTGATCGGCGGCGCAACGGACGCGAAAGCGGGTGATTTTCTCGCGCCATTCCGGCCAGCGGTGTTCGTCGGGCACAATGTCCGGATGCACCGAGAGTTGCGGCGCGAGGGCCAGCACCGCGTCGACCGGCAGGAAATCCGCCAGAACCAGCGCGCTGAACCCGCCCATCGAGTGCCCGACCGTGACCACGCGGCGCGCCTTGCATTCGGCGATGCAGCGGCGGGCCTCGTTCGTGATGCGCTCGATCAGCCCGTCGCCGTTGAGCCAGGTGCGGTTCGGATCGGAGATAAAGAGCGCGTTATGGGTGCCGTTCTGCGTTGCGGTATTGGCAAATTCGATGGGCGGCGCAGCGTTGGGGTTCTTGCCGATGCCGGAAAAGGAGATGACCAGCGTGTCGCTTTCCGGCGCGCGGTAGCCCCAGCTTTTCAGGTCGGCCCGCTCAAGACGCGGTTGGATGTCGAGGCGGGGGGAGGGCATTGGCGGGTCCGGGTCAGGGACGCCCCGCGTGGGTGACGCGGGGCGTTTCGTGTCAGAAAGTGCTGGAGATCAACCCCATGCTTTCCAGTTTCAGTAGCACCTGATGGGCGCAATTGTCCACGTCGACATTCTCGGTCTCAACCCGCAGTTCCGGGTTTTCCGGCACGTCGTATGGGTCGGAAATGCCGGTGAATTCCGCGATCTTGCCCTCGCGTGCCAGTTTATACAGCCCCTTGCGGTCGCGCCGTTCGCATTCCTCGATCGAGGTTGCGACATGCACTTCGACGAAGGCGCCGTATTGCTCGATCTCCTGACGCACATGGCGTCGGGTGGCGGCGTAGGGCGCGATGGGGGCGCACAGGGCGATGCCGCCGTTCTTGGTGATTTCCGAGGCGACATAGCCGATGCGTTTGATGTTGAGGTCGCGGTGTTCCTTGGAAAAGCCCAGTTCCGAGGAGAGGTTTTTGCGCACGATATCGCCGTCGAGCAGCGTGACCGGACGCCCGCCCATCTCCATCAGCTTGACCATCAGCGCGTTGGCGATGGTGGATTTGCCGGAGCCGGAGAAGCCGGTGAAGAACACGGTGAAGCCCTGTTTTGAGCGCGCGGGCCGGGTGCGGCGCAGTTCTTCGACCACTTCCGGGAAGGAGAACCAGTCCGGGATTTCCAGCCCTTCCGACAAGCGGCGGCGCAGTTCGGTGCCGGAGATGTTGAGGATGGTGACCTGATCGCGGTCGGCGATCTCGTCGTTGGGTTCGTATTGCGCACGTTCCTGCACATAGACCATGTGTTTGAAATCGACCATCTCGATGCCGATTTCGTCCTGATACTGCCGGAACAGATCCTGCGCGTCATAGGGGCCGTAAAAGTCTTCGCCGGCGGAGTTTTTGCCCGGCCCGGCATGGTCGCGACCGACGATGAAATGGGTGCAGCCGTGGTTCTTGCGGATCAGCCCGTGCCAGACCGCCTCGCGCGGACCGGCCATGCGCATGGCGAGGTTGAGCAGCGACATGGTGGTCGTCGCGGCGGGGTATTTGTCCAGCACCGCCTCATAGCAGCGCACGCGGGTGAAGTGATCAACATCGCCCGGCTTGGTCATGCCGACAACCGGGTGAATGAGCAGGTTGGCCTGCGCTTCGCGGGCGGCGCGGAAGGTCAGTTCCTGATGCGCGCGGTGCAGCGGGTTGCGGGTCTGAAACGCGACGACCTTGCGCCAGCCCAGCTTGCGGAAATAGGCGCGCAGCTCGTTGGGCGTGTCGCGGCGGGCGCGGAAATCGTAATGCACCGGCTGCTGGATGCCGGTCACTGGCCCGCCGAGATAGATTTTGCCTGCCTTGTTGTGCAGGTAATCCACCGCCGGATGGGCCTGATCGTCGACGCCGAAAACCTTCTGAGCCTCGCGCGCCTTGTTGGGCTCCCAGCGGTCGGTCACGGTCATGGTCGCGAGGATGACGCCTTCCTGGTCGCGCAGGGCGATATCCTGCCCCAGCTCGATCGACGCGGCGAAGTCCTCGGACACGTCCAGCGTGATCGGCATGGGCCAGAGCGACCCATCCGCCAGCCGCATATTCTCCACCACGCCGTTGTAATCCGCTTCCGTCAGAAAGCCCTTGAGCGGGTTGAAGCCGCCGTTCATCAGGAGTTCGAGGTCGCAGATCTGGCGCGGGGTCAGGTCGTGGCTGGTCAGGTTGGCCGCCTCGACTTTCAGTTTCTGCGCGCTGTCATATGAGACATAGAGTTCCGGGATCGGGGTGAGGTTGTTTTCCATAAGGTTGGTCCTGTTTTTGAGCGGGACGAGGCCGCTTTGGGTGCCGGTGAGTTCCGCGTGCAAGGCGTCGTATTCGGCAAGTTTACGGGCGAGAAAGAGATCGGTCAGGCGGGATTTTTCCGCGCCGCCGCGGGCGGTGATCGAATAGGCGTAGCGCTGGCGTTTGTCGGGGCCGTCGCGGGCGCTGATGGTGATCAGCCCGGCCTCGGCGGCGCGGCGCAGGAGCGCGTTGAGCCGCCCGAGCGAGATGCCGATGGCCGCCGCGATGGCGCGCTGCGAGGCCTCCGGCGCGCTGTCAAGCTGGCGCAGCAGGCGGAAGAGCTGTTCCTCTTCATCGGTGATCTGTTTCGCCTCGGGTGGCATGGGCAACTCGTAATCTGTTCACGCGTGAACGCATTGCACAAAATGGCGTTCTGGCCAAGGTCTCTTGTTCACTTTGGGGATTTGAGCGGCAAATAGGGCAGAAATAGCACGCTTTAGCGGCGTGGGCGGGGTTTTTGAGGAAAATAAGGTAAACGGAGCGCCGGAAGCGCCCCGTTTGAGATGTTGGGTTGGCTCATTCCTGCTCGGCGAGGAAATGTTCCGCTTCCAGCGCCGCCATGCAGCCCATGCCGGCGGAGGTGACGGCCTGTCGGTATTTGTGGTCCGTCAGGTCGCCCGCGGCGAAGACGCCGGGGATGGAGGTGGCGGTTGAGTCCGGTTTGGTCACGACATAACCGCCCATATGGGTTTCCAGCGTGTCTTTCACCAATTCGTTGGCGGGCGCGTGGCCGATGGCGATGAAGACGCCGGTTGCGGGCACAAGGGTGATCTCGCCGGTTTTGACGTGTTTGGCGCGCACGCCGGTCACGCCTTTGGGCTCTTCGGTGCCGACGATTTCCTCGACCGTGTGGTCCCAGAGCGGCACGATTTTCTCGTTTTTCTCCAGCCGGTCGATGAGAATTTTTTCCGCCCGCAATTCGTCGCGGCGGTGAATCAGGGTCACTTTCGAGGCGAAGTTGGTGAGGAACAGGGCTTCCTCCACCGCAGTATTGCCCCCGCCAACGACGATGATTTCCTGCCCGCGATAGAAAAAGCCGTCGCAGGTCGCGCAGGCGGAAACCCCGAAGCCCTTGAACGCCTCTTCTGAGGGCAGGCCGAGCCATTTGGCCCGCGCGCCGGTGGCGAGGATTACCGCGTCCGCCGTATAAAGCGCACCGCTGTCGCCACTGGCCTTGAAGGGGCGTTCGGAGAGGTCGAGGCTGGTGATGACGTCGGTGATGATCTCGGTGCCCATGGCGCGGGCATGTTCTTCCATTTTCATCATCAGTTCCGGGCCCTGAACCTCGGTGAAGCCGGGGTAGTTTTCCACGTCGGTGGTGGTGGTCAACTGCCCGCCCGGCTCCATCCCCTGCACCAGAACCGGCTCCAACATGGCGCGGCTGGCGTAAATTGCGGCGGTATAGCCCGCCGGGCCGGAGCCGATAATCAAAACTTTGCTGTGACGTGTGTCAGACATTGGAGTGTCCTTTCCATTCGCTGTTGCCTCCGATATAGGCCGATTGGCCCGGCGCGCAAAGGTCTCGTGATTACGGGTGGGCGCAGAAATAATATTGCGCAAATGCGAAAGATTATTGCGCAGCCGCGCGGGTCGGGGTAAGTTCTGCGCAATATTGCGAAGGACGCCCGATAGGATACCGCATGGCCGCTGCTAAACTTGACCCGATTGACCGGATGATTCTCGCCGAATTGCAGGCGGATGGGCGCATGACCAATGTCGAACTGGCGAAACGGGTCGGCATTTCCGCGCCGCCCTGTCTGCGTCGGGTGCGCACGCTGGAAGAGGCGGGCTATATTCGCGGCTATCACGCCGATGTCGAAGCGCGGTCGCTGGGCTTTGAGGTGCAGGTTTTCGCCATGGTCGGGCTGGTCAGTCAGGCGGAGAGCGACCTGTCGGCCTTTGAGGAAAAATGCCGCGACTGGTCCCTGGTGCGCGAGTGCCACATGCTGAACGGCGAGGTGGATTTCATCCTCAAATGCGTCGCCCCGGACCTGTCCACTTTTCAGCGCTTCCTGACCAACGACCTGACCTCAGCGGAAAACGTAGCCTCGGTCAAAACCTCGCTGGTCATCCGCTGCGCCAAGGACGAACCGGGCGTGCCGTTTGACGTTCTGGAAGCGCGGGCGAGCGCGGAGGCTTAAGCTGCCTTGTTGCCCTGCGCGGCCCGTTTGGCGGCGCGCAGCTTGCGGCTGAACGGCAGGTCCGGCAGGTCGGAACCAGCGGTTTTGATGGCGGATTTCATCCAGCGGGGTTGTTTGCGTTTGGTCATAATCTGCCTCGATTGTGCTTTTTCAGCTTTTGTTAAGCTTGTTTTGGCAGGTGAATCGGGCAGGTTTGCGGCGCGGATGTGAAATCTGCCGGGCTTTTGGGGGGTGGCTTTACAGCCGGATGGCGGCGATCAGGCGGCCGTAATCGGTTTCGCCTTGGTGGGTGGTGCGGCGGAAGGAGTAGAAGCGCTCCGGGTCGGCATAGGTGCAATGCCCGGTCCAGCTTGCATGGCCAATGCCCGCGCGTTTCAGGCGGTGCAGCCCGTAGCCGGGCAGGTCGAAATGCGGGCGGGGGCCGAATTCTGTGCTGAAAAACCGCGCGTCGTCGGGGTTTTCGCACAGGAAATTTTGTGCAAATTCCGGTCCGACCTCGTAATGCTTCTGGCTGATACAGGGGCCGATGATGGCGACAATGTTGGGCCGGGTGGCGCCGAGCCTTTCCATCGCGTCGACAGTGTTTTCCAAAATACCGCCCGCCGCGCCTTTCCAGCCCGCATGGGCCGCGCCGATCACCCCGGCTTTGCGGTCCGCCAGCAGCACCGGCTGGCAATCGGCGGTCAGCACGGCAAGGGCGAGGCCCGGCGTGTTGCTGACCAGCGCGTCCACTTCCGGCAGCGGCTGGGGCAGGGGGGCGTTGAGGGTCAACACCGCACTGGAATGCACCTGTTCAGCGGTGATCAAATGATCGGGTGCGACGCTCATGGCGGCGGCGGCCCGTGCCCGGTTGGTCTCGACCGCGTCCCGTTGGTCATGCGAAGCCCGACCGCAATTCAGGCCCTGATAGATGCCGGAGGACGCGCCGCCTTTGCGGGTGAAAAAGCCGTGTTGCACGCCTTCCAGCGCGGCGTCGGTCAGGATTTCAAGGCTCATACGGCGCGCCCCTTGCTGCGGCGCAGGGCGAGGAACAGGAAGATCAGCCCCGCCGCGATCATCGGGGTCGAAAGCAACTGGCCCATGGTCATGCCCGCGAAAACATGCCCGTCGGGATTGGTCTCGCTGATGAACTGCGCGTCGGGGTTGCGGAAGAATTCGACGATGAACCGTGCCAGACCGTAGCCCAGAAAGAAGGTGCCCGCCAGCAGGCCGGGGCGGCGGGTGGCGCGCAGGCCAAAGGCAAGGATCAGGATCAGCGCGCCGAGGAGCAGCCCTTCCAGCCCGGCTTCATAAAGTTGCGACGGGTGGCGGGCGCAGGGAGGGGCGAAGCCGGGGCAGGTCTGTGCCGCCACGTCGGGGAAGATCACGCCCCAGGGCACGTCGGTCGGGCGGCCCCAAAGCTCGGCATTGATGAAGTTGGTGATGCGCACCATCAGGATGCCGGGCGGCGCGGCGAGGGCCAGCAGGTCCGCCATGTGCCACGCTGAAACCCCGTGTTTGCGGCAAAAGGCCAGCGCCGCAAGCACCACGCCCGCGAACCCGCCGTGAAACGACATACCGCCCTGCCACACTTTGAGGATATCCACCGGGTGGCTCAGGTAATAGCCCGGTTGGTAAAACAGCACAAAGCCCAGCCGCCCGCCGAGGATGATCCCCAGCGCCATCCATGTGACCAGCACTTCGAGCTGCGCTTTGTTCATCGGCGCGTCGCCCGGCCAGAGCGCGGGACGCGAAATCGCCGCCCGGATCAGCGCCCAGCCTGCGAAGATGCCCGCGATATAGCCCAACGCATACCAGCGCAGGCCGAGGTCGAACGGGCCGAGTTGCACGGAGAAAACCATGGGCGAGATGTCGGGGAAGGGGATGGCGGCTATCATGGGGCTATGGGTAGCCGCCGCAGCGCGGATGTCAACCATCCCTCTTGTTTCGGGGCCTCTTGTTTAAGCGTGCCAGAGCCGCCATATAGGTCGCAGACAATTTGAGGAGATTCCACATGGCTGGTCCGGGCAATGTATTTGACGATGTGAGCAACCTGTTTGCCAACGCGATGGGCGTGGCACAGGGGGCGAAGACAGAGGCGGAAACGGCGATGAAAGGCTGGATGGACCGCTGGCTCGCCGACGGGGATTTCATTACCCGCGAAGAGTTCGACGCCGTGCGCGCCATGGCGCAGAAAGCCCGCGAGGAGAACGAGGCGCTGAAGGCACGGCTGGACGCGCTGGAAGGGAAGTAAGGCGCGGCCCCGCTGCGTGGGGCCATGCCTGACGCGCTCCTGCATGTGAGGAGGACGTGATGAAACGGCAGCCGGGTATCGCGGTATTGGGCCTTGGGGCGCTGGCGGCGGGGGCTGTCGGCGTGGTTTTGCTGTGGCCCTCCGAGATGGCGGAGTTTACCTTTCCGGCGGTAGACGGTCAGGGCTCTTTAACCTACCAGTGCTACCCCGCCGTGACTCCGCAGCAGACCGAACTCAATGCACGCGCCGCCCATGCGTTTTTTGAACCGGAGCTGCGCGACGCCAATCGGCGCAAAACCATCGTCGCGGCGCCGATCATCGCCAAGGGGCCGCTCTCCCCCGAACGCGAGGCCGAACTGGACGCCGCATTGGCGCAGGAAGAGGCGCGCTTTGAGGAGATACATCAAAGAATGCAAGACGAGTTCGGCTGTATTTTCCACTCTGTCGGGTAGGGTGTTCCTTCGGGGTCTGCTAACAGGTGCCAGACCCACAAGTCCTTGAATATCCTGAGAGCTTAGGAGGAAGGCGACATCGCCGCCTTCGCCCCGCAGGAACACCATTCGGTCGCTTTTCCCGAGGGCAAAGGGGCGTTTGAGATTTGGTTCTACCGGGAGGGGTAGGGGCGTTTTTTACTTGCTTTTTAAGATCGGTTACCTAACGTAGCCTCGTGCGCCTCGTGCGCCTCGTGCGCCTCGTGCGCCTCGTGCGCCTCGTGCGCCTCGTGCGCCTCGTGCGCCTCGTGCGCCTCGTGCGCCTCAACCAACCCGCCGCCCGACCCGTTGCACAGACTGTCGCCGGACGAGTTGGTGGAAATGCGGGAAGAGGTTCTTGCCAAAGCTGCAAGCATACCTGCCGATCCGCTTGTCCTGCCGACAAGCGGGCAGGCGACTTATTCCGGCGGGGTTGGGATTGCGTATTCGGATTCCGCTTCGACCACGGATGACCCTAATGCCGTGGCGATGATCGGGGAAATGAATATGACGGCCAACTTTACGGCCGCGGGGGGCGATGTGGAAGGGCGCCTTTCGGGGTTTCACGCCGGAGGTTTTGATGTTGCATGGACCGGAAATGACCGTGATAAATGGTGGCAAGCCATGGCTTATGGTGACACGAGTGGAATGACCGCCGCGGAGCGCGAGGCGATGATTGCGGCGTTTGATACGCCGGTTGAGGGGGAGCTTAGGTTTAGCGGGGGCATCGCGCCTGGCTTTTTTGCTATAGATGTTTCCGGGACGCTGAACAATGATGGCAAATCCGTCGTGATCGACGGCCAGGGCAATGTATTATTTACTAAAGGGGAAGCTGAACAAGCTACTATCGAAGGCTACACGACCGGAGATTTGACGATAACCGAAGATGGGGTGGAACCGTACTACGGTTGGATGAGAGGATTTGCGGTCAAAGACGACTGATCGGCCCTGTTAAGATGGTTTCGCCAACAACGACCGCCGCGCCGGATTCGCGCGGCGGTTTTTGTTTGGTCTACCGAATAATCGGCGGTTTGGTCGGGTCCATGCCGGGGGCTTTGGGTTTTGCGGGTTCGGGTTCTTGTGGCAGGGGCAGGTCGAAGCGGGCGCCGTGGGTTTCCAGGGCGCGCGTGATCGGGTCGCCTGCGGCGAAAAAGGCCACGTCCATTTCCAGCCCATCGGCGCCGGAAAACACCAGCGCTTCATTGGCGGCTTGCGCCAGCGCGGCTTCGGCGCCGGGCAGGGGGTCGATGAAGGCGAGCAGTTTGCTGACGTGCCCGTCGCTGTAGCTGGCGTTGAGCAGGAGGGCGTGCGAGGCCAGCCCGCCGGCGCGTGACAGCTTTTCCGACAGGGCGGCGAGCAGGCTTTCGGGCGGCGAGACCGGGGCCGAAACGCCGGTGATGCGCGCCTCTGCGTTTTGGGTTTCCGCCCCCAGCGCCGCCACCAGCCAGCCCATCGCCTCCGCCGGGACCAGCGCCGAGGACGGGGCGACGCCGAGGTTCACCGCCAGTCCGACGCCCTGTCCCGCCAGCATCTGCGCCACCACCCGACCGGGCAGCGCCGCATAGGGCAGTTCCGCCTGCCCGTGTTCTTTGGCAAAAGCGGCGAGGCGCTCTTCCTCGTCGAAGGCCAGCAGGAATTGCCCCGCCTCACCCATGTCGAGCAGTTCCGGGTCGAGGCTGTCCTCATCCGCTGGCTCAGTGCGCAACAACACGATCAACTCGCTATCGGCGATTTGCTGGTAAAACTGCATCCGCGCCGCATCGTCCTCGGGTCGCGCTTCCATCGCGCGGTGGGTCAGATCGAGTCGGGTTTCATCACTCATCAAATCTCTCCAACAGGCAGGGTTGCCCCAGCCCGTATTGCCCCGCGCCGCCGGTGGCAAGGGGGCGAGGCGGGTATTTTCGGCCCCATTGCATACAATTGAACACAGAATCCGAACTTATCGCCGCCAAGCTATTGAAGCGGGCGGCTGAACTGATTAAGGGGGGCGCGAACGCAACTTTTGACGGGGACCGCAATGTATCGCGTCTGGAACTTTATTACCACTTACTCGATCCTCCTGATCGTGGGCGCGATACTCGCCCTGATCTGGGCCAACACCAATCCGCATGGCTATCACCACTTCGTGGAATATCCGCTGTGGTTCAACGACTGGATCGGCGTGACCATCCACCACTGGGCCCATGCTTACGGCGAAGGCGCGGCGCATTTCGAATATGGCGACGTGCATAAGGTCGTTACGGTGCATTACCTGATCAACGACGCCCTGATGGCCCTGTTCTTTGCCATGGCCGGTAAGGAAGTCTGGGAAGCCGTGATCCTGAAGAACGGCAGCCTGCGCGGCAAAAAAGCGGCGACCCCGCTGGTGGCGACGGCGGGCGGGATGCTCGGCCCGATCACCGTTTACCTCGTCATTGCCTATTTCCTTGGCTCGTCGACCTTTGACGCCGTGTCGCGCGGCTGGGCCATCCCGACCGCAACCGACATCGCGTTTTCCTACCTCGTCGGCCGGATCGTCTTCGGCGCGGGCCACCCGGCGGTGCGCTTCCTGCTGCTTCTGGCGATTGCCGACGACGCGGCGGGCCTGATCATCCTCGCCATCTTCTACCCGTCCGGCGAACTGGCTCCCGAATGGCTGCTGGTCTCCTTCGGTGCGGCGCTGCTGGTTTACCTGCTGTTCAACTACATCCCGCGCCGCATGGACCGCGGCAAGCCGGACCGTCCGATGTCGACCATGGTGCGCAAGCGTCTGAGCTGGTTCCCCTATGCCATCGCGGGTCTGATCAGCTGGTATGGCTTCGTGCAGTCCGGTCTGCACCCGGCGCTGGGCCTGCTGCCCGTCGTGCTGGCGATCCCGCATGCCGACCGCGCTTTCGGCATCTTCGCGGAAGCGGAAGGGCACCTGAAAGACCTGCTGAACGTGATGGAACACGCTATCAAGCATCCGGTGGAAGTCATTCTGTTCCTGTTTGGTCTGGCCAATGCGGGTGTGGAATTTGGTGCCATCGGCGCGCCGACCTGGCTGGTGCTGGCGGGTCTGCTGATCGGTAAGCCGGTGGGCATCTTCCTCATGGGCTGGATCGCGGCGCGTCCGCTCAAGCTCGGCCTGCCCGCAGGGATGCGCATCGTCGACCTCGTTGTTGTCGGCTGTGTCGCCGCCATCGGCTTCACCGTGTCGCTCTTCGTGGCCTCCGTGGCCTTCGAGGCCGGCCCGGTTCAGGACGCCGCCAAGATGGGCGCGCTGTTCAGCTTCGGCGCAGTTGCGATTTCCATCGTCGCGGGCAAACTGTTCCGCGTGGAGAAACAGAACGGCTAAAGCGCCCGGTAAGGCACGGGAGCATTTCCGGGGATTGTCGCGAATCGGTCGGCAATTTCCCGGAAAATCCGCTGTATTTTGCTTAAAACCCCCGCATGGCGTTGTCTTGCGGGGGTTTTTTGCCCATATTGCTGCCTAGAGCGAAATCGGTTTACTCTGCAACATAGAGCATCAAAATTCGCGTTCGAAATCAGCAGGATGCTGATGGAGAGGCAGAGAGTTTTGATTCAGATTTAGCGATTTCTGCTCTAAATAGGATAGTAACCTATTGCTAACGAACAGCGTGTATAAGCGTGTCAGGAAACGACAGAACGGCGGCAGATGTTAGAATTTCGCAATGTCTCGAAGTCCTTTTGGACCGGAAAACAGCGCAAGGTCATTTTGGACCGGGCGTCGTTTCGCGTCGATATTGGCAAGTCGCTGGGCATTCTGGCGCCGAACGGGTCGGGTAAGACGACGATCATCAACATGATGTGCGGGCTGGAAAAACCTGATGAGGGCGAGGTGGTGCGCGCCTGTCGGGTGTCCTTTCCGCTGGGCTTCATGGGCGGGGTGATCCCGAAACTCTCCGCCAAGGAAAACGCGCGCTATGTTGCCCGGCTTTACGGGTTGGACCCGGATTATATCGAGGCCTTCACCCGCTGGCTCTGCGGCCTTGAGGAGTATTACGACTTCCCCGTCGGCACCTATTCCTCCGGTATGAAATCGCGCTTTACCTTCTCGTTGTTGCTGGCGCTGGAATTTGACATATACCTTATTGACGAGGGGATGCCGCATACGACCGATGCGGAGTTCAATCGCAAGGCGGGGGATGTGTTGAAGGAACGGTTGGAAAATGCCACTGTGGTGATCGTGTCGCACCAAACCCGCACGCTTGAAAAATTCGCCAGTTCTGCGGCGGTCCTGAAAGACGGCCAAATGCACTTTTTTGATACTCTGGAAGAAGCGAAACAGCTCTATGACTACCAAACCCAGGGCTAAGAAATTCCGTATCCGCCGCTCCGGTGCCGCAGCGCCGTCTGGTAAAGCGGGGGGCGAGGCGCCTGCGCCGCAGCCGCCGCAACAGCCGCGTCGGCTCAACCCGATGGAAGAGCTGGCCATGGCCGGGCATGAGGACGGGTTCCCGCCGGAGGGGGTCAACACCGCCGGGCGCAAACCCGCAAGCCCCGCCGGAGAAGACGCTGAAATCGCGGCGATCCGGCAGGAGGGGCTGACGGGGCGGCAGTTGCGCATGGCGCGCCGGGTGGCGCAGCGCAACGGCATCAACGCGGTGTCCGATTTCGACGCGGTGCGGCAGTTGCGCGCCCGCGGCATCGACCCGTTCCGCCACAAGGCCATGATGGAGCTGGCCTCTTCCGGCGCAGGGCAGGCACCGGGCGGCGGAGAAGGCAAGCCGCTGGGCAAGATTCAACTGCCACAGGTCAAGACCGAACAGCCGAACCTGCCTTCGACCGATGTGATGGACGCCGCCGCGCGCGCCCGTTCGGTGATGGAAATTCAACAGGACATCGCGCATCGTCGCCGTCGCAAAATGGCGATGCTGTTCTTGCGTCTGGCCTGTCTGGTGCTGCTGCCGACCCTGATCGCGGGCTATTATTATTACGCCATCGCCACGCCGATGTATGCGACCAAATCCGAGTTCGTCATTAAAACGGCAGGCGGAGGTGCGTCTGGCGCGGCCAGTTTGTTCGCTGGCTCGGCGCTGGCCACCGTTCAGGATTCCATCACCGTTCAGAGTTACCTGTCCTCGCGCGACGCCATGCTGCGCCTCGACGGTGATCTGGGCTTCAAGGCGCATTTCCAGAACCTAGAGATCGACCCGCTGCAACGGCTTGACCCGGACGCGACCAATGAACGGGCCTATGCGGTTTACAAAGACCGGGTAAAAATCGGCTTTGATCCGACCGAAGGCATCATCAAGATGGAAGTGGTCGCCGCCGATCCCGAGACCTCCGCCGCTTTTTCCAATGCGTTGATTCGTTACGCCGAGGAGCGGGTCATAGACCTGACCCAGCGGTTGCGTGAAGATCAGATGGCCGGGGCGCGCGAGAGCTATGAAGAAGCGGAACAGGCCATGCTGGCCGCGCAGAATGAGGTGCTGCGTCTGCAACAGGAAATGGGCGTGTTCGACGCGACTTCCGACGCCGCCGCCGTGATGGGGCAGATCAGCGGGCTGGAGACCCAGCTTCAACAGAAAAACCTGCAATTACAACAGCTTCTGGACAATGCCCGGCCCAATCAGGCACGGGTTGAGGGGGTGCGCGGGGATATTCGCCGCCTGGAAGCGCTGATCGCGGACCTGCGCTCGAAACTGACGGTGGCCGGGGGCAGTTCGGGCAATTCGCTGGCCTCGGTTTCGGGGCAGTTGCGCATCGCGGAGACCAATCTGGCGACCCGCACCGCGCTGATGCAACAGGCGTTGCAGCAGTTGGAGGTGGCGCGTATCGAGGCTAACAAACAGACGCGGTTTCTCGAACCTGGCGTGACCCCCGTCGCGCCGGACGAGCCGACCTATCCGCGCGCCTTCGAGAATACGATTCTTGCTTTCCTGATCTTCTCCGGCATTTACCTGATGGTCTCGCTCACCGCGTCGATCCTGCGCGAACAGGTTTCGAGCTGATGGGACGGCAGGTTGCGGTCGGGCCGGTTACGCTGGGCAACGACCTGCCGCTGGCGCTGATCGCCGGGCCGTGTCAGCTTGAGGGGCTGGACCATGCGCTGCGCATTGCCGACAGCCTCGCCGCCGCTTGCGATGCCGCCGGGATCGGCCTGATTTTCAAGGCCAGTTTCGACAAAGCTAACCGCACCTCGCTTGACGGCAAACGCGGACCGGGCCTTGAGGCGGGGCTGGAAATGCTGGCGCAGGTCAAGGCGCGGAGCGGCCTGCCGGTGCTGACCGATATTCACGCCCCCGAACAGGCCGCGCCGGTGGCACAAGTGGCGGATGTGTTGCAAATCCCCGCCTTCCTGTGCCGCCAGACCGACCTTTTGGTCGCGGCGGCAAAGACCGGCGCCGTGGTGAATGTGAAAAAGGGCCAGTTCCTCGCGCCGTGGGACATGGCGGCGGTGGCGCAGAAAGTGTCTGGCTCCGGCAACGACAACATCCTGCTGACCGAACGCGGCGCGTCCTTTGGCTATAACACGCTGGTCGCCGATATGCGCGCGCTGCCAATCATGGCCGGGCTGGGCTACCCGGTGGTGATGGACGCGACGCACGCGGTGCAGGCGCCGGGGGGGCAGGGCGCGGCTTCGGGCGGCGACCGGCGCATGGCCCCGGTGCTGGCGCGCGCGGCGGCGGCGGTGGGCGTGGCGGGCATCTTCCTCGAGACCCACCCGGACCCGGACGCAGCCCCCTCGGACGGCCCCAACATGATCCGCCTCTCCGACATGCCCGCCCTGATCCAGACTCTCGCCGCGCTTGACACCATCGCCAAATCCGCGCCGATCCAGATAACTTGAGGTATCCAATGGCCATTCTTTCCCGCATCCTGCTCATCCTCACCCTGACCTGCGCGCCGCTTACGGCTTTTGCGCAAGAGGGCACGATTACCGCCGATCCGACCACGGTGGTCGAACAGGCGGAAAAGGATGCGGCGATTGCCGTGACCATCCGCGACATCCTCGGCGAGTTGAAGGGCTATGAGGACGTGACCGTCGCCGTGTCCGAAGGCGTGGTTTCCCTGCGTGGCACCATCCTGTTTGCGGACAAGCTCGAGGAGCTGGACGGGCTGGTTTCGCGGGTTGAGGGCGTTGTGGCCATCGAGAACGAGGTGGCCCTGTCCGCCTCTGTCACCGACCGGCTGGCCCCGGTGCTGGAAAGACTTGTGTCGCGGGTCAAACAGGGCGTGGCTTACCTGCCGCTGGCCGCCATCGCGCTGCTCGCTGCCTTCCTCATGGTCTGGTTCGGCTTTTTCCTCGCCCGTCTGCGCCAGCCCTGGGACCGCCTGGCGCCCAACGCCTTCATCGCCGACATTTACCGCATGGTGATCCGCCTGATGGGCATGTTGGCGGGGGTTGTGGTGGCGCTCGACATCCTTGGTGCAACGGCGCTGTTGTCGACCGTGCTGGGCGCGGCGGGGATCATCGGTCTCGCCATCGGTTTTGCGGTGCGCGACACGGTGGAGAATTTCATCGCCTCGGTGCTGTTGTCGATCCGCCAACCCTTCCGGCCAAACGATGCGGTTGAAATCGGCGGTGACGAGGGCAATGTCATCCGCCTGACCAGCCGCGCCACCATCCTGTTGAGCTTTGACGGCAACCATATCCGCATCCCGAATTCCACCGTGTTCAAAAGCCGGGTGGTGAATTATTCGCGCAACCCCGAGCGCCGGTTTGGCTTTGAGTTGGGCGTGGCCTATGGCACCGACCTCGCCGCCGCGCGTCGCCTTGGCGAAGAAACCATCGCCGCGCTGCCTTTCGTGCTGGACAAACCCGCCGTGTCGAGCTGGATCACCGAGCCGGGGGACAGCGCGGTTGGCATCCGTTTTGTCGGCTGGATCGACCAGCGCAAAACCGGGCGGCTGGGCGCCAAGTCCGAGGCGATCCGGCTGGTGCTGGACGCTTTTGATGCGGCGGGCATTTCCATGCCGGAACCGACCTACCGCGTGATCAACTCGACCGCCAAACCCGAGAAGAAACCCGCGCGGAAAACCGCAAGCGCCGCGATGGAAACCGGGGTGCATGACGAGTTGGAAATCATGCGCATGGTGGACGACGAACGCGCCACCGGCGAAGGCGAGGATCTGCTCAACGCCGCCGCAGCGGAGGAATGATCCGAAAGCGCGCGCGTCCCGGAGAATTTTTGCGCAATTTCGCACGTTTTTGGGGTTGCAGCGCCGCCCGGCTTTGATTAGGAAAACCCGCACCGTTGGGGTGTAGCCAAGTGGTAAGGCAGCGGTTTTTGGTACCGTGTATCGTAGGTTCGAATCCTACCACCCCAGCCATCCTTTCCCGGATTTGTCTGTCTGATGCGATCCGCCATAGCGCGGCGGGCGGGATTGTGCTTTTGTGGCTCTGAACACCACAGGAGCCAACCGCATGAACCGTTATCTTCTTCTCATTCTTGCCGGGCTGTTGGTCTGGTTCATCTGGGACCAGTTTATTCCGCGCACCGGGTCGTGGCGGCAGAAGATGACGTTGCATATTGACACCCCGGACGGGCCGGTTTCGGCGTCGAATGTGGTTGGGGTGAAGTTCAGTGGGGAGACCAAAGCGTTCAGGTTGTTGTTTAATTCCACCACCAAAATGCGCGGGGAGGCGATTT
>PDOZ01000034.1 GCA_002747325.1 Rhodobacterales bacterium
ACGCAATCGCCGAGGTCTGCGATCTCTACTCGCCTCAGGAGTGCTGGAACTACTTCAGGGCTGCCGGATATGTCTCAGGTTAACGGCGGGACGCTTTAGTTTAGCGATTTCTGCTCTGGCGGTCTTTTAACGCGTCCTCCAGCACTTCTTTGACCACCTTCAAATCCGTGTCGTCGCTCACAAACGCGTCGCCAATCGCGCGGGCGAGGATGAAGCGGAGTTTGCCGGCCTCGACCTTTTTGTCCTGTGCCATCAGCGCCATCAGGGCGTCGGCGTCGGGCAGATCGCCGGGGATGTCGGCGAGGTCGCGTTTCATGCCCATCTGCGCGAGGTGCTGGCGGAAGCGCGAGGGGCTTTCCTGCGCCATCAGCCCCATGCGGGCCGAGGTTTCAAAGGCCAGCGCGCAACCAATGGCGACGCCCTCGCCATGCAGCAGGCGGTCGGAATAGCCGGTGGCGGCTTCGAGCGCGTGGCCGAAAGTGTGGCCGAGATTGAGCAGTGCGCGGTCGCCCTGTTCGGTTTCGTCGCGCGCCACAATGTCGGCTTTCATCGCCACCGAGCGGCGCACCGCCTCCTGCCGCGCCGCCACATCGCCTGCCGCCAGCGCCGGGCCCTTGGCCTCCAGCCATTCGAAAAATTCCAGCGACCCCAGGCCGCCATATTTCACCACTTCGCCGTAACCCGCGAGGAAATCGCGCTGCGTCAGGGTGCCTAAAACGTCGATATCGGCCAGCACGAGGGAGGGTTGGTGAAAGGCGCCGATCAGGTTCTTGCCGCGCGGCGAGTTGATGCCGGTTTTACCGCCGACGGAGCTGTCGACCTGCGCCAGCAGGCTGGTCGGGATCTGCACGAAGCGCACGCCGCGGCGCAGGATGGCGGCGGAAAAGCCCACGAGATCGCCGATCACGCCGCCGCCAAACGCCACCACCATATCGCCGCGCTCGACCTTTTGCTCCAGCAGCCATTCGACGCTTTGCTGCAAAAACGGCCACGCCTTCGTGCCCTCGCCCGGCGGCAGGATCAGCGCCTCGGACGCGATGCCCTGCGCCGACAGCCCCACCTGCAAAGCCGCGAGGTGCAGCCCGGCCACCCGCTCTTCCGTCACAATGGCCACGCGCGGGCGCTTGAGCAGGGGCGCCACATGCTCCCCCGCCGCCGCCAACAAGCCCCGCCCGATGCGCACCTCATACGAACGCGCGCCCAATGCGACCTGAACCCGATCCATCATGTTTTGCCTCCCAATACGTCCGGCCGCGCCGCCAGCGCCGCCACCACTTTCTCCGTCATATCCGCAATCGACAACCCCGGCGCCGCTTCGACCGCCAGATCGGCCAGCGCATAAACCGGCGTGCGCGCGGCGAAAATCTCGGCCAGCGTGGCGCGCGGATCGGGGGTGCGCAGCAGCGGGCGGGTGTCCTTGTGGCGCACCCGTTCCCAAAGCAGGTCCAGATCGGCCTTGAGCCAGACCGACACCCCCGCGCGCCGGATCGCTTCCCGATTGCGCTCGGCCAGAAACGCCCCG
This sequence comes from Rhodobacterales bacterium, assembly GCA_002747325.1. Lineage (GTDB taxonomy): Bacteria > Pseudomonadota > Alphaproteobacteria > Rhodobacterales > Rhodobacteraceae. Next base: position 1,523 of record PDOZ01000034.1, read on the forward strand.
CCGCCGGTGGACAGAACCTGCGCCCCCTCGCCCAGTAGCCGGGCCAGCACTTCCGCCTCGCGGTCGCGGAAAAACGCCTCGCCGTCGCGGGCGAAAATCTCGGCGATGGACATGGAGGCGGCCTCTTCCAGCGCCGCGTCGCTGTCGCGAAACGGCACGTCCAGGCGGCGGGCCAGCGCCTTGCCGATGGCGGTTTTCCCCGCCCCCATCATGCCCACAAGAACAATCGGTTTTTTCAACTCAATGTCCATCTCCGCCTCACAAACAGCAAAACCTTGCGAACCCCAACGCGCGGGCTGGTGCCCTCCCGCCAGCCATGTCATAAGACAGTTACCGGAAAGAAAGGCGGGACAAAACCGTCAATCGCGAAAGAAGGCACCCATGATCAGGCGCGTGTTGAAATTATTGTTCGGAGCGGGGGTTCTGGTCGCCATTGCCATCGCGGCCTATGCCACCTTCGGCGACCTCGCGCCGCCGCCCGGCGAGGAGCGCATCGGTGTTACGCTGGACGCGGGCTAAGAGGCGGAGCAAGGCGCGGACCAAGGCGGGCGCGCTGCTGGTGGGCGCGATATGTGCCCTGCCCGCCGCCGCGCAGGTCTCCGATACGCCGCTCTCCGCCATCGACTGGCTCCGCGAGGCCACCCCCGCCCCGGCGTCCCGCATCGCGCCCAATGAGCCGGGCACCGCCTCGGAAATTGCCCGGAGCGAAGTCACCGTCACCGCGCTGGACGACCCGAGCCAGAGCCTCGACGGCATCGGCCTGATCCCCGCCGCGATCACCGGCCTGCCGCCGACGCTGTGGGGCGCGTCGCGGCCCGAAGACCTGGCCCACCGGCTGCGTCAGGCGGGGCCGCGCCTGTTGCCCGCGCTGCAATCGCTGCTCTACCGCCTGATACTGGCCGAACTCGACCCGCCCACTGCGAGCAACGACGCCGACCACCTTCTGCTGCTGGCCCGCATTGACAAGCTGATGGAGCTGGGCGCGGTGGAACAGGCGGAGGCGCTGCTCGCGCGCGCGGGCCCGGCGGATGCGGGGCTGCTGGCGCGCTGGTTCGATGCCGCTTTGCTCATCGGCGAGGAAGGCAAGGTCTGCGCCGCGCTCTTGGACAAAATCCCCCGCAGCCCCGGCCAGTTGGCGACGATTTTCTGCACCGCGCGGGCGGGCGATTGGGCGCGCGCGGCGCTTTTGCTGGAAAACGGCGCGGCGCTCGGGCTGATCGAACCCGCGCAGCGCGACCTGATGGCACGGTTTCTCGACCCGGACCTGTTTGAGGGCGACCCGCCGCCGCCCCTGCCCCGTCCGATGACCCCGCTCGCTTTCCGTCTGTTCGAGGCCATCGGCGAGCCGGTCCCGACGCAACGCCTCCCCCTCGCCTACGCTCCGACCGACCTGCGCGACAATATCGGCTGGAAAGCGCGGCTGGAGGCGGCGGAACGGCTGGCGCGCACCGGGGCCGTGGCCGATAACAAGCTGATCGGGCTCTATACCGAACGGCGCGCGGCAGCTTCCGGCGGGGTCTGGGAACGGGTGCGGGCGGTGCGCGAACTGGAGGCGGCACTGGCCACCAACGACACGCAGAAGCTGACGCAAATCCTGCCGGATCTGTGGCGTGAACTCAACGCGGCGGGAACGCTCCTGCCCATCGCCGAGCGCTACGGCCCGGCGCTGGCGAAACTGCCGCTTGAGGGACAAGCCGCAGATATTGCACGGAAAATGGGGCTGTTATCGCCGGAATATGAAAGCGTCGCCCTTGCCGGGCCAGAAGACTTTCTCGCCTCGGTCGCGCGCGGTCTGCCCGGCAAGCCGCAAAGCGCCCGTGAGCGCGCAATCCGGGACGGATTTGCCGCAACGCAGCCCCCCGCCCGGCTGGCCTCGCTGATGGACAGCAACCGGCTCGGCGAGGCCATCCTGCGGGCGATTTTGCTGTTTGAGGAGGGGCGCGGCGGGGATTTCGACGGGCTGGCCGATGCGATTGCGCTGTTGCGCATGGTCGGGCTGGAGGATACCGCGCGGCGGGCGGCGCTGGAATTTCTGCTGCTGGAGCCGCGTTGATGCCGGGCATGTCCGAGCGCGACGCGCGCGCCATCGAAACCTTCCTCGACGCGCAGGCGGCGGAGCTGGACGCGGCGCAGAACACGCTTCTGGCCTATGCGCATGACCTGAAGGATTTCGCGGGCTGGCTGGCGCGGCGTGGGGGCGCGCTACGGGACATGCACCGCGACGATATCGAAGCCTATCTGCTGGCGCTGGCCGCCGAGGGCCTCGCCCCCTCAACCCGCGCCCGCCGGCTTTCCGCCATCAAGCAATTCTGCCGCTTCGCCTTCGAGGAGGGCTGGCGCGGCGATAACCCGGCACTACGCATTTCCGGGCCGGGCAAGGCCAAAACCCTGCCCAAAACCCTGAGCGAAGCGGAGGTCAGCGCGCTGATCGACGCGGCAGGCCAAACCGGGCGGACGGAAGCGGACCGGGCGCGCAACCGGGCCATGCTGGAACTGCTCTACGCCACGGGGATGCGGGTGTCGGAAATGGTGTCGCTGCCCCATACGGCGCTGCGCGGCGACCCACGGCTGGTGCTGGTGCGGGGCAAGGGCGGCAAGGAGCGGCTGGTGCCGATCTCGCAACCGGCGCGCCGGGCGGTGAACGACTGGCTGGCGATACGCGACGCGGCAGAAGAGGCGGCCAAACCCTCGCCCTACCTCTTCCCCTCGCGCGGCAAAGCGGGCCATTTCACCCGGCACCGCTTTCATGGCTTACTGAAAGAAATCGCCGTAACCGCCGGAATTTCCCCGCAAAAAGTTACGCCACACCGCTTGCGCCACGCCTTCGCAACGCATCTTTTAGCCGGCGGCGCCGACCTGCGCGCCATTCAGGCCATGCTGGGCCATGCCGACATTGCGACGACGGAGATTTACACGGATGTGCTGGAAGAGCGGCTGCGGGAGTTGGTGTTGACCCATCACCCGCTGGCGGATGGCTGAAGCCGTGTTGTGAGTATTTTTACTAAGAAGAAGCAGGAGGCGGGCAGAATTTGCCGCCGCTCTTTACGGCAGGACACGCATTTTTATGCTGGATGTGGGGGCTGTTTCGGTTTCCACCACCTTCGGCGCCAGCGCCACCAACTGATCGGGGAAGGTCAGCACCTCCTGCTCCGCAATCATCGCCTGCAAGCGGATGATCCGCGCGTTCAGGCTGGCGGCGCGCTGCTGTTCCTGATCCAGCTGGCGGATCATCGGCGTCGGGTCCAGTTCCATCAGCACCTGTCCCTGTTCGACCACATCCCCCTCCTGCACGTAAAGCGTCTGCAACACGCCGGTCTCCGAGGCCTGCACGATCTGCACATTGCTTGAGGGCACGATGCGACCATCGGCGCGGGTGACGTGATCCAGCTCGGTGAACATGGCCCAGAACACCGCGGTGCAGATAAAGGCGATGATCACCAGCAGCAACAGCGAGGCCCGGATCGGCGAACTGCCGCGCATTTCGCGGTAAAGGCGGTCGAAGTCGCGGTTGCTGCTCATGTTCCTGCCCCCGACATGCCGCTCTGGCCCGTGTTCAGAATGGATTTCGAGCCGTCGGCAACCACCTTGCCCCGGTCCAGCACGATCACCCGGTCCACCAGTTTCAGCAGGCTGGTGCGGTGGGTGACGATCACCAGCGTGCGCCCGTCGATATCGCGCGACAGCCGTTCGATAACCTCGGTTTCATTTTGCACATCCATCGCTGCGGTCGGCTCGTCGAACAACAGGATCGGCGGGCGCGGGAATTATTGCTCAATGGTCGCCCCTTGCGCCCGCCCGATCCAGCCCCTACCCTCGCCCAAAACACCGCAGAAGACAGACCCAGCCGGAGCCAGACCATGAATTTCCTGCAAATCACCTCGCTGCTCATCGTGCTGGCCGCCGTCTTCGGCGCGATCAATTACCTGTTCCTGCGCCTGCCCTCCACCATCGGCATCCTGATCGTGGCCTTCGCCGCCTCGCTCGGCGTCCTTGGGCTGGACGCAATCTTCCCGACCCTCGGCATGGGCGATGCAGCGCGCGGGTTTATCACCGGCATCGATTTCTCCGACGCCTTGCTCGAAGGCATGTTGGGCCTGTTGCTCTTCGCCGGCGCGCTGCATGTGAAAATCGCCGACCTGAAGGCGCAATGGCATGTGGTGTTTTTGATGGCGACCCTCGGCGTGGCGCTGTCAACCGTCATCGTCGGCGTCGGGTTCAGCTGGATCACCGGCGCGCCGCTGCTGATCGCGCTGGTCTTCGGCGCGCTGATTTCCCCGACCGACCCGGTGGCCGTGCTGGGGGTGTTGCGCGAGGCCAGCCTGTCGAAACCGCTGGAAACCAAAATCGCCGGGGAAAGCCTGTTCAATGACGGGGTCGGCTATGTGGTCTATCTTGTGCTGGTCGGCCTCGCCTTCCCCGCCCTTTCGCATGGCGACGGACACGGCAGCGCCCTGACCGGCGCGGCGGTACTGTTCTTTCAGGAAGCGGTCGGCGGCGCGGTGCTGGGGCTGGCGCTCGGCTGGCTCACCTTCCGGGTTATGCGCCGCATTGACGATTACGCGCTGGAAGTTCTGATCACCCTCGCGCTGGCTTTCGGCGGCTACGAACTGGCGGTCGCGCTGCATGTTTCCGCCCCGATCATGGCGGTTTGCGCCGGGTTGCTGATCGGCGAAGTCGGCGCGAAACACGGCATGTCGGCACAGACGCGCGAATATGTCGACGCCTTCTGGAAGCTGATCGACGAAATCCTCAACGCGGTATTGTTCCTGCTCATCGGCTTCGAGGTTTTCGCCGTCGCCTTCAACATGGACGTGCTGCTGACCGGCGTCCTCTCCATCGGCCTCGCCCTCATCGCCCGGCTGGCCGCGGTCGCCGTGCCGGTGCTGCTGCTCAAACCCTTCCGCCATTTCTCCCGCGGCGTCATCCCGATCATGACCTGGGGCGGGCTGAAAGGCGGCATCTCGGTCGCGCTGGCACTGGCGCTACCGGACAGCGAATGGAAACCGCTGATCCTCGGCGCGACCTACATCGTCGTCCTGTTTTCCATCATCGTGCAGGGGTTGACGGTCACGCGGGTGGCGGAACGGGTCGGACGCGAACCGGAACTGGACGTATAGCTGACGGGAGTGGATTTTGCCCCCAAAATCCACGAAGCATTGGCGTAAAATCAAAGGCTTATGAGCCGGCTGGTAACGCTGCTGCGCGGGCTGAATGTCGGCAAAACGAACCGCATCAAGATGGATGCGCTCAAGGCGGTGATGCACAGGCTGGGCGCGCGCGATGTCGTGACCTGCATCCAGTCCGGCAATGCCGTTTTTGACGCGGATTTTGACCCGCGCGATTTCGACGCGGCCTTGGAGGCTGCACTGGCTGCCGAAGGGCTGCGCGCCACCAGCTTCACCCGCCCCGCCGACGATGTGATCGCCATCACCGAAGGGTATCCGTTCGAGGTGGACGACCTTAGAGCAGAAATCGCTAAATCGGTATCAAAATTCTCTGCCTCTCCATCAGTATCCTGCTGATTTCGAACGCGAATTTTGATGCGCGGTATTGCTGATTAATGCGATTTCGCTTGAAAATCGCCCAAATCTGGCTCCTGATGCCGGGCGAAACCGCCCGGACGCGCAGAACGCCCTTGCCGCGCGCGCCGCCGACACCGAGCGCTTCACCCTGACCGACATCGCTCTCTGCCTGCGCGCCCCCGACGGAATCGCGCGATCCAAACTGGCGGCGCAGGTGGAAAAATGCCTTGGGCGCCCGACCACCGCCCGCAACCTGCGCTCCTTGCAAGCCATCACCACGCTGGCGCGGAATTGAGCTGTGGCGTGGTCGGCAGGCGGTTCAGGGGGCGCGGTGCGGTGAGAAGGAAACTGGCAATTATGCGAAGGGTGGCGTAGGTGCGTTACGGTCAGGCCGCACCTGACGGGGCCGCCGTGTTGTGAGTATTTTTGCTAAGAAGAAGCAGGATTTGGGCTGATTTTAGAGCGAAATCGATTTGATCTGCACATCGTTCATTAAGATTCTCTTTTAAAATCAGCAGGATGCTGACCCGGAGGCAGAGAATTTTGATTCAGATTTAGCGATTCCCATTCTAAGAAGAAGTTGGTCTGTCTCATTCCGCCGGGATGCCGAAGATGGCGATGGCGAAGGCTACGGCTCCGAGGGCGCCGAACCAGGCGGCGCGGCTGCGGGCGCCGTGTTGTTGGGCCATCAGCATCGCTACCACGCATTGCAGGGCGTAAAACAGGGCGAAAGCGCGGCTGGCAAGGGCGACGATGGACATCACATCCGTGCCCCAGATCAGGCTGACAGCGACCACGCCGATCAGCAGGTAGCCGTGTTTTGCGGTGACGCGGTTACGGGTTGTGTCGCTGACCAGCCCGCTGGCGCCGATACTGTCGGCGACGGCGGCGCTGAACTGGCTGGCCACTGCGCCGGCGGTCACGATGTAGGGCAACCAAGGCGACACGCGGCCGATCACGTCGATGAAGCCGGCCACGTCTGGTTCTGCGGTGAAAAAGGGAAACAGCGGGATCATCAGCAGGAAGAACACGACATATACCACCGTTGCGGTGAGTTGCGAGCGTCGCATGGCCTTGATGCGCAGGTCGGCATCATACATCTGCCCCATGAAGCGGGTGGTTTCAAAGCCCTGCACGATGATCACCATGCCCATCAGGAAGCGGATGGTTTCCCAGTCGAGCGGCGCGTCGCGGCTGCTGGCCTGCCAGCTATAGCCCGGCGGCAGCCCCATGCCGAAGATCAGCAGCGCCACCAGAAGCGCAGCAATCGCGGCCAGCTTGGCGCCGACGGTGAAAATTTCCGCCTGTTCGACCGCTTTCAGCCCTCGCGTTGCGCCAAGGCCGCAAATGCCGAGGGTCAGGGTGGTGGCGATGGCCTTGCCCAGCACCGGATTTTCCAGCCCGACAAGTTTCAGGCCGAAAGCGGCCAGCAGGACGAGGTAATAGGCGACGGAGATGAAATAGGCGCCGACCAGCACCAGATGCGAGGCGGTTTCGACCAGCCGGAGCGCGGGTCTGGCTTCGGAATGTTCCAGCGCCGGTTCGACATGGGCGATGTTGTAACGGATGGCGCCGCCGAAGAGATAGGCCAGCCCGGTCAGGCCGACCACCGCCGCCACCGCCCAGATGCCAAGCGCCCCGGCCAGAAGCGGCATCGAAACCAGAAAGCCGCTGCCGATGATCGAAGCCAGCGGCGTCACCATGGCCGACCAGTTCTGATTGCGGCGCATCGGGCCGCTGATCAACACGGCGAAGGCGACGGCGAGGGTCGCGAACAGGGCCAGATCGAGCGTGTTCATCGCGTTCCCTCTCTGAGGGGGGTTACGTCCTCCGGCGGGTCGATCTGCGTCAGGTACACCGAGCGCGACGGGAAGGCAAAGCTCGACCCGGCGCCCTTCACGATCGGGATCAGCGCGAGGGCGAAATCTTCCTTGATTTTCAACCACTCCTCCCAGACGGTGGTTTTGGTGAAGCAGTAGATCATCAGGTTGATGGCGCTTTCCCCGAAGCTGTCGATGCGCACGAACAGGCTGGCTTCCGGCGGCAGGCAGAAGCGCCCATCCTCGCGCAGCCAGGTTTCAACTCCGGCGCGGATCTGCTCCAGCGCGTCTGGGGGCGTGGCGTAATCCAGCCCGACGGTCCAGTAAATCCGCCGGTAGGTCATGCGCGAAAAATTGGTCATCGCGTTGTCGGACAGGGCGGAATTGGGCACATAAACCGGGCTGAGATCGAAGCGGCGGATGCGGGTCGAGCGGAAGTCGATCTGTTCGACCGTGCCTTCGACCACCCCGTCAACCTTGATCCATTCCCCCGGCGTGAAGCGCTTTTCGGTCATGATCAGCAGGCCGGAAATCAGGTTGGTAAACAGGTCCCGCGCCGCGAGGCCGACCGCGATACCGAACACGCCGAGGCTGCCGATCAGCGGCGCCACGGGAACGCCCCAGACGTCAAGGATGATCGCGCCGCCAGAGAGCAGCACCAGCACCCAGATGGCCATGCTGATCCAGTGCTGCACCGAGGTTTGCAGCCCGAAATCAAGTTTTTCCCAGATCGCTTCGCTGCGCGCCGCCAGCCGCGCCAGCCCCCAGAACACGAGGGCAATCACCCCGGTTTCTACCAGCCTACCCGCCAGTTCCGAGGCGCTGCCGCTCAGGTTCAGAATATGCAGCGCCACATACAGCCCGACGATCAACGGCAACAGGCGCAGCGGCGGCACGAGCGCATCCACCAGAGCCTTGCCGACGGCCCCGCGATGTTCCTTGCCGCGCCGCGCCAGCCAGTTGGCCACCGGCCGCACCAGCCAGAACAGCAGCAGCGAAGCCAGCAGCACCAGCAGCGCGTTGATGTAATTCTGCCAGCTCGCCCCAAAGGGAGCGGCGCCGAAAAGCGCCTCCAACCGATGCGCAAGCTTGTCCAACAGCTGCATGATTCTCTCCCAAACGGACCGCAAAGGGCCGGAATACGGCTTATGATACGGGCTTTGCGTAAAGATATTCTTAACGCCATGCAAGCGCGGGCAACGGGTTCGGACGGGATGCCAGCCGAGCCGCCCCCTCGGCTCAAAAAAACCGCCGCACCTGACGCGCGGCGGTCTTCTGTCTCAACCGAAAGGCCCACAGGGATCAGGACGACTTACTCATCCTTGATCGTGAACCCGTTGATGGTTGCCGCTTGCGCTTCCCCATCTGCCGTGACCTGAAGCGCGTACTCTTCCGCACCGTACATAGGGCTACCAGTCAAAGTCGCGGCCCCCGCATTCTCGCCGACAATCATAATCCGGCTCTTGCCGCCAACCGTCACGATCTGCCCATCGTTATCCAGCTCTCCATCCATATCAACCCAGTAGAATTTTCCCGGAGGCGGAAGATGATGGCCCGGATCTGGATCACCCTCGACAAGCGGACCGCTGAACGAAATATCGCCGGAAACCGGCGTATCAAACACCAAGCCGATCCCGGCCCGCTCTACAGGCGACAACCTATCAAGGCGGTTGTGTTTGATAGCCAGGAATTGCTCACGCGTAAGACGGCTGCCGTCTGTCGCATGGAACCCGGACAGGCTGCCCTTCAGGCTGCCACCATCGGCGGCAAAATCCGCCTCCATCGCCATTTGACCGAGCAGCACATTTTCAGGAACCGGAATAACTTCGCCCTCTGCCGGGACACGGCCATAGCCCATGACGGCCGAACCGGAATAGGTCGCCTTGGTCCCTTCCGGGATCGTGGTGGTCTGGTTCCACGCCGCCTCCAATTTCGGCTTCTGCGCCTCCATCTGCTCCAATAATTCGTTGGGGGTCATTCCGGCACCAAAACAGCCGGAAAGTGCGGTTGTGGCGAGTATGGCGGCAACAAGCCTGACATTCATGGCGATTTCCTCTGTATTTTCGTATATAAACCCGGGTGTTATGCTAACTCCCGCGACGCCAAAATCAAGGCTTAAGGTCACTTTCCGCCGCCATCTGCGCCTTGACCTTGGGGCAGATTTGCGCCCCCGCGCGGGTTACAGAACCGGACCGACCGTGGCGATGACGTTGTTCCAGATGCGCCGGGGCCGGGACCAGGCATGCACCTCATCGAGGGTGACGGCGCGGGCGCGGGCGATATACTCGGACTGGCGCTGGCGGATGGCAGCGGTGGTCTCCGCGTCCTGCAACAGGATGTTGTTTTCGTAATTGAGGTCGAAACTGCGCAGGTCGAGATTGGTGGAGCCGATCAGGCTGAGGGCGCCGTCGATGGTCAGGGTCTTGGCATGCAGCAACCCGCCCTGAAACTCGTGAATCTCGCAGCCCGCCTCCAACAGCTTGCGATAATAGCTGCGGCTGGCGGCGGCGACGATCCAGCTGTCATTGCGCTCCGGGAAAATCAGCACCACCCGAACCCCGCGCAGCGCGGCGGCGCAGAGCGCTTCCAGCACCGTCGCATCGGGCACGAAATAGGGAGTTGATAGGGTCAGGTCGCGGGTCGCGCAGGCGATCAGGGTGGCGAAAAGCTGCGGCGTGGCGCCCATGCGTTCGGTCGGTCCGTCGCCCATCACCTGCGCCGGGAACCCGCCCTCGCCGGACTGCTCCGGCAGCGGGATCACATCGAGGCTCTCGCCGGTGGTCTGCATCCAGTCGCTGGCGAACAGGATTTGGTTTTGCGTCACCACCGGGCCGGTAAAGCGCAGCATGATGTCGATCCACGGCGCGAATTTCGGTTTGGGCCGAAACTCCGGGTCGGCGGAATTGCGGCTGCCGCACCAGGTGATCCGCCCGTCGATCACCGTGATCTTGCGGTGGTTACGCAGGTCGATGCGGCTGGTCAGGATGGTGACGATCAGCTTGTCGAGCGGCATGGCGACGGCCAGTTGCACTCCGGCCTCCTTCATGCGCTGCCACAGGTCGGATTTCACCATCGCCCGCGAGCCCAGCCCGTCCGCCATCGCCCGGCAGGTCACGCCGCGCTGCGCCGCCCGGATCAGGGCTTCGGCCAGCGCGGTGCCGGTATTGTCGGTGAGCCAGATATAATACAGCACATGCACATGGTCCGTCGCCGCATCAATATCGGCCACCAGCCGCGTCAGAGTCTCGTCCGCATCCGCCATCAGCTCGGCCTTGTTGCCCGTGACCGGGTGAAAGCCGTTGATCGAGGCGGCGTAACGCGTGGCCGGGCGGAAATGCGGCTTCAGCATGTTGTGATCCCCGCTGCCCATCAGATGCCCCGCTTTGGCGCGGATCTCCGCGAACACCTCGTCGTGGCGCTTGTCCGCCTTGTGGCCCAGATCAATCTCGCCAAACAGGAAATAGATGATGCTGCCAATATAGGGCAGCACGTTCAGCACGATGAACCACGCCAGCCGCGCCGGAGGCGACAGGTCATCGCGCAGCAGGATGCGCAGGGTAAAGCCCACCACCAGCGCGAAGTGGAACAGGGCGAGAAACGCAATAATCATCGACATGCCCGCTTGCCCCCGCGCTTAAACGTCCCCGTCGCCCGACATCATCACCGCGACGGGCCGCGTGCCCGGCAGTTCCGCCAGAATGATCATCACCATCGAGGTCAGCGGAATGGCAAGGATTGCCCCGATCACGCCCCAGATCGCCATCCAGAAAGCCAGTGCCGCCAGCACCACGAACGCGCTCATATTCACCGATTTGCCCAACATGCGCGGCTCCAGCACATTGCCCACCACCAGCTGCGCCGCCATCAGCGAGACAAAGGCCGCCGCCGCGTGGCCCAGCGTGCCGAACTGTGCCAGCGTCAGCGCGACCGGGAACAACACGCCAAGCGCCGAGCCGATATAGGGGATATAGTTCAACAGCCCGATCCAGATGGCCCAGAACACCGCATAATCAATGCCGATCAGCCACATGCAGGCGTAAGATACCCCGGCCAGAATGACGTTGATCAGGGTCTTGGTGGTCAGGTAGCCGCCAATGCGCTCGCTGATCTGGCCCAGCGTGTTGAGCGTCGTGTCGATGCGCGCCTCGTCGTCCTGCAACGCCCGGCGGATCTTGCCCGGCAGGTCGTTCCATTCCGAAAGCAGGAACATGACGTAAAGCAGCGCGGTGACAAAAAACGTGCCCGCCCCGCTCAGCCCGGTCGCCACGATGCCGGCGATCTTGCTCAGGTCCAGAACCCCGGTAATCTCGTCGAGCATGGCGGACACGCTGGGCACCGCTTCCAGCCCCAGCAGACGACTGGTCTGATTGACCAGGCTTTGCAGGTTCTGGCTGTATTCGGGCAGCGACGCAACAATCTCGCCCGCGTTATACATGGTCAGCGAGATCAGATAGACCGCCGCCGCCAGCGACAACACCCCGACCAGCAACAGGCGCAGCCCGCGCGGCAGCGCACCGACCCCCGGCACCCGCCCCAGCGCTTCCGCCGCCGTGGTCAGAATATACACCAGGATCACCGCGATCACGATCGGCATGAGCAGCCCTTGCCCGACAATCAGCAACCAGCCGATCATCGCCGTCAGCACCACCCCGCTGGTCACATTCACCAGCTTGCCCGAAACATCCTGCATCCCGTTCTCTCCTTAACCGTTTAAAATCCCGTCAGGCCAGCCCCGGCAACACCGCCTTGGCGCCGTCCACCATCATCTCGACCGCAATCGCCAACAGGATCATTCCCATCAGCCGTGTCATGATGACCCGCATGGTATCCGTCAATACCTTGCCGAAAAAGGAGGCGAAAAACATCACGGCAAACAGCATCACCAGAATGACCGCCACCACCGCGCCAACAGCGATCAGCCCCTCCATGTTCCCGGCATGGCCGGCGTAAATGATCAGTGTGGCAATGGTGCCCGGCCCGACAATCATCGGGAAGGTGATCGGGTAAAAGGCCAGCGCCGACAGCTCCGCCATCTGGTCCTGCTCCTTGTCGGAGCCGTGATGCGACGCCGCTTCCTTGCCGTTCAGCATGTTCCACGCGATATGCGCCAGCACCACCCCGCCCGCGATGCGAAACTGGTCCACCGTGATGCCGAAAAAGCCGATGATCTTTTGCCCGGCCAGCAAAATCACCGCGCACATGATAGCCGAAAAGAGGGTGATCCTGACCGCCAGAACCCGCTGCTGCGCCACCGTAAACCCCGCCGTCATCGCCAGAAAAACCGGCAGGTTCACGAAGGGGTTCATGATGGCGAAAAACGCTCCGAAGGCCTTAGTGATTTCAATGGTTTCCATCCGAATTCCCCTCAAAGTCGCGGGTTTGCCCCGCGCTCAACACGCTTCACCGGCCCCAAGATCAATCGCAACCATTATCCCACATCACCCCCGCCCCGCCGCTTCACGCGCCAACAAGGCCACAAGATCGGCGGCAGGCATCGCCCGGTGCAACGGCGCGCCCTGACCGGCCCACTGGGCGCCAAAGCCCGTCTGCCCCGCCGCTTTTGCCGCCGCATTCAGGGCTTTGCCCGCATCATAGGCGCGCGGGTACGCCGGTGGGGCCCGTTCCACGCCCGCGCCCCATTCGGTAAACCGATTGGCGAGGCAGCGCGCGGGCCGACCGGAAATCGCCGGGGTCATGACCGTGTGACCCGCCCCCGGTCCGCTTAACGCCGCACGATACGCCCCATCCGCACTGCTTTCCGGGCAGGCGATGAAGGCCGTGCCGAGTTGCGCGGCGATGGCGCCCAGATCGAGGGCGGCGCGAATGCCCGCCCCGTCCATGATGCCCCCCGCCGCAATCACCGGCAGATCGCCTTGCGCCACCAGAAGCCGGACCAGCGCCATGGTTCCCAGCCTGTCGTCGGGCGCGTCGGGATCGAACATGCCCCGATGCCCTCCGGCCTCAAACCCCTGCGCCACCACGGCATCCAGCCCGGCACGCTGAATGTCTTGAGCTTCGCGCGGGCTGGTCGCCGTGGCCAGAAGAACGCACCCGGCATCTTTCAGCGCCCGGATCTGATCCGCGCCCGGAAGGCCAAAATGAAAGCTGACCACGGCGGGCGCGCATTCGACCAGCATCTCCAGCATGGCGTCGTTCCCGGCAAAGCTCTGGTAGATGGTTTCGAGCCGGGTCGGCGGCGCGGCGCCGAACTCCCCGAACAGCGGCCGCAAAGCCTCCAGCCATGCCGCCTCGCGCTCAGGGTCCGGTTGCGCAGGAGCGTGAACGAACAGATTGACGTTGAACGCCCGATCCGTCAGCGCTCTGGTGGCCTCGATCATCCGGCGCGCCCCCGCCGCGTCCGTCGCCCCAACCCCGAAAGAGCCAAGACCACCCGCATTCGACACCGCCGCCGCCATCTCGGGGGTGGAAACGCCGGCCATGGGGGCCTGAATGATTGGAACCGATACGCCGATGCGCTGTAGAAATGTCATGGGGCCACTTTATCCGCTGGAAAACCCCTGACAATTCCTTTCTGCCCCGCACGTCATGTTACACGTCGCCATCCGCACCGCCGTTCCCCCCCTGCGCGCTCATTTCAGTTGCCGTTCTTGACTGCCCGTTATTTACACACTATGTGCAATTATACGATATGTGCAAAAAGGAACCTCCATGACCCACATCCCTTACCTGAAACAAGCCCCCCTGACGCTGGCACTGACCCTTGCTGGCACCGTCGCCAGCGCCGATCCAAGCTGTGCGCCGCATGTATTCTCCCTTGATCTTGAGGGAAAAGAGGTCACGCTGGCCGCCGATATTTGCGGACTGGATACGGCGCCCGCGCCCGCTCTGGTGCAAGTCCTGCTGCATGGTGGTGCCTATGACCGCCGCTACTGGAACCCGCCCTACGACGACCCGCGCTATTCTTACGTCCACGCCGCTACCCAGCGCGGTTACGTCACCGTCAATCTCGACCGGCTGGGCTACGGCGCCAGCACCCGCCCCGATGGCAACACCCTGACCTTTGAACTGGGGGCCAAGGCGGTCAGCGCGGTGGTCGATCAGATCGCAGCCGGGAAGCTCGGGGAGGCGCGCGCCATCGTGTTGAACGGTCATTCCATGGGCGGTATCGTCGGGGAAATCGTCGCCGCGACCAACCCGAACGTGTCGGCGCTGATCGTCAGCGGTCTGGCCAACACGCCCGAGGGGTTCGACGAGGGTGACGGCGACGGTGACGCCGGTGGCCCGCCCGCCGGGGCAAATCCCTTCCTTCCCGCCACGCAGGACGCCCGCTTCGCCGGCCAACCTTGGGCGGAGGGCTACATGACTACCGCGCCAAACCTGCGCCCGATGATTTTCCACGCTCCCGGAACCATCGAAGCCCCTCTGGCCGCGCTGGAAGAAGAGCTTCGCGATACCATTGCCAAGGCCGAATTGCGTGCCGTCATGTCGGGGGGCACCGACCGCCCCGCCTTCTCCGGCCCCTCGGTGTATTATCTCGGCCAGTTTGATCGCATCGCCTGCGAAGGGCAGGATTGCGCGGAGCGGTTTGTTGGCACCGACTGGCACATTATCGTGCCGAATGCGGGCCACTCGCTCAATCTTTCAAAGGCCGCACCCGTGTTCTTTGAGGCAACCTTCGACTGGCTGGCCACGAACGGACTGGCACCCGCCTTATAGTTCAAACGGCGCCCGTGCCATCTGTGCCATTCGCCGGGCCGCCGCTGCCTGCGAAATCCCGCTGTCGCGGATCGCGTCGTAAGTGGGGAAAACCGACAGCGCAAAGAGGCTGGCAAAGGCTTCTTTGCGCGACCAGCCGGGCTTCCGTCCGGCCTGCGCGTCCAGCCGGTCGGCCAGAACCTTCGCCGCCTCGCGCACCCGCCCGACCCGCGCCAGCACCGCGCGCCCAAGCTCCGGGTCCGCCGCCGACAGCCCAACCATCAGGCGAAACATGTCCCGATCCGCCTCCCACATGCGGCACAGCTCGGCGAAATAGGCCTCCAGCAGAGCGTCCGGCGCCTCAACCTGCCAGACCCGCGCCAACCCCTGCACCCCGGCCCGCGCGCCAATATCGTCCATCAGGGCTTCCATGAGCCCCGCCCGCGAGCCGAAATGGTTGTAAACCGAGCGCCGCGTCATGCCGGCGGTCTCGGCGATTTTCTCGAAACTCAGCCCCGGCAACCCGTCGCACAGCAACCGCTCGCGCAGTGCCGCCACAAGGGCCGAACGGTTCGCCTCCCGGCGGGCGGTGGGTTCTTTCTTGCGGGTAACGGGTTGGGTCATGCGGCTAGCTTATTCTGTAATACACGGAAAACAAAGGGGAAAATGGGGTGAATGCGGGCGCGTTGTGCCAAAAGGCGCGCCCCGCTTCAACCGCCGCTCGTCATTCGGAGCAGAACAATCACCCCCCAGACAAGGCCGGAAATGCACAGAAGCCGTCGAAACCCCGCCCACCAGAAGGCCCGAAAGGCCGCGTCCCGTTTGCCGTTTCCCCGGCCCGGCACCGGGATGGTGACATGATCGGCCCGGTGACGCTGCGACGCCGGGTCCGCCCCGTATAACGCTTCGCGCTTGTCGATCACCCGGCGCCAGAACCGGCTCACGGCGAACACCCAGTAAAACACCAGCCCTAAAATCAGCACATCGCGCAGGCCCCCCCATTGCTCAAACATTTCCGTCGGCCTCCTCGCGCCATCCTGCCTCAAATGCAATCATGGACCCGTTCGCGCAAATGGGCTACCGTAGCGTTACCCATGACGGAGGCTCCATGTTGTGAACCGGCATACGCATCTGGATGACGCTGGCGCCGCTGTTCGTGCTGCGGAACGGGCGTCGATGAGGGCGAAAGGGAGAATGCCGTGAAACACCGCCTCAAGATCGTCGCATATTATGCATTTCTCACTGTGCTGTGGCTGCTTGCGGGATTGATCCTGCCGTTGACCCTGTGCATCGGCGCGATCCGACTGTGGTACGGGGAGTGGCTCTCGGGCGCGATCCACGTGTTCATCGCGATCGCTGGCCACCTTCTTGTGCAACACGTCTTCAACGCCCGGCCCCGCCTGTTCAAAGGAATGTAAGCAACGCGCCTTCTGCGGGCCATATCCCTACACAATTTCCGCCGAATGCCACACGTTCTTGACGGTGACGTAATTGTCGAGCCCCTCGGCGCCGCCCTCGCGTCCGTAGCCGCTGGCCTTGACCCCGCCAAAGGGCGTTTCCGGCAGGGAGGCTTCCAGCGTGTTGATCGACAGGTTGCCGACTTCCACCTCATCCATCAGCCGGTCGATATAATCCGCGCGGTTGGTGAAGGCATATCCCGCCAGACCATACGGCACCGAATTGGCCTGACGAATGGCGTCGTCCAGCGAGGTCACGGGGTTCAGGATGGCAATCGGGCCGAAGGGTTCTTCCTGCAGGATACGCGCCTCTGGCGGCACATGGGTCAGCACGGTCGGCTGAAAGAAATAGCCCACCTCCCCAAGACGCGCCCCCCCCAGACGCAGCTTCGCCCCGTTGGCGACCGCGTCCTCTACCAGCGCGGATAAAACCGGCAGGCGGCGGGCATGGGCGGTCGGGCCCATTTCGACACCCTCCTCGGCGCCATTGCCCACGATGGTCGCGGCGGCCCGCGCAATAAAGGTCTCGGCGAAACGGTCGAACAGGCTTTCATGCACAAAAAACCGCGTCGGTGAAGTGCAGACTTGCCCGGCATTGCGCATTTTGCGGACGGCGCCGCTGATGGCGGCTTTTTCGACCTCGGTATCTTCGCAGACGATCACCGGCGCGTGCCCGCCAAGCTCCATCAGCGCGCGGGTATCGTGCCGGGCGGCGAGCGCGGTCAGGTGGCGGCCAACCTCGGTCGAGCCGGTCAGGGCGACCAACCGGACGGAAGGCTGCGGGATCAGAAAATCGGAAATCTCGGACGGCACCCCGAAAACAAGGTTCAGCACCCCCGGCGGCAGGCCCGCCTCCTCGAAAGCGCGCACGATATGCACCGCCCCGGCGGGGGTTTCCTCGGCGGCTTTCAGGATGATGGAACAGCCGGAAGCCAGCGCCCCGGCCACTTTGCGGGCGGGCTGGCTCATTGGAAAATTCCACGGCGAAAAGGCGGCGACCACGCCGACAGGCTGGTGATGCACGGAGAGTTTCGAGCCCCGCGCCGCCGGAATGACTCGCCCATAGAGGCGCATCGCTTCGCCCGCGTCCCATTCGAAAAACTCCGCCCCGCGAATAACCTCCAGACGCGCCTGCGCCAGCGGTTTGCCATGTTCGGCGGTGATGGCCTGTGCGATCTCTTCCTGCCGGTGCCGCAGGATCGCCGCCGCCCGCAGGATCGTATCGGCGCGCTCGCGCGGCGCGGTGCGGCTCCAGATTTTCAACCCCGCTTCCGCGGCCTCCAACGCATCCTGCAAGTCGCTCCGGCGCGCGCGGGGCACCCGGCCGATCTCTTCTTCGGTGGCGGGATTGACCACCGGCATGTCCTCCGGCGTCTGGCGCCAGGTTCCGTTGATAAAAAGGCCGATCTCGGGATAGGGCCGCATGTCATCCTCGCGATGCTGGAAGCTTTGCGCCACTGTTTCATGGCCCCCGCCATTACTTCAACAAATATGGGCTGATATGGATATAGGCAAAGCGAATATCAATTCGGCGCCCGCACCACCCGCCGCAGCACATCGAGAAAAGCGGCGCTGGCCGGGGAGAGGCTGTCCGCGCCCCGGTGCGACACCCCGACCGGCGTTGCGCCGAACGGCACGTCCCAGGCGATCTTGGACAAAACCTCCTGATCGAGATCGAGCGCCGCCACGGGGGCGGGCATGATGCAGATGTAATTGCGCGAGCGCAGCAGGGAACGGTTGGCCAGATAGGACACGGATTCCACGATGGATTTCGGCAAAAACGGCCCGTTCTTCAGGAAGAACTGGTCGATCTGTCGGCGCAGGGTGGTTTCCACCGGCGGCAGGATCCACGCATATTGCGTCAGGTCGCTCAACTCCACCGAGGGCGCCGCGCTCAGCGGGTGCTGCGGCCCGACAATGGCGACGATCTGCTCGTCATAGAGCTTTTCCTGCGTGGTCTTGGTGCGGTAGCGGTGGCTCGGCAGGCGTCCGACGACAAGATCAATCTCGCCGGAAATCAGGCCCGGCATCAGCACATCATTGGTGCCTTCGACCAGCCGAATGGCCACGTTGGGCCGCTCATCCAGCAGCAATTCCATCGCCTTGGGCAACAGGGCGGTGGCGCCGGTGAGCAGCATCCCGACCACCACGCGCCCGGCATTGCCTTCGTTCAGATCGTCCAGCTCCTGCGCCGCATTCGACACTTGCGCGAAGATCAGTTTGCCATGCCGGATCAGGGTTTCGCCATAGACGGTCGGGATCACGCCGCGATTGGTGCGGTCGAACAGCTTGACCTCGAAATCAATCTCAAGGTCCTGAATCATCTTCGTGGCCGCAGGCTGTGAAATCCCCAGATCGCGCGCCGCGCCCTGAATGCTGCCCTGTTCCCCGACCGCGACCAGCAGGCGCAACTGCCGCAATTTGAGGCGGGTCAGCGCCCGGTCGACGATCTTCATATGTCCTGCGGTCATCGCTGTCCTATCCTGTGATCGGGGCGCTCAGGCGTCTGGCGGCGGCAACGGCGCTCATCGCGGCGAGGGCCGAGCTTTTGGGGTTGTCCGGCAGGGCGCGCCCCTCAATGCGAAAGGAGAAAGCGCCGAAACTGCCGCTGGCGCGCACTTCATGGATATTGGCGGTGACGGTCGGGTCCGCGATCAGCGTCACGCGGGTCCGGTCAAAGCCGATCCCGGCCAGCGCAACGGCGGCGGCCACATTGGCATTCTTCGGATAGCGCAACGATGCCTCTCGGGCCGTGCCGGAAAAATGCGCCTCGGGCGCGGTCAGGTGATCCAGATCCAGCCGCTCCTCCGCCGGGGAGCCGCGCCATCCAGCGGGCGGTTTGCGGCCCGAATATTCGACCGATTGCAGCGTGCCGACCCGCGCCGCCCGCAAGCAATCCAGCGCCCCGATCGCCCCGGAGGCGAGATGCAGTTGCGTCTTGCCCGCCTGTGCCGCCTGCGTCAGACGCTGGTGCAGGTCTTCATCCGCAAGGGCGCCGATGGAAACCGTCACCAGCGGGATGCCCCGGCGCAGGATCTGCGGCCCGTGCTGCGCCAGCGCGCCGTGGCCCGCGCAATCCACCATCAACTCCACATCCGGCGCAATCTCATCCACCTGCGCCACCCACGGCCCTCCATCCGCCGGCGGACGGCGCAGCAGCCGGACCTCCGGCGCGCCAAGATGCGCCTCGACATAGCGGGCAATGGCCCCGTTTCCGATCACTCCGAATTTCATTGAAAACTCCGTTTTCGGCATTCACTATATGGAAGTGGCAGGATTTTGGTATCAAAATTTTGGATAGCCATTTCACCCTTCCCCGCTGGCATCCTGCGGGGGGGAGCGGGTCTAACGGGTTCAAAGATGCAGCCATTTAGGGAAAGGTCGGTCCATGCAGTATGAAAAGCACGAAGCCAAAGCCTATGCGCGCGAAACCATGCGCGGGATATGGGCGGCGGCGCTGAACCCGTTCAACGACGATCTGTCCTTCAACGAGGCCGGGTTGCGGCGCAATATACGGCACTGGATCGACGATCTGAACATTCAGGGGCTGTTCATCGCGGGCAAACAGGGCGAGTTCTGGGCCATGTCGCTGGAGGAGCGCAAGCGCAATATGAGCGTGGCGGCAGAGGAATGCGCCGGGAAAGCCGGGACGATCATGTCGATCTCGGATCAGAACGTCGATACGGTGCTGGAGCTTGGCCGCCATGCGCAGGAATGCGGCGCGGATTATGTGGTGGTGCATGCCCCGATGCTGAGTTTCTGCCATGACCGCGATGAGGTGCTGTATAATTATTACAAATATATCTGTGACCGTCTGGATATCGGCATTGCCATGTGGAGCCACCCCGACAGCGGGTATCTGATGGAGCCGGAAACCTGCGCCCGCATCGCGGAATTGCCCAATATCATGGGCATCAAATATTCCGTGCCGCGGGAGATGTATGCCAAGCTGACCCGGATGGTGGGGGATAAAATTCTGGTCTCGACCTCGGCGGAGGACGACTGGCTGGACAATATCGAGGAACTGGGCTGGCAGCTCTACCTGTGTTCGTCGCCGCCCTATCAGTTGCAGTCAAAAGCCGACCAGCGGATGAACGAATATACCGAACTGGCCTTTGCTGGTAAGTTTTCCGAGGCCCGCCGGGTGCGCGACAGTCTGGAGCCGGTGCGCGCGGCGATCCGCGAGACCAAGCCCGGCGGCAAACCGACCGCGCATGGCAAATACTGGCAGGAACTGCTCGGGCAGGTGGGCGGTCGGGTTCGCCATCCGATGCTGGAATTGACCGAGGCCGAAAAGGCGGCGACCCGCGCGGCGTTCGACGCCTGCGGCCTGAAGCTCTAGGCCTTGCTGCTTTCCGGGGAAAGCTGGGCGCTGGCGGCGGCGCTGGCCTATGGGCTGGCCGGGGTGTCGATTGCCAAGGGCAAGGCATCTGCGCGCGGGGATAATGGGGTTTACCTTTCCTGCGTGGTGACGGCGGTCATTGCGGGCCTGATCTGGCTCGGCAGCGGGCCGACCCCGGTCCCGTCCGTTGCGCCGGGTGAGCTTTGGCTGGCCGTGCTGGCCTTCCTCGCCGCCGGGGTTTTTTCGACCGTTCTGGGCCGGGTCACGCTCTATCGCGCCACGGAAGCGCTGGGCGCTGTCACCGCCGGGTTGTTGCGGCGGTTGACGCCGTTTTTCGCGCTGGCCTTTGGCTGGCTGCTGTTGCGGGAGGTGCCGGGCCGGACGGAACTTATGGGCGGGGCGATGATCCTCGCCGGGGTGGTGGTCTATCTGGCCCGGCCGATGGCGCTTTCACGGGGCGGGGTGCTGCTCGGGGTCGGATCCGCAGCCGCCTATGCGCTGGCCTACTCGTTGCGCGGCATGGGGCTCGAACACCTCCCCGATCCGGGCCTCGGCGCCCTGATCGGCGCGCTTGTCGGCTGCGTCTGGTTTCCCTGCGCGGCGCTGTTGCGGCGGGACCGGGTGCGGGCGCTCAGCGCGCTGGTGGTGGACCGGGGCGGCTGGCACTGGCTCACGGCGCTGGCGCTGGGCTTCGGGCAGGTGATGCAGTTTTTCGCCCTCAAAACCGCCAGCGTGGCCGTCGTGGCGGTGCTGGGCGCGCTGGATGTGCTGTTCGCGCTGGGCTTCGCGGTGCTTTTGGGCGCCCCGGAACGGATCGCCCCCGCCCGGCTCCTGCCCGCCCTGATACTCGCCCTTTCCGGCACCGCAATTTTGTTTCTGTTCTAACCCCAGCTATTCGAAATACCGATAGCTGGATCAATTTTTATCCGTATTCTTTTCATCAGCCATTTCCTAGGCTGATCGAAACCCAGATGCGAGAGGACATCGTTATGACCGCCCATCCGACTTTGAAACCCTTTAATTTCCAAAAGTTTGTCGAGGACAATGCGGACAAGCTGCGCCCGCCGGTGGGCAATCAATTGCTGCACAAAGACGGGGACGGGATGATCGTCATGGTGGTCGGCGGCCCCAATACGCGCTGCGATTTTCACGACGATCCGGTGGAGGAGTGGTTCTTTCAGCAAAAGGGCGACATGATGCTGAAAATTGCCGATGGCGGCAAGATTTACGATGTGCCGGTGCGCGAAGGCGAGGTTTTCATGCTGCCGCCGCATGTGCGCCACGCGCCGCAGCGCCCGCAGGAAGGCTCCATCGGCATCGTGGTTGAGGCGCCGCGTCAGCCGGGCATGAAAGAGGGGTTCGAGTGGTATTGCTTCGAATGCGAACGGTTGCTGCACCGCGTGGAAGTCACCCTTGACGGGCCGGAGGGCATCGTCAGCGAATTACCCAGGATTTATGACGCGTTTCATGCCAATATCGAAGCGCGGACCTGCCCGCATTGCGGCGCGGTACATCCCGGCAAGGGCAAACCGCCCGCGGGCTGGGTGCAACTATAACAGGGAGAAGAAACACCATGAAACACTTTTCAACAGGTCTGGCCTTTGCGGCAATCACCGCGACTTTTGCGCTGCCTGCACAAGCCAATGATTTCCGTCTGGGCCTGATCACGCCGCCGCCGCATATCTGGACCAAGGCGGCGGAAGCGTTTGGCGAAGAGCTGAAAACGGCCAGCGACGGGGCACATACGGTAACGGTCTTCCCGGCCCGCCAGCTTGGCAATGAGGCGGAAATGTTGCAGCAATTGCAGACCGGCGCGCTGGACATGGCCTTCATGACCGTCGCCGAAGTCTCCAACCGCGCCCCGGATTTCGGCGCGTTTTATGCCCCCTATCTGGCCAAGAACATTGCCCATGCGGGCCGTATTCTGCGCCATGAAGATGCACAGGCGATGCTCAGCACTCTGCCCGCCAAGGTTGGGGTTGTTGGCACGGGCTACGGCATGGCCGGCCTGCGGCAGATCGTGGCGCGCGGCGAGGTGAAAAGCGCCGACGACCTGTCGGGTCTGAAACTGCGCATCACCCCCTTCGAGCCCATTCTGGATTTCTACAACGCCCTCGGCGCAGCACCGACCCCGATGCCGCTGCCCGCCGTCTATGATGCGCTGGCCAATGGGCAGGTGGATGCGATTGACATGGATGCCGAACTGATCTGGGTGCTGAAATACTATGAACACGCGGACACCATCGTGCAGTCCGATCACATGATGTTCCCGATGGTCGGGCTGGTCTCGGCCCGCGTCTGGGCCGGGCTGTCGGCAGAAGATCGCGCCATGATCGGCGAGTTGATGGCCAAGCATGTCGACAGCACCATCGACAGCTATATCGCGCGCGAACAGCCGTGGCTGGATGAAATCGCGGGCACGGGGCGGACCTATACCAAGGTTGATGCGTCCTTCTTTGGCGACGCGATTGAGAAGTGGAACACGATCTGGGCGGAGAAGTCGTCGGCGCTGGACAGCCTGCGCGCGGTTGCTGCCGAGACCGCAGAGTAAAGTCAAACAGAAGGGCGCAGAGGTGCTGCGCCCTTCCCACCCTCCTGCGGAGACCCCATGCTGGTATCTGTATCGTCCTTCTGGGCAAAGATGGAAATTCGGGCGGCTGCCGTGCTGGCGGCGGCCATTACGGCGTTGATCTTGTTGAATGTCGTGACCCGCAGCCTCGGCGCGGCGCTTTACTGGGTCGATGAACTGGCGATTTACGCCATGGTCTGGATGACCTTTCTCGGCGCTTCCGCCTCGGTTCACTACGGCAATGCGGTCACCATCACCGTGCTGACCAGCGCGTTATCCCGACGCGCCGCCAGTGTGGTCGCGAAGCTCGTAGACCTGACGCTGCTGGTGATTTCCCTGTTTCTGCTCTGGTTCTGCTGGCGCTGGTTCAATCCGCTGGAACTTGCGCGCCACGGCTTTGATGTCGCCGCCTTTCAGGGCGCCACCTTCAATTTCATCTATGCCGAACCCACCAGCACGCTGGGGCTTCCCAAGGTCTGGGTCTGGCTTGTTCTGTGGCTGTTTGCCTTTGGCCTGACGCTGCATTCCGTAACGAATGTGATCCACGGCCCGCAACCGCGAAAGGTTCCCGCATGACCCCTGTGGTATTTCTGGCCGGTCTGCTCTGTGCCCTGCCGGTTGCGTTCGTTCTGATCCTGACCGCGATCTGGTATATCTGGGAGAGCGGCAACACCATCCTGTTCGACAGTTTTGCGCAGAAGATGTTTGCCGGGCTGGAGAATTACGGCCTGCTGGCGATCCCGCTCTTCATGCTGACGGGGGAGATGATGAATGAGGGCGGCATGACGCGCCGCCTGATCAATGCCGCCCGCGTGTTCGTCGGCGGGTTTCGCGGCGGGCTGGCCTATATCAACCTGCTGGCCAATATGTTCATGGCCGCAATCATCGGCTCTGCCACCGCCCAGATTGCCGTCATGGCCCGCGCGATGACGCCGGAAATGACCAAAGAGGGCTACGATCCCGGCTTTTCCGCCGCCACAACCGCCGCCGGGGGTCTGCTGGCCCCGGTTATTCCGCCTTCGATGATGTTTGTCATTTTCGGGGTGCTGGCGCAGGTGCCGATCGGGCATATGTTTCTGGCGGGGATTGTGCCCGGTCTCATGCTGGCGGTCGGGTTTGCCGTTGTGATTGCCGTCATTGGCATGGTGCAGGGCTTTCCCAAGGGCCGTTGGTATACCCGCAAAGAGGCCATCCGGGCTCTGATCAGTTGCCTGCCCGCCGCGCTGATCCCGCTGGCCATTATCGGCGGCATCCTGTTCGGCATTGCCACGCCCACGGAATCCGCCGCCATCGCCTCGCTGGTCGCCTTTCTGATCGGCTGGCTGATCTATAAGGAGCTGAAGCCGGGCGCCCTGTTTCAGATGCTGGTGCGCACCGCGATCAATTCTTCGGCCATCCTCTTCATGATTGCGGCGGCAAATGTGTTTGGCTGGGTCATCATTTACGAAGCCCTGCCGCAGAAACTGGCGGCTTTCATCGTTTCCGTGACCGAAGACCCGTTTGTTTTCCTACTGATCGTCAACCTCATCCTGCTGTTTGTCGGCATGCTGATCGACGGGATTGCGGCGGTGATCCTGATCACCCCGATCCTGCTGCCCATCGCCATGGGCAATTACGATATCAGCCCCTACCAGTTCGGCGTGGTGATTTGTCTGAACCTTGTTTTGGGCCTGCTGACCCCACCCGTGGGGGTCGGGCTGTATATCGCGTCTTCCATGAGTGGCGTTGCGCCGGGCCGGATATTGCGCTCGCTCTGGCCGTTCCTGCTGGCGGTGACGGTAACGCTACTCCTGCTCAGCCGCTTCCCCATCCTGTCAACCGCGCTCCTGTGATGGCGCGGGGGGCAAACTTGTCAGGCGCCATCAAGGGCGCGGGCGAAAGAGGGGCGGCAGTCAGAGGGGGCGCGTTGTGCGCAGGGACGTTCGGTTAACAAAGAAGCAAAGGCCGCGCCTGCCGAAAACTCTATGCCTTTCCCCCCTCTTCTGCTATCTGAGCCCCAACGCAACACGGGGGACGCGTCATGGACTGGGTAGGATGGGCCGATTGGGCTTGGGCACGTCATCATAACGAATGGAGCTGGTATATTCGGCCTCTCATTCTGATCGCGTTTTGCATGGCCGCCTGGCACCGGAAATTGTTCCTGACGGTCTTGCTGGCGCTGTTTTTCCCGATCAGCGCGGTGGTATTTCCCGCGCCACAGGTCCCCAAGGATTTCGTCATCGAATTTCTGTCTGCAGAACGCGAATTGCTGGCGTCGATGTCTGCGTTGCAGCTTTGGGGCTTTGTGGCGCTTGTGGTCGCGTTTCTCACCGCTCTGGCAACCGCCTTTTGGCGGCGCAGCCTGCTTTGGGGGCTGGTCGTGGCCAACCTTGGCGGCGCAATCAAACTACTCTTCAGCCTGCTCGCCTGGGGCGATACCGGCCAGACGGCCTTACTGCCCACGCTGGTCACCGCATTGGTCTTCAACACGGTGATCCTCTACCTGCTCTGGAAGCGGACGCGGTAGGGCGCGCCGTTAAGGTTAATGCGCTAAGGTTAATGCGTTAGGGTTAATGCGTTAAGGTTAATGAAATTAGGTTAGCGCGTTAAGGTTAATATTCTAAGGCAAGGGCGAAATCGCTATAATCTGCAACATCAAGAATTAAAATTCGCGTTCGAAATCAGTAGGATGCTGACCCGGAGGCAAGGAATCTTGATTCCGATTTGGCGATTTCTGCTCTAATAGTTAATTCATTAAGGTTAACGACTACCGTTAAGGTTAATGCGTTTATCTTCATTAAGATTAACACGTTAAGATTCATTAAAGTTACGCGTTAAGATTCATTAAGGTTAACGCGTCAGGATTCATTAACATTAACGGGCTAACACTCATTAAGGTTAACGCGTTAACCTTAATGCCAAAGGCCCGCCGCGGGCTCCGCATTTACCCGCCCGCGATCACTTTCTCCATCGCCGCTCGGGTGCCGGTGCCGATATCCCCATCCATCGGGCCGAAATACAATCCGACGTCGCGCAGGATGCGTTGCAGTTCAATCGCGGTTTGCCGGTCCCAGGAACTGCGCCCCCGCTCCAGCGGCCATCGATCCCCGGATTTCAACGCCCGGACATATTGCCATGCCGCATTGCCCGGATTGTAATATTCCTCAACCTTTTCATATACTTCACCGATATAGGACAGTGCATCCGGCGCGCCCAGATCCTGCGCCTTGCGATACCATTCGAGCGCCGTTTCCGGGTTACGCTTGACCCCGTAGCCATATAGATACAGCACCCCGAGCTGCAACATGGCGTCACTCTCGCCCAGATTGGCCGCCGCCCGGAACCACACCGCCGCCTCCACATAATCCTGCGCCATACCGATGCCATTCGCCAACGCATAACCATAATCCGTCATGCCCAGCGGCACCCCGCCTTCTGCCGCCTCCAAAAACAGCGCGACCGCGCGGCGTTCGTCCAGATCAACCCCATCGCCATTGGCCAGCAACCAGCCCAGATTGGTGCCGCCGAGCAACAAGCCGCCCTCATAGGCCGCCTCGTACAGCTCTGCCGCGCGCGTGGTATCTGGCGTCACGCCGCCATAGCCATGCTCAAACGCCATGCCCAAAGCATTGAGCGCAAGGGCAAAGCCCCCCTCCGCCGCGCGTTCGTACCACGGCATCGCCGCGGCCCAGTCCTGCGGGTCAGACGCGTACCGCAGATGCTCGGCAAGATCATATGCCGCGATGACATATCCGGCTTCAGCGGCGCGGGTCAGATGCGCAATGCCGTCCCGCGTTTCCCCGGCAACCAACGCCGCGCGGCCATATTGATAACTTGCGCGCGCAAGGGTCGGGTCAGCCTGCAACGCCATGCGGCACAACGCCATCGCCGCACGGGCCTGCGCCGGTGGGATCTGCGCCACCTGCCCTGCAAAAGCCGGATCGTCCGGGTTGGAAGCCGCCGCATCACAGGACGCGATTTTCGCGCCTGCCTCGGAAATCGCGTCGCCTGCCGATTCCGGCCTGGCCTCGGGAGCGCCTTCCGCAGCCTCTTCCGGCCCCGCTACCGGCGCGAATTGCCCGGAGATTTCAGGCTTCTTGCCCGCCCCGACCTTTCCCGCCGCGCCCTCTTCCTGCGCCAAAACCGCCCCGCCCGAAAGCAGTAAAAACACCCCGGCAACGCGGAATCCTGACAAAATCGACATAACACTCCCACTCCGTTTTGCGTCAGTTTAAGCCAAAACCCGCCGCTCCGAAACCGTTTCCCCCAATGAAAACGGGGGCCGCCGCGCCGCCCCCGTTGATCTTTCTATCCTTCTGACGCCCGGATCAGAGACCGAGTGCGGCTTTCAGCGAACTGATCGCGGCATTCACATATTCCGGGTTGTCGGTGGCCTGTTTCAAGACCGTCGTCAGAGCGGTTTTCTGCATGTCGCCGAGACCGGAAGCCTGAATCACCTCGGTCAGCTTGCTCGCATCAAAGCCTTCCGGCGACAACAGCGACTTCAGCGCATCCATGCCGCCCGCCGCGGAGACCGCGCCCTCGGTCAGGACAGCGTTGCCCGCACCCGCGGTCATGCCCGTGGCCGCATTGGCCGCATCTTTGGCCGCATCAGCCGCGCCAGTGGCCGCTTCCGTCGCCGCATTGGCGGCTTCGCTGGCCATATCCTTGGCCGCGTCCACAGCCCCAGTAGCGGCTTCCGTCGCCGCGTTGGCCGCTTCGCCTGCCGCATTCATCGCGCCAGTTGCCGCTTCGGTCGCCGCATTCGCAGCTTCACCAGCCATATCCTTCGCTGCATCCACAG
Organism: Rhodobacterales bacterium; assembly: GCA_002747325.1. Taxonomy (GTDB): domain Bacteria; phylum Pseudomonadota; class Alphaproteobacteria; order Rhodobacterales; family Rhodobacteraceae. The sequence goes on from PDOZ01000034.1 coordinate 29,672, forward strand.
CCCCAGTGGCCGCTTCCGTCGCCGCGTTGGCCGCTTCACCTGCCGCGTTCATTGCGCCAGTGGCCGCTTCCGTTGCCGCATTCGCGGCTTCACCAGCCATATCCTTGGCCGCATCCACAGCCCCAGTGGCCGCTTCACCTGCCGCCGCAGCCGCGTCCTTGGCTGCGTCTACAGCGCCGGCAGCTGCGTCTTTCGCCGCGTCCACAGCCCCAGTGGCCGCTTCGCTTGCCGCCGCAGCCGCGTCTTTCGCCGCGTCTACCGCACCAGTAGCTGCTTCGCTTGCCGCCGCCGCCGCATCCTTAGCCGCGTCGGCCGCGCCGGTCGCTGCGTTGCCCGCCGTGTCCTTGACCGCACCCGCCGCCGATTCCAGCGCGCCGGTGGCCTTGCCGGTCACGCTTTCCGCCGCGCCGGTGGCTTTCGTCATGGCCTCATCCGCACTGGAAGAGCCCCAGAAAAACCACGCCGCCGCCGCCGCGACCACAACCACCACAACAATAATAAGATTCCGCATGTCGTTCCTTTCCGCGCCATTCAGCGCCTGCCCGCACGTCCCCCGCCGGGCTTCGCCCCCAAAAACCCGGTTATCCGCCTGACCTCAAGGGGAAAAATCGACTTCCATGCAACATTGGCAGGGCTTCGCCGCCTGTGGGCGCCCGGATCGGCAGAATTTGGCTTGAATGCCCGGCGCGCGCGGCTTAGGTTTCGCTAAAACCAACTTCAGAAGGATTGCGACCATAGCCCGCAGACCCCATAACGCCCCGCCGGTGCGCGATACCGGCCCCCGTGTGAACGAAAAAATCCGCTGCCCGGAAGTGCGCCTGATCGGTGCCGATGGGGAGAATGTCGGCGTCGTCAGCCCCGATAAGGCGCGCGCGCTGGCCGCAGAAGCCGAGCTGGATCTGGTGGAAATTTCACCAAACGCCAACCCGCCGGTCTGCAAGATCATGGATTTCGGCAAGTTCAAATATGAACAGCAGAAACGGGAGAGCGAGGCGCGCAAAAAGCAGAAGACCATCGAGATCAAAGAGGTCAAATTCCGCCCCAACACCGACACGCATGATTACGATGTCAAGATGCGCAATGTGGTGAAATTCCTGGAAAAAGGCGACAAGGTGAAAGTCACGTTGCGCTTCCGGGGCCGCGAGATGGCGCACCAGAATCTGGGCCGGGAGCTGCTCTTGCGCGTGGCCGAGGACACCAAGGAAATCGGCAAGGTCGAGAACATGCCGAAAATGGAAGGCCGGCAGATGATCATGATGATCGGGCCGCTGGCCAAGTAAGGGTACGCCCATACCGATAAAGCCCCGCTTCGGCGGGGTTTTTTATGCCCTGGATATGGGCGGGCGCAGGAGGATGCCATGTGGGAAGAGAGTTATGCCACGCCGGAATATGTTTTCGGCCGCGACCCCGCCCCGTTCGTCGCCGACAACATGGACCTGTTTGCGCCGGGGGACCGGGTGTTGTGCATTGCCGATGGCGAAGGGCGCAATTCGGTGCATCTGGCGCGCGCGGGGGTGACGGTGACGGCTTTTGACCTGTCGCCATCGGCGGTAAAAAAGGCGCAAAAGCTGGCGGCGGAAGCCGGGGTTTCGGTGGAGTGCCATGTCTCGACGCTCAAAAGCTGGGATTGGTCGCGTCGCTTTGATACGGTTCTGGGCGTGTTCATCCAGTTCACGCCACAGGCACAGCAAGCCGCCGTTTTTGCAGACTTTGCCCGTGCGGTACACCCCGGCGGACGGCTGGTTTTACACGGCTTCACGCCGGATCAGGTTGAACTGGGCACCGGCGGGCCGTCCGATCCGGGCAATATGTACACGACCGAAAAGCTGCGCGGTTTTCTGCCCGGCTGGAAGGTGGAACATGCGCGCGAATACCGGGCGGAGCAGCATTCCGGCGCCCGCCATTCCGGCATCTGTGCGCTGATCGACTTCGTGGCCCGCAAGCCGGTCTGAAAACGCCCCGGAAAACCGGGGCGCGCTCTGTCTGTTCGCAGTTACAGCTCGTCCCAGTAATCCACCAACCTTTGCGACACCAAGCTACGCGTATCGCTGTCGCTTTCCGACTGCACCACGACAATGGCAAAGCTCATATCCCCTTCATACGGACACATGATGACCACATCCTGCATCCCCGGCTCCAGATCATAGCCATACAGCGACCAGGTGTCGGCGCCGGTGGAGCCGCCGCCATGGGCGAACATATAGCGGTTCAGAACCGAACGCGCTTTCTTCATACACGCTTCAGAAGACCCCATGGTTTCGAGATGGTTAATGGACCAGCCCTCCGCCATCGCGGGCAGCGCGGCAACAGACATGGCGAGAGCAGCAAGGGTTTGTTTGATCATTCGAGACCTCCGATCGCCGCGCTTCCCCGAGACCCCGCGCAGCATTCTTTCACATTGTTGGCCCTGAAAGCGATTGCTCCCGGGCGGGCGGTTGAACGGAACAACCGGCTTACAACACACCAAACCGGTTTCCCCTGAAAACACGATTACCGACGCCAGTTAAGCACCGTTTGCGCATTCTGAGAACCATTTATTTGGCAATCGGGAGAATTTTAACGAAAACGACCGCCAGCTTGCTTCCGGCGGTCGTTAATAGCTGTTCATCCACAGTTGTTCATGGAATCTGCTTCACTTCTCGCGCGGGCGCTCCGGCAAAACAAAGGCCACGAGAATGAAAACCACGCCCAGAACAATACCCAGAACGTCGCCCGGCAGATCGGTCAGGCCGGGGAATTTCTCCTGCCCCGGCACGGTGCCGAGCGTGACTTTGCCGCCCAGAATGCCGTCCAGCAGGCCCGTGGCTTTGATCGACGGATACGTCACCATATAAGCCGCCGCGCCCAGCAGGCCACCGGCGATGAAAAACAAAGCGTCGCGGCGGCCGGTTGCGGCAGCGGTCAGCCCGGTGCCGGGGCAGAAGCCGGAAACCGCCCAGCCGAGGCCCAGCAGCAGCCCGCCGACAAACACGCCAATATAAGCCGTTTTCACCGACATATGACCGACATCCACAAGGCCCACCATCTGCCCGGCGAACATCAGCACCGAACCGACACCGATGGCCAGAAGGATGGTTTTCATGATGCCCAATGCGCGAAGGCTCATCATGCGGCTCATTACCGAGGGATTGGTGGCGCCGATACGGTCCAGAACCGCGCCAAACAGGCCACCGATAAGCAATGCGAGGATAATTTTCATGGCTTACCCCTCCTTTTTGAACAGCATCAGGGCAACCGGAACCGCCGCGCCAAAGGCACCGAGGGCGAAAAGGTAGCCGGAAATCGAGGTCTGCATCATGCCGGACATCATGTGGCCCGAGGTGCAGCCGCCCGCCAGTCGCGCGCCATACAGCACGATGAAACCACCGATGAAAGCCGCAGCGTAGCGCTTGGCCGGGCTGTCTCCAAAATTGGCGGCCCAATGCGCGGGCACTTTGTTGTCCTCATTGCCGCCACGCAGGAAGCCGGACACCCCCGCCCCGATCATCATGGCGATGACAAAGACGAAGGAATAATTCAGCGGGTTGGCGATATTCTTGGCATATTTGCCGTTCGATTTTGCGAGATAGGCGTTGGTCGAGGTATAACCGCCCTCCTCAGTCTGAGTCACCAATTCCGGGTTAACCATGTCGGCCACGATACCGTCAAAGATGACGAATTGGGTCGAAACCCCAATGGGTTTGACCAAAAGCACGGCGAGGAAGAACACGAAACCGAGCGCGACCCCTCCGATTTTCCAATCCAATTGCATTTGTTTCCCTTCCGGTCCTCGCTCAGGCGGGCGCATCAGCTATCCCGCTTGAGTGAAAACATATTCTGATATTTGCATCGACGTTCACCTATCGCCCCGCCCACGCACTGTCAACCAACGCAAAACACATCTTCTCCGCCTTTATTGCCATCTTTATCTTCGCCATAATCAAACGCCGTATTTCGCCAGATCCGCCGCCTCCTTCCCTATCTGTTGCTCGCCACTTCCAGTATCTGTTCAGCTCCACATTCCGACCTCGTGCCCTATCCGCCTTTCGTTGCCACGCCGCGTTGACCCATCGCACACAACCTGCCACAAGTTTTACACGCCAAATCTTAATTTTCAGTGAACCGACCCGAGGAAATATGCGTATTGTTGCGGTAACCAGCATGAAAAACGAAGGGGCTTTCCTGCTGGAATGGCTCGCGCATCACAAAGGCGTCGGCTTCACCGATTTTCTCGTGTTTTCCAACGATTGCACCGATGGAACCGACGCGATGCTGGACCGGCTCGACGCGATGGGGGAGCTCACCCATCTACCAAATCCCGGCCCCTATCACGAAAGCGGCGTGCAATGGACGGCATTCAAGCGCGCGGATCGGCATGAGCTTGTGCGCAGCGCCGATTGGCTCATGACGCTGGACGTGGACGAATTTGTCAACATCCACGCGGGCGACCACACCGTATACGCACTGTTTGACGCCCTGCCCGAAGCAGATGCGATTCCGCTGACCTGGCGGCTGTTTGGCAATGCGGGCGTGGTCCGATTTCAAGACCGCCCGATCACCGAAACCTTCACCCGCGCCGCCCCTGCCAAACTGAACTGGCCCTGGCGCGCGGCCATGTTCAAAACCCTTTGGCGCAATAATGGCGCGTATAAAAAACTCGGCGTGCATCGCCCCCGCGCGCCCGTCGCGGATAAAGCGGATCGCACCCGTTGGTTTGACGGCTCCGGCCGCGCATTGCCGTCCCAATACCGCCGCGACCGGATCTTTTCCCCGTTCGGGCAGGACAATTACCAGATCGCCCAGCTTAACCATTACGCCCTAGGCGCGATGGAAAGTTTCGTGGTTAAACGCGACCGGGGGCGGGTCAACCGCGAAAGCCCGCCGATTGGCCTGGACTACTGGACGGAACGCAACTGGTGTCAGGCCCAGGACACCAGCATCCGCGCCGCCGCACCGCTCGCCGCACCGCACCTCGCGCGCTACCACGCCGATCCCGAGCTGGCCCGATTGCACGCCGAAGCCGTCGCGTGGCGCAAGGCCCGCTTTCAGGCGCTGATGGCAGAAGACGAATACCGCGCCCTGTTCGGCCGTCTTCTAATGGCACCGCCCGCACGCGAAATTCCGCCCCAGCTCGTGCAGGAACTCATTGGCTACGCCCGCAAAGCCCATGCTGCCAAGCAATGAACACGTCGCCCCTTATTCTAAACCACGCTTACATCATTCTAAATCACATCCTCATTCCCGCTCCTTTCCGCATCGAATCGCATTTCCCTTGCAGCCTAGCCCCCCCGAGTTAAAAAAGAGTGAACAGAAATGAGGCATTCTATGGCAACTGCATTGATCGTTCTGGCCGCGGGCAAGGGCACGCGGATGAAATCGGACCTGCCGAAAGTCCTGCATGAAGTGGCCAACGCGCCGTTATATGCGCACGCCTTGCAGGTCGCGGGGGAAATCGACATCGCGAAAACCATTATCGTCGCGGGGCATGGGGCGGCGCAGGTGGAAGCCTCCGCCGCGATCCACGCCCCTTTCGCCGAGATCGTGACCCAGAGCGAACAACTGGGCACCGGCCACGCGGTCCTGACCGCCCGCGACGCGCTCGCAGGGTTCGACGGCGATGCGATCGTGCTTTACGGCGACACCCCCTTCATCCGCCCCAAAACCCTCGCCCGAATGCAAGACGCGCGGCGTGACGGTGCGGACGTGGTGGTGCTGGGCTTTGAGGCGGCGGATCCGGGGCGTTACGGGCGTCTGGTGGTCGAGGGCAACGCGCTCACGCGGATCGTGGAATACAAAGACGCCTCAGACGTCGAACGCGCCATAAGACTTTGTAATTCCGGCGTTATTTGCGCATCCTGCGAGAACCTCTTTGACCTGCTGGACGCGACAAATAACGACAACGCGGCCGGGGAATACTACCTGACGGACATTGTCGGCATCGCGGTTTCCAAGGGGCAAAAAGCGCGGGTTGTGACCTGTGATGAGGCCGAAACTTTGGGCGTTAACAGCCGCACCGAACTGGCGCAGGCGGAAGGGATTTTTCAGGCGCGCAAACGGGCCGAGGCGCTGGAAAACGGGGTGACGATGCAGGCGCCGGAGAGCGTGTTTTTCAGCCTCGACACCCATATCGGCCGCGACGCGTTTATCGAGCCGAATGTGGTGTTTGGGCCGGGGGTGACGGTGGAAACCGGCGCCCGCATCCGCGCTTTCAGCCACCTTGAGGACTGCCATGTCAGCCGCGACGCGCAGGTCGGTCCCTATGCCCGGTTGCGACCGGGCGCGGAACTGGCGGAAGGCGCGAAAGTCGGCAATTTTGTTGAGGTAAAGAACGCGCAGGTCGGTCCCGGCGCCAAGGTGAATCACCTGACCTATATCGGCGATGCGACCATCGGCGAGCGGGCCAATATCGGCGCGGGCACCGTGACCTGCAACTATGATGGCGTGTCGAAACACCACACGGAAATTGGCGCGGACAGCTTTATCGGCTCGGACACCATGCTGGTCGCCCCGGTGAAGATCGGCAAAGGTGCCATGACCGCGACCGGGTCGGTCGTCACGCGCGACGTGCCGGACGGGGCGATGGCGATTGGGCGGGCCAAGCTGGAAATCAAGGAAGGCTTTTGGACGCAAATGTTCGAAAAGTTAAAGCAAAAGAAGAAAAAAGCAACTTAATCCGGGGAAAATGTTCGAAAAGTGCAAGGATTTTTTCACTTAGCGAACATGAGACCCGTGGGAAAGCGGCGGATAGAGGGGAAAAAGCATGTGCGGAATTGTAGGCATTCTGGGCAATCATGAGGTCGCACCGATGCTGGTGGAGGCGCTCAGTCGGCTGGAATATCGCGGCTATGACAGCGCGGGCATTGCCACGGTCAACCCGGAGGGGATCATGGATCGCCGCCGCGCGGTTGGCAAACTGGTGAACCTGTCCGACACCCTGGTGCATCACCCCCTGCCCGGCCATACGGGCATCGGTCATACCCGCTGGGCGACACACGGCGCCGCCACGGTCGAAAACGCCCATCCGCACGCTGCCGCGCGGGTTTCCGTCGTGCATAATGGCATCATTGAGAACTTCAAAACCCTGCGCGAAGAACTGATCGCCCAAGGGGTGAACTTTGAAAGCGACACCGACACGGAAACCGTGGTGCGGCTGGTTGAGGCCGAATTGCAAGCCGGCCTGTCGCCGAAAGAGGCGGTCGCCGCATGTCTCGCTCGGATCGAAGGCGCCTTCGCACTGGCCTTTATTTTTGCCGATGAGCCGGACCTGATGATTGCCGCGCGCCAAGGCTCGCCGCTGGCTATCGGGCATGGGGATGGCGAAATGTTCATCGGCTCCGACGCCATCGCCCTTGCGCCGATGACCGACCGGATCACATATCTGGAAGAGGGTGATTGGGCGGTGATCACCCGCGCGGGCGCGCAAGTTTTCAATGCGCAGAACCAGCCGGTTCAACGCCCGGAAAAGCGGGTTCAGCTCGACGCGGCGCGGATCGAAAAGGGCGGGCACAAACACTTCATGATGAAGGAAATTGCCGAGCAGCCCGTGGTCATCGCCGACGTTCTGCGCGCCTATACCGGGGCGGACGGACAGCCGCAAATCGACCTGCAAGGCATTGATTTCAAAGACATTGATCGGGTCATTATCGTTGCCTGCGGCACGGCCTATTACGCGGGGCTGGTGGCGAAATACTGGTTTGAACGCTACGCCCGCCTGCCCGCCGAAATCGACGTTGCCTCCGAATTTCGCTACCGGAATCCGCTGATTTCCGACCGCACACTGGCGGTTTTCGTCAGCCAATCGGGCGAAACCGCCGACACGCTGGCCGCGCTGAAATACGCCAAACCGCGCGCCGCCGCCGTGCTGTCGCTGATCAACGTCGCCGAAAGCTCGATTGCGCGTGAGTCGGACGTGGCGCTGCAAATCCGCGCCGGTGTCGAGGTCTCGGTTGCCTCGACGAAAGCCTTTACCTGCCAGCTCACCACCTTCCTGCTGCTGATCCTGGAAGCGGCCCGGCAGCGCGGCTCCATGCAGGCAGACGAGATTGCGCAGGCCCTGGCCGACCTCAACGGCCTGCCGGGCCTGATCAACGCGGCACTGGCCGTCGATGACGCCATCCGCGATGCATCGCGCGAATTGTCTCATGCCCGCGATGTGCTGTTTCTGGGGCGCGGTCAGATGTTTCCCCTCGCTCTGGAAGGCGCCTTAAAACTCAAGGAAATCAGCTATATACATGCCGAGGGCTACCCGTCCGGCGAGCTGAAACACGGCCCCATCGCACTGATCGACGGAGCGACGCCGACCGTGGTTTTCGCCCCGCATGACCGGCTGTTCGACAAGACCGTTTCCAACATGCAGGAGGTGATGGCACGCGAGGGCAAGGTGTTGCTGGTCGCCGATCAGCGCGGCGCGCAGGAGGCGGGCGAAGGCGTTTGGCGCCATATTCCGATGCCGGAAGCGCCGGAAATGTTGCAACCGATCCTCTACGCCATCCCAGCCCAGCTCCTCGCCTACCACACCGCCAACGCCAAGGGCACCGACATTGACCAGCCGCGCAACCTCGCCAAATCGGTGACGGTGGAATGACCCCGGAGGCGGCACTGGCGGCGATTCGGGAACGGGCAGAGCCGGGGCGCGCGGCGGATATGGCGCATTACCACAAGCAAAGCCGCGAGGTGATCGGCGTGTCGGTGCCCGCGCTGACCGAACTGGCCACCGAATGGCGGCGCGCTTTGAGCGTCGAGGAGCGGGTAGCGCTGGCCCGCGCGCTGTGGGACACGGATATTTTCGAAGCCCGGATCGGCGCCGCGAAACTCCTGACGCAAGCCCGGATCCGGCCCGACGCGGCGGTCTGGGAACTGATCCAGAGCTGGGTGCCGGAATTCGACAGCTGGGCCATCGCGGACCATGCCTGCAAGGCGGGGGAAAGGCGGCTGAAAGCGGCGCCGGAGCGGCTGGACGATGTCGAACCGTGGACCCGATCGGAGCATATGTGGACCCGCCGCGCCGCGCTGGTCATCACCCTGCCGTGGGCGAGCCTACCCAACCCGAAGCCCGCGGAAATCGCCGCGCGGGAACGGATTTTGGGCTGGGCGGCGGGCTATGTGCCGGACCAGGAATGGTTCATTCAGAAGGCGATTGCGTGGTGGCTGCGAACGCTGTCTAAACACGACCCGGAGCGGGTTGCCGCCTTTCTCGACAGCCACGGCACCGCCATGAAACCCTTCGCCCGCAAAGAGGCGGGGAAATATATAAAACACGCCCCTTCTTCTTAGGGAAAATACTCCACGGGGGTCTGGGGGTGTGAAACCCCCAGCTATCGTGTGGGTCTGGGGGTGTGAAACCCCCAGCTATCGTGTGGGTCTGGGGGTGTGAAACCCCCAGCTATCGTGCGGGTCTGGGGTGTGAAACCCCCAGCTATAATGTGGGGCTGGCGGGAAACCCCCAGCGATAGCGGAACCGCTTTAATCTGCACCATAAAGCATCAAAATCCGCGCTCGAAATCAGCAAGATGCTGACCCAAAGACAGAGAGTTTTGATTCAGATTTAACGATTTCCACCCTAAACCGTTGATTTAGAATAGAGATTACTGCCGAAAAACATCAACCTCATGCAGCCCGGCCAGCCCGACACCGAGCAGGCGCAGTGCCGGAAGCGATATGCGGCTGCCCGCGCCCGCAGCGGCATCTATCGGGCGCAGTTCGACCTGCACCGACTTGCCCGTCGCCACCGAAACCACCCGCCCCGGCGCCACCGCATCGACCAGCGGCGTTTCCAGCCAGAAGCCCGGATCCGCCGGATTGCCCAGCGTCGCCACGCTGCGCCCAAGCTTCGCACCGCCCGCCGGTCGCGCGGTGGCGGCGGCGCGTTCTTCGGCCGTGGTAGTGTCAAACTCCTCCACCGTGTTGGCGCCCGCGGGCGGGGCCTCGGCGTTGTCCGGGCGCGCCTCTGGCCGCGCCATCCCGTCCGGCGGCGAAGCATTACCCCCCGAATCCGCACCCAATTCGGCGCAGGCGGTGAGAAGAAGCGGGGCCAAAAGGCATAGATACAAGACACGCATGCCGCAAAGTTACGCCGAAACAGCCGTCAAAACAATGGGGCTTTCGCTTGTAGCGGGCGGGTTTTCGCCGTAGACTCAGGCATGTCGTGTTCATCCCTCATTGACCCGTTTCAGCGCCCGATCACCTATCTCCGACTTTCGGTGACGGATCGTTGCGATTTCCGCTGCACCTATTGCATGGCGGAACACATGACCTTCCTGCCCAAACGCGAATTGCTGACGCTGGAAGAACTGGACCGCCTCGCCACGGCCTTCATCCGCCTTGGGGTGCGCAAATTGCGGGTAACAGGGGGGGAGCCGTTGGTGCGGCGCGACATCGTGGACTTCTTTCATCTCGCCGGGCGGCATTTGAAAACCGGGGCGCTGGACGAGCTGACGATCACCACCAATGGCAGCCAGCTGACCCGCCATGCCGAAGAGCTTTGGCGCGCCGGGGTGCGGCGTCTCAACATTTCGCTCGACACGCTGGACCCGCGCAAATTCACCGAGATCACCCGCATCGGGCAGTTGAAAAAGGTCATGGACGGGATCGAGGTGGCGCGCGAAATCGGCTTTGGCATCAAGATTAACGCGGTAGCGCTGAAGAGCTTCAACGAGGACGAGTTGTTTACCATGCTCGACTGGGCGCAGCGCGGCGGCATGACCATGACCTTCATCGAGGTGATGCCGATGGGGGACATGGAGGAGCAGGTGCGGCTGGGGCAGTATTGGCCCCTGTCGGAACTGCGCGGCGAGTTGGAAAAACGCTTTACCGTCACGCCCTTGGCCGAGCGCACCGGGGGGCCGGCGCGCTATGTGCGGCTGGAAGAAACCGGGCAGAAGGTCGGTTTCATCACCCCGCTGACGCATAATTTCTGCGAAAGCTGCAACCGGGTGCGGCTGACCTGCACCGGCGAGTTGTTTACCTGTCTTGGACAGGAGGGCAAATCAGAGTTGCGCGAGGTTCTGCGCGCCCATCCGAACAATGACGCGGTGCTGGAAGAGGCGATCCGCGCGGCGATTGCGCTCAAACCCGCCGGGCATGATTTCGACTATTCGCGGCAGGGCGTTGGCGGGCAAATGTCCCGGCATATGAGCCACACCGGCGGCTGATTGCCACCTTACGCCGCCAATCCGTCCAGCAAATCGCGGGCGAATTTCAGCCCCGCCTCAAACTGCGCCACGCTGAGAAACTCGTCCGGCTGATGCGCCTGTGCGATGTTGCCCGGCCCGCAGACCACGGCGGAATACCCGCCCTCCTGAAACTGCCCGGCCTCGGTGGCGTAACTCACCACATGGGTTTCGTTGTCCCCGGTCAGGCGGCGCGCCAGCACCTCCGCCGCGCCGTTTGTCTCGGGCACCAGCGGCGGCACGTTGAACGTGACCTCCGTATCAATCCGCGCGCCCGCATGCACCGCCTGCATTTCCGCCTCCAGCGCCCGCACCGCGCGCAGATACCGCTCCTGCCAATCGGCAAGGCTTTCCCCCGGAACGCAGCGCATATCCATGTTGAACCGCATGTCCTTCGCCGTGATATTATCCGCCGTGCCGCCATGCGCGGTACCAACATGGGCCGTGGTATAGGGCGGATCGAATGGCGCGGCCAAGGCGCTCGGACGCGCCGCCCGCCCCTCGGCATTCACCCGATTGGCCCAGTCGATCAGCTTCGCGCCCTCCATCACAGCACTCACCCCCCGATCAAGGATCGAGGAATGCACCTCATGCCCGATGAGATGCGTGGCGATGCCAATCGTGCCCTTATGCCCGCTGACCACGCGCATTTCCGACGGTTCGCCAATGAACGCCGCCCCCGCTTTCGGCAGGTCCGCCATGGCAGCAATCAATTCCGGCGCGGCGAGGCAGCCCAATTCCTCGTCGTATGAAATCGCCAGTTGCAAGGGCCGCGAAAGCGCCATTTTCGAAGCCCTGGCCGCAGCATAGAGCATAATCGTTAAGAAACCCTTCATGTCACAGGTGCCCCGGCCAAAAAATTTGCCGTCCTGTTCGGTGAGCGTGAACGGATCCGTCGACCAGTCCTGCCCCGCCACCGGCACCACGTCCGAATGGGCCGACAACAGCACCCCGCCCGCGACATCCGGCCCGATCTGCGCAAACAGGCTGGCCTTTTGCCCGTCCGCCGAGGGCACACGCTGCGCGGCGATGCCGTGGGCCGACAAATAGGCCTCGACCCAGTCGATCAGCGGCAGGTTGGAGCGGTCGGAGGTGGTGTCAAAGCCTACCAGCCGGGCGAGGATGTCTTTCGGGGTCATCTGTTCCATGCCCGACCCTCGCACGCCGCCGCCCCCTTGAAAACCCCTTTCCGCGCGGGTACCCAAGCCGCATGTCCCGTCTGATCCTGTTCAACAAACCGCACGGCGTCCTGAGCCAGTTTACCGATGCGAAAAGCCCGACCCAACGGGCCACCCTTTCGGATTTCATCGACATTCCAAAGGTTTATCCGGCGGGTCGGCTGGACCGCGACAGCGAGGGGCTGTTGATCCTGACCGATGACGGCGCGTTGCAGGCGCGCATCAGCAACCCGCGTTTCAAGCTGGAAAAGACCTATCTGGTGCAGGTGGAAGGCGCGCCGACGGGGCGGGATATGGAACCGTTGCGCAAGGGGGTGACGTTGAAAGATGGCCCGACCCGTCCGGCCCGCGCCCGCCTGATCGACCCGCCTGCCCTCTGGCCGCGCAATCCCCCGGTGCGACACCGCGAAAGCGTGCCGGATCGCTGGCTGGAAATCACCATTTCCGAAGGCCGCAACCGACAGGTGCGCCGCATGACCGCCGCCATCGGCTTCCCGACCCTGCGGCTGGTGCGCGTGCGCGTCGGGCCGTGGGAATTAGCGGATCTGAAGCCCGGCACATGGTGCGAAAGCCCCCTGCGTCCCGCCCCGCCGCGCCGGTCTACTTTGCGGCTAAATGCCCCCGGCGCGCCGGCGACCCACGCCCGAAAACCACGGCATAAACCACGGAAATAGGAGGAAATTATGAAGATTTTCACCGATGACGACCTGCAAACGATTGACCTGTCCAAAGCGGCCCAAGCCCTGCGCCGCTTTGTAACCGACGCCGCTGCCGGGCGCACCATCTCCCCCGCCCGCCACGGCATCAACCTCGACCCGGACCATCTGATCCTCACCGCCGGCGGCGATGCTGCCCATTTCGGCTTTCGCAGTTACAGCACCCGCCCCGGACTGATCCGCGCGCGCGAAGATCAACTCGTCGCCGCCTGGTGCCGCGAGACCCATCGCCTGCGCGCCATTGCGGTCGGCGATATGGAGCAGAAATCGCTAAATTTGAAACAAAATTCGCTGCCTCTCCATCAGCATTCTGCTGATTTCGAACGCGAATTTTAATGCTTGATGTTACAGATTAAAGCGATTTCGCTCTGGGCGCGTGGCGCACCGGGCTGCTGGGCGCGTTGGGCTATGAAGCGCTGGCGCCGCACGGCAGCGGCACCTGCGGCGTGATCGGCACCGGATTGCAGGCATTCACCCAATGCCGCGCCATCGCCGCGCTTGGCCAACCCGCCCGCTTTCGCATCTATTCCCGCAGCCCCGAAAACCGCGCCGCTTTTGCCGCAAAGCTGCAACGCGATACCGGCATTGCGACACAGGCGGCAGACAGCGCGCAGGAGGTAGTTGAACAGGCCGACAGCCTGCTGGTGGCCACCAATGCGAGCCAGCCGGTATTCAACATGGCATGGCTGGAGCGCTGCCGTCATGTCACGACATTGGGGCCGAAATTCACCGACCGGCACGAAGTCTCGCCCGCCATTGCAGACTGGGCCGAAATCATCCTGTCCGACAGCCCACAACAAATTGCAGCGCAGGGGGACAAACACTTCCTGCACGGATCGGGACATCTGACGCGGGTGCAGCATCTGGGCCATGCGCTAGCCCAGCCGGACCCGGCAGCAAAACAACGCCGCTCCTTGTTCCTGTCCGCCGGGCTATCGGGCACAGAAGTCGCGCTTCTGGCGGCACTGGCCGCATAAAAAACCCCGCCGAAGCGGGGCTTTTGGGAGCGAGAGCGATGCAATGTGTTAACATTAAAAGCGTTAACCTTAACGCATTAACCATAATCTTCTGATTAACCTTAACGCATTAACCTTAACAGCCACACGGTTAATGCGTTAATCTACTAAAGAGAGACAGGGAGACCGTCCAATGGTTCAGGGCTTAAGCCATATAACCTTCATCGTCCGCGATCTCGACAAAATGGAAGCCGTTCTCACCAGCATTTTGGACGCGAAGAAGATTTACGACAGTGGCGACAAGACCTTTTCGATTGCCAAAGAACGGTTCTTCGATATTGGCGGCATCTGGGTGGCGATCATGGAAGGCGCCGCCTTACCAGACAAAACCTATAACCACATTGCATTCAGCATGGCCGCAAACGAATATGATCACAAACTTCAGCAAATAAAATCCCTCGGTCTTGAGGTGCGCGAAGGGCGTTCCCGCGTTACAGGCGAGGGGCAATCCATTTACTTCTATGATTACGACAACCACCTGTTTGAACTGCATACCGGCACGTTAGAAGAACGGTTAAAGCAGTACGAAAAGGCGTAAAACAACCTTCAACGCATAAAAAGCTTCAACGCTTCAAAAGCTTCAACGCATAAAAAGCCCCGCCGAAGCGGGGCTTTATAGAGATGCGGTGTGTTAACCATAACGGGAATGATTGCCCTAAGCGCTGCGCGTTACCCTTGACGCATCTTGGTTAACGTCGGCGTTTCTTGGTTAACACTGCGCCGTTAACCTTAACGCAGCACCATTAACCTTAACGCGATACCGTTATTAACCTTAACACGACGCCGTTGTTAACCCTAACGCGACGGGGTTAACCTTAACACGCTTACTCTTCAAGCATCGTTAACGTCACCCCGTCGTCATTAGTTCCCTTCTTACATCCCCGCTTACTCCACCAACGGCAGCAGGCTGTCCATCGAGGCCTTGGCGTCGCCGTAGAACATCCGGGTGTTCTCTTTGTAGAACAGCGGGTTTTCGATGCCGGAATAGCCGGTGCCCTGCCCGCGTTTGGAGACAAACACCTGCTTGGCTTTCCACACTTCCAGAACCGGCATGCCGGCGATGGGCGAGGCCGGGTCTTCCTGTGCTGCGGGGTTGACGATGTCGTTGGAGCCGATGACGATCACCACGTCGGTTTCCGGGAAATCCTCGTTGATCTCGTCCATCTCCATCACGATGTCGTAAGGCACTTTGGCCTCCGCCAAGAGCACGTTCATGTGCCCCGGCAACCGGCCCGCGACCGGGTGAATGGCGAAGCGGACATTCTTGCCTGCCGCCCGCAGTTTGCGGGTCAGTTCCGCCACCGATTGCTGCGCCTGCGCCACCGCCATGCCGTAGCCCGGCACGATGATGACTTCCTGCGCCTCGTTCAGCGCCGTCGCAACGCCGTCCGCGTCGATGGCCACCTGTTCGCCCTCGATCTCCATCGTGCTTTCCTGCGCCCCGCCGAAGCCGCCGAGGATCACCGATACGAAGGAGCGGTTCATCGCCACGCACATGATGTAGGACAGGATCGCGCCCGAGGAACCGACCAGCGCGCCGACCACGATCAACAGATCATTGCCCAGCGAGAAGCCGATCGCCGCCGCCGCCCAGCCGGAATAGGAGTTGAGCATCGACACCACGACCGGCATATCGGCGCCGCCGATGCCCATGATCAGGTGATAGCCGATGAACAAAGCGGCGAGGGTCAGCACGAAGAGCGGGAAGAAACCGCCGGTATTGAGATACCAGACGAGGCAGAGAAGCGACAACACCGCCGCACCGGCATTGAGCAGATGCCCGCCGGGCAGTTTGGTGGCCGCCGAGTCGACCTTGCCGGAGAGCTTACCGTAAGCGATGACCGAGCCGGTGAAGGTCACGGCCCCGATCCAGACGCCCAGCGACAGCTCAACCATCAGGATGTTGATTTCAACGCTAGTTTTCTTGGCGATCAGCTGCCCGAAACTGCCCAATTCCTTGACCGCATCCAGCCCGGACATCAGCGCCGCCGCCGCATTGCCGATCTCGAAATGGGCGTTGAAGCCAACGAAAACCGCCGCCAGACCGACCAGCGCGTGCATCCCCGCAACCAGCTCCGGCATCTGGGTCATCTCGACCTTGGAAGCCAGTAGATAGCCAATGACGCCGCCCGCCGCGATCAGCGGGATCGACAGCCACCAATGGCCGGAGCCGGGGCCGATCAGGGTCGCCAGCACCGCCAGCCCCATGCCGACAATGCCATACCAGACCGCCCGTTTGGCGCTTTCCTGCCCGGAAAGCCCGCCAAGGGAGAGGATGAAAAGAACTGCCGCGACGATGTAGGCGGCGGTGGTAAATCCGAGTTCCATAACGCGTCCTCCCTTTTAGGATTTCTGGAACATGGCGAGCATCCGCCGGGTAACGAGGAAGCCGCCGAAGATGTTGATCCCGGCCATGAAGACCGAAACGGCGGCGAGCAGGATGACCAGGAACGAGCCGGAGCCGATCTGTAGCAACGCGCCGAGGATGATGATCGACGAAATGGCGTTGGTCACGGCCATCAGCGGCGTGTGCAGCGAATGCGCCACGTTCCAGATCACCTGGAAACCGACGAACACCGCCAGCACGAAGACGATGAAATGCTGCATGAAGGAGGCGGGCGCGACAAGGCCCAGCCCCAGCAGCAGCACCGCACCAGCCGCGATCAGCGTGACCTGTTTGCGGGTCGCGGCGCGGAACTGTGCCACCTCCAGCGCCCGTTTTTCCTCCGCCGTCAGTTCCGGCACCAATGGGGCGGTCGGTTTCTTCACCGCAATCGCCGCAACTTTCGGCGGCGGCGGCGGGAAAGTGATCTCGCCCTGATGGGTCACGGTCGCGCCGCGGATCACGTCGTCTTCCATGTCATGCACGATCTGCCCGTCTTTTTCCGGCGTCAGATCGGCGAGCATGTGACGGATATTGTTGGCATAAAGGCTCGACGCCTGCGCCGCCATGCGCGAGGGGAAATCGGTATAGCCGATGATGGTCACGCCGTTATCGGTGACGATCTTTTCATCCGCCACGGTCAGCTTGCAGTTGCCCCCCTTCTCCGCCGCGAGATCAACGATCACCGAACCGGGCTTCATCGCCTCGACCATGTCTTTGGTCCAAAGCTCCGGCGCCTCGCGGTTGGGGATCAGCGCGGTGGTGATCACGATGTCCACCTCCGGGGCCAGCTCGCGGAACTTGGCCAGCTGCGCCTCGCGGAACTCGTCGGACTGCACGGAAGCGTAGCCGCCGGTGGCCGCACCGTCCTGCCCCTCTTCCTCGAAATCGAGATAGACGAACTCGGCGCCCATTGATTCGACCTGCTCCGCCACTTCCGGGCGCACGTCAAAGGCCAGCGTGATCGCACCGAGCGACGTGGCCGTACCAATCGCCGCCAGACCGGCAACCCCGGCCCCGACCACCAGCACCTTGGCCGGCGGCACCTTGCCCGCCGCCGTGACCTGTCCGGTGAAGAAACGGCCAAAGTTGTTGCCCGCCTCGATCACCGCGCGGTAGCCCGCGATATTGGCCATCGACGACAGCGCATCCATCTTCTGCGCCCGGCTGATACGCGGCACCATTTCCATCGCCAGCACATTGGCGCCCTTGGCCTTGGCCAGCTCCATCCCCTCTTCATTCCCGCCGGGATTAAAGAAGGAAATCAAGGTCTTGGACTTGTTGAGCCGCTTCAGCTCGGTCTCCGAGGGTGGGCGCACCTTGGCGATAATATCCGCCGCTTTCCACAGAGCCGCCGCGGTTTTGACAACCTCAACCCCCGCCGCTTCATAGGCCGCATCCGAGAAGCCCGCAGCCTCCCCCGCGCCGGCCTGAATGAGACATTCATAGCCCAGCTTTTGCAGCATCCCCGCCGATTCCGGCGTCATCGCCACCCGGTTTTCACCGGCGATTGTTTCCTTTGGAACCCCGATTTTCACGTCTTCTTCCTCCGTTATCGCCCGGCGCGGGAAAGACAAAACGCCCCGCCGCCCGGCCATTCCCCTGCAACATAAGCGAAGTTTTACGCGGATGCAGCATTTCCTGACATGACGCTGCGCAATTTAGTCCCTAAATCCAGCGCCGCACCTGCGCGAAATAGTCCATCGCCTCGACCCCGAAAGTCTCCAACAGCCCGATCTCCTCGCCTTCGATGAAGCGTTTGGTGATGATGGAAACGAATAGCGGCACGAGGAAAATTGCGGGTAAAATGTCCCAATACAGCACCGCGCCCGCGATCACCAACACATCGCCAAGATAGATCGGATTGCGGGTCAGGCGGTAAATCCCGTGGGTGACAAAGGCACTCGCGCGCTCGCGGGGAATGATGGTCGTCTTGCGCCGGATCAGCTCGAACAGCCCGCCGCCCATCGCGACCAGCCCGGCCACAATCAGCACCAGCCCCGCAATATCCAGCCCCGGCAGGCCCAGCGCAAAGCCCGGAATCACCCGGTCAAAACCAAAGCCCAGCGCCAACATAAGCGCCAGCCAGACCGGCGGCATATCCAACCATTTCAGCACAGCAATCCTCCCTCTTCCCCAAAGTATCCGCGCCGGGGCACCAAATTGCAAGCGCGCGGGCAAATGCCGCCAAATTGTCATGATTTTTCATAAAATTGGCCCGTTTGCGCCCCGCCCCGCCCGCATTTGTGCGGTTTCTTTGCTCCAAACCGCCCGCGCGCGTCGTGGTGCGTATCAAGAACCCGAAACGGGTCAGAGCAGAAAAGAGCGCAGAGCATGGCCACCTATCGGTTCAAATTCTATGATCTGAATCCGGCGACCATTATGTCGAGCAATGTCGGCTCGACCTTCACCTGGACCGGCCCGACCGATCCGGTAGGGCGCGCAACCGTTTTCGACCCGGAAAGCGGTATCGAAGGCATCACGCTGGACGATGACAGTAGCGGCGGCGAAAGCGCTACGGCGGATGTGACGCTTAACGGGGCCAGTTCGATCGGGGTCACTGTCGACGCCGAACAGGCCTGGACCGTGACCAATACCGCCACCGGCGAGAGCTTCGACATCATCCAGTTTCAGGTCGAAGGCGGCGGGGCGTCGGGCTATTACACGGTCTCGGAAATGCCGCTCGAAGCGGGCGTTACCTATACGGTCACGGCCTATGACAGCAACCCGAACGTGCTGTTTGGCGACCCGGCCTTTAGCCATGACGATTATGTCGGGGTAAACAACGTGGTCGATGGCACGGCGGGCAATGACGTCATCGACAACAGCTATACCGACGCCGATGGCGATCAGATCGACGATGGCTGGGGCGGCGGTGCGGATCAGATGGGCAATACCGTGCTGGCCGGCGCGGGCGACGACACGGTGCAATCGGGCGCGGGCGACGACATTATCTATGGCGGTTCCGGCAGCGACACGCTCGACGGCGGCACCGGCGATGATGTGATTTACGGCGACAGCGATGTGCCCCCGCCCCGCCTCGATCTCAACTGGAGCGATGAGGGCAGCAACGGGACCAGCCTCGCGGCGGGGTTCACACAGAATACCGGCGGGGTCGATGTCGCGGTCAGCTTCATCAATGATGGCAACAACGCCCCGACCTACGCGGTCAGCAATTCGGCCCAATATGTCGCCCCCGGCGAGGAAATGGCGACCAATTCCGGCCTGCGCCTTTATGGCACCGGCGACGGCGAGACCTCGACCACGGTGCTGAACTTCTCCGGTAGCGCCGGCTCTGGCTATGCCGACGAGGTAAAAAACGTTACCTTCCGCCTCAACGACATCGACGCCTATGCGGGCAACCATACCGACACCATCATCGTCACCGCAATGGATGCGAACGGCGACCGCGTCAACGTGACCCTGACGCCTTCGGGCAATGACACGGTATTGGGCAATACGATCACCGCGGGCAATTCACTCGACAACCCGAACCAGGCGAACGGCTCCGCTCTGGTCGAAATCGCCGGGCCGGTATCGGAAATCCGGATACACTACCTCAACGGCCAGAACGGCACCCACGCCCTCTGGGTCACCGATGTGCATTTCGATGCCATGCCCGCTGCCGAGGCGGCGGGGAATGACACGATCACCGGCGGCGCGGGCGATGACGAACTTTACGGCGAAGTCGGCGACGACATCCTCACCGGCGGCACCGGCAGCGACACGCTCGATGGCGGCGCGGGCAACGATACGCTGAACCTCGGCGCGGGCGACAGCGCGGTGGGCGGCGATGGCGACGACACCTTTATTCTCGATCCCACCCTCGCCCTTGGCGGCCCCGGCTCGACGATTACAATCGACGGCAATG
The DNA here is from genome assembly GCA_002747325.1 of Rhodobacterales bacterium. Taxonomy (GTDB): domain Bacteria; phylum Pseudomonadota; class Alphaproteobacteria; order Rhodobacterales; family Rhodobacteraceae. The sequence continues at coordinate 49,983 of PDOZ01000034.1, forward strand.
AAGGCGGGGAAACCGCTGGGGATACGCTTGATTTTCAAGGGCTTGTCAGCCTCGACGACATTACCTTCACCGACCCCGAAAACGGTTCGGTCACGCTGTCGGACGGGACGCTCGTCACCTTCAACAACATCGAAAACATCGTCATCTGCTTCGGTCACGGCACGGCAATCGAAACGCCCTACGGCCCGCGCCCGGTGCAGGATCTCGCTCCCGGCGATCTGGTCCTGACCCGCGATCACGGCCCGCAGCCCCTGCGCTGGGTCGGGCGCAAAACCGTCGCGGGCCGCGGCAGCGTTGCCCCGATCCGCTTCGCCCCCGGCGCGTTTGGCAACCGCGAAGAACTGATCGTATCGCCGCAACACCGCATGGTGCATGGTTCCAGCCTCTCAACCCTGTATTTCGCCGATCCGGAAGTAATGATCCCGGCCAAATATCTGGTGAACGGCACCACGATCACGCAGGATGAGGTCGCTTCCGTGACCTATTATCACCTGCTGTTTGACCAGCACGAGGTGATCCGCTCCGCCGGGGCGTGGTCCGAGAGTTTCCACCCCGGCGCGCAGGGGCTGGGCGCGCTGTCCGACGCCGCCCGCGCCGAACTGTTTCACCTCTTCCCCGAGCTTGCCACCAACCCGAACGCTTACGGCGACACCGCCCGCATGGTGCTGAAACGTCACGAAAGCGCCCTGCTGCTGGCGGGGTGATCAGGGGTCTACGCCCTAAAGCGGGCGGCATTCCCCCGCTTTGAACGCAAGCGCCGCTGCGCCCAGCGCCTCGAAAAGCGGGAGCGACACCGGGTCGGAAGCGGCGTGAAATTCCGGGTGCCACTGCACCCCGCAGGCAAATCCCGCCGCGCCCTCGACATAGAGCGCTTCCGGCGTGCTGTCATCGGCGCGCCCGTCGATGATGACCCGCGCCCCCGCATCCTTGACCCCCTGCCCGTGCAGCGAATTGGTCATCACTTCCGCCGCGCCGAGCAGCCGATGAAACACCCCGCCTTCGGTGAAATGCACCCGATGGCGCAAGGCAAATTTCTGCTCCTGCGTGCCCGCGGGTGGCATCCGATGGTTCATCCGGCCGGGCAATTCACGGATCTCGGGGTAGAGCGAACCGCCCAACGCCACGTTCATCTCCTGAAAGCCCCGGCAGACGCCAAAGATCGGCTGACCGCGCTCAACGCAGGCGCGCACCAGCGGCAGCGTCACCGCATCGCGGCAGCGGTCAAACTCCCCATGCGCCTCCGTCGCGTCCTCACCGTACTCCGCCGGATGCACGTTGGGCCGCCCGCCGGTGAGCAAAAACCCGTCGCAGGTCGCCAGAAGCTCCGGCACGGTGACGAAATGCGGGTCCGCCGGAATGACCAGCGGCATGGCATGCGCCGCCTGCGCCACCGCCTCACAATTCATCACCCCCGTGGCCTGCACGGGATAATCGTCGCCCAACAGGCCGGAATTGCCGATAATACCGATGACTGGTCGCGCCATGTCGTCCCCTCTGTGATCGTCCCGCCAGATCGCCCCGAATGTAGCCCCGCGCGCGCAAAACACAAGCGCCCGGACTTGTCCCCGCCGCAACGCGCGCCTAGATAGGTCCGGCGCATATATTTTCCACAAGAGGTCACCATGGCGGAGCAGAATACGCAACTGGAAGCAAGGAAAATCTTTCTGGCGGATTACACCCCGCCCGCCTACCTGATCGACCAGGTGGAACTGACCTTCCGCCTCGCTCCGACCGCCACGCGGGTGATTTCCCGCATCGCTTTCCGTCCCAATCCCGCCGCGACCTCGCGCGAATTTTTCCTGCATGGCCAGGAGCTTACCCGCCTCTGGGTCAAGGTGGACGGCCAAGAAATCGCGGTGGAGGACGTCGAAGACGGTATCCGCGCCGAGGTGCCGGACGCGCCGTTCCTCTGGGAAGCGGAAGTCGAGATCGCGCCGGAAGGCAACACCTCGCTCAACGGGCTCTATATGTCCAACGGCATGTATTGCAGCCAATGCGAGGCGGAAGGCTTTCGCAAGATCACCTATTACCCCGACCGCCCGGACGTGATGGCGCCGTTCAAGGTGCGCATCGAGGGGAGCGACCCGGTGCTTTTGTCCAACGGCAACCCGACCGGCGCGGGCAAACTCGAGGCGGGCGGCAACTGGGCCGAATGGGACGATCCGTGGCCCAAACCGGCCTATCTCTTCGCGCTGGTGGCGGGCGATCTCGTTGCGCGCGAGGACCATTTCACCACCGCCTCCGGCAAGCCCGTTGACCTCAAGCTCTGGGTCCGCCCCGGCGACGAACACAAGACCGCCTTCGGCATGGAGGCGCTGAAAGCCTCGATGCGTTGGGACGAAGAGGCTTACGGGCGCGAATACGATCTCGACATTTTCCAGATCGTCGCCGTTTCGGACTTCAACATGGGGGCGATGGAAAACAAGGGGCTGAACATTTTCAACACCTCCGCCGTGCTGGCCAGCCCCGAAACCTCGACGGACGCCAACTTTGAGCGCATCGAAGCCATCATCGCGCATGAATATTTCCACAACTGGACCGGCAACCGCATCACCTGCCGCGACTGGTTCCAGCTCTCGCTGAAAGAGGGGCTGACGGTGTTTCGCGATCAGGCCTTCTCCGCCGACATGCGCGCCCCCGGTGTGCGCCGCATCGAGGACGTGACCGACCTGCGCAGCGCCCAGTTTCGCGAGGATAACGGCCCGCTGGCCCATCAGGTGCAGCCGGACAGTTTCGTCGAGATCAACAATTTCTACACCGCGACCATTTACGAAAAAGGCGCCGAGATCATCCGTATGCTGCACACGCTGGTCGGGCCGGAAACCTACCGCAAGGCGCTGGACCTGTATTTCGACCGCCATGACGGGCAGGCCTGCACCATCGACGACTGGCTCACCGTGTTCGAGGACACGACCGGCCGCGATCTGACGCAGTTCAAGCGCTGGTATAAAGAGGCGGGCACGCCGCGGCTCAAGGTCACGGAAAGCTGGGATGCGGATGCCGGGCGGCTGACGCTGAACTTCGCGCAATCGACCCCGCCGACACCGGGCCAGCCGGAAAAGAACCCGCGCGTCATCCCGATTGCCGTGGGCCTGATCGGGCCGAATGGCGACGAGGTTCTGGGCACGCAAGTGCTTGAAATGACAGAGGAAACGCAGAGCTTCCACTTTGACGGGCTGGCCGCAAAGCCGGTTGCCTCCATCCTGCGCGGCTTCTCCGCCCCGGTCATTTTGGAGCGCGAGATTTCGGCCCAGACCAACGCCTTCCTCTTTGCCCATGACACCGACGATTTCAACCGCTGGGAGGCCGGGCGCGCCGTGGCCAAGGCGGTGCTGATCGGCATGATCACCGGGCAGGAAACGCCGCTACGCGACTATCTCGACGCGCTGGCCGCCATGCTGCGCAACGATGCCCTTGATCCCGCCTTCCGCGCCCTCACCATGCGCCTGCCGGGCGAGGACGATCTGTCGCAGACGTTGTTCGACGCGGGCCACACCCCCGATCCCGCCCGCATCTACAACGCCCGCGAAACCCTGCTGCAGGAAATGGCGGAGCATTTGCAGGATCTCTTGCCGAAAATCGCCGCCGAGATGCAGATCGATGCACCGTTTGAGCCCAATGCAGAGCAGGCAGGCAAGCGGGCGCTGGGGCTGGAAGTCCTCAAACTGACCACCCGGCTGGACGGCGGCGCGGCGGCGCAGGCGCTGTTTGAGCGCGCCGACAACATGACCCTGAGCCTCGGCGCTCTGGGCGCGCTGCTGGACGCGCAGAAGGGCGAGGCGGCGCTGGCGCAATTCTATGAACGCTGGAAGTCGGATGCGCTGGTCATGGACAAGTGGTTCGGCATGCAGGTCGCCCATGCCGCGCCGGAACGCGCGCCGGAAGTGGCCGAAGCGCTGTCGCAACACCCTGATTTCAATGAGAAAAACCCGAACCGCTTCCGCGCGGTCTTCGGCGCCCTGCTGCGCCATCAGGCCGGGTTCCACCGCGCCGACGGGGCGGGCTACCGCCTGATGGGCGCGCGCATCGCCGCACTGGACGCCATCAACCCGCAGATCGCCGCGCGGCTGTCCTCGGGCTTTGAAACCTGGCACCGCTTTGACGCGGACCGGCAGGGGATGATGCGCGAAGAACTGGAAAAAATCGCCGCCAAACCGGGGATTTCCAAAGATCTGGCGGAGATGGTCGGGCGGATTTTGGCGGGGTAGCGCTTACCGGCAATAATCCTGCGCTCGCATCCAGCTTTGCATATCGGCGCGTTTGGCCGATTGGCGGAACGGCCCCCAATCGGCAGCAATGCCGCCCTTGCCGGTGGCGATCACCCCGTCGCGCGGCACGGTGGTGTCGAGGATGCGCACGGCGCAGGACAGGTTGGCCGCGCCATCCTTGAGCGCCGCGCCGGACCCGGCTTCGCAGCCGTAATAGCGCGCCGTGGCCGGGGATATCTGCACCAGCCCGAACCAGCGCCCGCCGCCGCCAACCGCCTTGGCGTTCCAGGTGCTTTCATGCTTGGCCAGCGCCGACAAAAGCCCGGTCCAGAAGAGCTTGCGCCCCGCCGCGTCGTCTTCGCGCAGGCCGGGGCACCATTCGCCCATATCCGCAGGCCAGGTCGCCAGTAGCTTCTGCCCCTGCCCGTCCAGCGCCGCCAGCGTCGCGCGGGTCCAGTCCCGCCCCTCCGGCACATGGTCCCAGCGCATCACCGCCTCGGTAGCGCCCCCCTTCCCGCCCGAAACCAGCGGGGAAGCGGGCAAATCGAGACCGCCGGAACAGGCCACGAGAAGTGGAACTGCAAACAGGGACAAACGCATGGGAAACCTCGCAATCTTTGCCCCAGTGAAGCCCCTGCCCGGCCAAAAGCCAAGCCGCGCGCGCCCTTTGGGCCGATTTTTGCCCGCCGGAGCCGCGCCAAGCCTTGCCCGGCGGGCGCCGCTGGCATAGAAGGCGCGGGAAGAACTGGAGAGAGACATGCTTGACCATCTGGCGTTTGAGACCCCGAAAGCAACCCGCATTGCCGGGGCGAAAGAAGACTGGGAGCTGGTGATCGGCATGGAGGTCCATGCGCAGGTCTCCTCGAAAGCGAAACTGTTCTCCGGCGCCTCGACCAAGTTTGGCAACGAGCCGAACTCGAACGTGGCCTTCGTGGACGCCGCCATGCCGGGCATGTTGCCGGTCATCAACGAATTTTGCGTCGAACAGGCGGTGCGCACCGGGCTGGGCCTGAAGGCGGAAATCAACCTGATGAGCGCCTTTGACCGGAAGAATTATTTCTACCCCGACCTGCCGCAGGGCTATCAGATCAGCCAGCTTTATCACCCGATCGTCGGCGAAGGAGAAGTGATCGTCGATATGGGGCCGGGGGTGGCGCGCATGGTGCGCATCGAGCGCATTCACCTCGAACAGGACGCCGGCAAGTCGATCCACGACATGGACCCGAATATGTCCTTCGTCGATCTCAACCGCACCGGGGTTGCGCTGATGGAAATCGTGTCGCGCCCCGACATTCGCGGGCCGGAGGAGGCCGCCGCCTATGTCTCGAAACTGCGCCAGATCCTGCGCTATCTCGGCACCTGCGATGGCAACATGCAAAACGGCAACCTGCGCGCCGATGTGAACGTTTCCGTCTGCCGCCCCGGCGATTATGAGCGCTATCAGGAAACGCAGGATTTCTCCCATCTCGGCACCCGCTGCGAGATCAAGAACATGAACTCCCTGCGCTTCATTCAGGCGGCGATCAATGTCGAGGCCCGCCGCCAGATCGCCATTCTCGAAGATGGCGGCACGGTGGATCAGGAAACCCGGCTCTATGACCCGGACAAGAACGAAACCCGCTCCATGCGCTCCAAGGAAGAGGCGCATGATTACCGCTATTTCCCCTGCCCGGACCTGTTGCCGCTGGAGATCGAGCAGGACTGGGTCGACGACATCGCCGCCCGCCTGCCGGAACTGCCGGACGCGAAAAAGGCCCGTTTTGTCAAAGACTTCGGCCTGTCGGAATACGATGCGGGCGTGTTGACCGCAGATGTGGAACCGGCGGCGTTTTTTGAGGCGGTCGCCGAGGGGCGCGACGGCAAGCTCGCGGCCAACTGGGTGATTAACGAGTTGTTTGGCCGGCTGAAAAAGGACGATTGCGAGATCGGTGACAGCCCGGTCAGCCCGGCGCAGCTCGGCGGCATCATCGAACTGATCGCCAAGGGCGACATTTCCGGCAAGATCGCCAAGGAATTGTTCGAGATCGTCTATACCGAGGGCGGCGACCCGGCCGAGATCGTCGAAGCGCGCGGCATGAAGCAGGTCACCGATACCGGCGCCATCGAAGCGGCGGTGAAACAGGTGATCGCGGACAACCCGGCGCAAGTCGAGAAGGCCAAGGTAAACCCGAAACTGGCAGGCTGGTTCGTCGGTCAGGTGATGAAAGCCACCGGCGGCAAGGCCAACCCGAAAGCGGTCAACGAGATCGTGGCGAAGGAATTGGGGATGTGACCGCTGCGGTGAAAGCGTCCCGGAACCTTATGCGGCGGGCAGGCGCGTTTGCCCTGCCGCTGGTTCTGTCGCTTTCACTGGTTCTGGCCGCCGTCGCGCATCAACAGATCTACCCCCAAAAACTCCCGCAATGGATGCAGGAACTTGGCCTGACCTGGGCAGATATTTGCGGCATGGCGGGGGTGCCGCAGACGCCCGATGACGACACGAAATCACCGGGCTCTGCCCCCTGCACCCTCTGTAGCATCATATCCGGCGCCATCGCGGTGGCCCTTGTGCTGGCGGCAATGCTTGTCCGGCGGCCGGTTGCCGTTCTAACCCCGAACAGGCGCGAAAATCTGTCGCCCCGAACCGCATTCGCCCGTCACGCCCCGATCCGCGCCCCTCCTGTGTTGCGGTTTTCCTGAACCTTTAACCAAAAACACAACAAATCCGGTGCCGTGAACCCCACGCCCGGAAGGAGAATGATATGAAACACACATTAATGACCGCCGCCCTTTCGCTTGCTCTAAGTGCGGGCGTGGCTCAGGCACATGCCACACTTGAAACGCCCGAAGCGCCCGTGGAAAGCAACTATAAAGCCGTCATGCGCATCGGCCACGGTTGCTCGGGCGAGGCCACGCTGCGGCTGCGGATCACCATCCCCGAGGGGGTCATCAACGCCAAACCCATGCCCAAGGCGGGTTGGAAGCTTGAAACCGTCACCGGCCCCTATGCCCGGACCTATGAGTATCACGGGCCGCGTTCGGAAGGGGTGAAGGAGATCATCTGGACCGGAAAACTGGAAAATGAGCATTACGACGAGTTCATCTTCCGCGCCCGCATCACCGATGCGTTTGAACCGGGGCAGATCATCTATTTCCCCACGGTGCAGGAATGCGCCACCGGAGAGAATGCCTGGACCGAAATCCCCGCCGAGGGGCAAACGCGCAGAGACCTGAAACGTCCCGCGCCGGGCCTGACGGTTCTGGGTAAAGCAGAGCATAGTCACTAAACGGCCCTGAAAACAGCAAATTCAGGGACCCGGAGCCGGGTCCCTGATCTTTTCCAGGAAGAAATGAAATGCCCCCCTCACGCCGCGCCGCAGCGCGCCTCTTCCCGCACTTCCGCGCGCGCCTGCCGGAAAATTTGCCAGGCCGAGGACAGGAACAGCGCGGCCATGAACCCCGCGACGATCAGGTCCGGCCAGGCGCTCCGGGTCCAGTAGACCAGCGCCGCCGCCCCCATGACCGCCACATTGCCCACCGCATCGTTGCGCGAACAGAGCCAGACCGAGCGCACATTGGCGTCGCCGTCCTTGTAGCGCAGCAATAGCGCCACCGAGGTCAGGTTCGCCGCCAGCGCCAGAAAGCCGATGCCGCCCATGATCTGCGCTTCCGGCACCCCGAGGACAAAGACCTGCCACAGCGTCGATCCGGCGACCCACAGCCCCATGCCAAGCAGCGACAGCCCCTTCAGCACCGCCGCCGCCGAGCGCAGGCGAAGGCTCATGCCAATCACCGCCAGCGACAGGCCATAGGTCACCGCGTCGCCGAAAAAGTCCAGCGCGTCCGCCTGCAAGGCTTGCGACCCGGCCAGATGCCCGGCGGTCATCTCCACCACGAACATCGCGGCATTGATCGCAATCACCGCCCAGATCCGGCGCTTGTAATCCGCCGACATCCCGTCGAATTTCGCACCATTATCACAACACGCGCCCATACCGGCCTCCAGAATCACCCATTTCATTCATTTTGACTGACTTTAATTGCTCTAGCGGCTAGAGCTTCAAGCCCGAATACGCGCCCCCTTGCCTTGCCCGCCATTCCCTGCCAAACCCCCGCCCATGACCGCAATCAAAGTGATCCATATCCTCTGCGTCATGGGCTGGATGACCTCGATTTTTGCCGTGCCCCGCGCGCTGATCTACTGGAAGCGCGAATATGCGCGGATCGGGGAATTTGGCCCGACCGGCGACTTGGCCTTCCGGCTCTACCGTTTCTCGGCCGGGCTGGCCGTTATCGGCGTTGTGACCGGCATCTGGATGGCCCATGCCTATTGGGACATGGCCGTCTGGACCTGGGCCAAGCTCGCGCTGGTCGCGGTGTTGACCGGCTATTACATCGTGCTGGGCTTCATGGTCCGGCGCGCCAAACAGGGCATTTTCCGCGAAAGCGACACCTATCTGCGCGTCTTCAACGAAAGCTCCATTCTGATCGTCATCGCCATCCTCTGGGTGGTGGTAGCCAAGCCGTTCTGATGGGCGCGCATCTCTCCCCCGTCTACGAGGTCGTGCCCGAGTGGCTCGACTATAACGGGCATATGAACATGGCCTATTATTCGGTGCTGTTCGACCGCGCGTCCGATGCGTTTTACCCGGAAATCGGCGTTGGGGCGGAATATGCCAAAACCCGCCGCCTCAGCACCTTCACCGCGGATTTTCACATCTCTTATGTGCGCGAGTTGAAGCTGGGGGACCGGGTGCGGGTGAAGAGCTGGATTCTGGGCCATGATGCCAAGCGTCTGCACTCCTATCAGGAGGCGTGGCACGAGGAGGGCTGGCTGGCGGCGAGCGCGGAAGCGATGACGCTGCATGTGGACCTTACGGGGCCGAAAGTGGCGCCGTGGCCCGAGGATGTAGCGGCAAAACTCGCCGCTTTCGCCGCCAGACACGCGCCGGAGGGCACACCTGCGCGGGCGGGACGAAAACTGGCCCTGCCGAAGCGAATCGGCTAGGGTTCGCCCGGAAGGGTAGACACATGCCATTTGAATATATCGCCAAACCGGCCCCGACCAAGGGCACCAAAGCGCGTGGGGTGCGCAGCAGCGCCGACCGGCTGGCGCTTTCCGTGACCAATGCGATCAACGAAATGGCGGCGCAGGGCTGGCAGTATCTGCGGGTCGATACGCTGCCGGTCGAAGAGCGTTCCGGCCTGACCGGCAAGGTAACAACCTACCAGAACCTGTTGATTTTCCAGCGGGAAATCGAGGTTGAAGTGGAGGAAGAGGCGCCGTTGGGCCTTGAAGACACGCGCGACGACGAAGAGGACGCGCGGTTTGAGGATGCGGAGGACGCGGAGGATAACGGGGACGAGGACGGGGACGAAAAAACCGTCGCGCTTGAAGCGCTCGCCGAACTGCGCGTCACGCCCAAAATGGCCATGCCAAAACTCCCCGGCGCCGTGCGCGAGGATTAGGCCGAAACCTCCAGCGCCAGCGCGTGAATGCGCCCCACAAGCTCCGGACCCAGCGCCTTATGCACCGCCCGGTGCTGCGCCACCCGGCTCATCCCGGCGAAAGCCTCCGCCGCAATCGACACCGCAAAATGGCTCTCGCCTGACCCGTCATGCCCCGCATGGCCCGCGTGCTGGTCGCTCTGATTGATCACCTCCAGCGCGCGTGGCGCAAAAGCCGCCTCCAGCGCCGCCCGGATTTCCGCTTCTACCGACATTTTTTCATTCGCCCCCTTCTATCCCGCGCCAGATGGATTACACTGCCCTACCCGAGTCGAACAGGTGAAAAACAGGTGCAGCATGGATAAGACCGATCCCTTTGGTTTCGATATTTCTGTCTCCAGCGCGAAGAAGAAACAAACGCGCGGGCGCAGAGGCATGTCCGGCGCGTTTGAAACCTCAAAGCGCAAATGCGAGCATCCCGGCTGCGAAGAGGCCGGGCAATACCGCGCACCGCGCTCCCCCGATCACCTCGACGAGTTCAAATGGTTCTGCAAGGAACATGTGCGCGAATATAACCTGAAGTGGAATTTCTTCGACGGGGCGACCGAACAGGAAATCAACGAACAGGAGAACAAGGACCGGGTCTGGGAGCGTCAGACCAAACCCTTCGCCACCAAGGAAGAGCAACGCGCCTGGGCCCGCCTCGGAGTCGATGATCCGCATCAGGTGCTGGGCGCCAATGCGACGCAAAACCCCGGCCGCTCCATCACCGGCACCCGCCGCCTGCCGCCGACCGAACAGCGCGCGGTGGAGATTTTGGAAGCCAAGGATCACTGGACCAAAGCCGAAGTGCGCAAGGCCTACAAGAAGCTGATCAAGGTCCTGCACCCGGACATGAACGGAGGCGACCGCTCTCAGGAAGAGCAGCTGCAGGAGGTGGTCTGGGCCTGGGATCAGATCAAGGTAAGCCGGAATTTCAAGTAATCCGCGCCTCCGGCCCGCTTCGGGAAAAAGACAAGTCCCCCTTGAACCGCCCCCGCAAATCAGGCACGACACAGGGGAAGAAAAAACGCGGCGAGGACATCATGGACAACGCAAAACCCACCGAAGAAATTTCCGTTCGCGAGGTCTTTGGCGTCGACACCGATATGGTGGTGAAAGGCTTCGCCGAGCGCACCGACCGCGTGCCGGAGATCGACCCGACCTACAAGTTCGACCCGGACACCACGCTGGCCATCCTCGCCGGCTTCGCCCATAACCGCCGCACCATGGTGCAGGGCTATCACGGCACCGGCAAATCGACCCATATCGAACAGGTCGCCGCGCGGCTGAACTGGCAATGCGTGCGGGTCAATCTCGACAGCCACATCTCGCGCATCGACCTGATCGGCAAGGACGCGATCAAGCTCCGGGACGGCAAGCAGATCACGGAGTTTCAGGAAGGCATCCTGCCCTGGGCGCTGCGCAATCCGACCGCCATCGTGTTCGACGAATATGATGCGGGCCGGGCGGATGTGATGTTCGTCATTCAGCGGGTCTTGGAACATGACGGCAAGCTGACGCTCCTTGACCAGAACGAAGTCATCGCCCCGCACCCGTCTTTCCGCCTGTTTGCCACCGCCAACACGGTGGGCCTCGGCGACACGACCGGGCTGTATCACGGCGTGCAGCAGATCAACCAGGCGCAGATGGACCGCTGGTCCCTCGTCACCACGCTCAATTACCTCAGCCACGACGCCGAAACCGCCATCGTGCTGGCCAAAACCCCGGTATTCAATACCGACAAGGGCCGCAAACAGGTGGCGCAGATGGTGACGGTGGCCGACCTGACGCGCACCGCCTTCATGAACGGCGAATTGTCGACCGTGATGAGCCCGCGCACCGTGATCAACTGGGCGCAGAACGCGCTGATCTTCCGCGATGTGGGCTACGCCTTCCGCCTCTCCTTCCTCAACAAATGCGACGAGCTGGAGCGCCAGACCGTGGCCGAGTTCTACCAGCGCTGCTTCGACGAAGAGTTGCCGGAAAGCGCCGCCAGCATGAGCCTCGGGTAATGTCATGATGAAACGCGCCGCTGCCCTTACCCTTGCCGCTGCTGCCGCCGCCAGCCCCGCCGCCGCGCAGGACGAGAACCCGTTCGCACCGGGCGACCTGATTGTGCCGTTTCGACATATGGTCGGCGGGGATTTTGTCCGTGATGACAACGACAGAATCATCGGACGGGTCGGATTTGAAATCATCGACCAGCCCGGCGAAGGGTATGAAGGCACTTGTTGGCGGGTCACTTCGGTTGGGAAAAACCAATTCGACGTAGAGCTGGTGTCAGGTATTTTCCGGCCGCATTGGGAAGACGGCGCAGAGTTCACCGAATGGACAGACAGCATTATTACCTATCCCTTTGCTCCATACCCAATCGACCCAACCGACTATGAAAACGGCATTTTCTCGTCGTATCGCAAGGTCGAGAGCTGCCCGTAACCCCGCTGGGCCGACATAAGGCCCGGAGAAACAAGGAAACCGTCATGCGTGCATGGGCACAGTCTACAGGAAGCGGCGCGGGAAGAGGCACAGAGACTGCGCCGATCCGCCGCCTGCCCTGCCCGGCGCGCCCCGTTCCGAAGGGGTTTTTGTGATGACCAACCCGTCCGACAACCCCGCCGATCCGTTCAAAAAGGCGCTTTCGGAGGCGACAAAGACGCTGGCGGATGATGCCGAACTGTCCGTCACCTATACGGTCGACCCGTCCGGGATTTCCGGCGACACCATGCGCCTGCCGCAGGTTTCGCGCCGCCTGACCCGCGAGGAAGTGTTGCTGGCGCGCGGCACCGCCGATGCGCTGGCCATGCGGCGGCGCTTTCACGACGACGCGCTGCACGAACGCCTCTGTCCGCCCGGCGAAATGGCCCGCGCCATTTATGAAGCGATGGAAACCGCACGCTGCGAGGCGATGGGGGCGCGCGTCATGCCCGGCACCGCCTCCAATATCGACGTCAAGCTGGCCGATGACGCGACCCGGCGCGGCTGGCCCGATGCAAACAGCGCCGACGAAGTGCCCCTGCCGGAAGCCACCGGGCTGCTCGTGCGCACGCTGGCCACGGGCCGTGCCCTGCCTGCGCCCGCGGGCAAGGTGCTGGAGCTGTGGCGCGACTATATCGAGGGGCAGATCGGCGATCGGCTCGACGATCTCGATGAGATGCTGGACGACCAGCGCGCCTTCGCCCGCCTCGCCCGCCAGATGATCGACGATCTGGGCTATGGCGATCAGTTGGGCGACGACCCGGAGGGTGGCGACGACGACGCGGAAGAAGACGCCGAGCCGCAGCAGGAGGAAGAGGAGCAGACGGACGCGCCCGATGAGGGATCGGACGCGGAAGAGGAGGACGCCGAGGTTGAGCGCGCGCCGGACGAGATGGACACCAGTTCCGAGGCGCAGGCCAGTCTGGATCAGGAGGCCAACGACGATCTGGGCGAGGAAGCCGCCGACCCGAACGAGTTTTCCGAAGCCCCTGCCCCGGTCTCCGATGCGGACCCGAACTATACCGTCTACACCACGGAAAACGATGAAGAAATCCGCGCCGAAGACCTCGCCGAACCGGCGGAACTCGAGCGCCTGCGCGCCTATCTGGACCAGCAACTCGAACCGCTGAAAGGCGCGGTATCGCGGCTGGCCAACAAGCTGCAACGCCGCCTGCAAGCGCAGCAAAACCGCTCGTGGCTCTTTGATCTGGAAGAGGGCATTCTCGATGCCGGGCGGTTGGCGCGGGTGGTGGCCAACCCGACGACGCCACTGTCGTTCAAACAGGAAAAAGACACCGAATTTCGCGACACGGTGGTGACGCTGCTTCTGGACAATTCCGGCTCCATGCGCGGGCGCCCAATCTCCATCGCCGCCATCTGCGCCGACGTGTTGGCCCGCACGCTGGAACGCTGCGACGTCAAGGTTGAGGTGCTGGGCTTCACCACCAAAGCCTGGAAAGGCGGGCGGGCGCGGGAGGCGTGGCTGAATGACGGGCGTCCGCAGACGCCGGGACGGCTCAACGACCTGCGCCATATCATCTACAAATCCGCCGACGCCCCGATGCGCCGCACCCGCGCCAATCTCGGCCTGATGATGAAAGAGGGGCTGCTGAAGGAAAATATCGACGGTGAGGCGCTGGAATGGGCGCATCGCCGCCTGACCGCCCGCCCCGAAGCGCGCAAGATCCTCATGGTGATCTCGGACGGTGCGCCGGTGGATGACAGCACCCTGTCGGTCAACCCGGCGAATTTTCTGGAAAAACACCTGCGCGACGTGATCGAGATGGTGGAAAAACGCAAACAGGTCGAACTTCTGGCCATCGGCATCGGCCATGACGTGACCCGCTATTACGAGCGCGCCGTGACCATCACCGACGCCGAACAACTCGCCGGCGCCATCACCGAACAACTCGCCAGCCTCTTCGACCCCGACCCCCGCGCCCGCGCCCGCGTCTTCGGCATCAACAAAGCGCGGCAGGGGCGTTAAGAGGGGCGTTAGAGCGTTATGCGAAAAACCTGAACCCTTAACGCTGCCTGAAATCGAATATTTTGGGCGCGTTAGGGGATGCTCTATGTTTCAGGTATTGAAGAAGGTTAAGCGGGCGCAAGGCGGCCTTTTGTCTGTCACATATTTGATGGATGCGTGTGGACGCGGTAGCTTTGGCCGTCCACCACAACCAACGCCCTTTCGAAGACGGCCCAAAGGCGATTGTTGTCTGTTG
>PDOZ01000022.1 GCA_002747325.1 Rhodobacterales bacterium
GAATACCTGCCGCCCTACAGCCCCGATCTGAACCCGATCGAACACAAATGGGCTCCGGCAAAGGCCCGGCGGCGAAAACCGGGGTGACCGTGGAGGAGCTGTTTCGGACTCAATTTTGAGTCGTTTGGCTATATTTTGGTTGTCCATCCGCCTTTCGACTTACCTATGGCCTGACGGGGTGTCTCCCTTTTGCGCCTTGTCCGGCGCGATGGACCTTGACAAGGGTGCCGTCCGCTGCCCGGCAGGGCATTACGACGTGATGTCCCAAGGGGGGGATCATTGCCACCTTCATCTCGGGCTGATCGTACAAGTCCTTGAATATTATTGCAAAAACACCGGAACGCGCGGTCCAGAAAACCGCTTCCATGAATAGCCGTGGGTCGCTCCCGGTGCGCTTCGGATGTGCCTTGAGTCCGAGGCCATGCGCTTGCATCCTGGCCCATTGATGCGAACCGATCACAAACCTGCGTGCATCCATTCAAATCTCTCTTTTGGGAGTTTGAAACAAGACTCAGGCAGAATGGGAACCCTGAATCTCAACAGACCGTAGTGTGCTCATTGCCGGGCCTGTCCATTGTGTCGTAATGGCGTAGGAAATAGACACGTGGCCCAATGAAGGCATCAAAGCCAGTTATTGCTCTATTCACGTCCCGAGATTCTCGATCCTGCGCGTCGCTTTTGCGTAAAATGCCGCCGGACCGCTCTGCGTGCTGCCAGAAAACAGATTGCTCCTCGTGTCGATGGCACGCTTTTGGACTGATCCGACTGGGAATACCGGAGGTTTGGTCGTGATCTCACGCGCGGGGATGATCCTCCTTATAACGCTCGGTGCTGTAACAGGATCGGCGCCCTCTTGGCGCTTTGCTAGCCTTGTATCTTTTTAATGGTTCGGGGCTCTTAAGGTAGTGTTCGGGCGGCGAAACTAAATGTTTGCCAACAGAAAGTCAGCAGGCAGTTAAGGCGAAACGCTGCCCTCACCGCAATGTCGCTTCTTCTTAGTGTAAATACTCAAACCCCGACCGCACCAGAAAAAAACCACGCCGGTGGATTGTTTCACCGGAGCCGCAACCGTTCTGCTGGCATGGTTTTTCTGCATTGCCATCTTATTACCCCATGAGGGCTAACGAAAAAAATTCTCAAAGTCGGTTATAACGCGCTCCCGGATGGCGGCGGTTTCCATCAGGAGTTCATGTTCCGCGCCGCCGCACTCGATCAGTTCGCCGTTTGCCCAGCGGGCCATGCGGTTTCGGATGGCGGATTTTTGCACGATACGTTCGTTGCTGCCCAGGAAGGTCAGGGTTTTGACGTCGGGTGCGGGGAGCTTGGCCAAGGCGCGGGTTTCGGCCATGGCGGCTTTGAGCCAGCCGATTGTCGGGCCGCCCAGCGTCAGTTCCGGGTGTTTGCGCGCTTGCTGGCGCATGTAGTCGAATGCGCAGCGGTTGCGGGTCAGGGTGTTGTCGTCGAAAGGGTTTTTCTCGACATAGGTGATTGGCGAGGTGCCGGGCACGATGCGCTCGCTGATCTTCAGCGGGCGGGCGAGGAGGGCGGTGAGAACGGCAATAGGCTTTTGCCACCACGTCATCAGAACGCCCCACATCGGGGCGGAAAACCCGGCGGCGGCAACGGGAGCGCCTTCAAGCAGGGCGCGCAGGCCGATACAGCCGCCCATGGAATGGCCCAAAAGAAACCAAGGTTTGGGCAGGTTGCGTGCCTCTGCATAGGCAAAATAGGCGCGCACATCCTGCTGAAACTCCGCGAAATCGCTTACATGCCCCAGCCGTTTGTCCGCCGTCACCCGGTCCGCCAGACCCTGTCCGCGCCAGTCAATCGCTGCCACCGTGAAGCCCGCCTCGGAAAACTCCGCCGCCACGCGGCCGTATTTCTCGATATATTCCGTGCGGCCGGGGAAAATCAGCACCGTGCCGCGCGGGGTGGGCATGTCGGCGGCGGGCCAGTCGGCAACCCGGATGCGCGTGCCATCTTCCGCCGCAAGCCAAAAGGCCGCCCCGTCGGGCGGACCTTCGGCGATGTCGGAAAACAGCGGGGCGTCGTGCATCCGGGCCGGTCCGGGGTTAGCCCAGAACGCCGCCGAGGCGCATGGCGGCGCCCATATCGCCGTCCACCGACAATTTGCCGGTCATGAA
This sequence comes from Rhodobacterales bacterium, assembly GCA_002747325.1. GTDB lineage: Bacteria > Pseudomonadota > Alphaproteobacteria > Rhodobacterales > Rhodobacteraceae. The sequence goes on from PDOZ01000022.1 coordinate 2,145, forward strand.
GGCGGTGGTCGGGTTTTGCTCGCCCGCCAGGATATTCTCAAAGACTTCCTTCGTTGCGGTCATGGTGACGTCTGCGTCGTCGTCGGATGCGCGCGCGCCATTGGCGTCGATCACAATCGAACCTTCGCCTTCGATGACGAATTTCGCCGTGCCGGAGAAGCCTTCGCCGCCCAGTTTTTCGTTCAGTGCCGCGACGGCGCCTTCAATTACATCGCTCATGTTTTCCTCCAGAATGTTCGGCCACCTGTTGGCCTATCACACGAATCTTACCAATAGGTTACCGAATGAAAAGGTTTTTTGCCAATTCTTGACGCGCGGGAATGCGGCGGGGCGCTTTGGCACCCCAAATTTACGCCCTATGGCCTCCGGCGTGGGGCGGGGGTAAAAGGGCGCAGGCGGGAGGGCGATATGGCACAGGTGACGGCGGTTTTGGGGCCGACCAATACGGGCAAGACCCATTATGCCATCGAGCGCATGTTGGGGCATCGCAGCGGGGTGTTTGGCCTGCCGCTGCGGCTTCTGGCGCGCGAGGTCTATGACCGGATCGTGGCGCTGCGCGGGCCGTCGGTGGTGGCGCTGGTGACGGGCGAGGAGCGGATCGTGCCGGAGCGGGTGCAATATTGGGTCTGCACGGTCGAGGCGATGCCGGAGGCGGTTGGGGCGGAATTTGTTGCGGTTGACGAGATCCAGCTTTGCGGCGACCCGGAGCGCGGCCATGTGTTTACCGACCGTCTGCTCCGCGCCCGCGGCTCGCATGAGACCCTGTTTCTGGGCTCCGATTCCATGCGCTCGGTCATTGCGGCACTGGTGCCGAAGGTGCAGTTTCTGCGCCGGGAGCGGTTTTCGCAATTAACCTACAAAGGTTCGAAAAAGATAAGCCGAATGCCCGAAAAGAGTGCGATTGTCGGCTTTTCGGTTGAAAATTTGTATGCCATTGCAGAATTACTACGGCGTCAGAAGGGCGGCGCGGCCATTGTCATGGGGGCGTTGTCGCCGCGCACACGCAATGCACAGGTGGAGATGTATCAGTCCGGCGAGGTGGGGCATCTGGTGGCTACTGACGCCATTGGCATGGGGCTGAATCTCGATATTGAGCATGTGGCGTTTTCGGCGTTGGAGAAGTTTGACGGGCGACGGATGCGGCCGCTGTTTCCGCATGAACTGGGGCAGATCGCCGGGCGGGCCGGGCGCTTTCGCACCGATGGCACCTTTGGCGTGACGGGCGAGGCGGGGATGCTGTTGCCGGAGGTGGTCATGGCGGTGGAGGAACACCGTTTCGCCCCGCTGCGCAAGCTCTACTGGCGCAATTCCGACCTGCGGTTTCACTCGATAGACGCGCTGATTACCGGGTTGGAGGCGCTGCCGGACGTGCCGGAACTGATGCGTGCCCCGGAAGCGGACGACCTTGCAGCGCTCAAGCGGCTGGCCTCGGACGCGGTGATCCGGGCGCGGGCGTCAGACGGGGCGTCGGTGCGGCTTTTGTGGGACGTGTGTCGGGTGCCGGATTTTCGCGGCATTTCACAAAATGAACATGCGGCGCTGCTGGAGCGGATTTTCACCGATCTGCACGAGCATGGGCGGGTGCGTGAGGATTGGTTCGCCGGGCGGGTCAGGCGGGTGGACCGCACCGACGGCGATATTGACGCGCTGTCCAAACGGCTGGCTTATATCCGCAGTTGGACCTATGTTGCGCAAAGAAATGACTGGTTGGCGGATGTAAAGCATTGGCGCGGGGAAACCCGTGCGGTAGAAGACCGCCTGTCGGATGCGCTGCATGCGGCGCTGACCAAGAGATTTGTTGACCGGCGCACATCGGTTTTGTTGCGCCGGTTGAAGGAAAAGGAGAGCCTTGTGGCCGAGGTAAATGACAAAGGTGAAGTGACGGTCGAGGGGGAATTCATCGGCCGGTTGGAAGGGTTCCTTTTCCAGCAGGACGCGGCGGCGAGCCCCGAGGAAGCAAAGACATTGCGCGCGGCAGGCATGGCGGCGCTGGCGCCGGAGTTTCATCTGCGCACGGACCGGTTTTATAACGCGCCGGATACGGAGCTGGATTTCACCGATCAGGGCGGCCTGATGTGGGGCGAACATGCGGTGGGTAAGCTGGTGCGCGGCGACGATCCGCTCAAGCCGCGCATCGAGGTGTTCGTGGAAGAGGGCGTGGCGCCGGAGCTGCGCGAGAAGGTCGAGCGCCGGTTGATGCATTTCATCGACCGCAAGGTGGCGGCGCTGTTTGAGCCGATGATCGCGATGGGCAAGGATGAGGCGCTCAGCCCGGCGGCGAAGGGGTTTGCCTTCCGGTTGAGCGAGAATTTCGGCATCATTCGCCGCGATGCGGTGGCGTCGGAAGTCAAGGCGCTGGATCAGGAAACGCGGGGCGAATTGCGCAAACATGGGGTGCGGTTCGGGCAGTTTACCATCTTCATGCCCGCGATGCTGAAGCCCGCGCCGACCCGGTTGCGGCTGTTGCTCTGGAGCCTTGCGGGCGGGCGCGATGAGTTTCCGGAAGCCCCGCCGCCGGGGCTGGTGACCATCCCGTCGATTGAGGCGGTTGAGGACGAGATTTACACCCTGTCGGGCTACCGCCGCGCCGGTGCGCGCGCCATTCGGATCGACATGCTGGAGCGGCTGGCAGATATGCTGCGCGCGCAGGACAGTCGGGGCGGGTTTGAGGCCAACCCGGATATGCTGTCGATCACCGGCCTGACGCTGGAACAATTTGCCGATCTGATGGGCGGCTTGGGCTATAAGGCGGAGCGCGGCGAGCGCGAGAAGGTGCGGCCGGCGGCGGAGCAGTCTGTTGACGCTGCGCCAGAGCAGCCCGCAGAAGCTGCGCCAGAGGCGTCCGCCGAGGATAAACCGGAAATTTCTCCCGAAGATCTGGTGGAAGTTTACTATATCTTTACCTGGGGCGGCTTTAATCGGCGTCAGAACGGAAACGAATCGCAGAAAAACGCGCGCGGCAAATCTGGCGGCAAGCCGCGCGGGGATCGTAAGGGCGGCAAGGGCAAGCCGCGCGGCGATCAGGGGCGTGGGCAAAGCCCCAAGCGGTTCAGTTCCGGGCCGAAAAAGTCGGATCGCATTGATCCCGACAACCCCTTCGCAGCGGCCCTGATGGGGCTGAAGAAGGACTGAGTGGGCGCGCCTGTCGCGACCCCGGCGGGCGCTATGCGCGCCGATAAATGGCTCTGGCACGCGCGGTTTTTCAAGACGCGCGGGCTGGCAACAAAGGTGATTTCCGGCGGGCATTTGCGGCTCAACGGGAACAAGGTGTCAAAACCGGCGCAGAAGATCGTGCCGGGGGATGTGCTGACCTTCGCGCAGGGGCGGGAGGTTCGGGTCATCCGGGTTGTTGCGCTGTCGCTGCGTCGGGGACCGGCAAGCGAGGCGCAGGGGCTGTATGAGGATCTGGCGCCTGCATCTGAGCGCGAAAAGGCGGGGCCGGAACGCGAGAGAAACGCTCAGGTAACGCCACGGAAGGGGCGGCCAAGCGGGAAAGATCGTCGCACCGCGCGGCTTTTGAAGGGAAGCTGCCTTGAATGATTGCAAAGCCTCGCCTAGCTAGGCGGGGACGGAACTGAGAGAACCGCAGAGAAGCGAGAAAAGCAAAATGACTTACGTTGTCATGGATAATTGCATCGCCTGTAAATACACCGATTGCGTCGAGGTATGCCCGGTGGATTGCTTCTATGAGGGCGAGAACATGCTGGTCATCCATCCGGATGAGTGCATTGATTGCGGGGTTTGTGAGCCGGAATGTCCGGCGGACGCCATCCGGCCGGATACCGAGCCGGACACGGAAGAATGGGTTGAGCTTAATCGCAAATATGCCGAAATCTGGCCGGTGATTCTGGAGAAAAAAGATCCGCTGCCGGAACACGCGGAACGCGACGGGGAGACCGGAAAGCTGGAGAAGTATTTCTCCCCCAATCCCGGCGGATAAAACGCGGGGCTGGCTGTATGCCTTAAAGCATTTCGCCCCGCCGCTCCCCGGCTTTTATCCTGCGGTGATTCGTGGTAGGGTGTCCGTCCGTTGAAGGTATATATGGGTTTCCGGCAAGGTCGGGACCGCGCATGTGAAGCCCCCCGGATGGGATTGCTGCCCGGTGGGTGGGTTTTCGTGTCTAATAGGAAAGGACGCAAGATGAGCAAGGCGAAGAAGCTGGATTTCCGCCTCAATGAATTTGTGGTTTACCCGGCGCATGGCGTTGGCAAGATCATTGCGGTAGAGGAACAGGAAATCGCCGGGCTGTCGCTGGAATTGTTCGTCATTGCCTTTGATAAAGACAAGATGACCCTGCGGGTGCCGACCAACAAGGCGCTTGAGGTCGGGATGCGCGGCCTGTCCAGCCCGGAAATTGTGGCGCAAGCGATGGATACCCTGAAGGGCAAAGCGCGGGTAAAGCGGGCCATGTGGTCGCGCCGGGCGCAGGAATATGAACAAAAGATCAATTCCGGCGATCTGATCGCGATTGCCGAAGTGGTGCGCGATCTGCACCGCACCGACGATCAGCGCGAACAGAGCTATTCGGAGCGTCAGCTCTACGAAGCCGCGCTGGAGCGCCTGACCCGCGAAGTGTCGGCGGTGGCGGGTGGCGACGAAACAGCGGCGCAACAGCAGATCGGCGACGTGCTGCAATCGCGCGCGGCGGCGGCCTGACGGTTTTTCGAACGCACCCGGAGGCGGCACGGAAGCAGGCGACATGCCTTCGCAGCGTCGGCTGCGCGGGGCTGGGCTCTGAAGGCGCAGTAACGCGACCAGCAGGATGCACCTGAACACACCGAAAGCTGCCCGAGTCCGAGAGCCGTATTGGCGTCATGGCCAAGCGACACAGTTGATTGCGTTTTTCGCCCTCCCGGTGAGGCGGCGCTATTTGATGTGGGCCGTTTTCAGCATCCGCGAGGATGGTTGATGGAGGCTTTGACGGCGCGTTGAGGCGCATGTGGAGGCCGTAATGGATATCGCTCGGTTGCGACGCGAGACCGGCTGGCCAGCGCAAAAGTGTCAGACCTATCCAGCCGCAGCCCGTCGGCTTACCCGGCCCTGATGGCCGCGCCCTGCCTGACGGGCACATAGACAGGCACATGGAACGAGTTGTCCGATCCGGGCCGGGTTCCCGCCCGTTTGTATATCACGCGCCATGAAAGCAGCAGGCAATATGGCGCTGCGAAAACACGCTTCGCCCGCTGCGTTCAGGCCCGGACCGTCAAAAACCGCGAGCAAAAGCTCCCATCATTTCCCCGATACCGACACATTCAACCCCGATGCCCTCGCGGCCCTGATCTCCCCGACCCGGTCGCTGCATCCACGCGCAACGGGCAATTTCCGACATTGTTGCCAACACGCCGCAAAGACGTCATCGTCCAGATGCCCCTCTTCTTCTTAGGGAAAATACTCCGGGGGGTCCGGGGGGGGTCCGGTGGGGGGGATGGAAGTAATTTGCATTGGGGGGATGGTGTTGTTTTTCATCCGGCGCCGATGGGGATTTTGAGGGGCCTTTATTTATAGGGGTTTTGGGGTTTTGGTCTGAAAGGGTGATTTTGGGCGAAACGGCCACAAGTGTTTTTCATTATTGCCGGACTTTTCCGCGTGTTTCCAAAAGCGGCAACAATTACCATTCGTGCATGGATGCCACCACCTTGCCGATGAATGTCAGGTCGAGGGCGTTAGACGTTTCGCCCTGAGGCAACGTGACCATGATCGGCCCATAAAACCTGTTGGTGCTGCGCAGTTCGACCTTATTACCTGGCACCACCTGAATGCGCTTTACGAACAGATCGCCGGAATAGCGCACCACATACATATCTCCATCGCGTGGGCTTGTTTGTGAGCGGTCGAGGAGGATCAGGTCTTGGTCGTAAAGCTCGGGTTCCATGCTGTCGCCGCGCACGGCGATCACGGCAAGATCGTCGGGATTGAGGCCGCGCCGGGCGAGCCAGGTGCGGTTGAAGGCATAATGGCCGGTGCCGATTTCGCTCTCAGAAAGGGCGCCATGTCCGGCGGAAGCGGCGATGTCGAAGCGCTGGATGGAGACAAAATCAGAGTTGGACGTGCGTCCATTTGGACCTTCACCAAGATATTTATCCCCCTTGCCACTTAATATCCAGCTAGCAGAAACGTCCATATGGTCGGTCATCGCTTGTAGAAAATCAGAAGAAAGCGCCCGCTCCTTGGCAATATAGCGCTGAACAGTCCTGTATTGCACACCGATTTTCTCCGAAAAATCCTTTAATGACAACTTGTTGTCGGAAATTACCTTTCTCACCCTATCCGCAGCGTCCATTTGGCCGTTTCTCCCCTTGACGACTACGACCATCTGGTCGTATATGATAGCCACACTCTACAAACACACCCTGAAAGAGTGACCATTAGGAGGCAAGATAGCGATGAAAAATAAAATGTTCCAGCCGGGAACGATCCTGCATGAGGTGATTGTTGGCGCTTTTCGGGCCAACGGCACCAGTTTCCGGGCGTGGTGTGATCAAAATGGCATCAACTACAGCACGGCGCGGCTTGCCACCTACGGCCAGTCGGGCGGTGAGCGCGGCAAGGAGTTGCTGGAGGCCATGATCGAAGATGCCGGGCCGACGGTTGTCGAGGCGGCCTATCGCAAGCGCATGATCATGGAGGCCGAAAAGCTCCAGGGAGCGGCGGCATGACCCCGGAACGCGGCAGGGAATTGCGCCGGGAGGCGGTGGCGTATGGCGAGATGGAAATGGCGGGCAGAGCGGTGCGCGCTATGGGCGATTTACTCTGGGAGGCCCAAATTCTTTCGGAGAGCGATGGCGGTACTGGTGAGTATGCCAGGACGATCGATCTCGGCAACCGCCCCCTCTGCCTCCAGTTCGGCAGCTATCGCGCAAAGGTCCGCATCATCAAGAATGCCTTTTCTTTTGAGTGTGAGGAGGAGGATTGCGAGGGTCCGCAATATGGGGTCCGGGCTGGTCATTTGGGAATCACTTTGCATGTGGATGTGAGGTATTCAGTATGACTGCCTTTCTTCAGAAAAAGCAATCAGAGCTAAGCCAGCACGCTATTGTCGAAGATGCCTTGCGAGACCTGTCCGATAAGGACAAGGGGCTGTTCGCACTCCGGCTGGTCCTTTCCACAACAGACCCGGCGGCGGCTGGTATGATTTCCTTCGCTGCCGACCAGATCAGCAACCATGCCCAACGCCTTATGCGCGAAGCCTTTGATCGGGAGTGCGGATGATGGACACAATCCCTGAATATATCCACAGCGCCTCTTTTGAGGCGCATATGGCGGCGGCGGAGAAGATCGCGGCGGCGCTGGGCCTTGATCAGGCCAATATAGGTGATGTGGTCACGGCGCTGGCCCATGCTTACGGTGAAGCGCTGGCCCTTTATGCCATGAGCGGGGCGAAGAATGAGCGGCTGGCCGAGATCGGGAAGGTGTGCGCCGATGCTACGCGGGGCATGGTGTTGTGCATTCATGCTGATAGCTGCGAGGGCGCGGCATGACTTCACGGTATGAAATCAGGAGCCTCAACGGGCGAGGATTTGCGGTGTTTCGCGGACGTAAGTGCGTTTCAACCCCCAGCTATTCCATGGAGATGGTGCAGCAGAAACTGTCCGTTCTGGAGGCGCAGGACAAGCGCGCAGGCCGGAAAATCCGCCCCTGCATCACCTGTGGTGAGGCTTTTCCAAGCGAAGGGCCGGGCAATCGCATGTGCGACAAATGCCGGGCCAGTGCCAGTGAGATATTCAACGGAGCGGTATAATGGCATTCTTTTCAATCTCCGATGGCGACGAAGGCGTCAGGGTTGTCAGCTACTCGGCGTCTGCGGCAACGCGAGCAAAGGCAACCACACTCACTGTGAAAATCGAGGTTTCTGACAGGTATCGCCTCGAAATGTTGATGGGCGCTCTGTCGGAACTGCATCACCCAACACCCAAGCCGACCAAGCGGAAAAAGCGTTTGGCGCTTCCGGCACCGGATGATGCGGAACTGGAGTGAAGCTTATGGGGCAGGCAGTGCGTAGATTTGAGGTAGTGGAGGGTGGTTCCTTTGGGGTGATGAATTGCGCCCCTAAGGAACCGACTAAGGAACCTCTAAGGAACCCCGATTACTGGATGGGTTCAGATGATCTTGCCACCCTTGCAGGTGTCTCGGATCGTGCTGCCCGTAAAGCAATCCAATCTCGCCACTGGCGCGGAGTTGCGCTGGAGGTACGCGAGGAGGCATCGAATGTTGGTCGTGGCGGCAAGGTGCTGCGCGTCCATGTTGACAGCCTGCCGCCTGATCTGCGTGAGGCGTGGTATCTGGAACGCGGGATCGCGCTGCATGAGGCGCCTGATCCGATTACCGGCGAAACTGTTCTGGTGGCCGAGGAGAAATTCGAGCGCAACGCGCGGCATGAGCGGGATCTGTCGATTGCGCGCTGGCGCCATGATGTTATCCGTCCCGCCCTGGCGCATCCCAAGCAGTCGCGCCAGCGCCGGGCGGAGTTGGAGAAAGCCGCCTCGACGCCGCGTTTGTTCCCGAATGGCAAGACCAAAACCGCCACGCGCCGCACGCTGGAGAATTGGGTGCGGGCGTTTGAGGATGGCAATGCGGGGGTGGCCGGGCTGATGCCCAAGACCCGCGAGGACAAGGGGCAGCGCAAGACCGTGGTGACGCGGGGCTGGGATCGGTTCTTTCATCCGCATCTCAAGCCCGGTCAGGCGGAGGCGCTTTGGGGCGAGATGGAGATCTATATCGGTTCGCTCTGGGCCTCGGGGGATCGGGGCTGGCGGGTGATCCGCGAGCGCGCCACCACTCGGCTGATCGAGATGAGCCGCGATTTACGGGTGGTTGCCTTTGATCAGTTACCGCTTGGACAGCTGGGAGATCGGGCGACGGCGCAGACGCAATTCGGCATTTGTGCGGTGACACGCGGGCGGGTTGAGGAGTTTCGCGATCTGCGGATTGGCGCGATCAAGCGCAAGGACAATGCGACCTGGCAGGACAAATACGCGCCGAGCCTTGTGCGCACCTATGATGAGTATCTGCCCCGTGAAATCGTGGTGGGGGATGTTCACCCGGTCGATATCATGTGCCTGCGCCCGGATGGGACCAAGGTCTATCCGAAAGCGATTGCGTGGCTCGACGTGGCCACCAATGAAATCCACATGACCTTTATCATGTGTGAACAGCGCGAAGGAGTGCGCCGTGAATATGTGGCGATGGCGTTTGAGGCGATGGTGGCCGAGTGGGGTCTGCCCAAGCTGCTCTATCTCGACAATGGCGGCGAATACAGCTGGGATGCGATGATTGCCGGGTTTACCGAGCTTTCCAAGCTGTCGGTTGGGCATTTCTCGGTGGGTGATCTGGAATGCAGTGCGCCCGTGCGTGAGCGTTTGACGGAGACCAAAGAGGCGGTGATCCGCTCGCTGCCTTACAACGCGAAGGGCAAGCCGGGCATCGAAGGCGCATTTGGTAATATCGAGCAAGTGCTGTTTGCCACGATCCCCGGCTGGACCTCGGGCGACCGGATGAACAAGAAGACCCATGCCAAGGGCAAAGACCCGATTGCCTTCCCCGGCGATGAACGCGCGTTTCTGGCCAAGGCTGGCAAGGCGATTGAGCACTACAACAAGCGGCCTCAATATGGGCGCTTGAAGGGTAAGAGCCCGAACGAGGCGTTGCGCGGTCACATTAAGAATGGCTGGGGCAAGACGGTTCTTTCCAATCCGAATGTGCTTCCGCTGGCCTTCTCCGAGACCATCGAACGGGTGCCGGATCGCGGGCGGTTTACCTACAAGCCTCCGCGCCTGGAAACCATCACCTTCTATTGCGACGAACTATTAGGCTTTGATCGTCAGATCACCGTGCGCGTTCCTGCGTATCGTCCTGAATTCGCTTTCTGCTTTGATGGGGAGACATTCCTCGGCATGGCAACGCCCGAGAAGAAATACGGTCTTCTCGATCCGGCGGGTGCGACTGAACTGAGCCGGAGGGGTAAGGTTCTGCGCCGTAAGGTTGCACAGGCCGAACGGCATGTCGCGCTGCTCAGCCTCACCGACGATACCGAGCGCCATCTCGAACATTTCCCCGACGCACCGGAGGCTCCGGTCGCCGCAACTATCGACGCGGGCATTCTGGAGCGCATGTCGGACCTGGCAGATCGGGAGCGCCAGCAGACACTTGCCGAAGCCAATGCGCGCAAAACGGCCAGAACGGCACAGCAGTGGAAAACCGGGCCCGTAGCGGCGCTGGAGCATTTTGAATTTGCGGAGGAAGAGCATGACTGAGTTTGTGGAAACGGTAATGGCAGGTCAGGCGCGCCAGATGTGCGAAGCGGTGATCGCTGCGCCGCGTTATAGCCGCCTGGGCCAGATTACCGGCGATCCGGGAACAGGCAAAACCGCCATCACCAACTGGCTGGCGCAGGAGATGGGTGCGATCCGGGTTGAGGCCTGGGCGGGGATGAATGGCAAGACGCTTCTACAGGAACTGGCCTTCGCATTCAGTAAATCTGGGCGTCCCGTTGATGAGATCGGCACATCGAACACGCTGGTTCAAAGGCTTATACGAACGGCAGCGCCAGGGCAGCTTATTGTTGTTGACGAAGCCAATCACCTGAAATGGCCTACTTTGGAGATGCTGCGCTCGATCTCGGACATTAGCGGCACGGGGCTGGTGATCGCGGGAACCGATCTTTTGGCCAGGAAGTTCACCCACCCACAAATCCGGGTATTTCTGGAGCAATTTCGCCAACGTGTCGGCACCAAAAAAGTGGTGATGCAGCCGGTAACGGACCCCGCAGAGCTTGCCGCCTATGTTCTGGCGCCGCGTTTCGGTCGGATCACCAAAACCAGCGCCAAAGCGTTTCTGCGCAAAACGGGCGGCAACTGGCGTTTCGCGGTCGCGCTATCGGATGCCTGCGCCCGCCTTATGGAAAACGAAGGCATTAACCAGCTTGACGACCGGGTGATCGAAACGGCTGCCGCATGGATGGCGGGAGGAAACTGATGATGGCCTTTCCTGAAAACGTCCAAGAGCTGGTCTCGATTGCCGAAACCTATGCCCTCGATGGCGCACCCTTTACTGCCGCTAATCGGCTCCACAAGGCTGCTGATGCCCTCAAGATGCAGGCCATCGCAGCGGGTTATCCGATCCCAGAGGACATGCAAACAAAGCTCAAGCCCCTTGATGCTGATCTTACCCACCTTCTGGAAACTCTGGAGATGGATGAGGAGATCAATGCAGATTTCGATTGTGGTGACGGTGAGATGAGCCTTGAGGCCAGCCGCCTTGTAACCACTGTGCGCCGCCTGATGCGCGAGGCGGGTTATGCCCTGCCAGAGACCGTTGGGGGCCTATCATGAGCCTGTCCTTTATTACCTATGATCTGTCGGCCAGCGGTGGTCCTGAACGTATCACCATTGAAGAACTCACCCGCCTGGCGGTGTGCGCCAAGAGCAAGGTGAAAGCTTCGAAGGGCGGCTGGTCAACGGTGAGCCAGCTCGAAGTTCTGGCACTGGCATGGTTCGCCGATCTGTTTCTGGAGGATGGTGCGCCCCCTGCGCCTGCCCCCGTCAAACCTAAACCTGAAGTGATCTCAAACGTCTGAAAAGGAGAAAGACATGGCGACACGCAAGATGAAAACCCAAGGCGCGAACCTGCCGGTGCCGCAAAGCGATGCCGAGGCGCGCGAAGCAATCCGCGAGATTGGCGATCTTAACCGGGATGCCCTGCGGATCGAGGCGGAGCTGAACGACAAGATTGCGGCGCTGCAACAGGAATATGGCGAGAAGGTCGCACCGATCCGCGAGGCCGCGCAGGCGAAACAAGAAGGGCTGGCCGTTTTCTGCGAGGCCAACCGCGACCGGCTCACCAACGGCGGCAAGGTGAAGTTTCACCGCTTTGCTACCGGCGAGATTTCATGGCGGCTCAAACCGGCCCGCGTGACGATCCGGGGCAAGGATGACGTGATTGACGCGATCAAGGCGGCACGTCTGGGCAAGAAGTTCCTGCGCATCAAGGAAGACATCAACAAGGAGGCGATGCTGGAAGACCGCACCACCGCCAGCGCCATCAAGGGCGTGACCATCGGTTCGGATGGCGAGGATTTCCTGGTGGAGCCGTTCGAGACCGCACTCAAGGAAGCCTCTTAACCAGTCGCGACCCCGTCCTTGAAGCCGCGAGAAACTGCTGCGCAGCGTAAGGGCAAGAGAGGCGGCGGTGCGAGCCGGTGACCTGAGCAGGCGTTAAACAGGTGACAGCCCGGAGAGACGGGCAACCAGACACAGGACTGAAAGGAAAGACCATGACGAAACTCGAACTGATCAAGGCGCTTGCCGAGGAATGCAACACCACCGCCGGGGCGGCCGAAAGCCTCCTGGACGGGCTGGCCCGTGTGGCCTCAAAAAAACTTGGCGAGGGCGGCGAGGTGATTATCCCCGGCCTTGTCAAGCTGACCACCAAGGAGCGCGCCGCCCGCAAGGGCCGCAACCCGCGCACTGGTGAAGAGGTGGCTATCCCCGCCAAGACGGTCGTGCATGTGAAAGTGCTCAAAGCCCTGGCTGAACACGTCGTTTAATCGAGATAGCGGCGGGAGCCCGTTTTCCGCCGCTCGCCGCCGCGCCATCAAACATCCCCCCAGGCTGGCGCGGCGGCACCGTACCGGAGGTATACTATGACCCCTTCTTACGTTTCCCCTGACCAGATCGCTCAGGTGGCCGGGCTCAGCGAAAAGCATGTGCGTCGGATGGTCGCCCGCGCTCGTGGTGCAGGCCCCTACGTTTCGCCAGAGTGGTTTGGTAAGCGCCTGCGCGTTGTCACCGGGGACTGTGGTCCAGAGATCGAATTCGCCACACTACCGAAGCATATCCGAGAGGCATTTATGTTGCTCGATCAGCTCGAACTCCCGCTTACCCCCCCCCAGACCGGCGCAAGCTAAATTTCATTAAAGGTGAACCCAATGACAAATCGTCCTAACGCCCGCCGAAATAGCGATTTGGCCATGATCCATATCGCCGCCAAACGGCTCTTTGGGGATGTGTCCAAGGGAAGCGATGGGCGTGAGGCTTATGAAGACTGGCTGGAGCGGCATACTGGCAAGAGATCCGCGGGCAAGTTGACCACACCGGAACGTATTGAGTTGATCAAGCGGCTGCGCAAGGATGGTCTTATCCCAGACCAAAAGCGCAGCGGCATTGGAAAAACAACAGGCGGCGAGGAACGGCCCACGCCTGCTCAGTGGAACAAGATTGGCGGACTTGCCCGCGACATGGGTTGGGAACGCGGGCTTGAGGATAGCCGCTTACATGCTTTTGCCGAACGCACCGCCAAGGTTTCAAACACCCGTTTCATGTCGCGCAGTCAGGCTAGTAAGGTGATCCTCGGCTTGGAGGAATGGGTGCGCCAGCGCCGCGAGAGGCGAGAGGACGACAGCCATGCAATGTCCTAAATGCGGCGGACGGGGGCGGGTCAACGGCACGTTGAATTTCGGCAGCGCGGTGCAGCGGTATCGCCGATGCCCGATCTGTGACCATCGTTGGAAAACATGGGAAGAAAAAGACCCCACCGCAGTGCGGGCTAAAAAAGGAAAGGCTCGCAAAGAGCCTGATTTGTTTTCAAAAAACACTGAAAAGGCAAAGGGTTAATGAGTTCGGAAGGCAAGTCCAGTGTAGCGGCGCCCGCTACACAACCACGCGTCGGGATCGGCCACAACGGCGGGCCATCGATGGAGCCTTTTGGCCTTCGCGCCGCATGGTTGCGATTTGCAAACGATCTGGAGCTGCGCCGCCTGGCCAAGCTCCATATGCGGATCGAGCGCCGCCAGCGCGGCCTGTCTGACCTGATGGCCGAGCGCAAACGGATCATGAACCGCTGCATCCGCCGGATGCGGCGGGCTGAAGGAAAGAACTGACATGAATACCGCCCAACAATCCATCTTACGCACAATCCGCCGCCGCCTGGCGCGTTCGGTGGTGATCAAGGATGCCAAGGCCTATGAAGCGCTCTATGGCCAGCTCCAGACCGCAATGACGAATGCCTGGGACGATGCCATGCGTGAGGGGATTGCGGCGGCACTGGACCGGCTGCGTGATCTTGGCCCTGGCACATTCACCAAGGAGGACGGGGCGGCAATCCTGCGGGTGTTGGAGGGCTCGGTGGGCGAAGACGCGATCCGCGCCGCCATGCGCGAGCCGGTGATCAACCTGACCGATGCGCTGTTTCGCACCGGGGCTGAGGAGGTCGGACAAGCGGCAGGCGTGGCGATCAGCTTTATGCGCCCGGACCTGGACGCCTTGGATGTGCTGAAAACCGGCAATCTTTACTGGATCGGCAACTCTTGGAACATCAAAACGCAAAACAAGATGGCCGCGATCCTTGAAGACTATTTCACCGAAGGCATGACCCGAGAGGGATTGACCCAGAGGTTTGCAGAGGATTTCGCCAGCCTGACGGAACGCAGCCGGGTGTATTGGGAGATACTGGCCGACCACACCGCCACCAAAACCCGCGAGATTGGCCGCGTTACCGGCTATGAACGCGCCGGGATCACCCATGTTCAGGTGCGCGCGCATCTGGATGATCGCACCACGCGCATTTGCCGCCATATGCATGGGCGGATCATTGAAGTCAGCAAAATGCGTGCGCAGGCAGACGCTTATCTGGAAGCTGCGGGCAAACGCAACGAACCCGCTGCAAAGGCCGCCTGGACCATGCACGGGGCCGATGCCGATCTGAGCGGCATTCCCACATCAAAGCTGGACAAAGGCACCGCCAGCCCACCCTATCATTTCCGCTGCCGCACCATCACCGTGGCGTATTTTGGGAGCGGGGACAGCGATCTTGACCGCTGGACCGTAGCCGCGTATGACCGCGAACCCCTGAGCCGCAAGGATGTGGGGACGCTGATTGAACGCGCCAGATCGGCGCGCTGGCCGCATAGCAAGGTGATGGAGAGCCACTTCCGCCGCAAGGCCGGAGAATTGGGGTTTCCGTTTTTGGACGAATACAACCAATCGGCGGTTGATCTCATCCGGCGCGGGGATCGGGATGTGTATATCTCGCTACGCAAGGGAGTGCTGAATGCCACATTTGTGCGGCCTTTTATTGAGCAGCGCAAAGGCAAACCCGGCTATATCGTGACTTCGGTCGATCTGGCCGAAAACAAGATCACTTCGCACCATTGGCGCGAGAAATTGGAAACCACGGGCGACGAAGTGCCCGCACTGAAGCAACCCGGACGGGGGATCATGAAATGGCTTTTCGGATAACAGGGGCAACGAAATTACCCGAAGAATGGGGCTCTCTGCTTGAGGGTGATCTGTCTTGCTATGACACCATCGGCGATCCCGATTTCGACTATGACCGGGATGAAATCTTGCATGCGCGTTCGGCCTATGAG